>CAYJFY010000001.1:0-21566 GCA_964369755.1 uncultured Lachnospiraceae bacterium
CAAGAATGAACTTCGACAATCCTTCGGATTCTCTCAGTCATTTCTTGCATTCTAATGAACGAAAACACATACGAAAAAGCCCTCGAATGCAAGCATTCGGGGCTTTCTGTATGTGTTTTTGTTCGCAAGGAACTGCTTATCTTTTTGAAAATTGTGGTGCACGACGAGCCGCTTTAAGACCGTATTTCTTACGTTCTTTCATACGTGGATCACGTGTTAGGTATCCAGCTTTCTTAAGCACTGGTCTGAATTCACCGTCTGCTTGTAGTAAAGCTCTTGCGATTCCGTGACGAATTGCTCCTGCTTGTCCTGTGTATCCGCCACCTTTTACTGTTACGATTGCGTCAAATTTATCAACTGACTCTGTCGCTACAAGTGGTTGACGTACTACTACTTTAAGTGTTTCAAGTCCTAAGTAGTTGTCGATATCTCTTTTATTGATTGTAATCTTCCCTGTTCCAGGTACTAGATATACTCTTGCGATTGATTTTTTTCTTCTTCCTGTTCCGTAGAATTTTGCACTAGCCAATGTTATATCCTCCTTTCAACCTCTCCTTAAAATGTCAATACTTCTGGTTTTTGAGCTTGTTGATTGTGCTCTGGTCCAGCGTATACGTGTAATTTTTTGTACATTTGTCTTCCCAAAGGTCCTTTTGGTAACATCCCTTTTACTGCAAGTTCGATTACTCTCTCAGGCTTCTTGTTCATCATCTCTCTTAATGTAGTCTCTCTCATACCACCTACATAATCAGAGTGATTATAATAGATTTTTTGATCTAATTTCTTTCCTGTTGTAACGATTTTCTCAGCGTTTACAACGATTACATAATCTCCTGTATCTACGTGTGGTGTATATTCAGGCTTGTTTTTCCCTCTTAACACTTTTGCGATTTCTGAAGTCAAACGACCCAAAGTACATCCTGCAGCATCTACTACATACCATTTTCTTTCAATCTTTTCTGGATTAGCCATATAAGTTTTCATGGATTTCCCTCCTATGTTAATTGTCATTGTTAAATAAAGTATTTCTATTTGAAATCAGATGCTCCGGGGCATTGGTGCATTCTGTTTTCTCCGTTTCATACCGAATTATTATAGTATATTCATTCGACAATGTCAATCATTTTTCACAAATACTTTTCTCTTTATTTTTATGCCAAAATTCTTCTAAAGTTTTTCTTTCCTCTTTTTACTACAATTCCGTCTTCTGAAAAATCTGCTGTCGCATATGATTGATAGATATCTGCTACTTTCTCACCATCAACTGTCACACCACCTTGTTGTACTGCACGACGCGCCTCTGATTTTGAAGGTACCAATTCTGCCTTCACCATCATAGTTAAGATATCAATCTTTCCATCTATAAAATCCTCTGCTGCTAAAGTCGTTGTCGGCATATTTTCTGCAGCTCCACCAGCAAATAGTGCACGAGAACTCTCTTGTGCCTTCTCCGCTTCTTCCTTGCTATGCACCAAAGCTGTCAACTCGTAAGCTAGGATTTCTTTTGCTTGATTTAATTGAGCACCTTCCCAGCCGTCCATCGCTTGAATTTCTTCGATTGGAAGGAAGGTCAACATACGAATACACTTCAATACATCCGCATCTGCAACATTTCTCCAGTATTGGTAGAACTCGAATGGTGTTGTTTTATTTGGATCTAGCCATACTGCACCGCTTTGAGTTTTTCCCATCTTCTTACCTTCAGAATTCAACAACAATGTGATTGTCATTGCACTTGCATCTTTTCCAAGCTTTCTACGGATCAACTCTGTTCCCCCAAGCATATTGCTCCATTGGTCATCTCCACCAAATTGTAGATTACATCCGTATTTTTGGAACAATGCATAGAAGTCATAGCTTTGCATAATCATGTAGTTAAACTCGATAAAACTCAGACCTTTTTCCATTCTTTGCTTATAACACTCTGCAGAGAGCATGCGGTTCACACTGAAATGTGGTCCTACTTCACGAAGTAATTCAATATAATTCAACTCCATCAACCAATCCGCATTATTCACCATCAATGCTTTTCCTTCTGAAAAATCAATGAACTTGCTCATCTGTTTCTTAAAGCAATCGCAATTATGCTGGATGATTTCCTCTGTCATCATGGTACGCATGTCTGTTCTACCAGATGGGTCACCAACCATACCTGTACCGCCTCCGATTAATGCAATTGGCTTATTCCCATTCATCTGTAGTCTCTTCATCAGACACAAGGCCATGAAATGTCCTACATGCAGACTATCTGCTGTTGGGTCAAACCCAATATAGAATGTCGCCTTTCCCTCATTAATCAACTCGGATATCAATTTCTCATCTGTTACCTGTGCGATGAGTCCACGCTCTTTTAATTCATCATACAATTTCATCTTCTCTTCCTCACTTTCTTAAATCTCACAAATAAATTCGTTTCAAATTCATGTGCATCCCCACAGGGCTTTTTAATATATAGGAATTACGCAATTTCCTGTATATTAAAAAAAGCCCCTTCAATAAATTGAAAGGGCGAAAATCGCGGTACCACCTTTGCTTCGTAAGCAACTCACATCACTTACCTCTGGAAGTGACTATCATCACTTCAAACACTATAACGTGTGCTAATCCGTTATCGCCTACAGGCTTTCTCCACTTATACAGTAGATGTAGCTTTCGGGATAAAGCTCCAAGATGTATTCACCCTACCTATTCAACGCACCTCTCATCAACCGGTTACTTTCTGTGTCTATCCTGTAGTGTTACTTGTTCTCTTCCATGCCTTTTTCTATTCTTTCAAGAAGCGATTTCTCCCTTCTCTTAAATGCTATACTAACCTATGCTATTTCACTTGTCAAGAGATTTTTTCCAATCTACATAAGCTTGCTTCCAACTCTGATAGCTCTCGTCAGAATATTCTGGCTCCACTCCATCGATGACCATATGATCATAAAACCACAATTTAAAATCACTCTGCTCAATACACTGATTTAGGAATTCAACCTTTTCCTCTAGCATCTTTTTCTGCAAGGTAATCATCTCACGCTTTCTCTCGAGCGTGTCTGTTTCAACTGAATATAACATAATGAATTTTTTTATATCTGCCACAGTCATCCCTGTGAGCTTCAGACACTTGATTACAGCTAGTCGATCTATATCTTCCTTGGAGAAACATCGCTTGCCACTCTCATCTCGTTCCATCTTCGTCAACAACCCCATCTTATCATAATAACGAATGGTATATGCCGTAATGTCTAATTTTTTCGCCACTTCACTAATACTGTATCCCATAGTTTCTCCTCTCCTATGCCTTTTCCTTTATTCCAATCCTTTTATTAATAAGTACCAATCCACAAATCGTCAATATTGCTCCGATAAAGGTAGCATAACTCATCGGTTCTCGCAATACAATTGCGGAAACAACCATAGTCACTACTGGGGACAAATACAAATAATTACTGGTCTTTATCGTTCCAATTCGGCTAATCGCCACATTCCACGTCACAAAGCAGATTGCAGATGCTCCGATTCCTAAAAACACAAAATTCATAGCATAAATCGGATTCAGAAATCGTTCAATTTGAAATTCAAATGGAAAAATCAAGACTGCTGGTAGTAAAAATAAAAATCCATAAACGAACACGCGTCGTGTAACCTGAATGGCGCGATAACCATACTCTCCGATTTTACACATGATGTTCGAATAAAATGCCCATGTGATTACAGCAGCAAGAGTAAGCAAATCCCCCATAGGATTCAATTGCAACTCGGTAGCCCCATTATAGCTAATGAGAACAACTCCCGCCATAGCGACAAAAAATCCAATCACAAACCTAAAAGTTGGTTTTCTCTCTCCGAAGAACACCCAGCCGATTAATCCTGTAAAAAAAGGTACTGTAGAGATGATGACCCCCACGTTTGTAGCTGTAGTGAACGTTAAAGCCAGATTCTCAGTCAGAAAATAAAGAGTAATTCCACTAAGACCTGCCGCCATGAACAACAAAGTATGTTTTTTATTCTGTAATTTCAATCTTTGAGGGACAATAATATTTAAAAATAATATTGCTAAAACAAATCGATAGATTGCAATTTCAATTGCCGCAAAATCTTGTAGTAATATTTTTGTAGAAATAAAAGTGGTTCCCCAAACTGCCACCGAAAGTAATGCCATGCCATGTCCCATAATCTTATAATTCGAGTTCATCTATTTCTCCAAAGTCTATATCAAGTAGTTCCCCAAAACTCTGTACTGTCTTCCATGGATTTTTGGCACTACCAAATCCATAAGCCACATGTATCATCGGAACCCTAGCTTCTTGGCATGCTGCCTCATCTCCTGCCGTATCTCCTACATAAACCACCTTGTCAAGTTGATTCCTCTCCATAATCAGTCGAATGTTATCCGCCTTAGCCATTCCAGTGTCTCCTGGACACGTGTGATCCGTAATATAGTTATGCAAATTCGTCTCTTCTAAAAAGGTTTCTATATATCCAGCCTGACAATTGCTGACGATAAAGAGAGGGAATTTCTCTGATAGTTTCTTGATCCCTTCTAACATGCCCTCATACAAGATATAATCTCCCGACTTCATATACTCATTCTCGTACTCGCAAAACATTTCACAGATTTTTTCTCTTTCCTTCTCGTCTAATTTAGGCAATAAAATCTCCACAATCTCATCCATTAATTTCCCAAATGTAGCCTTCAATTCTTCCACTGCAATCTGTCTATCCACTGTAGTCTTTGTCTTCAACAGGTGATTCCACGCCTTTGTTGACACTTCCGTGGTATCCCATAATGTCCCATCTAGATCAAATATAATTCCATCCATCTTATCTTTCACCTTTCTATTTAAAATTGTCCCCTAAGAATAACGAAGTTCCATATTAGAACAAAGTGTCTTCGACACTTCAACACCCCCGCCCCTCATTCTTGAGGGAGAAGCACACTTTGTGCGCCGAATTCGGTCACGGAGTGACATCTACATATCGAATTCGTGTGCATCCTCGCGAAGCGTTTTGATATATAGGAAATGAGCAATTTCCTATATATCAAAAACAACAAAACCGCCCCAAAATGGAACGGTTTGTTGTTTATTCTGTTGTTTCTTCCACTTCAGGAATTACCATTGTAATCGCATAGTCATTGAAATCAATCTTATCCAAAACCTCTTGATATTCTACAATGTCTGCTTCTGCTTTCCAACCATCTACCACTTCGTTGTAGACTTCATTTTGTCTCAAACCGATAATCTCTAATTTTTTATCTTCTGTTGCAACTTCATCACTCAAGCTTGTAACTTGGGCAACATAGAAACTTGAATCCGACTCTATTACATCTGTCAATTCCATTTCATCCAATGCATCTGCTGCCGCACGAAGTTCCTCATTCACCCATGTAGATTCGCTATCAAAAGTTGTCTCTTGTGGTGATAACCCTCTCTCTGTTGCAACATCATAGAGATTCTTTCCTTCTGCCGATGCCTCTTCAACCAAAGATTCCGCAGCTGTTTTTAGGTTCGCAATTTCTTCTTCAGACAGCTCAATCGTTGCACCTTCTGTATTGGTTGTAACTTTATCAAATACAACATAGGTCATTTTCTTTTGATTCGCTTCTTCATCTGTCACATTCGTATCTGCTGCTTTTTCAATTTCATTCGTCATCTTCACATATAAAGAATAAGTCTGCAACCACTCTTCGATATTTTCTTTCGTTCCAGAAACCTTCGATCTAACACCCTCGCTATTCACGCTGATAAACGAATCTGCTGCCTCTGCGATATGAGCCAATTCTTCCTCATTAAGAGAAATACCATATTCTTCTGCGTACTGATTCACCAAGTACATATCCTTGATATTCGTCATTACATCTGTCTTCACTGTATCTTGATATGGTTCTTCACCCTCTGCTGCCGGTCCCCACATATCTTCTCCCATGTACGCACCGTAATATGTCTCCATCGATGCCTGTTCCATACGTGTAAAGAAATTCACCACACCTGCAGTCACTTCTTCTCCATTAATCGTCGCAACCACTTCCGCATCATTGATGGTCGGTGCACACCCTACAAGTGCGGTAGCCGAACATACCACTGCAAGCAATAAACCAATTAATCTTTTTCTCAACATTTTATCCTCCTTCATACGCATCCCCTTACGTATTTTAATATCTTTCGTATTGTATAACTACAACATTATATCCTTTTTTTACTCTTCAATCAATCTTTTTATGTCATTTAATAGATTTTTCACAATTTCTAGCGGATCATCCTTGGCTGTTTTATTGTTTTTTTTGTGTCGATATAAGAAATATGGATTGTTCGCCACCTTAAACATCAAATCGCCCTTATACAAATCCACGAACCCTGATATTTCCTCTGCCTTTATTTTCGCTCTCTCATACATGATGAATTTGTACTCATTGTCTTTTTGTTCAACACTAACCATATAACAACTGTGCGCCAGACTCTTCAGCAAAGCAACTTGCAATAACTGCTGTACTTTTTTCGGCACATCCCCGAACCGATCGATCAACTCCTCTAGCATCTCGTCCATTTCATCGACACTCTCAATACATGCAATCCGCTTATATACATCCAACTTCTGATGTTCATTGGAGATATATGTGCTCGGGATATATGCATCCACATTGATGTCAATTGCAGTTTCAAAAGATTCCGCTTCCGCCTCTCCTTTGAAATGTTTCACCGCTGTATTTAGCATCTTGCAGTACAAATCATATCCCACCGCTTGCATATGACCTGACTGAGATTCTCCGAGTAAATTTCCCGCCCCACGAATCTCTAGATCCCTCATAGAAATCTTGAATCCAGAACCAAGATCTGTGTATTCTCGAATTGCAGACAACCGCTTCTCCGCGACCTCTTTTAGCATCTTATCTCTTCGATATAGCAAAAACGCATAGGCCATACGATTGGATCTCCCAACCCTTCCTCTCAACTGATACAACTGCGATAAACCCATCTGGTCCGAATCATGAATGATAATCGTATTGACATTGGATATATCCAATCCTGTTTCTATGATGGTAGTCGCCACCAATACATCAATCTCCTGATTGATAAAGTCATACATAATCCGCTCTAATTCTTGTTCCTTCATCTGACCATGGGCAAATGCTACATTGGCATCTGGCACAAGCTTCTGAATACGGAGCGTAACCTCATCAATATTACTCACCTTATTATATACATAATAAATCTGACCTTCTCTAGCCAACTCCCGTTCAATCGCTTCTCTCACCATCTCCTCATTATACTCCATGACATAAGTCTGGATTGGCATCCTCTCATGCGGCGCCTCCTCTAATACACTCATGTCACGTATTCCAATCAGACTCATATGCAAGGTTCTCGGTATTGGAGTTGCCGTAAGCGTCAGGACATCAATATTTTCTTTGAATTGCTTGATTTTTTCTTTGTGTCGTACCCCAAACCTCTGCTCCTCATCGATAATCAACAATCCCAAATCCTTAAATCCAATGTCAGACGATAGAACACGATGTGTTCCGATCACAATATCTACCAATCCCTTTTTCATATCTTGGATTGCCTTTTTTTGCTGCGTTGCAGTTCGGAATCGACATAACAATTCAATGCGTACAGGGAACTCTTTCATCCGTTGCACAAAATTATTATAATGCTGCTGGGCTAGAATTGTAGTCGGTACTAGGTAGATTACTTGTTTACTCTCTTGTACCGCCTTGAAGGCTGCACGAATCGCAATCTCCGTTTTCCCATATCCCACATCACCGCAGATGAGGCGATCCATCACCTTGCTACTCTCCATATCGCGCTTGGTATCTTCGATTGCCATGATTTGATCTTCCGTTTCCTCATAAGGAAACATCTCTTCAAATTCCCTCTGCCATACGGTATCCTCACCAAAAATATATCCAGTAGCCTCCTGTCGTTTCGCATACAATTCTACAAGATCCTTGGCGATTTCTTCCACCGCCTTTTTCACTCTAGATTTTGCCTTACCCCACTCCTGAGTCCCAAGATGATTTAACTTCGGCGCCTTCGCATTGGAGTCTGCATATTTTTGAATCAAATCCAATTGCGTAGCTGGTATATAGAGACAGCCTCCCTGGGCATAGGAGATCTTCATATAATCCTTGGACGTCCAATCCCGCTCAATATTCTCTATTCCTTGATAGATTCCTAGTCCATGATTCTCATGAACCACATAATCTCCCACTTTTAGGTCATTGAAACTCTGGATCTTCTGCCCATCATAGGTCTTTCTTCGCTTTTTCTTCTTTTTCTCTCGACCAAATATATCACTCTCTGATATCACCATGAATTTGAGGAATGGATATTCATACCCCTCATCAACATGTCCATACATCACCATAATTTCTTCTGGCTGAATCTGACGATCCCACTCATCTGTATAAAAACTCTTCAAGTCATAATCTCGTAAGTCCTCTGCCAATCGTTTCGCTCTTGTACGCGAACCAGAGAGCAATAACACACGATAACCTTGCCTCTTGTATTTCTTCAAATCTCTGGTCAAGGTTTCCAAACTTCCATGATAAGAACTCACCCTCGTTCCATCGATATGACACACCTCATTGACCTGAAAATCACTGCACTTCACATTTAGCAGTGTATATCCGATGCTAGAAACACTCTGATACTTCGCAAGGATCTCATCCATAGAGTGAATCATCTCGTGCCCAGTAATCGTTTCCAATCCTTGTTCAATCCTTTGTGCCATGCTTGACACAAATTCCGTCTCAACCGTTCGTCCCTTCTCCACCAATTTGATCGGCTCATCAAAATGAAATAGGGTACTCGCTGGATCAAAATAGTCTAAAAAAGAAACCTTTGGAATCTCGGCATGAATATACTCTGTCGCAGGATAAATCCGTATCTGTTCTAAGTTCTCAATGGAACGCTGACTTTCTACATCGAAACTACGAATCGAATCAATCTCCTCCCCCCAGAACTCAATACGAATCGGCACCTCTTCCGTAAGTGGAAAAATATCAACAATCCCCCCTCTCACGGCAAACTGCCCAGCACTCTCCACCTGCAATTCTCTTTGATACCCCAATTCCACCAAATCACGCTTCAAAACCTCCAGATCATAAGGCGAACCACTCCCGATCTCTAGCACCTGACTCTTCACAAACTCCTTGGTTGGCAATTTGTCCAAAAAGGCATCACATTCTACAACAATGGTGATCTCCTCTTCTTCAATCAGACGCTTGATAATCTCCATTCTCTTCTGCAAGAGAAGGTTCCCTGTCAAATCCGCATGATAAAACAACATGTCTTTCGCGGGATAGAAACACACATTACTATTCAAAAACTTATATTCTTCCATAAATTGCTTTGCCCGCAGTTCTCCCTTGACAACCACAACATTACATTTTACATCTCTTCCAATTCCATAAATCAGATGTGTTTTCTGAGAACTTGTACTTCCTACGACCTGTATCATTCCACTCTTCTGTAATCGTTTCTCACAAATAGAATGATAGTCTGCAATCTCCTCCATGACACTGCACAATGCTTGCATATCTGCTCCTTTACTGATCTAATTCTATCTTTTTATTAAACTGATTCATCGCCAAATCCTCGTCTCCAACTACCATAAGCTCAATGGCTGACAAACATCGCTGATATCCCTCTTCCATATGTATTCTCTCTGCCTTTGTAAAATGCCCCAGAACATAATCTGCAAGGTCATATCCCTTAGGTTTCTCACCAACCCCAACTTTAATGCGCAGAAATTCCTGGGTGCCCAGATGAGATATAATACTTTTGATTCCATTATGACCACCCGCACTTCCTTTCTTGCGAATACGAAGTTGTCCTACCCCTAAACTAATATCATCATAGATTACAATCACCTCTGAAGTCTCATCCACCTTATAATAGTCCACCAAACTCCTGACACTTTCACCGCTCAAATTCATAAACGTCTGGGGCTTCACTAACATGACTTTCTGCCCTTCGATGATTCCCTTCCCGACAAAAGCCCGACTCTTTCTTCCATCCACAGAGATATTATATTTATCTGCCAAACAATCTATCACATCAAATCCAACATTATGGCGTGTCCCTTGATATTGTGCCGTTGGATTTCCCAATCCTATAATTAAAATCATCCTAATAACCTTCCCTTTCTCTCAAGCTGATTTCCCCTTCTGATCTGGTTATACTTTGCTCAACTCCTAACCAATACTAGTAACTATTCAGCCTAAACATCTCGGATGGATCACTGCGTGATCTGTTACTAATACTACGCATAAAATCCTTCGTTCTGTCATACATTATATAAATGACAAACACGAAGGAGGCCCTTATGAGTTCAAAAACAAAAATTGTTGTTCTTCATATGAAGGAAATCATCTACACTATTATATTTATACTACTAGGAATATTGCTGGTATTCCTTCTGTTTTTTATGTTCGGTTCCGATGAACCTTCTACTGCTGAATCGGCCAATCTCTACCAACCAGGAGTATATACCTCTTCTCTCACATTGAGCAATGCCACATTAGAAGTTGAGGTAACTGTCGACCATGATACAATCACTGCCATCCGATTCTCCAACCTAGATGAGACCATTGCCACCGCCTATCCTCTTGTGCAACCAACCATGGAAGATATCGCAGAACAAATCTACGAAACTCAATCTCTTGAGAACATCTCATACTCCGAGGATAATATCTACACCTCACAAGTGATTGTAGATACCATATCCCTTGCACTAGACAAAGCAATACAATAGGCAACACACTAGCAGTAGACAAATAACCTATCTTTTGTGGCTCGACATACATAGTAGAAACACCTTCTATCAGCTGCCGAGCCACACTCTTTTTCTAGCCTTCAACCACTAAATATTGCCCACTTGGCAATGCAAACACCTCAGACGCATCTTCCAATTCAACTTCCGTCATTCCTTCGACATCTACTCCGTTTTCCTCAAAATACTCTCTGACTTCATCCAAACTATCCACGACCACAGCCATACAATCCTCTAAAAAAGTCTCTGCTTCTTCCATTGTCTCCGCTACTGGTTCGTCAAATAATTTCCCTTGTTTCTTCAAAAATACTGCTAAACATTCTTCCGTGTACTCATACATATGATACCTCCCCTTTCTTAACGCGTCCTATAAGGCATTTTTATGCGGCATCAGCTTGTTTTATAACATCATAGTATGGTTACGACAAAATTTCAATAGATTTTTTATTTTTTATGCAGATAAATATCCCTTCATGATACGCAGAGCATTTTTTTCCAATCGACTAACCTGCGCTTGAGAGATTCCTATCATCTCTGCAACCTCCATCTGCGTCTTCCCTTCGAAGAATCGTAGACGTATGATATAGGTTTCTCTCTCGTTTAATTTCTTCATAGCAGCCTCAAGAGACAGATTCTCCACCCAGTGGTCTTCCCGGTTTTTCTTATCGCTAATCTGATCCATCATATACAGTGCATCCCCACTGTCGTTATACACTGGTTCCTGCAAGCTCATAGGACTTTGTATGGCATCTAAGGCCATGACAATATCTTCTTTGTCAATCCCAATCTCCTCTGCAATCTCTTGGATTGTAGGTTCTTTTAGAAACTCCCTCGTATACCGTTCTTTCATATAAATCGCCTTATATGCAGTATCTCTCAGAGACCTGCTCACACGGATCGCATTATTATCCCTAAGATATCTTCTAATCTCTCCTAATATCATCGGAACTCCATAGGTGGAAAGTTGCAACCCCAAACTAGGATCGAAATTATCAATCGCCTTAATCAAACCAATACAGCCGATCTGAAAGAGATCGTCCGCATTTTCATTGCTATTGTGAAAACGTTTAATCACACTGAGTACTAGCCTTAGATTCCCTCTGATATACATTTCTCTCGCAACCATATCCCCATCTTGCATCTTCTTCAACAATTCGTCCTTCTCATCTTTTGTCAGTATCGGTAAGGTAGATGTATTCACCCCACAAATTTCCACTTTATTAAGAGCCATAGCAAGAAACCTCCTAGAAAATATTTCTAGTAAAATCATTCTCACTATGGCTCTAAAATATTCGGTTAATTACGAAATTTTATAAAATTTTACCCCTTGACAATCGATGAACTAATAACTAAACGAACCATCTTTTATCATTTCTTTTTTTAGCCTTTGCATTATTTTTTTCTCAAGCCTAGAAATATAAGACTGTGATATTCCAAGTAAATCCGCAACCTCTTTCTGGGTCTTCTCTTCCCCTTCTTCATTGTTCAATCCATATCGCATCTCCACAATGATTTTTTCCCTTTTGGAAAGTGTGTTGATTGCACTATTCAAAAGTTTTCTCTCCACCTCATTTTCCAACTCTTTATAAATGGTATCTTCCTCCGTCCCCAAGATATCCGATAGCAATAACTCATTCCCATCCCAGTCCACATTTAATGGCTCATCGATCGAAACTTCAAGCTTTGTCTTACTATTTCTTCGAAGGTACATCAGAATCTCATTTTCAATACATCTAGACGCATAGGTTGCTAATTTGATGTTTTTATCCGGATTAAATGTATTGATCGCCTTGATCAATCCGATTGTTCCAATGGATATCAAATCTTCCACCCCTACACCAGTATTATCAAATTTTTTCGCAATATACACAACCAAGCGCAGATTATGCTCAATCAATACCTTTTTTGCCTGAGCATCGTATTCCGTCCCCAAATCTCGGATCACTGCCGCCTCTTCTTCCCCCGCAAGAGGTGCTGGCAACACATCTGTCCCCCCAATATAATGCACGTCTCCACCAACTGGGAATATCATGCTTTTAATACTAGGTATTACACTCTTCTTTAATCTATTAGAAACTGCTAATTTCACTCTCATATTCATTCCTCCTAAAAAATGTTAGGATTTAAAATCATTTTATACTCATCATTCGAAGAAATTTGACCAGATTTAATCGCAACATATGCATCCTCTATCCAAAGCTCCTGTTCACCAACTAGATGTAAACGTTTGACGACAAGAAGCGGCATCACTCCTGTACCATTTAAGGTATGATAGGACACATAACGAATGACATGTTCAGGCATGTTACTCGACAATTGCATCGCAATTTCTTCTTCTAGAATATTGATTGGTTTCCCTGTAATGGAATCTTGCAAGCTATTTCCTGTATCTAACAACGCCTTGACCACACAAGACCTTCCATTCATGAAAATCTCCACATCATAATGATTGTTCTTGTGCACTTGCAATGCACATACAAACCACCAGATGGCTTTCACGATGAAATAACTCGTTATCGCCAATGCAAAGTACAAACTCCCCAGTTTTAAATATGCCTGGAAATACTGTTGCAAAAATTCAAAGATTCCACCTAATAGAAACCCTCCTATGTATAATGATATAAAACATTTAATAAATGCCCTTTTTGTCTTAGTTTTTAAACCTAACTTAATCATTATTGTGTTTATAATTACATGGAACAGCACAATACGAAGGACCGTGTTCTGTACGGGCAGTAAAAATGATAGACAGGTAAGCAAGGATCCTATCATGCTTCCCAGAAAAATTCTGCGATGTGTGGTAGAACATCTCGTAATAATTCTCACCAAGGAAAGCAATAAAAAGTCCATCATAAAATTTACCAAAAACAAAACATCGAGGTACAATTCGTAGTACACATTCCACCTTCTTTCTCTTTGGATACTAAATCGATTTGGTACAAAAGCAAGATTAATTATATGCGATATGATGTGATTAATTTGTCAGAAGAAGAGGGGGGAATATCAAAAATTTCGACAAAAAAATTAGGGACAGCGGAGATATGAGCGAATGCTCATCCTTCCACTGTCCCTTGATATTAATTATTTCTGTTTTTAAAGAAATCTGGTATCTTAATACTCTGTTCTTTGATTTTACTCTGTGGTGCCTGTGGCGTTGGCGCCATCGGTCTTGCCACTCCCATATCTCCAGCGTCCTGTCTTGGTGTAAATCCACCTACGTTGCCACCTGGTTGAAATTGCGGTCTAACTGGTACAGTACCCTGTTGTTGTTGTAGTTGTTGATATGATAGTTGTGGTATATGTCCTGTATCACCATGGTCCAAATCAGCTTCTACACTTGTCAGTGTGCTTCTCTGACGCTCTAGTCTTTCTTTTAACTTCGAAGCTGCTCCACTCGCATTATGAAGTCCTGTTGCAATAACAGTAATGGTAGCCTCATCTGTTTTGCTGTCGTCGAATTTTGCACCGAAGATGATATTTGCATCTTCTCCAGCAAGATCTTGTACATACTCTGCTGCATCACTAGCATCCATCAATGTAATATCTCCAGAGATGTTGATGATAACATGGCTAGCGCCTGCGATTGTTGTCTCCAACAATGGACTAGCTACCGCTTGTTTTACAGCCTCTAACGCCTTATCATCGCCCTTTCCTTGACCGATTCCGATGTGTGCAATACCTTTGTCATGCATTACAGTTTGAACATCCGCAAAGTCAAGGTTGATCAATGCTGGTACATTGATTAAGTCTGTAATACCTTGAATACCTTGTTGTAGCACTTCATCTGCCTTATGCAATGCATCTGGCATTGTTGTTCTTCTATCTACGATTTCTAATAATTTATCATTTGGGATAACAATAAGTGTATCTACATTTTCTTTCAACTTATCGATTCCTGACACCGCATTGTTCATACGTGCTTTCGATTCAAATCTAAATGGCTTTGTTACAACTCCAACAGTCAATGCCCCTAGTTGTTTTGCGATACGAGCAACCACAGGTGTTGCACCTGTTCCAGTTCCTCCACCCATTCCACAAGTTACAAATACCATATCTGCACCTTTAAGTGCTGCTATGATTTCTTCTTCACTCTCTTCTGCTGCTTTTTCCCCGATCTCAGGTTTCGCACCAGCGCCAAGTCCTTTTGTAATCTTCTCGCCAATTTGCATAATTGTCGATGCTTTGCTCAATTGCAATGCTTGTTTATCTGTATTAACTGCTATAAATTCAACACCTGCAATCTGTTCGTCGATCATACGGTTCACGGCATTGTTACCGCCACCACCTACACCTACTACTACAATTCTTGCAGCTGCATCTGATTCGTCTGTTTTAATTTCGATTAATAATTTTCCGTCTTTCATCATCCTATTATTGCTCAAGAGTTTCTCCTCCTTTGTTTCTCGATTATCCTTATTTTTATATAGACTCCACCCATACAAGAGTATAATACTCGTTTTTAGGGAATTAATCAATAGAATTTTCTAAATTTTCTGTACTTTTTGGTTCAAAACTTATAATACCCGAGTTAATATCGAAGTTTTCTAGGTGCAACACCCCATCTTTCCCCTCTATTTCTGATAATGCAGGGGCTATCTGTACGATCTTATCACTGAAATTATCATCTCCCAATTGTACCGTCACACCACCGATAATCAAGTTGATTTCCGCTCCATTCGGACAAATGATATCTTCTGGATTTAAATTGTTCTCTTCTACCAATTCCGTAACCAATAACAGATTGTTAAATATTTTATCGTTATCCACTTCTAATTCTTGATATAAAACCGGTTCTTCGATTTCTATCCCCTCAATCATAGGAATTCCTTCGATTGGATCTTTGACTATGTTTACCACATGCCCCTCTTGTTCAAAGTACACAAACTCCTCTTCTAATTGAACACCTCCGGCGATCGGCTTCTCTGTCACCTTCGCTTCAATGTGCCATGGTGCTACAATACTAATATCTACCTTCTCCAAATACACTGGAAGCTCTGGTGTTTCATACTCAAATGTATACCATGTTGCAAGAGAATAGTTCGCTCTTGTATTTGCCTGAACATATTCAGCAATCTCCGTGGCGCCATGAAATTCATTGTTTTTGACCGTAATCTTCTGAACATAGAACAACAAATGCGCAGACATTCCTATAATGACCAAAAAGAAAACTAGTACAATCGTCGCATAAACATAATCCCCCACCCGAAGCGGTTTCTTCTTCGGTTTTCTGTTTTTGTCCTTGCTCTCTACTTCCCTCGTCGGTGTTTTCTCTCTTATAATTCGATTTTTTGCTCTTTGCCTACTTCTATACTCTCGTTCGTTCCGTCCGTCCATTTCATCCTCCTAACAACGCAACCCCTTATCCCATCAACTCGTATTCCTCGATACATTCATCGCGATCCCCATTTCCATCAATAAAAACATGACCGACGTTCCACCATAACTAATAAAGGGTAAGGTTATGCCCGTATTGGGTATACTATTCGTCACAACAGCAATATTTAGTATCACTTGAATCATGATATGCGCCATGACACCACCAACAATCAAGGCACCAATCAAATCCCTTGCATGGGATGCAATCAGATAAAACCTCCATATCAGTACCAAAAATATGATAATAATCGTGCTCGCTCCAACAATACCTAGCTCCTCACAGATAATCGAAAATATCATATCGTTTTGCGCTTCTGGAACAAATCCTAATTTCTGTATCCCATTCCCCAGGCCCAGACCAAAAAAACCTCCCGAACCGATTGCATATAACCCTTGTAAGGTTTGATATCCTTTTTCATATAATTCTGGGTTTCTCCATATCGCCAATCTCTCTAGACGATAACTTTCTAATGCTAAAAAAATACCAAGAAACCCTATCCCCAAAACGCCCATCCATATAAATTGTATATATTTCGACGATGAGGTAAAAATAAGCGCCACGGCTATTCCTAAGATAATAATTGCCGTACTTAGATTACTAACCCCCACCAAACCCACAATGGGCAGCACCACTAGCATCACCAGTACCATATATCTAATTTTTTCAATCCTATTTCCCAATTTTACAATGAGAGAGGCAAGCAAAAGTATCATGGCAACCTTTGCAAACTCAGAAGGTTGAAAAGAAATAGGCCCCAAAGACAACCATCTTTTGGACCCATTATACTCGTCACCAACAAATATAACAGCAACGGATAGCAGCAGAGCAATTCCATACCCCAATAGGGATACCTTTGCCAGAATATGATAATCAATGTTTGCCGTGATATACATCAGTGTCAAACCAATTGAAGTTGCAAACAATTGACGTTTCAAATAGTAAAATGGATCATCAAATTTGTTATTTCCATTATAGGCACTTGCGCTATATAAAATAATCAAACCTATAAATATCAGGAGTAAAACAACTGCCAATAGCATGTAATCAATATTTTTTTTACGTGTGGGCACTGTCTGACTTCTCCTATAAATTATTTATCAGCTCTTTGAATTTATCTCCACGTTCTTCATAATTACGGAAAGTTCCCCAACTCGCACATGCAGGAGACAGTAGCACTGAATCACCCTCCTGCGCTAATCTCACGCAAGTATTTACCGCATCTTCAAAATCTTCTACAAGAATTGTATCTTCAAACCCGCACTGCTTGGCAGCATCTTGAATTTTAAATCTCGTCTGTCCCGTCAATACAAACTGCTTTACCTTGCCATCAAATGCCATAATCCACTCTTCATACGAGGATGCCTTATCGTAGCCGCCTCCGATTAAAATCGTAGGACGATTCATCGCTTGTATCGCCTTAATTGCGGCATCCGGATTCGTTCCCTTCGAGTCGTTATAATATGTAACCCCATTGACTTCTCGAACAAATTCAATCCGATGTTCTACTCCAGAGAATGAACAGACAACCTCTCTGACAACATCTATTGGCACACCATATGCCAACGCCATAGTAGCCGCAGCCATAACATTCTCATGATTGTGCGTGCCTAATACTTGTAATTCATCTATATGACATAGAATCTGCTTTTCTCCATAGTGATAAACAATATTCCCTTGCTCCAGATACATTCCTCTATCTAGCGCCCTTTGACTACTGAAATACATGACAGTTGCCTTTGTTTTCTCTGCCATTTTTCTTACCACATCATCTTCATAATTCAAAACACAATACCCTGTATCTGTCTGATTCATGGCAATGCGTTCCTTCGCCTCAATATAGGCCTCCATCGTATGGTGTCGATTCAGATGATCAGGCGTAACATTGAGGACTGCACTCACCTTCGGCGCAAATGTATGAATCGTTTCTAATTGAAAACTACTCGCTTCCAGTACATAGATTGCTTTCTCACTTGCATGCAACACCACATCCGCAAATGGTTTCCCTATGTTTCCCACCACATACGTCTCACTTCTATAGGCTTTCATAATTGCCCCTAGCAATGCTGTTGTAGTGGTCTTTCCGTTAGTTCCAGTGATTGCCAAAACATCACCCTTAGCATATCTATATGCCATTTCTATTTCACCGATGACCTCAATTCCTAATTCCTTCATCTTTGCAACCATAGGCAAATCAAGGGGCACACCCGGACTCAAGATAACAAGATCCAATTCCCCTAACTCTTCCTCGGATAATTTTTGATTACAAATCTCTATATTTTCTTCGTTATCAGATAATTTTCCACGGATTTTTTCTATTTTTAATTTTGGATTTTCATCATATAAAATCACACTAGCCCCAAGTGCTTGCATGAATTTCGCCGCCGATATCCCGCTCATTCCCGTTCCGAATACTAGTACCCTCTGCTTTTTCACTATTTATCTCCACTCTCTCTATTATAATATTCCATTCCTTATACACTTCTAGAGCGCTACCAAACCTATCAGACACAGTAATGCTGTAATAATAGAAAACACAGCCACTACCCTAGTTTCCGACCATCCACATAATTCAAAATGATGATGAATCGGAGCCATCTTAAAGATTCGTTTTCCACCTGTTTTTTTGAAGTAGGTCACCTGAATAATCACCGATAGCACCTCAGCAAAATATATAAAACCAACAATGATAATAAAGATTGGCATCTGCATCATATATGCGGTAGATGCTACAAATCCTCCAAGCGCTAATGATCCCGTATCCCCCATAAATACACTTGCTGGATAAACATTAAACAGAAGAAATCCTAACAGTGCACCTACCACCGCACAGGTGATTGGCTCTAACCCACTCTGTGTCCCAACGGCAACTACAGTAAAAAATGTAGCTACAAGCACTGTAACACTGGATGCTAACCCGTCTAATCCATCTGTAAAATTCGTTCCATTTACCGTTCCCAACATTGCAAAAAACAAGATTGGAATCGCAAAATATCCAATGTCAATCTGATGTCCATCCGTAAATGGAAGTAAAATTGTCATCGGTGTCTTCGTTACATTTGTGATATAATACGCAAACACACCTGTCACAATAAATTGAAGTGTAAATTTCTGCAACGGTTTCAGTCCATCCGAACGCTTCAAAACAACTTTTAAATAATCATCCAAGAAACCAATCACTCCAAACCCTAATGTAGCAAATAAAATCGGGATGATTTGCGGATAATCTCCAATGTATATCAAAGAAGTAACGACAACACTCGCCAGAATGATAACACCTCCCATAGTTGGTGTGCCCGCCTTTAGAAGATGTGATTGTACCCCATCTGTCCGCTCAGTTTGCCCCATTTTTAATTTTCTCAATAACGGAATCACAACTGGACCCAAAATTACACTTATGGCAAATGCCAGCAACACTGGCATCAATATTAATTCGCTCATCGATTACTCCTCTTCCTTGTTTTTCTTTCGCTTTCTCGAATGTCAATGCATTCCGTATAATTATACTCCATTCATTACGGTTTTTCAACTTCAAATCTACAACTCTTCCTCAACCTCTCCAATCACCGCATCATTTTTATCGATTCCTAAATAAGGCAAGACATTGTCAAATATCTCCCTCACAACAGGAGCAACAATTGTACCACCATAATATACTCCCTGCGGGTCATGTACCAGCGCAATCGCCAACACTTCCGGATTATCTGCTGGTGCAAATCCGATAAACGATGAAATATATCGATTCGCACTCCTTGGAAGGGTCTGCGAAGTGGCTGTCTTCCCACCAATTTTATACCCTTCAATATAAGCATTGATTCCCGAACCTTGGGAAACCACACTTTCTAATATCTCTTGCATATCTTGAGACACTTCTTCCGATATCACATTCTCCTCCGTTTCAAATTCAAGTTCTTGCTTCAAATTTCCTTCATAATCATAAATCCCCACCCCTAGATGTGGAGTTACCCTCGTACCTCCATTCACAATCATACTAACCGTTGTAGCCATCTGAATTGGAGTCACCTGAAACGACTGCCCAAAGGAAATGGTTGCCAGCTCGACTGCCTTAATGTCTTCCTCCTTGTGCATAATCGTACCCGCCTCACCTGGCAAATCTATCTGTGTTTGTTCTAGCAATCCCCATTCAGAAAAGCAATCATAGAATCTCTCAACACCTAAGCGTGCACCTAGATCAATAAAAACAGGATTACAGGAATTTTGCACGCCTTCAACGAACGTCTGCACTCCATGCCCGCCCACCTTATGACAACGAATTCTCCGATCTTCCACAATACGATATCCAGGACAACTGAAACTTTCATCCAATTCCACCAATCCCTCTTCTAGTGCTGCCGCCGCTGTAATAATCTTGAAAGTGGATCCAGGCTCATAGGTGTCATTGATACATCCATTTCTCCAAATCTGGTTGAGCTGCTCTTGTTTTTCCTCTTCACTCATCCCATCATCTGGCAACTCAAAGGGATCATTTAGGTTGAACTCTGGATAATTCACCATAGCCAAAACCTCCCCATTCTGTGGATTCATCAATATAACCTGCACCGCATCCGCCTGCTTTTGATCCAATAAATTTTCTGCCGATTGTTGACAGTACTTCTGTATATTGTAGTCCAAACTAATTTCTAGTGTATCTCCTTGAATCGGTTCGATCCGATCTTCTGCAATCCCCTCCAACTCTACTCCACGAGCATCTGTGGTTGTAAGAATGGTTCCATTTACCCCCTTTAGATACTCTTCGTATTCGACCTCTAAACCAATAATCCCCTGATTGTCTCCCCCTGTAAATCCCAACACCTTAGAAGCCAATTCATCATATGGATAATATCGCTTAAAATCCTCATCCACCTTCACCCCTTCATACCCATAGGCTCTTATCGCATCTCCGACCACCTTTGGTACATTGGACTTGATTTTCTCCATAGAAGAAACCTTCTCCACTTTCTCCCGCACAGTTTCTTCACTCAAATCCAGTTCTTCACAGAGCATATCTATAATCGCCTCTTTTTCCTTCGTCTGACTATAGATTACCGATATGGTACACACAGTTTCATTTTGTGCGAGAACTACACCATTTCTGTCCACAATCTCGCCTCTAGCCGCCTTGATTTCACGCTCTCTTTCATGCAAATCCTCCGCCTGCTCTTGATAATACTCCGCTTCGTATATCATCAAATACACCAAACGTCCTAGCAAACCAAGAATCATACAGAACGCAATCAAAAAAACAAATGAAATTTTTCGTTTATTATAGGCTTTATTTTTCAACGCAAAAACCCCACATAGATATTGTTACATTCTTACTCTATCTTATGTGGGATTATTCTATACTACTTGTCTTTTTATAACGTCTTCTTTATTCATTTTCTGTATCTTCTGCCACAGCTTCTTCTGTATCCTCAGTTGTATCTTCTGT
>CAYJFY010000001.1:21666-155871 GCA_964369755.1 uncultured Lachnospiraceae bacterium
CATTTTCTGTATCTTCTGCCACAGCTTCTTCTGTATCCTCAGTTGTATCTTCTGTATCTTCAGTTATATCTTCTTCCGCAGTTTCTACTATATCATCCGTACCCTCTTCTTCTATATAATTGGGATCCTTTGTCACTCCTAGATATGGCAAGATCTCTTCCATAATATCAGCGGCTAGTTGCTGTGCCAAAGCACTATTTGCCTGAATCTCAACATTTGGCTCATCAATGACAACATAAATAGACACCTCAGGGTTTTCCGCTGGGACACATGCAATAAATGAAACCAAATATGTATTTGCACCACGAGGTAGCTTCTCCGCAGTTCCAGTTTTCCCTCCAACACTATATCCTTCTACCGCTGCAGTACCACCAGTTCCTTCTTCTACTACCTCTTTCAAGGAAATACGCATCTCCATCGAAGTTTCTTCCGAGACGATTCTGCTGACCAAAGCTGGTTCGATATTTTCCAACACTCTTCCACTCTCATCCTGGATTTGCTTCACAATATAAGGTTCATAATAATCCCCTCCATTGACCAATGCGTTAAATCCACTCATCAACTGAACCATCGTAATATTAAACGATTGCCCAAATGAGTTGGTAGCCAAATCCACGGGTTGCATTGTTTCCTCTGTATAGATTAAAGCACTTGCAGAAATTTCATTTGGTACATCAATTCCTGTCAATTCTCCAATCCCAAATATATCTTGATATTTTGTAAAGGATTCTATTCCGATTTCCTCGGCAATATCCATCATAGCAACATTACAGGAATTTGCCATAGCCTCTATAAGAGTCTGTGTACCATGACCGTTTCGGTTCGCACAACGAATCGTGTAGTCAGCAACCTCTTTGCTCCCTCCACAATAATATGTTTCAGTCCCATCCAACAATCCCAACTCATAAGCTGTCGCAACTGTAAATGGTTTCACCGTAGATCCTGGTTCATAGGAGTTTGTAACTGTATAATTCGTCCGAATGCGATTCAACATCTCCGAGTAGATTCTCTCATCGATAATCTCCTGAACTCTCGCCTCAACCATGAGTTCTTTCTCTGTCTCACTCCACGCAGACTCTCCATTCTCTTGTCTCTCTATCTCTTCCTGAGCTATTTCTTCTAAAGCTTGCTCTTCTATAATCTGAATTAGCTTTTTATCTTCTTCCTCATCTGTTTCAGCCACTTCAGCATCTTCTGTTTCTTCAACTACTACCTCTGCCTCAGCTACCTCTTCTGCCTCTTCTGCTAACGTGACCACTGTAGGAGTTTCCACTCTTAAAGCCTCGATTTCCTCCTCTGTGTAGTAATGAGATAACTGCCCTGGATTATTCAAGTCATAATTCGGATAATTTGCCGACGCAATAATTTCATTGGTATTTGGATTTGTCACCAATACCGCTGTATTTTTGCTACCAAATCCTGTCTGAGCTCCATTTTCATGCTCTTCGTTAAATGCAAGAATATGTTTTTCCACGATACTCTGCACCGTATAGTCAATGGTAGTTACGATATTATTTCCATTTTGCGGTTCTTGAATCGCAACCTCAACCTGACTTCCAGCAAAATAGGAGTATTCTCGTCCGTCCAAACCATTCAATGTCTCATTATAATACTGCTCAATCCCTGCACTTCCAACATTGGATGCATTGGAAAACCCAATCACAGTACTAGCAAGACTATCATACGGATAGTCTCTCAGGTAGTCTTCTTCCAGCCAAATTCCTCGCACAAACGGATAGAGTTCCTGATCTTCCATCTTCGCAATGACTTCAACCGTACTATAGTCGATTCCATTCGCTTCCTCTATTGCATTAATTTCGCTATAGAATTCTTCTTCTCTGTCATCTAGTTCTTCCTTATACTCATCATAAGCAATCCTAGTTGCATAATCCACATTCTTCAGCAGAATGACGTACTTACTATTTGGGCGTTCTTCAATTACCTTTTCAACATCTTCTGGCGCAATACCAAATATCTCTTCCAGAGCCACCATTGTATGAGACTGCGCCGCCTCCATAATAGCCTTCTCTGAATCCGACATTCCCTCTATCGTCTTCTCCTCTGATACCCCAAGCAATTGCGGGACATCTAGAATTACATGATATACTCGATTGCTCGTTGCCAACACGGTTCCATTTACATCTAAGATATCCCCTCGCTTATAGGGAATTGTGGTTTCCGATTGATTCTGTTGCGCTAATACTTGCTTCGAATATGCCTCTCCGTCAATGATATTGATAACAACAATTCTCCCAATAAGCACTAGAAAAGCTAGCATTACAAATAAATATAGTATCGCTAGCTTTTTTTCCATCTTATTATGAAAACGTTTGTCCCAAAATGATTTTTTTCTTTTCTTTGATCTATTGTTCATAGCTATTTCCCTGTTCTGATGCTGCCCTTGAATTTGCGATGATTCCATTCTCTGGAATATCTTCATATTGCTTCACATAATTCTGGGTAGGACTTTCATAGTGGACTACCTGGTCATTCTCCATGTACACCATACCCATACGAAGCGCTTCTTCCTTAATATAATCTATATTCACGGAATTTTCAACACTTTCTTGCTTTGCATCATTTTCTAACTTCATATCACTAATCTGTCTCTGAATCACTGTAATCGATTCTGCTTGTCCTGCAATTGTCGCATGAAGCCCGACAAAACTGACGATAACTGTAGCAAGAATAATCCCAGATATAATCACAAACAATGCATATCCTGGTGTGGCATATTCATAGCCGACCTTCTTTCGCTCTGGCCTTTTCTCTCGTACCCGCCTCTGTGGTTCCTGTGGCGCTGGAATTGCATGACGCACAGTATTCCCATAGATGTAATCCGCTCTATTCCTTTCCATAATCTCTTTCCCCCGTTGTGCATATCATGCATTCCTATAATTTCTTCATCTAAATGTATCTTTTATCTCTCAGTTCTTCTCAAACACTCTTAACTTAGCGCTCTTTGATCGACTGTTCATTTCCATCTCTTCTTTTGTCGGCAAGATTGGTTTTCTCGATACCACTCTACCTTTTGATTCCTTTCCACATACACATACCGGAAAACTCGGCGGACATATGCAAGGGTTTTCATTTGTTTTGAAAATCGTTTTAACAATTCTATCTTCTAATGAATGAAATGTGATAATACAAATTCTTCCACCTTCATTCAACATATCAATCATCTCATCTAAACTTTCACGTAACACTTCCAATTCACGATTCAGTTCGATACGAATCGCCTGAAATGTTCGTTTCGAAGGATGTCCTCCCTCTATCTGAAACTTCATCGGGATTGCACGACGAATGATTTCATTCAATTCACCTGTCGTTTCAATCTCTCTTTCATTTCTCGCTAGAACGATGTGTTTTGCAATATTCTTAGCAAATCTGTCCTCTCCAAAATCACGTATGATTCTGAAGAGATCCATTTCGCTGTAGCCATTGATGATGTCTCTTGCTGTCATCTCCTGTCGCGTGTCCATACGCATGTCAAGAGGTACATCGACCCGATAGGAAAATCCTCTCTCTGCCGTGTCTAACTGAAATGAAGACACTCCCAAATCAAGCACAATCCCATCTACCTTCTCAATGCCTATCTGTTGAAGCTGCGACTTCATATCACAATAATTGCTTCGGATTATTGTAACTCTCTCCCCGAAATCGCTTAACTTTCGACTAGCAGCTTCAATAGCAGCTTCGTCTTGGTCTATTCCTATAAAACTCCCAAAATCCCCTAGGTGCTTACAAACTTCATATGCATGACCGCCACCCCCCAGTGTACCGTCAACATAGATTCCGTCTTTCTTAATCTTTAGCTCGCTGATTGTTTCTTCGAGTAGTACTGATACATGTGTAAATTCCATTTAAATAACCATCCCTTTCCCAAAGCCTAGCAACTTTGGACCTTCAGGTACAAATTGCCGTGTAAAAAAATTTCATTTTTCACACTCTCCTCCATGCATTACATTTTCCATCAAAAGTCTAAGTCATCAACATCTAATTGAATCGTTTGTTCCACTTTCGCATTGTTTTCTTCCCATTTTGCTTTGTTCCAAATTTCTACTCGATCTTGCATCCCAATTAGGACAACATCCTTTTCCAAGTGCGAATAATCTCTTAGAGCTTGTGAAAGCTGCACCCTTCCTTGTTTGTCAATACCAGTGTCAACAGCACTTCCTGAAAAGAACCGTACAACATCTGCCTTGCTTCGTGGTAATTGAGAAAGCTTTTCTTCGAAGGCAACCCATCTGTTCATTGAATACACTGAAAGACAACCACCAATTTCTTTGGTGACTACTAAATCTTCCCCCAATTCCTCTCGGAATTTTGCTGGGATTATTACTCTTCCTTTCGCGTCAATACTATGACTGTATTCTCCCCTAAACATAAGTTTCCCCTCTGAGACTCCAGCGCTCCCCACTTTCGCCCCACTTTCTACCACTTCCCTCTACTTTCTACCACTTGAAACCATTATACTTGCCTTTTTAGGATTTATCAAGTACTTTTTTTAGTTTTTTTAAAATAAAAGAACAGTTTTGGAAAACACAAAAAAACCAGATAGTTTTTACACTACCTGGTTCACTCTCATTCTTTCATTATTTAATTATGAAGTGCAGAATTACACCCTCTACTCTATTCACTCACTGTAAAATCATTCATATAATTTTCTATCGCACTATAGTCTACAACCAACTCTTCTCTAGGCAATCCTGTCTGAACCCAATTATATACAGAGAATCCAAGCCATCCGATGACAGCAATACCGATTACGATTCCACTGCACTTTCTTATCATGTTCTTTCTTTTCTCTTTCGCCATCAACTTTTGGCGATTTGCTTTTTCCTCTTTATAACGATTCACTTTATCTTGACTCATACTATACTTCTCCTCCGATATTACTAATAAAAAGTATCATATCATATTTTTCATCACACTGCAACTATTATGCCACCGTCGTTGGCGTATAATGAACTGATTGCTGTTGTGTCATTGATGATAATATCTTTGAACTTCGTCTTAGACTCTAGCATCTTTTTCACATGCTCCGCTCGCTCCCTGCAATTACAATGTGAAATCCCCAGAATCTTCTGCTCTGGATTCTCGACTCCACTCACCACAGTATCCACAAGCTTTGCCAATGCCTTGTTCGTCCCACGCGCTTGCCCTAGTTGTATGATGACCCCATTCTCATCTGCGCTCATCACTGGTTTGATGTTCAATGCTGAAGCCAAGAAACTCTTAATCCCTGTCAACCTTCCATTTTTTCTCAAGGTATCTAGTGACTCTAGCACAAAAACGATATGTTGTCCTTCTATATAATCCTCTACGATCTGAACGACATTTTCAAACGCCTCACCACTTCCCGCCACTTCATTTACTTTCATGCCAATCAGTGTTTCAGCAATCGATGCTGCTCTTGAATTAAATATATGAATGTTCTTCTCGCCAAACTCTTCGATATATAAATTTTTCCCTAAGACTGCACTATTATAAGAACCACTCAATTCTGATGACAAAGTAACCACATACACATCTTCTTCATCACACTGATATAATTGTAGATACTCCTCTGGCGTCGGACAAGAGGATTTTGGACAATTTGGGCTGGCACTTACTTTTTCTAAAAAATCCTTCTGATCAAATGTTTCATCATCCACAATCTCAATGTCGTCAATCAAAACACTCAATGGAGCCGACTTATATACCCCATTCCCTTTCATTTCCTCTGTGAGTTCTCCACAGCTATCTAATATTATTCTAAAACTCATTTTTCTACCTCCAAGCTTTAAATCGTGATATTCATTTCTAAATTATGTAGTATTTAATACTATATATGAATATACCACAATTTTTTCTGCTTGTGAAGTGTTTAATTCGTATTTTGTTGCTTTTCACGTACTAGCCCATCACTAATCAGCGGAGTGATTAGCGTGGGACTGAAATGTATCCGCATTTCCCTTTACTTCCTTGACCGGAATGGAATTGGATATTCCCCACACCAAACCTATCTCTGACAGTAGAATGATGACAGACGTTCCTCCATAACTAAAGAATGGCAGTGTAACTCCTGTATTCGGTATAAGATTTGTAATAACAGCTATATTTAAAATTACTTGCAACGATAGATGAATAAAAACTCCGGAAGCCACAAGTCCTCCGTATAAATCCGGGGCATGTCTGGCTATTTGGAAAATTCGAAACAACAACATTCCATACAACAGTAGCACAACTACAATACCTATGATTCCAAGCTCCTCAGCAATAGCTGCTAGTATCATATCATTTTGCACCTCTGGAATCACATCTAATTTCTGTGTTCCATTACCTAGACCTTTGCCGAACCAGCCTCCTGATCCGATCGCATATAGAGCTTGTAAGGTCTGATACCCTCCATCGCTTGCATATTGCTCTGGATCTAACCACACCAAGACTCGGTCGATTCTAAATCCACCCTCTCCTTCTGAAAAGAAGTGACTACTAAAATTCCAAAACCACCAGTAGATAAACCCTCCAAAAAATACAGCTGCTGGAATCCACCCGATTCCAGCGCCTACTAAGAATATGCCGATTCCAATCCCAGCAACTATAAGCGCCGTACTAAGGTTATCAGTCCACTGCCATACCGCTATACTAGTCACTCCACTAATGATTATAATAGACACAAGGTATCGATCTAGAATAAAACAAAGAAAACGATATAACAATTTAAGCAAAACATACCACACATACCGTATCTTATATTTTATCTTCGTGTTTCTTTGCTTATCTCTTATCTTTCTTATCCAAATCGAGAACCTTTTTATTTGATGATTCTGCATTTTCCGTGGTCCATTCGCCCTCAAGACCAAGATCCACGAAACAAGTAAAATAATTGCAATCTTACTAATCTCATTTGGCTGAAAGAGCCTCCCACCAACAGATAGCCATCTCTTCGCACTATTAAGTTCCACTCCGAACAACTCCACAAACAACAGCAAAACCATAGAAATGCCATAAACCACTAGCGAAATCCCACCGTAGAATTTTCGAGATACAAATGAAACAGCCACCATACAAATCAAACCTATTATCGTATTCTCTAGTTGTCCACTAAAATATGATTTTGGATCAATCTTTTCCTCTAGAACTCCGCCTACATCCGCAGCATCTTCTATCTGCCCCTCTTCTGTTCCAATCTCTATATTTAAATCAGCCTCTGCAATCGCAGTATAATAGCTCATGCTATATAGCATAATCAGTCCAAAACTAATCAACAATACAACCGCAATCACCAGGCTATAATCACAGTGTTCCCATTTCTGAACAACTGTATTATAAATCCGATGAGGCAGATTTCTTTTCTTCCTCGCCTTATTTCTCTTCCTTGCCATATCCCTTACCTATCTCCCCATATATAAATAGAACAAATCACGTCCATTATCATATCATTATTTGATTTTTTTATCAAATACGAAATCCTGCTCCCTGTATTTTGTTTTGATGGTAGATTTGATCGTACACTCTCTGCATCTCAAATCCAATTTCGTCTAGTTCATCATTTTCATCCAAATTATATAGTATTACATCATCAATTTTATCAAGCAATTCATCGACATCCTCTTTATTCATAATTTCATCTATATTTTCGATATACTTTCTCAATATGTCTTTTTGCTCTTGTTTTACTACCATAATTCTCCTCCTTGTTTTGACTTTGGTTTTATATCTGCTGCTTACTAGGTTCTCAATCTCATCTGTATTCTTCTATTTTTTTCTATCTTCCACTATACATCATTTTGTATACTGCAACAAGCCCAGATTTGTTTCTCTAAAATTGTAACCTTTTTTAATCCACGCACCCGCGATGGGGTGCGACACACAGCTACGATAGATTATCCAGATGTAAAGTTATTTCAATCCACGCACCCGCGATGGGGTGCGACGCGGTGGCTTAGGTGGACAAAGAGGAGGAGCGGAATTTCAATCCACGCACCCGCGATGGGGTGCGACGATATTCGCCCCCATTCCTCTGAGTGCTGTAGCATTTCAATCCACGCACCCACGATGGGGTGCGACAAAAAGCAATTTCAATTTGCTCTTACATCGAAAATTTCAATCCACGCACCCGCGATGGGGTGCGACGAGGTTGTAGGGGTGGTCGATTCGGTGGGTCAAATTTCAATCCACGCACCCGCGATGGGGTGCGACCTGTCACACCAAATCCACTTAGTATCGCAAGTGCATTTCAATCCACGCACCCGCGATGGGGTGCGACACAACACAAGTAACCACTCCTATATTTTTTACAATTTCAATCCACGCACCCGCGATGGGGTGCGACGAGGATAACAGAATATCATGGAGAGGTTGATGGGATTTCAATCCACGCACCCGCGATGGGGTGCGACATCTCCTGCAAGCACCATATTATCTACTATTTCATATTTCAATCCACGCACCCGCGATGGGGTGCGACAAAGACCAACCAATGTAATTGGACAAGTAGCACTATTTCAATCCACGCACCCGCGATGGGGTGCGACAAGACTAGAAGAAAATGGACAAATGCCAACTTCGATTTCAATCCACGCACCCGCGATGGGGTGCGACGACAACTTGCCAACACTTATAGATGGTGCAATTATTTCAATCCACGCACCCGCGATGGGGTGCGACCGAATTGGCAAAAAACGGAGTAAGCAAGCCAAATATTTCAATCCACGCACCCGCGATGGGGTGCGACTATTTACAAACCTATACTAGCACATACTTCTCAATTTCAATCCACGCACCCGCGATGGGGTGCGACACTTGATTGTACCAACACTTAAGGCGAAAAAATATTTCAATCCACGCACCCGCGATGGGGTGCGACTTCACAAGCAGGTGCTTTTGCACCAATTTCAAAAATTTCAATCCACGCACCCGCGATGGGGTGCGACCACTCAAAACTATCTAAAATGATTTTCTTTTCGTAATTTCAATCCACGCACCCGCGATGGGGTGCGACAAAAACAATACAATGCTTTCTACCCAACTCAACTATTTCAATCCACGCACCCGCGATGGGGTGCGACTCATCTAAAATATCATCATCTCCACACATGATAATTTCAATCCACGCACCCGCGATGGGGTGCGACAGAGAGCCTTGTGAAGTAAAAAGCGGACTTACTATTTCAATCCACGCACCCGCGATGGGGTGCGACGCCGATTGATGGGTTAAAACTAGTAGCGGGTAGATTTCAATCCACGCACCCGCGATGGGGTGCGACTTGTTGTTAGCATTTGATAATGCCACTACTCCTATTTCAATCCACGCACCCGCGATGGGGTGCGACCATTAAGAATCATTTGTTGTCCACTTGATAAAAATTTCAATCCACGCACCCGCGATGGGGTGCGACGTTGAACTCCATTTTGATATCATAGGTTGCGTATAATTTCAATCCACGCACCCGCGATGGGGTGCGACTTACGCAAACCATTTATTGGCATACCTGATAGAATTTCAATCCACGCACCCGCGATGGGGTGCGACGAGGGCAGGGTCGTGACCGACTCACTCAAAAAGATTTCAATCCACGCACCCGCGATGGGGTGCGACTCAACTGGTGGTTATGATTATGATATTTGGGGAATTTCAATCCACGCACCCGCGATGGGGTGCGACCCAAGGACCCGTGCCCCAAAATAACATAAGTTTATTTCAATCCACGCACCCGCGATGGGGTGCGACCAGTACAATCGACCGAAAGGCGCACCTATTATTATTTCAATCCACGCACCCGCGATGGGGTGCGACGGAAATTAGCAACAACGATTGCCACATGTGGATTATTTCAATCCACGCACCCGCGATGGGGTGCGACATATAAATAAACTTTCTACCCAAGAATTGGAGAATTTCAATCCACGCACCCGCGATGGGGTGCGACGAGAAGTGGACGAACACCCAGTGGAAAAAAGCGATATTTCAATCCACGCACCCGCGATGGGGTGCGACCGAGGGTATATAATAAATAAAAGGGAACTGATTAATTTCAATCCACGCACCCGCGATGGGGTGCGACACGATGCTTTAACAGTAAGACAAAAATGGAGTGCAATTTCAATCCACGCACCCGCGATGGGGTGCGACGGAGAATCAAGAAAAACGCGACAAAGAAATTGATATTTCAATCCACGCACCCGCGATGGGGTGCGACTCTAATAGCCATAGTTTCTCCAATTTCTTTGGAATACAATTTCAATCCACGCACCCGCGATGGGGTGCGACTCTACCCTCTTCATCTTTTGCTTCTTTAAATTTAAATTTCAATCCACGCACCCGCGATGGGGTGCGACTATTCCCATATTCGTAGTAGGATCATAATATCCTATTTCAATCCACGCACCCGCGATGGGGTGCGACTTCGCCCTAGCAAAAGTAGCATCTGCATTCTGTATTTCAATCCACGCACCCGCGATGGGGTGCGACTTCTCATAACACTCATAGAGCTTGTATCCTAGTAAATTTCAATCCACGCACCCGCGATGGGGTGCGACTTCTTGTTCGCCCTCCACTCTCTACTAATGTATAATTTCAATCCACGCACCCGCGATGGGGTGCGACACATCTGCCTGTTCTTCTCAAATTTAATAAGGGATTTCAATCCACGCACCCGCGATGGGGTGCGACATGCTGCATTTAGCTTTTCGTTTTCTTATATAATGATTTCAATCCACGCACCCGCGATGGGGTGCGACTCATAGATTCCCGTGATTTCAAAACTATGTTGAGATTTCAATCCACGCACCCGCGATGGGGTGCGACGTTGTTTTGTACAAAATAGGGATATGATGTTTAATTTCAATCCACGCACCCGCGATGGGGTGCGACTTCGGGAGCAACTTGTTCTGCCGTTCCGTAAATTATTTCAATCCACGCACCCGCGATGGGGTGCGACCTTCTTCAAGCAATGACAACCGTGCAATTACAATTATTTCAATCCACGCACCCGCGATGGGGTGCGACGAAAGTAAGCGATGTGAAAATCGTGGATTATGGATTTCAATCCACGCACCCGCGATGGGGTGCGACTTTCACTTGCTTAACATCACTAACAACCTCATTGATTTCAATCCACGCACCCGCGATGGGGTGCGACATATACACTAGAGAATGGTAAGGTGTACTTAGAAATTTCAATCCACGCACCCGCGATGGGGTGCGACATATTTATGTGGTCACCTCGTTATGCATTTAGTATTTCAATCCACGCACCCGCGATGGGGTGCGACTGCACATGACACAAAGCTCTTAAAGCTGAAACAATTTCAATCCACGCACCCGCGATGGGGTGCGACGCACTTCTTTGCTAATCAGGGGAGTAAATAAAGAAATTTCAATCCACGCACCCGCGATGGGGTGCGACGGTAAACATTAAACCCAAGGTGTCTATGTGTAGTATTTCAATCCACGCACCCGCGATGGGGTGCGACAGCAAATTCTAACAAAAATAATAAATTTTCTTCCCACCACTTTTGTTAAAGTTCACTACGACAGTGTCTTACTACTGCCGATTTTAATTATTTCTAGAGATAATGGTAAATATTCTTTCATTATCTCATTAAATTTTCTGTGCGAATCTCTTAAATAATTTCTGTACACTTTATACTCGCACTATAGAATAAGCGGCTGATCTACGCGAATCGTTTCTTTCGCACCTACATGCTCAACCTTCTTATCGTAGTTTTGCCCCAGATAGTAAAATCTAAGACTGTCCTTTTCTCTATCTATTATTTTACACAATTCTGATTTAACTTCAACCATTTTCGTATTATCTACTATACATTCAAATACAGAATTTTGTACTCTAGTACCATAATTAGTACATATTTTTGCAACTTTTCTAAGCCGACTTCTTCCTTGTGGTGTTTCTGTATTAACATCATAAGTAATAAGAACTAACAATTATCTCACCTACTTCCATAAAAATGGTGGATACTCCTCTAAATCACCACGTATTGTTCTTGCTAATAGCAGAGCCTGGGCATAAGGCAACATTCCCCATTCAACTTTCTCTTCTAGAAAAGGGTGCTTTATGGTTTCACTCTTTTTTTTTTGCCAATGTTGTAGAAATATTTTTCTTCCATCTTCAGTTAATATTACTGCACCATTCTCTTTTATCAGAAAATCTTTTCCATTGATTATTTTTTTGTTTATCATAGACAATACAAACCTATCTGCGTAGATTTCCCGGAACTCTTCCATTAAATCTAATGCTAAAGAAATTCTACCTGGTCTATCTCGATGAAGAAATCCGACATAGGGATCTAGTCCAACCGTTTCTAATGCAGATGCACACATATTTCTAAGAAGTCCATATGAAAATGATAATAGGGCATTTACATTATCAAGTGGCGGTCTTCTGTTTCGTGATTGGAATGAAAATTGCTCTTTTTGTTGGAGAATCAAATCATCAAAACATGAAAAATATTCATCTGCACCCTTTCCTTCATGTCCTCTAATTACATCTAATTCTTCTGCACTTCTCACACTTTCGATAGATTTTTGAATAGCACCTATTTTATTTTGTAGTTTATCTTGATCTAATCGCATTCCATGGTCTCGTTTGATTCTTGCAATTACACTTTTCGAATTGTATAACTTTCCAATTATCATATTTCTCGCAATTTTTGCACTGGCATATACATCATCCGAGATCCTATACTGCTCTTTACGCAAAACTACATTTCCCTTTATCTCTCCAGTTACTCTAGCTAAAAATCTTCCATGCATTGTCATGAAATTCAAGTCTACCCCTCTATCTGCACAAGCTCCCATCAGTGCTGGGCTAGCACCTTGGTATCCAAAGGTCACAATACTCTCAATGTTATGTAGTGGAACTCTCCCCACTATCTCTCCATCCTCTGACACCACTATCGTCTCACCGTCCAAGGAGAGATAGCGATTACTTTGATTAATATATAATGTATTACATAATCTCTTCATTTACTCATCTCCTTGAATTACATTGTTAATATATCTTCTAACCGATTTTTTCTTCCCTAGCACTGGTAGGCATATCGCCTTTAGAGAACAAGAGTTACAGCTTTTCCCAAAATTTTCTAAAGGTGTATATTGTCTATCAAATAGTTGATGCATTTCCTCGATGCACTTTGTTACATGCTCTTTCAATTCTCTTGTAATGACCACCTGCACCCTTCTACGGGTTTCATAATAGAATAAATATCCTACTTCTATATTACAACAAAACATTTCTTCCAAACACATTGCTTGTGCCACTAATTGAAATACATCCTCATTACCTTCTTTTGGCTTTCCTCTTTTATATTCAATGGGTGTTACACTATATTTACCTTTTAGTTTTGGTATATCAATTCCATTAATATCTTTTCTAAATTCCACAACATCACATTCACCACTCACACCCAACTGATATGATTGAATTGGCATAGCTCTAGATATTACAAGATTTCCACGCTTTTCCTTCACTGTCTCATCATGTGCGTTTTCATGTAATATTTTACCTTCCATTGTTTTTACATTTTCTGCCCATTGTTTTTCAATATGTATCAAAGCCCATTGACGCTTACAAAATGCATAATGCTGAATACCTGAAAGTAATAAGAAATCCTCTTGCTTATAATCCTTCAATAACCTCCAACTCCAATCCATCTAATGCCTTGTATGTTATATCGTAGTCTTCTATCCGTTTAGCTACACTTACGCCTTCTTTTCTTGTAATAATTACTGAATCATGTACTTTCTTTGTGGAATACTGTCCTATTTTACAGTTATGCTTCCACCAATATAGCTTCACAACTTCCATACTACCATCAGGTCTTGCTGATGAACTGTCATTAACAAACAATGTTCTCAATGCTTCTTTAATCTTCTCTGCATCATCCTCACTAAACCCAGTAGTTTCAGCAAGTTGTACATTAATACTTCCTTTTAATAGATATACCCCAAAATCTACACGATGTTTCATCCCCATCGTATCTGAGGCTTTTCCTCCTTTTCCATCCTTTGTACTTTCACTATTCACACTTTTTGTGATTTGTAAGCTTGTGATATCAATTGGCTCAATGCTAAATGCTGGATGAACTGAAACAGGACCCCTAATTCCAAGTGATAATTCTGCACCTTTGAAAGCAAATACCTGACCAAATGCACGAACATCAGCCCATTCCTCGCACGCAACCTTGGCCGCAGTGTCTTTATCAGCTTTTTTACCTTTAACTAATTCTGCTTTAAATGCTGGGTTGTTGTCTGCTCTATCTCTTAAACTATCATATCCATCGATATTTTTATCATCAGATTGCACAAAAATTTTTTCACCCATATCTAATAATCGATTTCTAATTTTTCTCTTCAAGCATACATCTGACATTTCTCCAAACCCATCATATGTAGTTCTTGGCATATTACCATTTAGCGGATCACCATTCGCATTTGCATTCTTCACCTCAATAATTACAGCAAAATCAATCTTATTCTGTAGTACTCCCATCTCTTACTCCTCCTCGCTATTCTTTTCTTTTGATGATTTTCTCATGTTCTCATATAATTGTTGCTTCTGACTGTCAAAACCAAGTGCCATTCTACCATCTAGATTTTTGGCTTGTGCAAATATATCTGGGTCAATACCATTAGATATCTCTTGTTTCAAAGCATATAGATGATTTCCCTTACTGCCTAATCTTTCCATATATGGTACTAACTTTTCATTAATAATTCTCCACGTATCATTAGGGAATCTAGTAAATCGATTAAAATACCTCATTGCATTTGTTGTACGCCCCGCACTTCCACCAGATTGCTCTCTCAATGCATAATTTTCTATTGCATCTGCCACCGCTAACAACCGTCCACACTGATACGAAATATCTTTGCTATTCTCATCAACCTTCATCTCTACCACCTCTCCTTTATAATCATATAAATATTTTCTATACATCGCACATGTGATACTTAATACTTTACTCCAATTATACGTTTTTTCATAGCACTGTGGAGAAAAACACTTTCGCACTAACGCTTGGACTATATCTCTAGGAATTTTAGCCTTGTCGCTAATACATGGTAATATTCTTTCCACAGTGTTTGCTAGAACTTTATCATTTCCCCCTAGAAAATCTCCTTGCTCTGTTCCATATGCACACAATGCGATGTCATACGGTGATGGCGCTCCATAGAAATAATGTCTCCCTTTATTCTTACCTTTATAGAAATGTAACCACGAACTTGTTTGATGCCAATTTTCAATTCTCTCCAATAAATGTACTACTTCATCACCACGATACTCGCGATAATATATAATTGCCATACGTCCAGTAGTAGCTGCGTCCAGTCCAATAATTGCAAATGTAGTATACGGCGTCACCTTGGCCTTATACCCATTCATAGCTTTACCTAACTGTTTTGCATACGCTTCCAAGGTATCAAACTCATCTCCATCATCCTCATAAAATGATAGTGAATCTGCAGTTAACGCAGGTGTATCTTCATTACCTGTTCCAAACAGCAGAAAGGCTTTCTCTCCGATTCTCTCACCTTGTGTAGAAATGAGATGTTTTAATGCATTATGTGCTTTTTGGGAAACCTCATAACTGATTTTTACTGCTTCATCTGATGACTTGAATCTTCCCCGAAACGTAAACCCAGAAGAGTCGTTAGCAGAAATTAATTTCGCCTTGTCTCCAGAATGTCTAACTTTCGACGGATGATTATCCGAGCAACCCAATTCCTCTCCTTTTACATAGCAAAAATATTTATCATTTTGACTAGAAAAATAATAGTTTATATACACCTTTTGAAGTTCTATATCTTGCCATGTCTTAGTGTGTTTACTATCATCAATTATTTCAAATCGAACAAAACCGTCTATTTGATTACCTGTTGTCAATTTCATTGCTGCATTTTCCCACTTATCTGTAAGCACCCCCTCTTCATTCAAGGACAATACTCCTGCAGTAACTAAATCTCCAATCAAACTTCCTTTCCTTATGTAAGTTAATATCGCCTTTACTTTCGGTGTGGAATCCTCTGAGTTTGACCATTCTTCTAATTGGTTGACATAGGCAGTATAATAATCTTCATTTGTATCATTACAATAATCCGAGTAATCTCCTGCTACATATTTAAATTTATCCGCCAATGGATGTGGATTAATCCCATTTCCTCTGCTTGCCGATTTTTCAGTCACTGGTATTAATGTCTGTGACAGATTCTTTTCCTTCCCCTCTACATCTGCGACAAACTCACCTCGTAAAAAATTCCCTTCTTGGTCTATTACTACTGTTACATGTGCTTTTTGTGTTGAGTGTGCGATTGGTAATAATCCTCTTCGTTCTTCTTCATCAAGTTTTAATATATTGTCGTAAGTTTCACTCAATAATTGTAACCAACTCATCTATTATCACCCCTCTCTGTATCCGTCTAATATGCCTTCTTCCTCTAAGCCAGTAAAATTATACTCGTCAAATACTTTTGCTCCCATTTTACGAATGACTCTTTCTTTCTCACATTCATCTGGTCTGATAAATTCGATGATTCCATTTTTCATCTTTGGCATCCAGAATTTTGCTCTCAATTCCTCTTCTCCTGATTCATCTGGATAAATAAAGGAATGAAACTGCAATCCAAATTCCATGTAAGGAGTTTCTTTATAACTACTCTCCATATTTGAAAATTCACAAGGTTCCACATATCCTTGACATTCTCTCACACCTAAAAAGATGTCTCTTCTTCCTCCCTTTTCTAAACTACGTTTCGCAATAAAGTAATGCTTATTTTCATTAAAGTCTCTTTGCAAATCCATTCGATTACGATTAAATTCAAAATGTGCAGTTACAATGTATTCTACATCAGACAAATATGTATAATATGCTAAATCATTACCTCCGCCATATTTGATTGGTCGAATCCCTTTCGATTCCGTTCGTATAGGTTTGACAATACAAACCCTATCGACATACCAGATAATGCTCGGTTTCCAGTATATCGATGAACAGATCCCTTTCAATGCCTCATAGGTCGGTATCATAAGTGTACTTTTTTCACCACCTATCTTTGTAACTGGATCTGTGAAGAGTGCATATCTCCCAGATACCTTAAAAGTAATTTTATTCTCCACCTTACTATCCCCTCCTTTTCGTTTTATAAGATTGTTAATTTCAATTGTTTTTCTTTCACGATTCCCTTCTCCGCATCATAATAATCAGTGCTAAGAATATGTATCTCTTCCATGTCATTACTTATAAGTGCATGTTCAATTAAGAGATGCTTATATAAATTCTGGTATATATTGACACAGTATTTCTGAAGACATTTAAGCATTTCATATTTTTCGCCTAAAGATGTTGCATTTCCAACTAAGATTCCTATCGCATTCTTAGCCTCTTCATCATATGGAACTAGCAGTGTCACTGTCTGAGAATCAATAACTTCAAAGTTGTCTCTGGCACTCTTAAATTGAATCGTACACCCTGTTATATTGCTCCCCTTCGGATAAATTCGTTTTTTTCTTTTGTTATCACAAGATAGTAATTTGTAGATACTTCTATCCGATGAGTCAACTATTGGATAATACATATTTTTCTCTACATCTTCATCGTTATAATATTTTGTATAATACATGTCGATTGCTTGTGGTGCTAATAAATCTGTTGTTTGTTCTCTTTTAGAATTAAGTAAATGTAATACATTTTGTGTGCAGCCTTGACCTATTTTGATTTCAGTCAATCCAGAAATCACTTCATCCTTATATTTAATAATATATAATTCACTTACTTCACTCTCTCCATGACGATTTCCTCTTCCTGCTGCTTGAGCAATAGAATCCATTCCTGCAAGACTTCGAATTACTTTAGAAAAGCTGATATCCACACCAGCCTCAATTAATTGGGTCGTTACACACACCAACGAAACACCCAACCTAAGCAATTCTTTTATCTGTTTTATAGTATCTTGACGATGTTTCGGACACATTCTAGATGTCAGAATAAATAGTTCTGTATCATCTCTTTTAGTCTTAACAATCGAATCAAATACTTCCACTGCTGAATTGACTGTATTCATGATAATTAGAACACTAGCAGCATTTTCTTTTAATTCCCATGTAAAGTCTGTCAGTTGCTCGGCATCCATAGGCGTATTTGTTTTATCCACCACTTGCATACGCTTCAACTTTTCGAAAACATATCCCACATTCGGTATAATCTCTTTATCAATATGTATTTTGAATTTGTCCGTTATAAAATCATAATTAGGTTGTGTTGCTGTACATAACACACTTGTTGTGTTACCGATTTCCTTTAAGTACTCAATTGCACTGTAGAACAGAGCCATACATTTAATCGGTAACGTTTGAATTTCATCAAATACAATCACGGCATCTGATAATTGATGTAGTCTCCGAATATTTCCGTTACCTTTCGCAAATATTGCATTTAAAAACTGCACCATGGTTGTAAATATGATAGGACTTGTCCATCTCTCACTCAATATTTCATACTCCTCATTTTTATCATCATCGATTACATTGGAATGGAATTCTAATAGATGTTCGCCACATCCTAAAATCTTTTTCACTTCGTTTGCATTTTGCTCGATAATTGTTGTATATGGCATAATATAAATGATTCTTCTCTTTTTTTGTTTAATACAATGATTCAACGCTAATCGCAAAGATGCCAATGTCTTCCCTCCCCCAGTGGGAACTGTTAACGTATAAATTCCAGTAGGATTACTTGCAAATAAATCACAAGTATCTGAAACATATTCTCGCATCTGCTTTACTGTAGATTCCAATTCAGTATTAACTTCTTTTGCTTTAAAACGCTCTAATTTCTCCTCTAAGTTTTTAGAATAGAATAGCCACAGCTTTTCAACTTCTGGTACCTTTTCATCCAACTTTGCTTCAAACAAAAAACTATCCCATCTATCTGCATCGACAATAAAACTATAGATATGTTTTATCAGAAGACTTAAATTACTCTTTAAATTTTTATACCGTTTTACAATTACATCTATCTCCTGAACTGCGCTCGAAAATAAAACTCGAAAATCTATTTCCTCCATTTCCACTTCAAATCGTCCCACTACTATTTGGTATTCTCCCTTATCTAATACATTTAACCGTTTAGTTAATGGGTTTTCAAAGTCAGAATTCAAAAAATCTGGCAGACCACCATGATGATAACATACAACCTCTGCGATGATATCTACCACTAGGTTTTCTAAAGAATTTATGGGCTTTATTTTCTCGTAGATATATTGAGCACCGTGCACTCCATGATCCACCTTTTTTCCTTGCTTCCTCTTACTATCATTTACAGAATTTATATATTTCTGAAATCCATCTGAGTATTTTCCCATATCGTGAATATATCCACATAGAGCTACAAGATTAGATAATCCAACTGATGTTGCTTGTTTACTAGCATATTGGCTTACATTTTCTAAGTGATCTTTTAACAACTGCGCTTCACCTTTATGTATTCTTGCTACGTACATTTTTCTCCTTTCACTCATTCTTTCTAAAAAAATCCAAACTGCTCCCTTGTAAAGCAATTTGGATCCACATTTCCAATTCGTTTTTTAATTTGAATTTATTATAATATTTTTGTCAAATTTTGTCAAATACATTTTATTATTCACACATTTTTGATTGTATTACAATTATATTGTGTGTCATTTTCACTATTTTTTAATTTTTACACTTGTGAGAGTATGTATTATTAATACTGATAATTATTTTTTTTATGATTGTAACCATAAAAAAATAATCGCTCTGTCCTCGAAAACAAGCGATTATTTTTTAATTGTATTTTCTGATGACTAGCCGTTTACACGGGTATCTTTTACGACTGTTATCTCGCTACTGGCGTCCCACTTTTTGTGGTTATAAAGGTGTCATACCCCTTGGATTCCAGTTCTGCGGACAATGCTTTTGCATTCGATTTGTTTGCAAATGCTCCTGCCTGCACCTTATACAGACCATCTGCCATTACCATATATGTGTCGTAACCGTCTTTCTCTAGCTTTTGAGCCAGATTCTCTGCGTTTTGTTTGGAGCTGAATGCTCCTGTTTGCACGCGATAGAGTACATCGCCCTCTGGTTCTGGATTATATGGTACATAATCTACTCCCAGATATTTGCAGATTCCTTTTGCGTGTTCTTTTGCAACCTCTCGCTGAAAATTTTCATCGACCATAAGCATTGCTTCGCGTTTATTATCCATAAATCCGTTCTCTGATAGTATGGCGGGCATCTTTGTCTCGCGCAAAACATAGAAATTGCTAGCCACCACTCCACGATTCTTCTGGGAAGTCCCCTGAAGTAGTTCCTCTAATACGTCCTGGGCGAATTTCTTGCCTTTGGAAGATGTCGGATAATAGTGAACGGATATTCCCTCCGGGTCATAATCATCGAATTCTCCATCGTAAGCATTGTAATGCACGGATACAAATGCATTTACATTCGCATCATTCGCCACTTTTACCCTCTGTGATAGACTGGTGTCTGCATCTGTGGGTGCTGTGAGTACAACTCCCAGCCCACATCTTTCTAACTCAATCTTCAAGTACTTGACAACTTCTCTATTAAATTCATTTTCATGGATTACACGACCACCTAGTTCCGGAATCGGAGGAGTACGCTTTCCTGCCGTTTCCATCCCATGTCCGTCATCCAATGCTACCTTATACCCCATGTTTTACGCTCCTATCTTTTTGTATCCATCGGAAACTCTGGGTTAATTGCATAGAAGTTCTTGCTATCCAAGTTCTCCTGAACAATTCTAAGCGATTCACCAAAACGCTGATAATGCACTACCTCTCGCGCTCTTAGGAATCGAATTGGATCCGCCACTTCTGGGTCTTTTACAAGACGAAGAATATTATCATATGTGGTTCGTGCTTTTTGTTCTGCCGCCATATCCTCGTGTAAATCTGTTACTGCATCTCCTACAGATTGAAAATACATAGCACTAAATGGTACTCCTGCTGCAGATACTGGGAAGAGACCTAAGGTATGGTCTACATAGTAGCTATCAAACCCTGAATCAATGAGCTCTTGAGGAGTAAGGTCACGGGTCAACTGGCGAATAATTGTACAAACAATCTCCATATGAGCCAATTCTTCTGTTCCCACATCGTTGAGCACACCAATCGCCTCCTTGTATGGCATGGTATATCTCTGCGATAAATACCGAAGTGCTGCGCCCGCCTCGCCGTCAGGTCCTCCATACTGGCTTGCAATCGCCATCGCAAGTTTTGGATTTGTCTGCGTAATTTTCACTGGATATTGTAATCGTTTTTCATAATTCCACATAAGCTAACACCCTCCTTCTTCCCAAGGCCATGGTTGTTCTATCCAATTCCAATAATCTGCCTCTGTCATACTCACGTCGTCTACCAATAGAGGCCCGTATATTTTGGTATACTCATCCAACGCCTCAGCTCGCATTGCACAGCATGTTTTGAAATATTCTAGTGCATCCTTGTCATTTGGATGAGTATCGAGAAATAGCGTCACGTCATTGACCGCGAAACTAACTTCACAGATCCAATCTAGTAGTTCACATTGTTTTCGGTTATACACTGGTTTCATACTCGATATCCTCCTGCTCCCAAAAATGGTTTATATAGTTCTTGGAATATCGTTCCTTGCTTAAGTCCCACCCCGTAGTCTACAGGTTTTTCCCATTTTTGCATTGGTACATATGCCATGGCGATTGGGAATTTGTTCAACTCCTCTTCGAATCCATTTTGTATACTAGGAGTCATCATTCTACTTTTTTCAGGTAAATTTCTTCTATAGTTTGGATTGCTTCTATAATTTGACATTTGACTACCTTAATTTCTTTTTTCACTTTATCATATGCAAAGACGGAGGTTTTTGTCAAAAACCTCCGTCCCCAATTCTTGCAGTTAGATCAGCTTCTGCTATTTCACCGTCTTGCACTACCTTTAAGAATTCACTATATACAATTTCCAAACTATTTTCTACAAATACCATGTCCGCACCTTCGTGAAAAGCAGTAATAGCTTCTGTGGCAGTCGTACATTTGCGAACATCAATCGGTTGTTGCTCGCCTGTTGAACCCTCTTCATTCACCCAATACCACGTATCTCCACTCGCATCGATCTGGAATCCGCTGTCGTAGAGATTACTCCCTATATTCTCTACCCTTGTCTTCATCATCTGATCGGCAGCCAAACGCAGGGGAACAGGATTATAGGATTTGACATTGGTAAGCATGGCTGTCAGTTGATCTGCATTTTCGAAATTATGATCTGTGTAGTGAATTCCTCCCACTGGATACAATTGTAGCCTCTTCTTCGTCTGCTCACCCGCCTGAATCGCCACACTGATATCGGCCAGTTCATCGGCAGTCGTCATAATATAAGCCGCCGCTTTCTGCTCCAATGTCATCGTTTCTACAATGGTAGCATAGTTTTCTTGCGCTCTTACCTCTTGTTCTTCCTCCCTGGATGCTAGCCAATCATCTACCGTCTCTTGACTCTCTGCGTATTCCGTTTCCGACTGTAGAGAAATCTCCACATGTTCTGTACTCTGTGGCACCTGAAATGCATCTACTTCGTTATGCTCCAGGATGTAATACCCTGCAAATACAAAAGCCCCGATCAAAAGTAGAAGGAACATGCTATAAATCCAAGGAAAAGAAAATGGTCGATACGACTTTTGATATTTTCTTCGATTTAACTTTGGGTTTGTTTTCTTCTTATATTGATCGCTCAAACGGCTTTTATCTAGTTTTCTATAATCAATCACCTATAAATACCCTCCATCTACCACGATTACTTGCCCTGTCAAATACCCAAATCCCTCACTCATGGACACTACCAGATCTGCAATTTCCTCGGGCCTTCCCATACGTCCCATAGGAATATCGTCTACAAAATCTTGAAGTTCTTCCTCATCGAATCCTCGATTCATATCTGTGTCAATCATCCCTAGCGCCAAGGCATTCACGTAGATATTGGATGGTGCCAACTCTTTTGCTAGGGATTTTGTAAATGCATTGATTCCACCCTTGGTTGTGGCATATGCCACCTCGCAAGAAGCTCCCACGCAACCCCAAATAGAGGAGATATTGATGATATGACCCTTTTTTTGTTGCACCATATGGGGAATCGCGTTTTTACTACAGTAAAAAACAGAATTTAGATTCGAGCTCACTACAGAATTCCAATCTTCATCCCTCATCTCTGATAAAAGACCAATATAAGAAATGCCCGCATTATTAATCAGAATATCCACACCACCAAAGTGTTGGGACACCTCCTCAAATAATCGAGACACCTCTTTACTATCACCTAAATCGCCTATAAATATCTTGCACAAGCTTCCCATTTCTATACATTGCTTCTGCACTTCTTTTATTTCATCCGCTGATGTTCTACAAGCGAGCACCAATCGGAATTGTTTCTTGGCAAAGGCAATTGCAATTGCCCTTCCAATTCCTCTTGATGCTCCTGTAATTAATACCGTTTTATTCATTCATCCTACCTATAGTGGATACTTCTCCGTCAATGTTTCTACGATTGCTCTTGCCTTCTCGATATTGTCTTCACTTTCGATCACCAATGCAATTGCCTCCGCAATCAACTCCATATCTTCTTCAACCATACCTCTAGTCGTTACCGCTGGAGTTCCTAGACGAACACCGCTTGTTACGAATGGAGAACGTTTTTCATTTGGCACCGTATTCTTGTTACATGTAATATGTGCACTGTCTAAACGTTTTTCTAACTCTTTTCCTGTAACTTCCAAATCTTCCAAGTTTACTAACATTAGGTGATTATCTGTTCCATCAGAAACAAGTTTCACACCTCGCTTCATCAATCCTTGGCTCAATGCCGCAGCATTCTTCACGATTTGCTCTTGATATTTCTTGAATTCTGGTTGCAATGCCTCGTGAAAGCAAACTGCTTTTGCAGCGATTACATGCATAAGTGGTCCACCTTGTAATCCTGGAAAGATTGCCTTATTGAAATTAAATTTATCAGCCGCCTCTTGATTGCAGAGAATCATTCCACCTCTTGGTCCTCTAAGCGTCTTATGAGTCGTAGTCGTAACCACATCTGCATAAGGGAATGGACTTGGGTGTACTCCTGCTGCAACTAATCCTGCGATGTGTGCCATATCTACCATTAGATACGCACCAACCTCATCTGCTATCTCTCTAAATTTAGGGAAATCCAATGTTCTTGCATAAGCACTCGCTCCAGCCACAATCAATTTTGGCTTCTCTTCGATTGCAATTCTTCTCACTTCATCATAATCGATGAATCCATTATCATTTACTCCATAAGAAACAAAGTTAAAATACTTACCAGACATATTCACAGGTGATCCATGTGTCAAATGTCCGCCGTGATCTAGACTCATGCCCAATACCTTGTCGCCGAACTCTAGCATTGCAAAATATACACCGATATTCGCACTTGCTCCTGAATGTGGTTGCACATTGACATAATCACAACCATATAATTCTTTTGCTCTTTGTATCGCAAAATCTTCTACAACATCTACACATTGACATCCGCCATAATATCTCTTAGCAGGATATCCCTCTGCATATTTATTTGTTAAAACACTCCCTGTAGCCTCTAATACTGCTTCACTCACCCAGTTCTCAGATGCAATTAATTCTATGTGAGAATTCTGTCTCTTCATCTCTGCCTGCATTGCCTCTGCTACTGCTGAATCTACCTTCGCAACCTTGTCGTATGAATACATCTTTGTTTCCTCCATTTGCTTTTGTAATGTTTCCACAGTCTATTATACACATATCACGAAAGTAAATCAATTGTTACATTTCAATTACTTATTCCGCTGTTTGTAGTGTCATCTGTAATTTTGCTTCTGTATATACTCCTTGCGCGTCTGGAACTTCTACGGTCAATGTAACCGCTGTTCCCGCACTGTAATATTGTAATTGTTCGATTAAATTATCCATATCCGTTACTGATATACCATCTAATTCTGTAATCACACTTCCTCGAACCATACCAGCTGCCTCTGCCGCTCCACCTTCTATGATTTCACGCACATAAACTCCTGCTGGCATTCCATACATTTCCGATGTTTCACTTGTCACACTTACACCTTGAATCCCAATATATCCACGCTCTGCCTCTGGCACAACTTCTCTGGTAACTTGGTTCATCAAAGTCTGAATTGTTTCAGATGCCTCACTAATCGGAATTGCATAACCTGTTCCTTCTATGGCCGTATCACTAGCCTTTGCTGTGTTGATTCCTATCACTTCTCCAGCCGCATTCATCAATGCACCACCACTATTTCCTGGGTTGATTGCAGCATCTGTTTGTAATAACTGTGCATCAATTCCATCGAGTGTTCGATCTATTGCACTCAAAACACCTGTTGTAACAGATTGTCCATATCCCAATGCATTTCCAATTGCAATGAGTGGCTCTCCTACTTGAAGCGCATCCGAATCTCCCAATGTTGCAATCTTGATTCCCTCTCGCATCTCACTGGTCAAATCCGATTGATCAATCGCTACAATTGCGAGGTCTTTCGCTGCATCTGTCCCCTTGATTTCTCCTTGCACACTCTCTTGGTTTGAGAATGAAATCGTGAGTTCTGTACTTCCTTCAACCACATGGTTATTCGTTAAAATTAATAACTCTTCCTCATCTTCTGCAATGATGATTCCTGAACCTGCTCCTGGAACCTCATAGAGTTCTGTTCTTCCGAAAAAGTCCATAACCTCTTGAACTGTCATACTCGAAATGGAAACGATAGATGGCATCGTATTGGTAACAATCTCCGATACATCGGAGGTGATTGTTGTTGCTGAATTTGTGAGTACTGCTGTTGTCTCGATCTTATTTGCTTCCGCAACCGGGCTGCCTGTATCGATAGCTTGCATTCCTACATAGCTTACTCCTACAAAAGCTCCACCTGCCATACTTCCGAGTAGAATTGCAGCACATCCTGCTGAAACCCATTTTTTGAATCCACCCTTTTTCTTTCGTGATTCTCTATTTCTTGGTTCTGGTTCTTGAGGCAAAATGAAATTTGGCTCGTTGACTTCGTGGTTTAGTTGTTGATTTGTTTCCTCATTATTATAGTGATAAAAATTATCCATAGTAATTCTCCTTTTCATGAATCCCTTTTTAATTTGTTATTTTATACTGCCATTCTAACGACTAGTTATGATTAAAATGTGAACGAATTCATAAAAATTTGTGTTTTTATCACTAAACAATTATCTCCTAATCAATATAATCTAAATCACTATCTATCTTCTTATCTTTTCTTGAGCGAATACTTCTAACTGAAATACGATCACTTTCATCTAATGCATCTTCCCAATTATTCGTATCTTCTCCCGTACCTTGTAAACCTGTATCGATGCTTAGATCCATAGTAGCAAATTCATCGTTTTGAACTGCTTCCTTTTGAAAGTCGTCATCAAAACCTCCTTCAAAATTGTCATCAAATTCATCTGCTAGGTCGATTTCAATTTCATCTGTGAAATCATCATCGTATTCCAACTCATCGTCATACTCATCTGTCACACTCTTACTAATGTTTTTGCCTAAATTCTTTTTATCACGTCTCTCTTCTTTATCTTCATGATCTGTATAGACTTCTCTCTCCGAATGAGATTTCTTGTTTCCGTTTGCTGCTGAAACATAGTTTCTCTCTTCTTCGTCTTCATATGCAGCATATAGCTCATCTAATTCTTTATTTGCTTGACCTAGCTTTACAGCCATAACAATAATAATCACCAATAAAAGTAGTAAAATAGCTGCGATAATTGCTACTAGTATTACAAAATACTCTTCTACCATCTTCATGATTCCTGTTGGTTCTTCTACCGATACCGCTTCCTCCGTTGCCGCTCCTTCTGGTGCAACAAACCTTTGGAATGTTCCATCTGCATTATCATATTGATAGATCGCTGTTTGTCCCGAACTATTGATTGCATTCAACAAATAATAGTCACTATTCTTTGTGTTTTGCCAAGTTGGAAATTCTGCTTCACTTACGATCAAAACAGTTTCTTGATATTCTACTGGCAAAGTTGTAGTAATCGGCTCTCTTGTTAAAACAATATATGATGTGTCAGAAATATTCATCTGAACATATGGCCAAACTGTATCTGTCTCCACACTATAGCAGAATAGTTTTTCTGCCCCTTGTGCATCCACTAAATTAATCAATGTAACTCCAGAAACATCTCCTTGTGCTGCTTGAATCGGTGCTCCCTGGTATTGAATTTCTGTTACAGTATATCCTTCTGGCAACCCCTCGGTTGGAATCGTGGAAGACACACTATAATCTAGTCCGTCTACACTTGCCACTAAACCTTCTACTGGTGCACTTGTACCCGCATCCACTCCATCACCAGAAGCTTCAATCTCTGTGCCGCCTTCCACATTAATCGTAGAACTTCCTTCTGTTGCTTCAAGCGCTTCTCCTTCTGCTACTGTCGCTTGCACTTGGTTAATGGTTATTTTTGTTTCACCCATCTTCAAAGCACGAAATGTCAATGTAGTTGTTAATTCGGTTTCACTTCCGTCACCTTGCATCTCGTAGGTCAAGGTTCCTGCTCCTGCTGTCATCCCATCACCACTAACAAATTCAATCGCTGCATTATCATACGCCAATTCTACGAGTGCACTTTCAATTGCCTCTCCCTCACTTGAGATAACCATATTAATCTCAAACTCTTCTCCTGCAGGAGTCGATGGTATATCCGTGAAGCTAATTCGTCCTGCTGCTGCGTGAACGATCATAGGTGAAATCATCATCATAAAACAGATGATCACTATGGAACTGGTAAGTAATTTTTTGATTTTCATAATGTCCTCTTTTCTCTTGTTAGTCTAATTATTAGGTTCAATATTAGTAAAGCGACTCTGCACCTTCTATCACAACGCCATCAAAAACACCATTTTGATACATGATATATACAACTACAGCCAATAGGGCTAGTATCGCTAGTTCAAAACAAATAACCAAGGTTCTCTTTCGATTTCTAATTCGTTTTTGTCTTTGTCTTTCCATGCGTGGATCGATGTGTCTCTCATGCTTTTTTAATTTTCTATTTGTACTCATAATTTTAGTCTCAACTATTGAAATAAAACTTCGGGATACATTCCACTTTCTACTAACTCCTGTACCGCCTTTACAACGCCTTCTTTATCTTCCTTGTAAGTTACACCAAACCACTTATCTGTCGACTGAAGTACACGAACAGAAATTTCATCAGCAGCCAATAGCTCACCAATAATGGTAGGGAGCAAGTATTCTTCCTTTAATTCATCTTCTTCCAGTGTTCCTAGAAATGTTTCAAATCCCTGTTCTAACACCTTCATAAACTTCGGTGTAAGCCCCCACATATTCATCGACACAGGTGATTGTTCATCAATTGGAATCAAACCACTCTCTGTATTGCTCACCGCACCAGACTCTGATTGTTCGATATTTCGTGTTTCTACAATCTCTGAGAGATAACCCTGATCATCGACCTTACACACCCCTCTTGTCACACCACCGTTTTCACTCAAGGTGTTTTTCAGAATAAATCCGACCATGCTGATATCTAACTTCTCTTCATCATCATGATTCACATCATTATTTTGGGTTAATTCGTCATACGCGATTCGATAGGCTTCTGCTCCATAATAATCATCTGCATTGATTACCAAGAAAGGACTCTGAATCAATTCTTTACAAACTAAAATCGCCTGTCCCGTTCCCCAAGGTTTTTTCCTATCCTTGTATATTTCCTGATATTTTACTGGGATATCATCTAATTCTTGATAGGCGTATTCCACATCTATCACCTTAGAAATTCGATTCCCAATGACTTCCTTGAAATCCGCTTCCAAATCCCTACGGATTACAAATATCACCTTATCAAAACCGGCTCGCATTGCATCGTAAATGGAATAATCCATGATAATTTCTCCACCAGGTCCTACTGGTTCCAACTGCTTAATTCCTCCGCCGAACCTACTTCCAATTCCAGCAGCCATAATCACTAATGTTGCTTTACTCATCCTATTTCCCCCTCTTTTCACGTACTGATAAATTAGTTTGAAACCACCAAACGATTTAGAGCGCTAAATAACGCACGAATTGATGCCTTTGTAATACTTCCACTGACTCCTACTCCAAAAATCTGTTTCTCATTTTCTAGATTTTTCAATTGAATATATGCTGCCGCTTTTGCAGCTGAACCTTGACTCAATGAATGCTCCGCATAGTCCAGCAATGATATCTTGAGATTCAATTCTTGCTCTAGACCTTTTTTCACTGCATCTAGAGGACCATTTCCTATCGAACTAATCTCTTTTTCTATTCCATTCGCCTTGAACTTTAGTCTTATCTTTGTTTCATTATCTCCAGCATCTTCTGTTCTGACACTCACAAATTCATAAGGGGATTTCACATCTAAATAAGTATTTTTGAACTCCTCCATGATTCTAGTTGGGGCAACTTCACCTTGCTTTTCCGCAATCGCTTGGATTACATCTGCAAATTCCTTATGCATCTTCTTCGGTAAATTATAACCAAACTCTGTGTCCATAACAAATGCCACTCCACCCTTGCCTGATTGGCTATTGATTCGAACAATCGCCTCATATTCTCGGCCCAAATCACTTGGGTCGATTGGAAGATATGGCACTTCCCACCAGGATTGTTTACGCTCTTTCATGGCTTTCACACCTTTATTGATAGCATCTTGGTGCGATCCCGAGAATGCAGAAAATACTAGTTTACCTGCATACGGATGGCGCATCGGAACTTCCATCTTACAACATGCTTCATATACTTCGATGATTTCATTGATATTTTCAATATGTAACTCAGGATTCACCCCTTGAGAAAACATATTGTAAGCAATGGTTAACAAGTCTATATTCCCCGTTCTCTCCCCATTGCCAAACAAGGTTCCCTCTACACGGTCAGCCCCTGCCATCAATGCTAGTTCAGTCGCTGCTACTCCTGTTCCTCGGTCATTGTGTGGATGCACACTGATTATCGCACTCTTACGATCCTTTAAGTTCGTACAGATCCACTCAATCTGATCGGCGTACACATTTGGAGTATTCATCTCTACGGTTGCTGGCAAGTTTAATATAATCGGATTCTCTTCGGTCGCTCCCCATTCTTCTTGCACTGCTTCACACACTTCTAGCGCATACTCAACCTCCGTACCTGTAAAACTTTCTGGAGAGTATTCAAGCCTCAAGTTCCCCTCAAAGTTTTTCCCTAATTCTTTAACAAGTCTCGTACCCTCGATTGCAATTGCTTTGATTTCATCTTTTCCCTTGTTAAAAACAACATCTCGTTGTAGAGTCGAAGTAGAATTATAGATATGCACTATGGCATTTTTCACTCCTTTTAATGCTTCAAATGTTCGTTCAATCAAATGTTTTCTACACTGAACCAACACCTGAATCGTTACGTCATCTGGAATCATATTCTCTTCTACAAGTACACGCAAGAAATCATATTCTATTTGTGATGCCGATGGAAATCCAACTTCGATTTCCTTAAATCCTAGTTTCACTAATAATTGGAAGAAGCGAATCTTTTCTTCCACCACCATAGGCTCAATCAACGCTTGATTACCATCTCTCAAATCCACACTACACCAAATCGGCGCTTTCTCTATCTGCTTGTTCGGCCATTGTCGCTCAGTATACTCCATCTTGGTAGCCGTCTTATATCTAGAAAAATTCAACATAATTATTCTCCTAATCTGTCTTCTATAATTTTCGTAATACCTGCTGCTGCTTCCTCTTCGTCCTCTCCGTCAAAGGTAAACAACAGGACATCTCCGCATTTCACACATGCTCCTAATACACTTAGCACACTCTTTGCGTTTGCCTCCACTGTATCGATTTTGAAATGTATTTTTGATGCATAAATCATTGCTGTCTTACAAAGTACTCCTGCCGGTCCCAAATCCAATCCAGTAGGATTTACTATTTTTAGTTCTTTTTGTATCATTTTATTTCTCCTAAGTCTCTATCATTTCTATTTCTACGGTCACTTCCTCAACTAACTCGCATTCGTCAATTGGTGATACGATTATCGGTATTGTATACTTCCCCTCTTCTTTGATGTCTTTTAGGTCAATACTCAGTCGCACTTCATCTTCTGATAATTGTTCAACCACATCATCTGGACCGGTAAATGTTACAAGAACACTTTCTTGTAAATATTCCAGGTTTAATTTATCAGGATTGTTCGCTACCTCCAAGGATCCAATCGGAATTTCAAAGCTTTTTGTACCAAACTCATCCATTTGTATCGTAACTGCTACATTGTTTGCATTTGGATCTACTAGAGCAATCCCCTCTGGCAAATACTCTGTAATATCTACACTTGTCTCCTTTATCCCTGACATGCCCTCTACGTTGATCGCGCCTCCTGGTATCTCTAATGTGGCGGTCTGTTCCAGTATGGAATCTGTACCTGTCACTAACACGGTGCCTGGTTCTGCATCGATATCAACAACACGGAATCCTTCCGCCGGAGTACCACTCACATTGAATTTTAGTGAAACTGATTTCGTATTTTGCACTCCCACATCTACATTGATTTCACGATTGCTAATGGATAATGTGGTCTGATCGATGATCGCTCCATTCTTATCATACATAATCAGCTCCCCTGCCATTCTAGAGCTAGTATCAACCCCTGCGACGTTGACCTGTGCAACCACACGGTCAATGATGTTAATGATGGATTCTGGTCCTGAAACAGAGATTGTCTCAGGATAGGTTTTCATTGTCCCTAGCACCTTTTCAGTAGCTACTTCTCCTACTGCCACTGGCGTAATCGGGAAATTTTTCTTTTCACTATCTTCAATCCTCACTTCCAAGTTGATTGGCATCGCTGAAAGTGTTACGTTTGTAGATTCATTGCTATTTAAACTCACCTGAACTGGTAACAAACTTCCCAGCTCAATGTTTTTAAAATCAGCAGTCGCATAGATTTGGTCGCTGGTAATTTCACGGAGTACCGAAGTTTTTCCTTCTATCATAACCACTACTGTAGGCTCTCCATTTACAAACTGATACACCTTACCTGTATCTGTAACAGTTGAGACATTTAACAACTCTACGGGTACTCCAGCTACCGCTTTCGTGGTCACTGGATCTGCAAACTGCATCACGCCCCCCCATAACAGAATGGCAAAAATAATTGCAGATATTTTCAGTCCAATATTGTTTAAAATCTTATTTTTCACGATTGCCACCTCGCTTTCTAAATGCTTTAGTCAAAAACGAAGCTTTTTTCTCATCTTGCATATTGCTTCTCAATCGTTCTAATTTATCTGTCAACTCATTTCCGTCAATATTTCTGTATAATATTCCTTGTTTTGCTACCGATATATTTCCAGTCTCTTCCGATACTATAATCACCAGTGCATCACTCACTTCACTCATTCCAACAGCTGCTCGATGTCTTGTCCCTAAGTCTTTGCTCAAGTTCATATTATCGCTCAATGGTAGATAGCATGTTGCCGATACAATACGGTCTCCTCTCATAATAACTGCCCCATCATGTAGTGGCGTATTATGTTCAAAGATATTAATCAAAATTTGGCTTGATACCATACAATCTAGTCGAATACCTGTAGATTCGTATTCTGTTAATTTGACATTGTTTTCAACAACAATCAATGCACCTGTCTTAGCTTTTTTCATCACTTCACAGGCCATAACAACTTCCCCAACTGTCTCTACTAAAAAATTGTCGGCATCTTTTTTCTTGTCAAATGGCACAATTTCATTCAATAAATTTCTCTGTCCTAAGTTCTCCAAGGCTCTTCTAAGCTCTGGCTGAAAAATGACAATCCCTGCAATTGCAAACACACTCATTGACTCACCTACTAAGTACAGAATCATCTCCATATTTAGTACTGCTGCTACAATCACAAACACGACAATTACTAGAATTCCTCTCAGAAGCATCCATGCTTTCGTATTCAGAATCCATATCACTAATTTGTATAAGAGCACAGCAATAATCACAATCTCCAACACATCTGTGATCGTGATACTCCGTAGAACTGTGAGATACTGCTCTATGAAAATTTTCAAACTATTTAAAGCTCTGTCCACGTCATCTTCCCCTTTGCCTTACTTGTATTTCATACTACTTATTATTGTCTAATTCTTTTTGCAGACTCTCATGTAGGATTTGGTGATTCGTAGCCTCATGCTGACGTCTAAGCTCAGTTCGCTTCTGTTTGCTCACTACATCTCGTAACGCTCTCTCAATTTCCTTTTCTGGCAATTGCAACGTATCACCACTCATCACATCATCTGTAACTGCTTCTTCGCAAATCGGACGACGAGTTGCGTGATTATGTTGTTGTCTGTTTGTCACTCGATTCGACTCTCTGTTCTTTCTTCCGCGATTATTTTCTGCTTCTTTTTTTTCTTTTGTATCTAATTCCATCTGACTCTGATAAATCTTCACCTTTGGAATCGCTTTGACATAATAATGATAATCGTCATCCTCAAAGGTTATGGACTCTGTTTGATTAAACTCGACTGCATATAAGAAGAATTCTAAAACAATTCCGATGATTACTCCTACTAAATTTCCTAACAATAAGGAAACCGTGTCTACCTCTAATTCGAACGTACTTCCCATAATAAAAGATACAATAAAGGTAGCTACAATCCCTACTCCCATTGCAAATTTCCATGCATGTGGTATGTATAAGATTTTTATGCTAGCTACAAGCATTGTGCTGACTGCAAGAGTCACTAGCAACAACCACATATTTGTATTACCAACTAGTTCTGTAAAAAACTCTGTCAACGGTGATATCATTTCCATAAGTTCCAGGTCTTTAAAGACATCTACCATCGGTTGTAATTGTTGGATCAAGTAGTACAAGAACACTCCGCAACTAATCGGTATTGCAACAAATGGATTCCCTGTTAATCCAAATATGATTGGAATCGCAAATGGCATATTATACTGAATCAAAATCGGTGTAATCAAAAGTGCAATCGCTTGTCTATGTGTAAACTGAAAATAAACAATGAACATAAACAAGAAAATTACTCCAACGGCCGCCAACAAGAAAATGGAAAGTTCATATACCTGTGCCATAATCAAAAGCGCTGCCACAAAAGCGGTTACAATCATCGGTAACACTGAGCACACCAATCCTAACAACGGTGCAATATATACTGCATTTAACGCCTCCATAAATCCTAATTCTGTATTGATATAGGCAAAGATTAGCCATGCCAAAATAAATTTATAAACAATAACAATCCACTTATTGTATCTTGCATAAAGTCCTAAAAACTGTTCCTTTGCATAATGTAAATTATCCATTCATACCACCCCTTTTATAATACTTGTTCAATTGACTCACATCCCTGAGATATTGCTTATATCGTTCTTTTGCTTTGGTATATTTGTAATTATAAACTAACCCTGAAATAACAGCCATTGCAAGCCATACACCTCCCAACAGCCATAGGAGCCCATAAATATACTCCATTATCATATCCATGTCCTTTAATAACAGCACTAGGTTACTGAAATCATACATGCACCAGCCAGCCGCCACAATAACATATGCAATCGTAGTCCATATCAAGCTAATCAAAATATGTATGGTAATATAATCCAGCCGATAGTACGAACATATTTTCAAATCTAATGTATCACTGCCCTCTTCTATCTGGGCAATTCTTGTCATCATAGCTATTTTATTCTCATCTAACATATCTACACCTCATAAATAAAATTATACTTTCACTAGGTAAACATTCTCCTAAGTATAACATATTATTAGAACCCTTGTCCAATACTTATGGTCAAGAAATACACCTTCTTTACTCCATGTTCCTTCAATACTCTTGAAATTTCGTTGACTGTTGCCCCCGTAGTGTAAATATCGTCAACCAACATGACCACCTCGGGTATACAATTGTTCGAATTGATTTGAAAAGCATTTCGCATATTTTTAAAACGTTGCACCTCATTTAATTGCTTTTGTTTGAATGTTTCCTTTTTCCTTGCAACTAAGTTGGTTCTCACTGGAATATCAAGGCTGATTTCTCTTGCAATCACCCGAGCCAAAACCTCTGCCTGATTAAACCCTCTCTGTCTCTTCCTATGCGGATGCAAAGGCACTGGAATTATCACTTGTGGATTCCATAACCTAATACGATCATCGTATTTCTTTACCAATAACTGACCATAAGTCTCTGCATATACCCTTCTATTACTATATTTGAATTTATAAATCGATGATTTCACCTTCCCTGCATGCACCCACAAACTACGACCCTGGTCAAATGATTTTCCATGTTTGCTACAATCCTCGCAACACTCTTTTTCCTCATCATAGATCGGCTTGCCACAACACATACATAGTGGTTCTCTGATAATCGGATATTGCTTCCTACATTCCTCACAAATACCTTGTTTGCTCACACGTCCACATAGAATGCAGGTGGATGGATACAGTAATTCCAACACGAGTTCCTTACATTGACAGATTAAATTCTTGAATCCGTTCCTCCAAGCTTGTATACCTTTTTTGTTCATTTGTATTGTTTATCATCTCTCGAAATGTTCGCTCATCTCCAATCAATGTTACACATTTTTTTGCCCTAGTAATTGCTGTATAGATCAAATTTCGATTGTAGAGGAGTCTTGGCCCTTGCAATAGAGGAATGATAACTGCCGGATATTCACTTCCCTGTGATTTATGTATGGTGATTGCATAGGAATGCTCTAGTTCATTTAACAACTTGAACGGATAATTGACCTTTCTCTCCTCGTCAAATGTCACCTCAACAACCTCATGATATAAATCAATGTATGTTATAATCCCCATATCTCCATTATACACACCCAAACCCTTGTCAACCACCAAGCCGAATTTCGTTGTAACTTCCCATTCTAGCTGATAGTTGTTTTTTATCTGCATCACCTTGTCACCCATCCGAAAAATTCGTTCCCCAACTTCTTTCTCGACTTTCCCACCTTCCTTTGGGTTCAAGTATTGTTGTAAGATCCTATTTAAACGTTCCACTCCAAGCATTCCTTTTCTCATCGGTGTAAGCACCTGAATCTCCTGCTGGGATGCTTGAACATATTTCGGCAATTTCTTTTGAATCAATTCGATTGCATTGCTGATAATCATATTGGTATCATCTCTCTTCAAGAAGAAAAAATCCTTACTATTATTGTCCAAAGTAATCTCTTCCCCTGTATTGATTTTATGCGCATTCACAACAATGTCGCTCTCACCTGCTTGGCGAAAAATCTTCGTCAATTCAATCACCTTAAATGTATCCGCTGCGATGATATCTTTTAATACACTACCTGGGCCAACACTTGGCAATTGATTTTTATCACCCACCAAGATTACCCTTGTGCCCTCTACAATTGCAGATAACAGTGCATGCATGAGTGTCAGATCAACCATGGACATCTCATCAATTATAATCACATCGACCTCTAGAGGATTTTGTCGATTCCTAGCAAACCCGACATTTCCATCTTCTTCTGGATTTCCACTCACTTCCAACATTCTGTGAATAGTTCTCGCCTCACACCCCGTGGTTTCAGACATGCGCTTTGCTGCTCTTCCTGTCGGAGCTGCTAGAAACACATCCAACCCTTCTGATTCAAAATATTGTATCATCGCATTGATGGTCGTGGTCTTTCCAGTTCCTGGTCCTCCAGTTAAAATTAGCAAACCATTTCGAACCCCTTCCATAACTGCCCGTTGCTGTTTCTCATCCAAGACTTGTTTCGTATTTTTTTGAATCTGGCAGATTCGATTCTCCAATACCACATCTGGAACCTCGTATTGTACATTCAAATCATGTAACATCTTTGCGATATTTAATTCCATATAATAATACATGGATGGATAGATTCGTGAATCGAATTCTTCTGGTTTCTGTACAATCTTCTTCTCAATGGTCAAATCCATCAAGTGTCGCTCCACATTCTCCACTTCAATTTCTAATAATTGTTGCACTCGTGTAAGGAGTACCGATTTCGGAAGATACACATGTCCCTCGCTCACGCACTGCAACAATGTATAGTGTATTCCGCTTTGAATTCGAAAATCTGAATCCACATGGATTCCGACCTTTCTAGCGATTTCATCTGCAATCTTAAATCCTACACCCGTGATTTCATCGGCTAATTGATATGGGTTTTCCTTTATCACCCCATATATATCCTGTCCATAATGCTGATAAACCTTTGCCGCCAAAGCTGTAGATATTCCGTATTTTTGCAGAAATATCATGGCTCTTCGAAAATCCTTCTTTCCCTCTACTTGATCCGCTATCTGCATTGCGATTCTTTTGCTAATCCCCTTAATTTCGGTCAATCGCTCTGGCTCATCTTCTATAATCTTAAACGTTTCCTCACGAAATTTTTCGACAATCTTATCCGCTAATGCTTCCCTGATTCCCTTAATCGCGCCTGATCCCAGATACCGTTTCATCGAAATCAAATCATCGGGTTCTGTAATTTCATATTTTTGTACAGCTATCTGATTTCCATGAACTGGATGAGTCTGATACTCTCCCTCTACTTCTATGCAATCTCCCTGATTGACAAAATGTAGGATTCCAACACAAACCGTCGTCTCTGCATTACCACTCAACCGAAACACTGTATATCCATTCTCTTCATTGCGATATGTAATTCCCTCTACATATCCCTTAATTGTTATTGCCATATCAACCTTCTCTATTTCTTTTATTTTTTTGTACAAAAGGACAGAAGAACCCTCGTTCCCCTGTCCCCTTATCTATTAAAATGATTTACTATCACTGATAAATTCTATAAACTGTCCCGTTCCGATGGCAACAACCTTCATAGGTTCCTCCGCTGTCATAGTGTTAATCCCCGTTCCCTCTTGAATCAACTCCTCTAATCCGCGTAGCATGGCACCACCTCCAGTTAATACAATACCTCTCTCTAAAATATCTGCTGACAATTCTGGCGGCGTTTGTTCTAAGACACTGATGACTGACTCTACGATTTGGCTAGTAACTTCCTTCAGCGCCTCTTCTGTCTCTTCAGAAGTAACTATAACTGTTTTCGGTAAACCTGAGACTAAATTACGTCCACGAACTTCCATCGATGTTAATTCGCCTTGGTCATACGTTGTTCCGATTTTAATCTTGATATCTTCTGCAGTTCTTTCCCCGATCAAAAGATTATGCTTCTTTCTCATAAATCGCACAATCGCCTCGTCAAAATCATCCCCTGCTATTTTTAGAGATGTATTCACCACTGTTCCGCCAAGCGAAATCACCGCAATATCAGTCGTCCCCCCACCGATATCAACAATTAGATTTCCACAAGGTTTGGAGATATCGATGCCCGCACCGATTGCAGCAGCAACCGGTTCTTCGATGAGATGAACCTCCCTTGCCCCTGCAGCATAAGTCGCTTGCTCCACTGCATTTTTCTCCACCTCTGTTACCCCTGACGGTACGCAGATACTAATTCGTGGTTTCTTCAATGTTCTACGTCCCATTGCCTTTTGCACAAAATACTTAATCATCTTCTCTGTGATTGTATAATCCGAGATAACCCCTTGTCGCAGTGGGCGTACCGCAACAATATTTCCAGGTGTTCTACCTAGCATCAATCTCGCCTCTTCTCCAATTGCTTTTACTGTATTTGAATCTCTATCAAATGCTACGACAGAAGGTTCTTTTAACACCACACCTTTGCCCTTAACATATACAAGAACACTTGCTGTTCCTAAATCTATTCCCATATCACTTGCCATTTCATTGTGACCTCCAACTTCAGATTACTATCTATTATAACCAAATAGTGTCAATTTATCAATAAGTATTCAAAAGAGGTTTTAGATATGCTCCTGTATAGGATTGTTCGTGATTAGAAACATCTTCTGGAGTTCCTTTCGCAATGACAGTCCCTCCCCTTGCTCCGCCTTCTGGTCCGATGTCGATAATATAGTCTGCCGTCTTTATCACTTCTAGATTATGCTCGATTACGATTACCGTATTTCCTCCAGAAGAAAGTCTTTGCAATATTTCTGTAAGTTTATGAACATCAGCAAAATGAAGTCCAGTTGTCGGCTCGTCTAGAATATAGACTGTTTTTCCTGTGCTTCGTTTACTCAATTCTGTTGCAAGCTTGATTCGTTGTGCCTCTCCTCCTGATAGCTGAGTCGAAGGTTGACCCAAGCGAATATACCCCAAACCAACATCCAATAGCGTGTCCATCTTACGTTTAATACTCGGTACATTTTCGAAGAAAACTGCCGCCTCTTCTACTGTCATATTTAGGACATCATATACATTCTTCCCTTTGTAATACACATCAAGAGTTTCTCGATTGTATCGTTTCCCCTTACATACTTCACAAGGCACATAGACATCTGGAAGGAAGTGCATTTCAATCTTCAAGATTCCGTCCCCACTACAAGCCTCGCATCTACCACCCTTTACATTGAAGCTGAATCGTCCTTTTTTGTATCCTTTTGTCTTGGCATCTTGTGTCGCTGCGAACAAATCACGAATCAGGTCAAACACCCCTGTATAGGTTGCTGGATTGGAACGTGGAGTTCGTCCAATCGGCGATTGGTCAATATTTATCACCTTATCTACATGCTCCAGCCCAGTCACCTTATCATGTTTTCCAGGAATTAATCTTGCCCGATTCAATTCTCTTGCAAGCACCTTGTAGAGAATTTCATTCACAAGTGAACTCTTACCCGATCCAGATACTCCTGTCACACAGGTCATCACACCGATCGGAAATTCCACATCGATGTCCTTCAAGTTGTTTTCTCTCGCACCATATACCTTGATAGAATTCGTTGCTTGCCTTCTCTCATTGGGCACAGGAATCTTCGTTCTACCACTCAAATATGCTCCCGTAATCGAAGACTTATTTTTCATGATTTGCTTGGCAGTACCCACCGCCGTCACCTCTCCACCGTGCTCTCCAGCACCTGGTCCAATGTCGATGATATAGTCCGCTTCTTTCATCGTATCTTCGTCATGTTCCACCACAATCAAAGTATTTCCTAAATCTCGCAATCGTTTCAATGTTCCAAGTAATTTATCATTATCCCTCTGGTGGAGACCAATGCTCGGCTCATCCAGTATATAAACCACACCGACTAAACCCGAACCAATCTGGGTAGCCAATCGAATTCTCTGTGCTTCCCCACCCGATAAGGTTCCTGTGGCTCTCGATAGTGACAGGTAATCCAAACCTACATTGATCAAGAAATTTACCCTTGCCTTGATTTCCTTCAAGAGTTGCTCTCCGATGAGTTCCTGCTGTTGGCTCAAACTCAATCCAGATAGAAAATCATAGAGTTCCTGAATCGGCAACATGGTTACTTCTGCAATGTTCTTCTCACCGATTGTAACTGCTAATGCACTCTTCTTCAGTCTCTGCCCACCACATTCATGACAAGGAGTAATCCGCATAAAGGTTTCATACTCTGCCTTCGCCGACTCAGAGAACGTCTCTTTATACCTACGTTCCACATTCTTAATAATCCCTTCAAATGTAACATCGTAGACTCCCTCTCCTCGTTCTCCTTTATAAGGAACCCGAATCGGTCTACTTCCAATTCCATAGAGCAATAAATCCTGTATCTTCTTTGGATATTTGTTAAACGGTGTCTCTAGGTCAAATCCATACTCTTTCATCAGCACCTGCAAGGTTGCATTCGCAAAGCTTCCTTCGCGATTGCATGACTGCCACCCACTCACGACAATCGCTCCTTCGCTAATGCTAAGACGCTTGTCCGGTATCATCAGATCCGCTTCAAATTCCATCTTGTACCCCAGTCCAAAACACTCAGGACAAGCTCCAAACGGATTGTTAAAAGAAAAACTCCTCGGTTCAATCTCTTCGATACTAATCTCACAGTCCGCACAAGAGAAATTCTGACTAAACTGCAATTCTCTGTCTCCGATTACATCTACTGTCATCAACCCTTCGGCAAGCTGCAGCACCGTTTCCACAGAATCACTAAGTCTTTTTTCAATCCCTTCTTTCACAATCAAACGATCCACAATGATTTCAATCGAGTGTTTTATATTTTTATCCAGTTCAATCACTTCGGTCAATTCATACAAGCTACCATCGATTCGCGCACGAACATAACCACTTCTGCGCGCCTTCTCTAATAACTTGGCATGGGTACCCTTTCGCCCCCGAACCACAGGTGCCAAGAGCTGAATCTTGCTATTTTGTGGTAGTTCCATAATATGATCCACCATTTGATCCACTGTTTGCTTTTTGATTTCCTTGCCACAATTCGGACAATGCGGAATTCCAATTCTCGCATAGAGTAATCTCATATAATCATAAATCTCCGTTACCGTTCCAACAGTAGAACGGGGATTTCGATTTGTAGACTTTTGGTCGATAGAAATGGCTGGTGAAAGTCCTTCTATACTCTCCACATTCGGTTTCTCCATCTGACCTAGAAACTGTCTCGCATAAGAAGATAGCGATTCCATATAACGTCGTTGTCCCTCTGCGTATATGGTATCAAACGCAAGGGAAGACTTCCCCGACCCACTCAATCCTGTCAAGACCACGAATTCATCTCGTGGGATATCCACATCAATATTTTTTAAGTTATGCTCATTGGCTCCTCTAATTTTTATATATTGTTTCATTACAATAACCATCCCTCTCTCTCTGTCTGGCAACTTTGGACCACAAGGGACAAATTGCCGTGTGAAAATAATTTTTTCACACTATCCTTTTCAATTCTATTATCTTATCTCTAAGCATGGCTGCCGTTTCAAAATCCAATTCGGCTGCAGCCTTACGCATCTGTTTTTCTAACTGCTTCATCGTCTTCTCTATTTCTTGCTTTGACATCGATTCTGGATCTATCTCTATCTTGTTCTCTACTTTCTTGGATATACTGATCAAATCCCGAACTGCCTTCTTAATAGTCTGGGGAGTAATTCCATGCTCCTCGTTATATCGCATCTGAATTTCCCGCCTTCTTGCCGTTTCTGTGATTGCCAGATTCATAGAATCTGTAATCTTATCCGCATACATGATTACATGCCCCTCTGCATTTCTAGCAGCACGACCGATTGTCTGAATCAATGATGTCTCTGAACGTAGGAACCCTTCCTTATCCGCATCTAAGATCGCCACCAGTGTAATTTCTGGAATGTCTAACCCTTCCCTTAGTAGATTGATTCCAACAAGAACATCAAAGACATCCAATCGCATATCTCGAATAATCTCCATACGTTCTAGGGTATCCACATCTGAATGCAGATACTTGATTCGAATTCCAACCTCTTTCATATAGTCTGTCAGGTCTTCCGCCATTCGCTTTGTCAACGTCGTGATTAATATTTTATTTTTCTTCGCAATCTCTTTCCTCACTTCGGAAATCAAGTCATCAATCTGTCCCTTAACCGGCCTCACTTCTACCTCTGGGTCTAACAATCCTGTCGGTCGAATGACTTGTTCTGTCCGCAGTAATTCATTTTCTTCCTCGTACTTCCCAGGCGTAGCAGATACAAATAACACTTGGTCAATCTTCTCTTCAAATTCTTCAAAATTCAGAGGACGATTATCCTTTGCCGAGGGTAGGCGAAATCCAAAATCCACAAGGGTCGACTTCCTAGATTGATCCCCTGCATACATCCCTCCGATTTGTGGAATCGTCTTATGGGACTCATCGATGATAATCAGAAAATCCCTAGGGAAATAATCAATCAATGTATGAGGCGGTTCGCCCTCTGCCGTCCCGGTAAGATGTCTCGAATAATTCTCGATTCCTGAGCAGAACCCAGTCTCTCTCATCATCTCAACATCGAAATTTGTACGCTCTCCGATTCGTTGAGCCTCAATTAGTTTATCTTCCTTCTTGAAATTCTTGATACTCTCTACTAACTCTTCTTCGATTGCCTGAATCGCACCATTCATTCGATCTTGAGACACAACATAATGAGAAGCTGGAAATACTGAGATATGATTCAATTCCGTCTTCGTCTCTCCTGTCAATCCATCCACTTCAACGATTCGCTCCACCTCATCACCAAAGAATTCAACCCTCCATGCAACATCTTCCGAATATGCAGGGAAGATATCTAGCACATCCCCTTTTACTCGAAAGGTACCACGGTGAAAGTCCATATCATTTCGGTCATATTGTATCTCAATCAGCTTTCGGATCACCTCATCCCGATCCTTTATCATCCCCGGTCTCAGTGACACCACCATCTCATGATAGTCAATGGGACTTCCCAATCCATAGATACATGACACACTAGCAATGATAATGACATCACTTCGCTCCGCTAGTGCGGCTGTTGCGGAATGACGCAACTTATCAATCTCATCATTAATCGACGAATCCTTGGCAATATAAGTATCCGACGAAGGCACATATGCCTCCGGCTGATAATAATCATAATATGATACAAAATACTCCACTGCATTCTCAGGGAAAAACTCTTTGAATTCTCCATACAATTGTGCAGCCAAGGTCTTGTTATGGGCTATAATCAATGTGGGCTTATTCAATTCTTGTATTACATTTGCCATGGTAAATGTCTTACCAGACCCTGTAACACCTAACAACGTCTCGCATTGATTTCCCTCTTGGAATCCTTTTACCAACTCGGATATCGCTTGTGGTTGATCTCCTGTTGGCTGAAATTCTGAAACTAATTTGAATTGTCCCATTCGATTTCTCCCATCACGTTCGTTTATTCATCTACAATTTTGCACATTGATTATACCATAGCAAATTTTTAATTGCAAACAAATGTTCGTTTTTTGTAATAAAACTATTTGTATTTGTGTCATTTCTATGTATTATTGGACATAGGTATTGAATTATACTTCTAATTTGTATATAATTCCAATAGACTTATTTCACTACAAAGGAGATCGTATGAGAAATTTATTTAATTTGGATAGTCCGATTATGCGAGGATTGTCCCGTGTGTTTGATTTATTTGTTCTAAACATCGTGTTTATTGTCAGCTGTATCCCGGTCATTACCATTGGTGCCGCTTGCACTTCTATGCATTATGTTTGCTTAAAGATTGCCCGCGGAGAAGATCCTTATATATTCAAGAGCTATATCAAGGCCTTCAAGGAAAATTTTAAGCAAGCCACCCTATTGTGGCTCATCATCATGGGTGTGTTCGGTATCTTAATCCTAGACCTTATGGTACTTCGTACAACACAAGGTGCCTTTATGGAGATACTACGTACTGTGATCTTGATTCTCACTGTATATGCGTACATTGTTCAACTCTATATCTTCCCGACAATCGCTCGCTTTCAGTGTACAAAAAAAGAAGCGGTAAAGAATGCCTTTATATTCTCTATCGTTCATTTACCAAAAACCATATTGTTAACAATCGTGAACGGGATTCCAATTATTTTAGCATTTATATCACCAGAGGCATTCTCTCTATTGGTCTTTATGTTACCACTCATTGGATGTGCTATTATCTTCTATCTCTCTTCTTTCATCATCAACTCTGTATTCAAGAAATACGAGCCAGAAAAGGAAGACGATACAGACGAATACAAAACCCTATCTTGGATGTAACAAAAGAGGACAGTGGAAATTCCACTGTCCTCTTTTGTTAAGGACGGGGGAAGGGTGAAACTATGTTTCACATCTCCCCTGTCCCGTTACTTCGCATATTTCTCTGTAAATTCTGACATCGGCATCGGCTTGTCAAAATAATACCCCTGCCCTTTTGAGCATCCCATCTCTTTCAGAATCTTATACTGCTCCTCGTATTCAATTCCTTCGGCTACTGAAACCAAACCATCTAGTTTCGCACACAAGAATAGTACTACTTCTGTCAAAGCTCTAGACTTTTCATTGGTATGAATATCATCTACCAACTTCATATCGATTTTTACTTCATCAAAGTCAGACATCACAAATGAAGTCAAGTTCGAATATCCACTACCAAAGTCATCTAAGGAAATCAAGAATCCCGCATCTGCAAAACTTTGAATGATATCTCTCAACACTTCTTCACTAATTGCATTGGTCGTTTCTGTAATCTCAATCACAATCTGCGATTTCTCCACTCCATATTGTTCACAAATCTTAGATAGTCGTTCTACGATACCCTCTTCTGCAATCGTCATCCTCGAGCAGTTAATTGCAACGGACGATACTTGCATATGTCCTGCCTCTTTCCATGCCTTCAACTCCTTGCAGACATTTTCAAACACAAACAGGTCAATTTTAGATATAATCCCTTCTCTTTCATAAAACGGGATGAAGGAGAACGGCGCTTGATAAACACCTCCTGCTCCCACACGCCTTACTAGGGCCTCAGCACTACGTACCTTATCCTCTTCTAAATTCATCTGTGGTTGCAAGAACACAACATATTTTCCATCTGCTATTTCCTTATCTAAGTTATCCGCAAGAATACGCTTGTATCTTTCGCTTCCTTCAAGGTGCTCGTAATTCGTAGAGTTAGCATCGAAGTTTTTATTCCATGTGTAGCCTATGCTTGTCTGAAACTCTTCGTCAGCCAACCTTGACTTCATCAATGCAATCTTATCTTCGAATTCATGTTCTTCCATGTTTTCCTTGTATACAACGAACTCGTCACCACCCATTCGATAAACATCCTTTTCGAAAATATCAGTCAAGATATCTGCTAATCTTTTCAAAATTGTGTCCCCGTATAGGATTCCTTTTGCATCATTGATGGCACCAAGCCCGCGAATGTCGATATAGATTACACCTAAACTCTCTATATAAATATCACTGACTGCCCTAATAGCCTCTATATAACTCTGTCTATTTTTCACCCCTGTAAGTGTATCGTAATAACTCAACTGATTCAACTGAGCGAGGAACTCTGTCTCATCTAGGAAATTCGCCACAAATTTTGCAACCGATTGGATGATCAAAGTCTTATCTGCGTTTCTCTTTGGATTATCCACGCCGACAAATCCTGTGACATCCCTTCCATTTGAAACAATCGAGCCGATTACAATATGCTGCAACTCTTGAAACTGCATCAATTTATATTCTCCCGAGTCCTTCGACATATTCGGGTCGTCTATGTGTAATGCATATGCTGAATCAGTCTTACATCTATGAAACAGAAACTCTATGTCCGATAACGGAACCTCTTGCAATTCCTGCTTATAAGATTTCACACCCTCTTCACACCACTCAAATGTATTCGATGCATATTGTCCGCTTTCATCCACTTCAAAGATATAACTTCGCTCTGCTTGGTAATAATCCACCACACTTTCTAGCAATTTATAAACTGAGAACAACGGTTCACTGCCCGAATGCAAGCGCTCGACACAATCAAGCAAGAAACTCTCGTCTTCTAACTTCTCTTGCAATTCTCTTTCCAGTTCTGTCATTTTCGAGACATCTGTCGCTATCTCAAGTCTCGCTAATTTCCCATTATATGGAATCAACTTATCCTTCAGCAAAAACGTCTTATCTAGTTTTGTATTATGAAAGGACCACTCGTAGAAATCCCCTGTTCCTAATAGATGATTAGTACAAAATTCACACGGCTCTGTCTTTCCTTGCAGAATTTCATAACACTTTTTGCTGCGCCAAACTTCCTCTTCTAAGTTTCCTACCGCTTGAATCGCTGTATGATTCAGATATAACAAGTCATAAGTATCGATATCAGAAATGTATACAATCTCATCTGTACTATCCAAAATATGTGTAGAATTCTTGTTATACTCAACTAATGTATCTACTTTATCCCTCAGATGAGTTCCTTGAAGAATGACGGATAATAACTTTCCTATATATTGTAGACTATTAATCTCACGTTCTGTCCATACGCGGGTTTTGGTACAATCATCTAGCCCGATAAAGAACGTCATCTTGTCCTCTTTTTTTACCTGTGCATGTACAAATGATAGAATGCCTTGATTTGCCATGGTTTCAAAAGCAGCATCGTATTCAAATGTTTCCCTTAGGTCGTTTGAATAAATAATTCCATTATGAGCTTTTTCTATAATATCATCAAAGATATCATTTGGTAGCCCTTGTAAGTTGTCAATCTCTTTGCTGATTCCTTCCATACACCACTCGAAGGTATTATCATACGTCTCACCGTCATCCAGTGTTTCAAATATATAAGAACGATCTGCCTTATAACGTTCCCCAATATACTTTAGGGCAGAGTTGATAGAATTCACATCTCCATTTTGTTCATAAAGAATATGAAACACCTCTGAAATCAACTCATAATCAAAGAAGTTTCCTGCAATTCTATCTGCATTATCTATCTTCGTGGTATTGCTCATAGTACCAGAGCTCAATGATTCTGAATAGCTGATATACCTATTCTTTCCTAATGCCTTTGCTTGATACAAAGCCTTATCCGCATTTCTATACAATTCCTCATAGGATAGTCCATTATCTGGATACCTCGCAATCCCAACACTACCTGAAATTGAATAATCCTTATATTCTCCTGAGTATGTCTTTCTATACACTTCAAGGATTTTTTCTGCCTTTTTCTCTATAATATTAAGATCTGTAATATTCTCTAAGAAAACAACAAACTCATCCCCACCAATTCGTGCAATGATATCCGCTTCACGGAAGACTGCATGTAATCCATCTGCAATCTCCTTTAGCACCTCATCTCCGAAAAAATGTCCTAAATTATCATTAATAGACTTGAAATTATCAATATCTACAATGAAAAATGCATGTGCTCCATCTGGAAATGTCTTCAATTTTTCTGATACAATAATTTCCGCACTGATTTTATTATAGCAGTTTGTAAGTAAATCTTTTTGAGACCGCTCTTCCAATATCTTTTGGTCATGAACATCTGTAGACTTACCGATCACATAGATCGGAGTCCCTGATTGGTCATATATAGGTTTATACACAAGTCGTGAATAGCGATATTCTCCTCCATTCTCACTTAAAAAGCGAATATCATATGGCTCAAAAATTCCTTTTTGAATATTTTCAGTGACCTTTTTATACTTCTCAATATCATCCTCATGAACAATCCCTAGTTCAATAACCTTTTCTAGAGAAAACAAAGCACTATCATTAATTTCATCGATTGGCAATGCGTCTACATATTGCTGTAGATTGCCCGTTCTTAAATCCACACCAAAAAACCACTCTGATGAAAGACTCGATATCTGATTCAGCACAATACTCGTAGGAATCGCATCTGTAAAATAATAATCATAATCCCCTTCGTTTACCTGAGCAAAATCCTTGCGCAAATCTCGGATAAATCCCACCAAATATTCCGAATCGCTCTCAATATCTAACTTCACTAGCGTAATTTCACTCGGCACTTTCTCCCCGTCCTGAGTCTCATGCATCCAGTGAAACACATACCGACCTTCTGCATATGCCTTATCAAAATTAATCTTCGCCATCTCAAGTGATGGGACACCATTTGGCTGGATTTCAGGTGAAAACTTATAGAACTTATCGAGATATTCCCTCTCATCATTAATCTGAAACACCTTCAACACATGCTTGTTACACATGAGATTTGTCATATCCTCATCCCATAAATTTAGAGCAACAGGCGCAGCATCTAACATCGATTTGAGTATCGGTGCCGATGCTAGTTCTTTTTCTATGTTTTCAATACTTATCTTTGATCTATTGTTTTCATCCCTCATATCTCTATCTCCTTGATTGATCACGTGATATAGTGATTTCTAATTCTCATTCCACACTTTGCTTATTATATCACACTCTTCGACAAAAAGAAAATACCTACTGCTTTCTACCACAATGGATGAACACTCTCGGCAATATACTTGTAATAAATATCCGATACCTGCTTCATCTGTTCTTCTGTCAAATCAGGCATATTCACTGCACTTACGTTCGATGCAATCTGAGATGCCTTGCTAATTCCTGGAATCACCACACTGACTGCATCATGCATCATAATCCACTTGATTGCATATGGAATAAGATCTTGTGTTCCAAACACTTGCTTCAACTCTTCTACCGCTGTCAACCCTAGGTTATAATCCACTCCAGAGAACGTCTCTCCCTTATCAAAAGCCGCACCGTCACGATTAAAGGTACGATGATCGCCAGCACCAAATGTGGTATCCTTCGTATACTTTCCAGAGAGCAGCCCACTTGCTAGTGGCACACGAGCTATCACACCGATGTTGTTTTCCTTTGTCTTTGCAAATAATTCATCCAATGGTTTGAATCGGAACATATTGAAGATAACTTCCATCGCAGAGATATCATAATCCATTGCCGCAAGTCCTTCACTCACCTTCTCAATACTCACCCCATAATCTAGGATTTTACCCGTCTTCTTCATGCGGTCCAACCCACCAAAAATTTCATCATTTTTATATACGGAAGTCGGCGGACAATGCAACAATACCATGTCCAACTTCTCCACGCCCATACGAGCAATACTTTCCTCTATGTATTTTTCTATTTTATCAACTGTATAATTTTCTGCTGTATGAGGATTGATCTGTCTTCCAGCCTTTGTTGTCACATAGATATCTTTGTGAGTTTTTAGAAATTCTCCAATTGCTTTCTCACTATCTCCACCATTATAAACATCTGCAGTATCGATGAAATTAATTCCACTTTCATAAGCAGTCTCTAAGATCTTCATCGCTTCCTTCGCATTAAATGGATCTCCCCATTTTGTTCCTAACTGCCATGTTCCTAATCCAATCTCTGTTACTAACACATTTGTTTTTCCAAACGTTCTTTTCTTCATTTTCCTCGGTCTCCTTCCAACTTTTTATACCCCATCATTGTATCATGAACCCTTAAAAAAAGATATCATCACTTTTTATTCCCTATTACTTTCGTCTCTTCGTCATAGGTCGCAATCGCCCCTACCCGCAAGATTAGTATACTTGCTAATAGGAACAGTCCGATATTCAAGAAAAATGGATAGCTTGGACTCCATGCATATAGTTCCCCAATGATCACTCCAAATGGTGCCGATAAGGCAATCATCCCAGAATTAAAGATCGCATAGATTCTAGACCGCTCCTTCACCTCTACATAAAATGCCATCAGTGCATCCTTTCTCGGCGTAATCACTGCATAGGCAACCGCTTCTAGTATGGTATAGGCGATAATCATCCAGATGTTTTTCTCAGGTGCAAACAGGATAACTAGATGACTTGCCGCATATGCAACAAATCCAAACAATAGCGAATTCCTCATCTTCATTCTGTTTACTGCGTTTTGCAAAAAGATAACAAACAACAACATCAAGGCAGTTCGTACCATCGGGAACACCGCAACCCACCCATCAGATATATGAAGGGTCTGCGTAATATACAAAGCAAAGAAATTGTTGGTGGTAATCAATATAATATTGGTGATTGCCATAAACAACACAACGAATAACATGCGACTCGACTTGCACACCTTCCCCACAACTTCCGAATACCCAGAGAACAACTTCCACGCGGAAACCCCTGCAGTCTCTATCTTTCTCTGCTTTCCAACCTCTGTTTCTCCTCCATATATGTATAATAGAATAAACTTCAATGCCATGGAGATTGCAGAAATGATATATAATACGGAAACCACTTCCACCACAGAATACATATCTACAAATACAATTGCAATCGGAGAGAAAAATACGGATAACATCCCACACACATGAATCATGGTAAATGCATTGGTGAGGTGATTCGCTGGACAATCCTCTATAAACAAGCAATTCCACGATGTATTCGTAATCTGATAACTCGCATTGATCATTGCTGCGATTAAAAACCACCAAAAATTATCCGCAAATGCCCATAAGAGACAGGGAATCACCCAAGATATCATATCGAAAAGAAAGGTGGTCATCCGCCTCCCAAGCTTATCCGTAATCACTCCACCCATGATTCCAAATATTACTTGCAAGAAAAATCCTAGGGAAATAATCCACCCGATTTGCCCACTATCCACTCCTCTTTCATACATATATAATGAAGCAAAAGGAGTATAAAGAGAAAAAGGAATAAACCAAAGCGGCTCTGTCATAATCGACCACTTTGGATTACCCTTTAATTCTCGAAATGTCACATACAAATCATTCTTCTTTATTTTATCAATCATACTTCCCATCATATTCATCCATTCACTCCTCGCCTCATGTCATGCAATCTAACTGAACAACATTCTAACATAAACCAAGGATAAATGTCTATATCTGGAATAGGCGTTTTAACCCACATATAATGGAGCAACCTATCATATTTCCAACCGCACAAACGGCAGTGAATAAAACGGTATCCATATTCCAATCATTGGCGAGTGAAATATAGAACGCATTTGCTATGACATGCTCAAATTTCGCTATAATAAAAATCGTGATCGGAAGTGCAATGATGATAAACCTACCAAAATCATCTTTTTGTTGTTTATACCCTAACACGGCAATACTCATAAGAATTCCGCAGAATATAGATAGAATAAAATACTCTAACGTCGTATGCTCTAACTTATGGGCAAGCATCTCTCTCGCGTAGTCTTCGAGACCCAGCCCCGATAATCGAACTACATACCCCATAACAATCGTTCCTATGATATTTCCAACGAGTGCAATGATTGTGATTGGTGTATAAATCGTAAAACTCCGTGGCAACATACAGCACTTCCCTGTATATAGATTCCAATCAAACATATAAATGGTGAGCAAGCCTATACTAAATAGAAATGCACCTAAAATAGAAGAACCAAGTGTAATATATATCACGCCTCCGACCGATATAGATACTCCTGCCAAAATACTCTTAACTAAATTGCTTGAAAATTGATTCCTAAAACTCATTTCTTGCCCCTATTTTTATCCCTTCTATTATTTTCTTCAGCGCATACTCTGCTTCATCCTTCGTCGCAGGTGATACCTCCTCCAATGGATCTTCCATTCCCAACATGGTGTATTTCTCCGCCCCCATCTTGTGGTATGGTATCACATCCAAGGCTTTGATATTCTTCAGTTGCGACAGGAACTTCCCTAGTCTTATCAACTCACCATCATCTAAAGTGATTCCTTGTATCACAACATGGCGTATCCATACATCCACTCGCTTGTCTGAAAGATATTTTGCAAAGTCTAGAATGCGATCATTTTTCATCCCTGTAAGCTCTTTATGTCCAATCGAATCGATATGTTTTAGGTCTAACATCACCAAATCACACACCTGAAACAAACGATCAAAGTCAGCCGTATCTTCTTTGTTGAAGGTAACACCCGATGTGTCCAAACATGTATGGATGCCTAGTTTTTTACACTTCTCAAATAGTTCTGTAACAAAACCAATCTGTAACAAGGGCTCTCCCCCTGTCACTGTGATCCCCCCCTTGGTGAAACTCTTTGTCTTACTGTACTGATCCAGCAGGTCGTCTGTCGACATCTTCTGCCCCATTCCGACCTCCCATGTATCAGGATTGTGGCAGTATTTGCAACGTAATGGACACCCTTGCAAAAATACCACAAACCTAATTCCAGGACCATCCACCGTTCCAAATGAATCAGTGGAATGTATATACCCTTCCATATCTATATCTTTGAGTGGAATGTACGAGCAATAATATCATCTTGTTGCTCTTTGGTAAGCTTCACAAAATTCACCGCGTATCCTGATACACGCACGGTCAGCTGTGGGTACTTTTCTGGGTGATTCTGAGCATCTAGCAAAGTCTCTTTTGTGAAAACATTTACATTGAGGTGATGACCTCCCTTTTCTACATATCCATCCAACAATCCTACTAAATTATCGATTTGTCTATCACTAATCATATTGAAATCCTCCTTATATTTATTCAAATTCTTATTTATTTAAGTTCTTATTTATTCAACATCTTCATTTGGTTGCATACACGCAAAATTACCACCTTCACAGTCTTGCGCACTATTAATTTCCATCACGATATTATCAATATCAAAATCTCCAAAGAATATCTTATCATCCTTACCTAGTGCATCTGGCACAATCGAGAATGTATCTGAAATTCCGTCCAACGCGTCCTCAAATGGAAGTTTTGCAACACTAGAGAGTGAAGCAGAGGCTCCATTGGTATCTCTTCCATGCATTGGGTTTGCTCCTGGAGCAAATGGTACACCGGCTTTTCTACCATCTGGAGTACTACCTGTCTTTTTCCCATAAACTACGTTTGAAGTAATAGTCAAGATTGACATGGTAGGAACTCCATTTCGATAAGTATGATGCTTTCTGATTTTTTCCATAAATGTATGGACAACATCAATCGCAATTCGATCTACGCGGTCATCATCATTTCCGAATTTTGGATAATCACCTTCCACCTGATAATCTACTACCAAACCATCTTCATCTCTTATCGTCTTTACTTTTGCATATTTGATCGCACTTAGCGAGTCTGCGATTACTGAAAGTCCTGCCACTCCTGTTGCGAAATAACGCTTCACTTCACGATCATGGAGTGCCATCTGCACTTTTTCATAACAATACTTATCATGCATGTAGTGGATGATATTCAATGTATTCACATAGATATTCGCAAGCCACTCTAGCATATCATCGTATTTTTGTACCACATCATCATATTCTAGATATTCCGATGTTACTGGACGATATTTTGGTCCGATTTGCATCTTAAGTTTTTCATCCACACCACCATTGATTGCATAGAGCAAGCATTTTGCTAAGTTCGCACGCGCTCCGAAGAACTGCATTTCTTTTCCGACCTTCATAGAAGATACACAACAAGCAATGGCATAGTCATGTCCATGAAGTTCTCTCATCAATTCGTCATTCTCATATTGAACCGATGAAGTCTTGATGCTCATCTTCGCGCAGTATCTCTTGAAATTCTCAGGCAATCTCTGTGACCAAAGCACTGTTAAGTTTGGCTCTGGAGCAGGTCCCAAATTATCTAAAGTATGCAAGAATCTAAATGATGTCTTGGTAACCATATGTCTTCCATCTGTTGTCATTCCACCAATGGTTTCTGTTACCCAAGTCGGATCTCCCGAGAACAATGCATTATACTCAGGTGTTCTTGCAAATTTAACCAGACGCAATTTCATAATGAAGTGGTCGATATACTCTTGTGCCTCTTCTTCCGTACACACACCAAGTTCTAGGTCACGTTGAATAAATACGTCGAGGAAAGTAGAGGTTCTACCAAGACTCATGGCAGCACCATTTTGCTCTTTAATCGCCGCTAGATATCCGAAGTATAACCACTGAATCGCTTCTTTTGCATTTTTCGCTGGCTGTGAAATATCATAGCCATAGATTGCTGCCATTTCCTTGATGTCAGCCAAAGCACGAATCTGCTCACTCAACTCCTCGCGCAATCTGATATTCTCCTCTTGCATACGGGTCGGTGCTGTCTTCAATTGCTCTTTTTTATCTAGAATAAGAAGATCAATTCCATATAACGCAACTCTTCTGTAGTCTCCAATAATTCTTCCACGTCCATATGCATCTGGTAAACCAGTGATGATTCCTGATTTTCTAGCTAATTTTATCTCATCTGTATATACATCAAACACCCCATCATTATGTGTTTTTCTGTACTTTATGAAGAAATCATGAAGCTGTGGTGCCACATCATATCCGTATTGCTTCAATGCATTTTCTGCTGTTCTAATTCCACCAAATGGCTGAAAGCTTCTCTTAAACGGCTTATCTGTTTGGAATCCTACAATGGTTTCTAATTCCTTATTGAGATATCCTGCTGCATGAGATGTGACAGTCGAAACAACATCACAATCCATTTCAAGCACTCCATTATTCTCCTGTTCCTTTTGATTTAACTCTACGACTTGTTTCCATAATTCTTTGGTCGCTTCTGTCGGTCCCACCAAAAATTCTTCATCACCATCATACGGTGTGTAGTTGGCTGTGATAAAATCACAAATATCAACCGCACTGTTGCTCCATCGACCTGGTTTAAAACCCTTCCAGTTTTCACAAAAATTAATATCCATATCTACCTCCAAATTTTTTGAATCAAATTATATTATTTAGTTAGCTTTTTCAAACTACATGCTTATTATATCTACTTGTTAATTAATTATCAATGTCTTTTTCACATGTATTTGATTTAATACATGTTTTGTGTTTTAATGGTATAAAATGAACTTAAGACAAAGGAGCTTTCCCATGAACTCACTCAAAAAATTTATCACAACCATATACTACCCTTTTTTATTTTTATACCTAGAACTAAGCCTTGCATTGACCTGTTTCCATACCGTTCGGTCTCTGCCTTACATGATTCTAAGCTCATTCCTACTGGGTATCCTTCTCTATACCCTCGCTTCGGCACTTCATAAAAGGGCAGCTTATTGGCTCACACTTATAGTAAGCCTCGTTATCACACTAATATACGTATCTCAGGTAATCTATTATAAAGTTTTCATCACATTTTTTACTTTGATGTCTTTAACGATGGCTGGAGATGCCTTTACATTTACTGATATTATCGAAAAAACGATATTGGACAATCTTTTGATTGTTTTGATGATGTTCCTTCCTTTTATTTTATCCCTCTTTATCAACAAACTCGATGGATTCTACACATTTGGATTACCTAGTCGGATTATCATCGGCTGTACTTCGCTACTACTATACATCCTCTCGATCTTTTTCCTGATTCAAGGTTATATATTTCCTGAAAGCGATCATAACCAATACACAAGAGATTATGCACCGAATACAACAGTCGAGCAGTTTGGATTGCAATGGACCCTTTATGCAGATATCAACCAATTAATCGGAGGAAGCGATTCGAATATCGTCTTCACTGATACCACTGAATTGTCGGAAGAGTCGACTACAGAAACCACTCCCCTAAATCTAGATGAGCAACTCGAAACTCAAGAAGAGCCTGTCGTGGAGGAACCTGTTTACGAACCACAAATACTAGAGATTGATTTTGCCTCCTTATCGGAGACAGAAACAAATGAAGATGTAAAATTACTTCACCAATATTTTGCAAGCGCTCCGACACAGATGGAAAATGAATACACTGGGATGTTTGAAGGAAAAAATCTGATTTTTATCACAGCAGAATCCTTTTCCCACCTAGCCATTGATCCTGAAATCACTCCAAACCTATACCGTTTATATGAAGAGGGCTTTCAATTCAATCATTTCTACACACCTGGCTGGCCAGTAAGTACAACCGACGGAGAGTATGTTGCCCTAAACGGACTTATTCCGAAGTCTGGAGTGAGAAGTTTTACCGAATCTGCTAACAATTATCTGCCATTTACCATGGGCATGCAGGCATTGAGCGAAGGCTATTCTCCTGTTCTAGCCTACCACAACCACTCTTACACCTACTACTCTAGGGAATTGAGTCACCCGAACATGGGCTATGATTACAAAGGATTGGGAAATGGATTAGAGGTAACTGAGGTATGGCCCGAATCCGACCTCGAGATGATGGAACTAACCGTGGATGAGTATATCAATAGCGACACTCCATTCCACGCATACTATATGACTGTAAGCGGACACCAACTATATACATTTACTGGAAATATGATGTCATCCAGAAACAAAGAGGCTACCGACCACTTGCCTTATAGTGAAGCAATCCGTGCTTATCTCGCCGCAAACATCGAGCTTGACAAGGCGATCGGTCATATTTTGACTGCTTTAGAAGAAGCTGGAAAATTAGAAGATACAGTAATTGCACTCAGCTCTGACCACTATCCATATGGTTTAACCTTGGAGCAATTGGAGGAGCTCAACGGTTCACCTGTGGATGATGACTTTGGAAAATACCAAAACGCCTTCCTCCTATGGAGCGGAAGCATGGAGGAACCTGTCGTGGTGGACAAACTCGCCCAAAGCTTAGACATCATTCCAACCTTATCGAATATCATGGGATTCTCTTATGATTCTCGTTTACTAATGGGGAATGATATCCTGGGAGATGATTACGAACCACTCATCATATTCCAGAACAGAAGTTTTATCACAAATGAAGGATTCTACAATGCACGAACAGGTGAATTTCAACCTACAAATGGTGAAGTGGAAAACCAAAAAGCATATTTAGAATCCAAAAAACAGATTATCAACAACAAATTCGAGATATCGGAATTAATTCTAGATACGGATTATTATTCTTATGTCATCGAACGTTAAAGGATCTAGTTGCCAAACATCGAGAAAGGGATGGGTATTCGGATGTTATTATCACTCGCATTAATTTTTATTCTGGGAATGCTATTGGGAAAGATTTGTTCTTTCTTCAAATTACCAAGTCTAGTGGGTATACTGATTGCTGGAATCCTTCTAGGTTCCTACGGATTTAACCTGTTGGATCCCAGTGTTCAAAACATCTCCATTGAACTTCGGCAGATTGCTCTCATTATTATATTGATGCGCGCTGGTCTAAATTTAAACCTAGAAGATCTCAAAAAAGTCGGACGACCTGCATTCTTGATGTGTTTTGTCCCAGCCTGTTTTGAAATCATCGGTACCACGATACTAGCCCCAGCCTTCTTTGATATCACCTATCTAGAGGCAGCCGTTCTCGGCACTGTAATTGCAGCAGTTTCCCCTGCCGTCATTATCCCGCGTATGATCGAATTGATCGAAAAGAAAAAGGGGACAGAAAAAGGGCTTCCCCAATTGATTATGGTTGGAGCTTCTATGGATGACATCTTCGTAATCATATTATTCACGAGTTTTCTAGGGCTGCTAGAGCAAAATACAGCTACTGCAAATAGCTTCCTTGTTCTTCCAACTTCTCTGATCCTAGGTTTAGCTGCCGGGATTGGGATCGGCTTGTTATCGGTTTTATTATTCAGAAAATTCCATATGCGTGACAGTGCAAAAATTCTTGTAATCCTGTCTATTTCCTTCCTATTACTCACTAGCGAGAACTGGCTAAAAGGTATAGAGGGTAGTATAATCGGGTTCTCAGGCTTACTGGCTGTCATGGCAATTGGATTCACCCTAAAACAAAAAAAGAAAGCCCTTGCCGAACGACTTTCCGCAAAATTTTCTCGACTATGGATTGGTGCTGAAGTGTTGTTATTTGTGTTGGTCGGTGCCACAGTGAACCCCGCCTATGCCGTACGCTTTGGATTCATAGCAATCATTCTAATTCTTCTGGTTGTTTTCATTCGCCTTCTCGGTGTTTTCTGTTGCCTAATCGGAACAAAATTCAACAAAAAAGAGAAGCTTTTTATCGGCTTCTCTTATATGCCTAAGGCAACCGTGCAAGCCGCAATCGGAGGGCTTCCACTGGCTGCCAATCTGGCATGTGGCGAACTGATCTTGACCATCGCAGTTCTATCGATTTTAATCACTGCACCAATCGGTGCCTACCTTATGGATCAAACTTACAACAAGTTACTGTAACCCATTAGGCTTGTGTCTACACTTTTTGCTACTTCGCGACCTTCACGAATCGCCCATACAACTAGTGATTGTCCACGACGCATATCGCCAGTAGCATAAACCTTGTCCACGCTAGTCTTATAATCACTGTCATTTGCACTTACGTTGCTTCTGTCAGTGGTTTTTACTTTGAACGCCTTTGTCACATAGTCTTCACTTCCGAGGAATCCAGCTGCAATCAATACCAGATCAACTGGGATTGTCTTCTCGCTTCCTTCCACCTCTTTCATGTTCATGCGACCTGTTGCTTCATCTTTTACAAACTCTAGGCTTACAATCACTGCCTTGCAGACGTTTCCAGCCTTGTCCTTGATGAATTCCTTCACCGTTGTTTGATAGATTCTTGGATCATTTCCAAACACTGCAATGGCTTCTTCTTGGCCGTAGTCAGTCTTGCTGATTCTAGGCCATTCTGGCCATGGATTGCTCTCTGCTCTTTCATCTGGCGACTTTGGCATCATCTCCAACTGCACCACAGATTTTGCTCCGTGACGAATGGATGTCCCAACACAGTCATTTCCTGTATCTCCACCACCGATTACCATAACATTCTTTCCTTTGGCATCGATGTAGCTTCCCTTTTTCAGCTCTCCATGATTCTCTGCTAGGCTCTTTGTTGTAGACTTCAAGAAATCTACTGCAAAGTATATTCCCTCTGCTTCTCTTCCATTTACTTTGATGTCTCTCGGATTTGATGCCCCACAAGCTAGGATGACTCTATCATACTTCTTGATTAACTCGTCTGCCTTGATGTCTTTTCCGACATTACAGCTTGTGATAAATTCAATCCCTTCTTCCTTCAATATATCCACTTTGCGGTCGATATATTGTTTCTCCAACTTCATGTTCGGAATTCCGTAACGCAAGAGACCACCCACGTTATCCTCACGCTCATATACTGTCACGCTATGTCCACGTCTGTTGAGTTGGTCCGCTGCCGCAAGTCCAGCTGGACCCGAACCGATGACTACTACTTTTTTACCAGTGCGTGCCTTCGGAGGATTTGCCTTAGCCAATCCATTCTTATATGCATATTCAATAATCGAATATTCGTTGCACTTACTTGCTACTGCATCATCATCTAGCCCGCACATACATGCATTTTCACATAATGCAGGACATACACGCGATGTAAACTCTGGGAAGTTATTTGTCTTTAGAAGACGCTTATATGCGCCTTCCCAATTTCCACGGAATACCAAATCATTCCACTCTGGAACTAGATTGTTCAGCGGACAACCACTTGTCATCCCCATCAGTTCCTGTCCTGATTGGCAGAAAGGTACTCCACAAGACATACATCTCGCCCCTTGTTTCGCCTGCTCTTCTTTCGATAGCGGCGTGTGGAATTCATTGTAATGCTTGATTCTCTCTATCGGTTGTTCTGCTTCTTTATTTACTCGTTTAAACTCTAAAAATCCTGTTGCTTTTCCCACTGTATTCGCCTCCTATCGTCCTTTATTTGCTGAATTAAATGCTTCAATTTGTGCTTGTTCTCTGCTGAGACCTTTTTCTTCCATCTGTAAGATAGCGGTCATCATTCTCTCGTAGTCTCTTGGAATAATCTTCTTGAATTTTGGAAGGAATTCTTGGAAGTTTTCTAAGATTTCTTTTCCACGAGCTGAATTTGTGTAGCTTACATGCTCTTCAATCATGTTCTTTAATTCTAATACATCATATTTTGATGCAACTTTTGCGATATTTACCATATCTTTGTTCACTTTTAAGTATAGGTCGCTATCCTCGTCTAGAACATATGCGATACCTCCACTCATACCCGCTGCGAAGTTCTTACCAGTTTTTCCGATTACTGCAACCAATCCACCTGTCATGTATTCACAACCGTGATCACCAACACCTTCAACTACTGCTGTAGCACCTGAGTTACGTACACAGAATCTCTCTCCTGCAACCCCGTTGATGAACACCTTACCACTCGTCGCTCCATAGAGTGCAACATTACCAATGATAATGTTCTCCTCATGCTTGAACTTCGTTCCACGTGGTGGATAAACAATCAATTTCCCTCCTGATAGACCTTTTCCGAAGTAGTCATTACTCTCTCCGATTAATTCTAGTGTCAATCCTTTTGGTATAAATGCTCCAAAACTCTGTCCACCAGCACCATTACATTTAATCGTATACGTATCCTCTTCCATACCCTCTGGATATTTCTTTGTAATTTCAGAACCGAAGATTGTTCCTAGTGTACGATCTAAGTTCGTCACATCTACTTCAAGACCTCTCTTCTGTCCTTTTTCCAAATATGGCATCAATTGTTTCAGGAATACTTTCACGTCGATGGTTTGATCTAATTCAAAATCAAATCCTTTCTTCGGATCATGAATCATACTCTCTTTTGTTGCCAAATATGGATTGTATAATACATTACTCAAATCAACTGTTGCAGCACGCTCCGAGTTTGGCTCTTCCTTGATCTTTAACAAATCTGTTCTTCCAACCAACTCATCCACAGTAACTACACCGAGTGCCGCCATGTGCTCACGTAAGTTTTGAGCTACAAATTTCATAAAGTTCACAACATACTCAGGCTTTCCTGTGAAACGCTTACGTAACTCTGGGTTCTGAGTAGCCACACCAAGTGGGCAAGTATCTAGGTTGCAAACTCTCATCATGTCACAACCAATTGTAACAAGTGGAGCTGTTGCAAATCCAAACTCCTCTGCTCCTAGCATCGCTGCTACTGCGATATCTCTACCACTCATAAGCTTTCCGTCAGTCTCTACGCGTACGCTTTCTCTCAATCCGTTTTGAATCAGAGTTTGATGTGCCTCTGCAAGTCCAAGTTCCCATGGTAGCCCTGCATTATGTACAGAACTTCCTGGTGCTGCACCTGTTCCTCCATCGTATCCTGATATCAGAATCAACCCAGCTCCAGCTTTTGCAACACCTGCTGCAATGGTTCCTACCCCTGCCTCAGAAACTAGTTTTACTGAAATCCTTGCATCTCTATTCGAGTTCTTGCAGTCATAGATCAACTGTGCCAAGTCTTCGATCGAATAGATATCATGATGTGGTGGTGGCGAAATCAAACTCACACCTGGAGTTGAATGACGTGTCTTTGCAATCCATGGATATACTTTCGTTCCTGGAAGATGTCCACCTTCACCCGGTTTTGCTCCTTGCGCCATCTTAATCTGAATCTCTTTTGCACTTACTAAGTATCTTGAAGTTACACCGAAACGACCCGATGCTACTTGCTTGATTGCAGAGCATTTATTGCTTGTCAAACGCTCGATTTCTTCTCCACCCTCACCAGAATTTGACTTACCATTGATGGAGTTCATCGCAATCGCAAGTGTCTCATGTGCCTCTTTCGAGATGGAACCATAAGACATCGCTCCTGTTTTAAATCTCGTTACAATCGATTCCACACTTTCAACCTTATCGATTGAAATTCCTTTTTTCGGATATGCGAACTCTAATTGACCCCTCAAACTAATCTTTCCACTTTGGATATCAATTAATCTCGTATACTCTTTGAATAATTCATAATCTCCACGTCTTGTCGCTTGTTGCAACAGATGAATGGTCTGAGGTGTGTAGAGATGTTCTTCTCCACCACTTCTGTACTTGTGGGTACCGATACTATCTACAGTTAAGTCTACATCTAATCCCAATGGATCAAATGCTTTCGAATGTAGCGCTGTATAGTCATTGGCAATTTCTTCTAACCCGATACCACCTACACGACTAATGGTTCCTCTGAAATACTTCTTGATAAATTCTGGTTTCAATCCAACTGCTTCGAAAATCTTAGCTCCTAGGTAAGATTGAATCGTTGAAATCCCCATCTTAGAAGCAATTTTAACGATACCATGGATAATCGCATGATTGTAATCATCTACCGCTGCATAGTAATCTTTCTTCAACATTCCAGTTTCAATCAATTCATGAATGGTGTCAAACGCCAAGTATGGATTGACTGCAGCCGCACCATATCCTAATAAAGTCGCAAAATGATGAACATCTCTTGCTTCACCTGTTTCGATTACTAGAGAAACTGATGTCTTCTTCTTTGTACTTACTAGATGTTGCTGAACACCCGACAATGCCAATAGTGCTGGGATCGCAATATTGTATTCATCTACACCTCGATCCGATAGGATGATGATATTTGTTCCTCTCTGCACCTCTTGATCTACTTCGAAGAATAAGTGCTCCATACTTTTTTCAATACTAGAATTCTTGAAGTATGTTGTAGGTATTACTTTTACTTGAAATCCAGGAGCATTCATATTTTTAATTTTCAACAAATCTGTGTTGGTTAAAATCGGATTTTCTACCTTTAACATCTTACAGTTTGTATCTTTTTCTTCTAATACGTTTCCAGCTTTTCCTAAATAAACCGCTGTTGATGTTACGATTTCTTCACGGATTGCATCGATCGGTGGGTTGGTAACTTGCGCAAACAATTGCTTGAAATAACCAAACAATGGTTGATGATGTTCCGATAATACTGGCAATGGCTCATCTGCTCCCATTGCTACAATTGCCTCACTACCATTGGTTGCCATCGCACAAATCGCCTCAGATATTTCATCATATGTATATCCAAACGCTTTCTGCAAGCGTGCCAATTCCTCTTTTTCGAATCTCTCTACTGTTTGATTCGGTATCTTCAAATCTTTTAACAAGACTAGGTTTCTATCTAACCACTCACCATAAGGTTGTGAACTTGCGTAAGATTCTTTCAACTCATTATCTGAGATTACTTTCCCCTGTACTGTATCGATTAATAACATCTTACCTGGGTGTAGACGTTCTTTCATCACGATTGTCGATGGATCAATATCTAGGATTCCTACCTCTGATGACAGAATCAAGTTGTCGTCTTCCGTAATCATATAACGTGAAGGTCTCAGTCCATTTCTATCTAGAACAGCCCCCATTACATCTCCATCTGTATATAGGATAGAAGCTGGTCCATCCCATGGCTCCATCATGGTTGCATAGTATTGATAGAAGTCTTTCTTCTTCTGCGACATACTTCTATTGTTCGCCCATGGCTCTGGAATTGCGATCATAACCGCTAATGGAAGTGGCATTCCACTCATCACCATAAATTCTAGCGCATTGTCTAACATTGCAGAGTCTGAACCAGAGGTATTTATTGCAGGCAATACCTTACGGATATCTCCTTTCAGATATTCTGACTGCATGTTCTCTTCACGACCTCGCATCTTATCCGCATTTCCCTTAATGGTATTAATCTCACCATTATGAACGATGAAACGGTTCGGATGGGCTCTCTGCCAACTCGGTTGTGTATTCGTACTAAATCTTGAGTGAACCAATGCAATTGCTGACTCATAATCCGCATCTTGTAAGTCTTGGAAGAACAAACGAAGTTGTCCTACTAAGAACATTCCTTTATATGCGATTGTTCTACTAGACAAAGACACTACATAAGTATCGTCACAAGTCTGCTCGAACACTCTTCTTACAATGTATAATTTACGGTCAAACTCTAGCCCTTGCTTCACGTTTTTCGGTTTCTTCACAAATGCTTGCATGATAAATGGCATACACTCCACTGCCTTACTTCCAAGCACCTCTGGTTTTACTGGCGCTTCACGCCATCCTAGAAATTCAAGTCCTTCTTTCTCGACAATCACTTCAAAAATTTTCTTTGCTTGATTTCTCTTCAATTCATCTTGAGGAAAGAAAAACATACCAATTCCGTAATTTCTCTCTCCACCTAGAGAAATACCGAGCGGCTGACAGACTTTGTCGAAAAACTTATGCGAGATCTGCAACAGGATTCCAACACCGTCTCCTGTCTTCCCTTCTGCATCTTTCCCTGCTCTATGTTCTAAATTCTCAACAATCTTCAGTGCATTCTCGACTGTTTGATGACTTTTTAGACCCTTAATGTTTACTACTGCTCCAATTCCGCAGTTATCATGCTCAAACTCTGGATGATACAAACCACATTGTCCACGATTCTGTTCGTTAATCACAACTTTGCTCATAATAATAAATCCTTTCTTTTGTTTCAGTTGGTTTTCAAACCAACTGCAGCGACCTTATGGCCAACTATGTTGACTTCCTAGGCAACTATACAACAAAAAAAAGGATTTGTAAAGATAAACATTATTTTGAATTGTCTGATTGTTTTTATTATATTGTTTTTTTAGTTAATTATCTGTTAATTCATTTATTCCATCACTTCATTTGGCTTATTATCTGTCATTTCAGTACTTCTAATCCACACAAAGCAAACAGATGTCAGCGTCGCACAAACAACGGTGATGACACTCAACCTCATCGGATCATCAAACATCCAATAAAACACCTCATATTGTGTCAAGCATACCGACACTAAATTCATTACGATATGGGCAAAGATTGGAGCCTTCACACTGCCATATTTTTCATAGATCCATGCAAAAATAATTCCACACAAGAATCCATATATCCCTTGAACGATATTTCCATGAAAAATCCCAAACAACAAGGCACTCCATATAATCGCCCACGAGACCCGTATGGATTCCTTTAGTCTACGATAAAACAATCCACGGAACAGTAATTCCTCGCAGATTGGTACTACTACCCCCAATCCAATCAACTGGGTTAAGAAACTTACCGAATATAACATCTCTGACGCTTCCTGATAGGATGAACTAATTTCCGCCAAGTTACTCAACATAATCAAGTTATTAATTGCAATACAAAATGCCGCCCCACCTATTACGATGATAATATACTGCCATATCGGTCTTTTCTTCTTCTCGTTATCAAATTGTGGTAATCCAGCAAATCTCTTGGAATCACGTCTATAAAACAAGATAAAGATCGGTATTGATATGATTGCAATCAAGATGACAGAATAGGTTGCATAATCCATCGCTTGAACTAATACCAATTCCATAATCTCTTGTGTCATCTCAGGTTCTAGCAAGACCTCAATCTGAGATGTCATGTCTGTCCCACCTGCCTGAGCCATATATTCCAGCATCACTTTTTGTACCAAATACAGACTCATTAATACTTGAACGATAAAAGACACGATAAAATAAATAATCAACGGCAGAAAAATATTCCCTAATCCCAACTTCTTCTTTTGTATCGGTTTTTGTATTGGTTCTTCCATTCACTCACTCCTCTTCTCTTTCCGTATCGGTTTGCACCTTACACTTACATGCGTTCTGGTGCCTGGAAGCCGAGGATATCAATACAAGCTTCTAGGGCATCCTTTGTTACATCTAGTAAAGAGATATAACTCGCTTTTCTCTCTTGATTCTCTTCGCTCAATATCTTTGTTTCATGATAGAATCGATTGAATGCATTTGACAAATCATAAATATAAGCACAAATCTTGTGTGGTGCCAATTCTGCGTACGCACTCTCTATTACCTGATTGAATTTTGCTACCTCTAACATCAAACTCTTCTCACTATCCGTAGCAGCTGCCAAAATATTTCCATGTTGAATATCGGCACCACCGTCTACATATTTATTCAAGATGGATTTGATTCGAACGATAGAATATAGGACATAAGGACCTGTATTCCCCTCAAAGGATGTAAATCTCTCTACATCAAAGACATAATCCTTCGCTGCCTGATTAGACAAATCTCCGTATTTTACAGCCGCAAGACCAATCAATCGCGCTGTGTCTTTCGCTTCTGTTTCATCAATCATACGATTCTCTGCAATCTTCTCATACATACCCTCACAAATATCTGCAAGAAAATGCTCCAGACGCATCACACCACCATCTCGGGTCTTAAAGGGTTTTCCATCCTTTCCATTCATGGTTCCAAATCCAAGGAAGGTAAGATCTGTCTCTTGCGGAATAATCCCTGCCTTCTTCGCAACACGGAATACTTGCACAAAATGCAACTCTTGTCTCTTATCTACAATGTAGATTACTTTATTTGGTTTGTATACCTTCTCTCTTTCAATCAGTGTAGCCAAGTCCGTGGTACCATATAGAGATGCTCCGTCAGATTTTAATATCATACAAGGAGGAATTTCCTTCGTATCACTCTCTTCTTGTACATCAACAACGAGAGCCCCTTGATCCATCCTCGCCAAACCTTGTTCCTTAAGTAATCCGACCAATTCATCGATATATGGTTGTGCATCTGATTCACCGTTCCACAAGTCAAAATCCACATCCAATGTTCCATAATTCTTCTTCAAGTCAGTCACCGATACTTGAATGATATGCTTCCAAATTGCAGTATACCCCTTATGTCCATTCTGTAGTTTAAAGGTGGCTTCCATCGCTTGTTGCTTGAATCCTTCGTCTGTTTTTGACTTTCCACTCGCTGTTGGATAGATTTCTTCCAATTCACCAATTGTAAACGGTGCTTCTTCTGGATACTCTCCTGTGTAGCTTTCATCAAAATATACCAGTTCTGGCTTTCTCTCTCTCAATTCTACGATGATCAGTCCCATCTGAAGACCCCAATCTCCTAGATGCACATCACTGATCACATCGTGACCTACGAATTTAGCCAATCTCTTCAAACTCTCTCCGATAATTGCAGTACGCAAGTGTCCTACGTGTAGTGGCTTCGCCACATTGGCACCGCCATAATCAAGAAAGATAGTCTCCTTCGACTCTGGCTGCTCCAATCCCAATTTCTCTGCCGCTTTCATCTCATTTAGATATTCTGCAACAAATTCTTCAGATAATTTCAAATTAATAAACCCTGGCATCACTGCCTCTAAATTTGAACAACACTTGCTTTCGCTCTCTGCCAATACATCATTTGCAATCTGAATTGGTGCCTTCTTGTAAGCCTTAGCAGCAGCCATCGCCCCATTGCATTGAAACTCGCATAAGTCTGGTCGATTCGACAATGCCACCTTTCCATAACTTCTATCATATCCCGCTTTTTCAAACGCTTCTTCCATTTCCATACTAATAATATCTAATATTTTTTTCACTTGAATAACCTTCCCTTTCTCCTAGTCTGGCAACTTCAGACCATCTGGTACACGTTGCCCTGTAACCGATCCATTACTCCCCTTGTACCCCAAGCAGGTGATCGATAAATTGCTGCGCCGTTCTTCCCGACTTTCCACCATGATGCATCTCCCATGCATTGGCTTTTAATAGCAGTTCTTCTTCTGGAATTTCAAGTCCATTCTTTTGTGCTAACCTCAGCACTATGGTCTGAAATTCTTTTTTATCTGGCCCATTGAAGAAGATAGATTCTCCAAACCTTGCTGCCAGTGATAATTTCTCTTGTACCGTATCTGATGCATGCAAATCATCGCGTCGTCCAATCTTGTCAGCAAACTCTTCTCGTACCAAATGTCTTCGGTTCGATGTTGCATAAATCAATACATTCTCTGGTTTCTTCTCCAATCCACCTTCGATTACCGCCTTCAGATATTTATATTCTATTTCAAATTCCTCAAACGATAAATCATCCATGTAGATAATGAAACGATAGTTTCTATTTTTTATCATAGCGATCACATCATTGAGATACTGAAATTGGTGCTTGTAAATCTCAATCATTCTCAATCCTTGATCATAATATTGATTCAAAATCGCCTTCACTGAGCTGGATTTCCCTGTTCCCGCATCCCCGAATAAGAGACAGTTATTGGTCTTTCTTCCTTCTACAAATGCCTTTGTATTATCGGTGAGCTTTTTCTTCGGTATGTCATACCCCACTAAATCATCTAGACATACATGGCTAATATTAGTAATTGGCAGAATTTCGGTTCCTTGCTCACTATGATGAACTCGGAACGCCTTATGCAAACCTAATTTCCCAACTCCGAATTCTTTGTAAAACAAAGTAACTCTATTACCAAACTCTTCTACACTATTTGCAGTCTCTAATTCTCTCGCCAGATTACAAATTCGATCCCTAATTCTCTTATTAAACAATTTTCTAGTAGTCTGAACTGCCTTATAATCCCGAATGATACCTAACCCCTTCACACACAACTCTTCTTCTAGCTGTGTAAAATCATGTTCAAAGCACTCTTTGAAGATTTGGAAATCATGATGCGCCGCCTCATTGATGCTCCCGTCAACCTCACCTTTAATCTCACAAGCTTTACTATAGGCATTTTCACTATTCACCAACAAGAAGGTCAGATAGACATTCCACAAATCGCCTTCAAATCCATAGTTATCCGCCATTTCAATCAATCGATTGACACATTCATAGAATAATGAGGTCATGTCATTTTTATTATAATACTCACTCCCATAGTTCTCTGTCAAGAAAGCCATGTCCTTCAACAACTGCTGATGCTCAAAATTTTTATATATCATCAATTCCTGTATTCTCATACTAATAATTCCCCAATATTTTCATATTTATTGCTTCTTCACTGATCCCTCGTACAGCATTGCTTACTTCTTGTTGTTCTAGATTCCCTTCGATATCTACAAAAAATCGATATTCCCACACACGTCCCTCAATCGGCCTAGACTCAATCTTTGTCATATTCAATCCATTATATATGAAGTGCGATAGCAAACGATACAAACTTCCACTCTCATGTGGAATTTCAAAACATATACTCAACTTCTTTGCATTTTCATGAAATTTCTTTGTTTTGCTAATAACAATAAATCTTGTTGAATTATTTTCGCTGTGATTTATCTTGCGCTCCAAAATCTCTAGCCCATATAACCCAGCAGCATATTCACTGCATACTGCCGCCTTCTCTACATCATTCTCTTGAACGACCATCTGGGCAGCAATGGCTGTATTACCTACACTGATCTGCTCCATTCCTCTATGCTGCTCTAGATACACTTGACTCTGCATCAAAGCTTGTGGATGAGAGTATACTGTTTTAATCCCTTCTACCGTCGCCCCCTTCACCGAAGCCAAAGCATGTTCAATCGGAATCACTACTTCTCCAATGATATAGTTATCATATTCCACCAGCAAATCATACACTTGCGTCACTGCACCTGCTGAAGAATTCTCAATTGGTAAAACTGCAAAATCCGCCTCTCCATTCGCAATCGCCTCCATTGCATCACGAAATGTTACAACTGCCGTTCCTTCCACAGCCTGTCCAAAATATTCTTGCATCGCTTTTTGGCTGTAAGCACCCTTTACTCCCTGAAACACAACCTTTGGACTCTCACCAATCACATCCCCGACAAATTGAAATCCATTGTCCCCTGCTTCTTTTCCTACGATTTCATATTGAATCTTGCGGCTCACAGACATAATATGCTCATATAACTCTCTCACACCCACACGGTTTACTTCTGTATGCACCTGAGATTCCACAGACTTCAACTTCTGCAGCTCACGCTCACGGTCAAACACATTCCGACCTATGGAATGCTTATATTCTCCTACCTCTTGGCTAATCTCCATGCGCTCTTCGTATAACGCAATCATCTTCTCATCAATTTCATCAATTCGTATTCTTAATTTATCTAACAAAACCTTCTTCCCCTTCTATTCCCTTCGTGTATATTTAATATAAAATAAACGCTGTTACTTATACTATCGCATTCAATATTTCTAACTTAATTTCTTCATTCTTCTCATATTCACCCTTTAAAATCAAATCCATAATATCATGTAATAGCTCTTTGCTTATATTTCCAGCTGCAACATGGTACGATATATTTTCCATTTCTCTAAAAAAAATCCCTGCAACTGCCATATAACCGTTAAGTATCAAAAACTGTGCTGATAATGTAATCGCTATTCGTTTATTCCCATCTTCAAAACAATGGAACTGGCAAGCGCAATAAAACAAATGTGTTATCTTATCAGCAAAAGTTGGATAATAGTCATCATTCTGTATATTTTGCAACACACTATCTAAACGTCCTAAGTTAAAATGACCATTTGCTCCACCGCCACTTTTCTCTACTGTGAGAGCATGGATTCTTATCGCTTCATCAAGAGTAATATAACTCAAGTCCACCATATCACCCCCGCTCCTTTAAACGCTTCAGAACATCTTGATTTTCCAACATCAATTTTTCAATTTGATTGCCCTCTGCCCCTAAAAATTTCTCATATTCTTCTTTTTCTAGTGGTCTAATATATTCATTCAGTTCTTTATGGAAGGCATCTCTAAGAGCGAGATCTCTACTTGCCATTTTCGATCTCGCACGGTGAATCAAAGGTTTCCAATGTGGTAATATCTCAAACGCATCAAAAATCGCATTTGTTTCCCAGTTATTTAATCTTCTCCCCATCATTTCAGACTGCTCTCTTATCATAACAGCAAGTCCACATTCATAGGAAGCAACTAAATCTAAGACCTCCGAATACAATGTATCCCGAACCTTGTCTTTTTTCTGCAATTTTAAAATTTCCCGATATTCTCGCGATCTTTCTCTAAATATACTCTGATAAATCATATCGGTATATAAAGCATATTTCATATTACCCATATCCACATAATCTCGTAAAGCATCGGTAAACTCTCTTCTGTAATTCTCTTCTTGAAGATATGCACCGATGAAATCTTTATCTCTCTGATTGATGTACTTTGTTCCACCACCAGTTTTTTGATTTACCAAATCTATTACAATATCTAACATGAGTTTTCGCAAAATCCTTGCATTTTCACTCTCTGAAAGCAGCATTGCAACATTCAAAAATGCTTTAAAATCAAAAATAGCTAACTGCGATGTACGGTTGCTGATGTTCCCGACATTAATGTCGGGAACATCAAGGTCATATAACTTTTTTAAAAATGCTTTTAACTTTTTCCTTTTTATAATTTCATAACCGTTGCTGATAATCTCATCTGCATTAGCGCTGACGCACCTTTCAATGGTTCTAACTTCAACATCAAAAAATTCTGCCACCATATTTTTGGTCAGATAAAATTTACCCTCAAAAAATACACAATCAATTTTTGATGTTTTTTGAATTTCAGACACAGCAAGTTCGTTATTTAAAATATTTTGTCTATCTACTTGTGAAGTAGTTAAATTTTTCGCCATAGCTATCACTCCTTACTTGAAATGTAACCCAAACTTTCGTTACTTTTCATAGTCTTACTACATGCTCCTGCAAAAAGCAACAAACTTTCTTCTCTATAATACCATATTTCAAAAGGCATTGACACTACTTCTTTTGATATGTTACAATCACTTCAGCAAATAAATGCGTTGAAGGGATAAAGTGCCATGCCAATTACAGATATTTTAAGACAAAATTGTGAAAAATATGGGAACGAAATCTGTTTAGTAGAAATCAACCCTGAAATTACAGAGAACAAAAGAAACAACTGGAAGGAGTATTCTCTAATCGAATCAACCTCATCTAGTTCATATCGACGTGAAATCACATGGAATGTGTTTGATGAAAAGGCGAATCGTTTCGCCAACCTCTTATTAAGCAGAGGAGTAGAAAAAGGGGATAAGGTTGCGATACTTTTAATGAATTCATTAGAATGGCTACCTATCTATTTTGGAATCCTTAAGATCGGTGCACTCGCTGTTCCACTCAATTTCCGCTATGCTCCAGATGAGATTCAATATTGCTTGAAACTAGCTGATGTGCACGTTCTTATCTTCGGAACCGAATTCATTGGACGTATCGAAGAAATCTCCGATTCAATCTCAAATAATAGGCTTCTCTTCTTTGTGGGAGAAGAATGTCCTGCATTTGCAGAAAGCTATACACAGCTAACTATGAATTGTTCTAGTCAATCTCCTAATATTACTATCACGGATGATGATGACGCTGCAATTTATTTTTCATCAGGAACGACAGGATTCCCAAAGGCAATCCTTCATAAACACACCAGCTTAATGCATGCCTGCTATGTTGAGCAAGCACATCACCACCAAACACACGAAGATATCTTCCTCTGCATTCCGCCACTCTATCATACGGGTGCAAAAATGCACTGGTTTGGTAGCTTTCTAGTCGGCGGAAAAGGTATTTTATTAAAAGGCACACGACCAAAAGCAGTTATGGATGCCGTTTCTGAAGAAAAATGTACCATTGTTTGGTTATTAGTTCCATGGGCACAAGACATCCTAGATGCCCTAGACCGTGGAGATATCTCAGCAAAAGATTACGAACTCTCACAATGGCGATTGATGCATATTGGTGCGCAACCTGTTCCACCTAGTCTGATTCGTCGCTGGCAAGAGCACTTCCCAACACACGAATACGATACAAACTACGGTTTAAGCGAATCCATTGGACCTGGAGCCGTTCACCTCGGAATTGAAAATACCCATAAAATCGGTGCCATCGGAAAAGCGGGATATGGTTGGGAGTTGAACATCGTAGATGAAAACGGTACACCTGTACCAAAAGGAGACATCGGCGAACTTATCATAAAAGGACCTGGTCTTATGACCTGTTACTACAAAAACAGGAAAGCGACAGAAGAAGTCTTAAAAGGCGGTTGGTTATACACTGGAGATATGGCAAAAGAAGATGAAGACGGTTTCGTCTACCTAGTAGATCGTAAAAAAGATGTCATCATCAGCGGGGGCGAAAACCTCTATCCTGTCCAAATCGAAGATTTCATACGTAAACATGAATGCGTCAAAGACGTAGCCGTAATCGGCCTACCTCACAAGCGCTTAGGCGAAGCCGCAACTGCAATCGTAGAAATCAAGGAAGACTACATCGTACTTCCTGAAGAACTAGAAGCATACTGCCAAGGACTTCCTCGCTACAAGCGACCACATAAGTTCATCTTCGCAGATGTGCCTAGAAATCCAACAGGAAAAATAGAAAAGCCAAAACTACGCGAACTCTACTGCGGTGAAAAACTAGTAGAATCTCAAAGTCGGGGATAATTCATCGGGGACGAGGGTAAATGTCATTTACCCCCGTCCCCAAACGAACTTCGCAACAATTGCATATTCTGCACCATTGCCACCACAAATATAATTTTCGCCGCATCGCACCCACGCATGCGCTATAGCACTATTATCTTTTGGATCTCGTCCTACTCCTAAGTACAAAGTAGAAGGAATCCCATAAAATTTCAGTAATCTTTGAGCCGCCATCGCCTGAACTAAACACTTACTCTCCCAAGGTACGTTTACAGAAATTCTCGCAACCTTATCAGCAACAAAATACATATCTTTTTTTTGCTTCGTATTATACTCAACAGTCAACTCGGATTCTCCCGGCACACCCAAAAATTTATGCAAGCTATTTCCAGCATAGCGCTTGATTCGCACTTTTGCAATTGCCATATGAAATATAGTCATAATCGTCAGATAACGCCTTTTTGTTTTAAATATAAAATTATAAGATAATCTAATTAATTTCTTCAATTTGAACAAATCCTATCTCTGTTAATTTTTTCAAAAATACTAACACCTCTTCTTCACAAGTTTTTTTATCAACTTCATAAATATCTAATAACTTAGACACAACGTCAGAAAATTTTGTTGTATCTTCAAGTTGATCCCAAATATCGTTTGCAGAACCGACCAAAACAAAGTATTTACCTGTTTCAAAATCAATCATAACTTTTTCACTTGCTAAATCTGTTACATCTGGCTTTTTTGCCATTTTAATTACATAGTCCCTCATAAATATTCCCTTTCATGAAAACAAACCTCAAAATCAATACGTACTCTATAAAAATTCAAAATATATCTCTGGTAAATTCTACCACCCTTTAAAGCAAAAGTCAAATTCACCAGAAGCATCTCATAAAATGAATTATATCTACTCTGGTGCATTCGTGTCATAATATTTCGATATTGCAATTAAAATAATCGGATATGCTAAAACCACACAGAAATACGGATAGTGCATATTGAAAAAGGCATTAAAAAGCCATACTAAAACTACGCAAATGATAACAATTACTGGTATTTTATACTTTGTTTTGAAAAAGAATGTATAACTCATAAACATTGCTACGATATATTGTATTGCTCCCCAAATCCCAAATGTACAAATTAATTCTATATAATCATTATGTGCCCAAAGTTCTACAGTTTGAAAAGAAAATTCAATTCCCGAACCAAATATCAAATGGATCAAGGGTTCTTCCTTAAGTGCCTCAAAAAGATTATACCATAGTAGCGATCTCCCACTTGTTATTCTAAACCAAAAACTTCCATAATTAGAATCATCTAATGTATGCAATATCTTTTCACCTATTGGTGTTAAAAATATTAATACCAATAGCATAATTCCTATTGGTATTATGCTCAAATAGAATATTTTCTTCTTTTCAACAATCCAAAACCACTGAATCACAAAAATACATATGCCTAAAATTAAATATGTTCTCGATGACCCTGTTAAAAAAGCATAAAGCGGAACAACGGAATACACAATAGCCCATTTTTTTCTATACAACACCATCGCTATCATAGAAAGCCCCATTATGTACACTGCTGCTGGTCCAACTCTAAAAATTGAACCTACATACGATCCAAAATAGGACTCTCCAGCCTCTTTTATATAATACGAGCTTGGAAGAAAAATTGAAATCCCAACTACGATTGTCCAAAAATTAAGTATAAACATTACCAATATTTTATATTTATTAAAAAAATTCAAGATGTAGTCTTTAAAGTCCATTGTAAAAAAGGTATACATTATAAAAAACGGATAATAAAACAATAAATGCATATAACGCATCGGAAAACTTGTTGCTAATAATGCGAATACAAGGTTAATAAGAAATACCAATATAAATACTATAGTTTTTTTAGACAACCCTCTTTGAATTGATGTAAGGACATAAAATCCTATTAAAAGACCAAATAAAGCTCTATTCATCATTTCTGCTTTTACCACCGAAGTGAATACCGGAAACAATAGTGTGATGGACATGAATAAGTCAATATAATTCATTCTTTTCGGTATTCTTATAATTATATCATTCATTTGTCTACTACTCCTTTTAATCCCAACAATACTTTTATAATCTAGGCACATCTACTCAACAATTTTTTCAATCAAAAATATAGAGGCAGCATCGTATAGCTACCTCTATACCTATATATTGGCGAAAATCCATAAAACCACATTAAATATTGTCACTCAATTATTTTTTATTTGTTACCTGTTGATTTTTTTCTTACTAAAATCACAGTAATTGTAGCAACAGATGCAAGTAACACAATTATTGTAATCAAAATTCCCATATAAAGTGTTTCATTTCCTCCAAATGGACTTGGTGATAACGGAACCTCTGCGCCTTCAATAAGCACTGATTCATCATACCAATTCAGATGTAAATCTGATGCTAAACCATGCGTTGCATTGAACTCTGTTTCTGATTTTATAGATTCAGACACATTAATAACAAACGGTGTATCCACTGTTTTTACAACTTTAACTTCAGTTTCTGCTGGCACACTCGGTGATTCTTCTGTTACCACTGGTTCCTCTGTTACTGCTGGTTCCTCTGTTACTGCTGGTTCCTCTGTTACTGCTGGTTCCTCTGTTACTTCTGGCTCCTCTGTTACTTCTGGCTCCTCTGTTACTTCTGGCTCCTCTGTTACTGCTAGTTCGTCTGTTACTACTGCTTCATCTGTTACTGTTGGTTCCTCTGAATCCGCTGCCTTTGCTGTAATTCCAATAAAATTAATAGGTAACGCATTTTCAGATGTTGACTCTCCAGAAACCTCACTTTCCTCTGCTGGAACCACTTCTTCTGTTGTCATAATTGTTGCCTCATAAGGAAGTGTTCCGGTAAAGGAATAGATGAAATTATTCTTATTAGCACCTGCTGAAGATATGTCATTGCGTAAAAAGTCTATCCCCGTCTTCTCTGTAACCTCTATCTGGTTAAGCAACATCAAATATGTATTGTCTATAAGCGGCAATGTACTAAGTGTATTGGTGTTGATAACATTATCATTGAAAGTATAATACTCAGAACCTGAATCAACTTTTACTCCAAAAAGTCTTTGGTACGCGAGTACACTCCCCGCAATATTCATTGTATTTCCAATAACTGATTTCGAATTATAGTTGATATACTTAACACTTCCTGATGTAGTAACTGTATTACTTGATACTAAAGGTACTTTTGAAAATAATGCACTTATAATATCACCACTAACATCAATATTGTTATTAATTAACTCTATATTTCCTTGAACCACAGTACCGACTGGTAATGCAGGATCACTTCCGTCTACATTTATTGTATTTTCCGAAATTTTAAGTGGCATTGAAGTATCGCTCTGTATTGCTTTAAATGCCAAATCATCACCTTCATAACCTTTGCCGTTTTTTGTATTCACTTCATTTCCTCTAAACGAGAATGCCCCCTCTAAATTGTCAAAGCTTATCCCATTAAGTGTAGCTTGAATATCAAAAACATTATTATCTATAGTAACATTTTTAGTTGGCTCCGCTGTAGAAGCCGTTCCAATCGAAAGACCAAATACACTCGAAGTACGTAAACCATCATACATTACAAAGGTATTATCTGATATGTTCAAATCAGATAGAATCGCTCCTGGCATACCTACTCCAACAATTTCATCATGGCTAATCTTTTCTGCATAATTATTCGTAAAAGTTAACCCTGTTCCTCCTGCACCATGAATATCTCTCGCCATAAAAGCCAGTCCTTCTAAACCATCATGAGAAATATACATTTCACAATTAGTTATAGTTACATTCTTCCAACCTGAATACAAATCAATATTACCATATACAATATTAGATTCTAAAGCTAAATACTCAGGAGTTTCAAAAACATTTCCATCATCTTCTTTTGTTAGCAATGGACCTGGTGTTCTAAAAACGCAATTGTTCAAAATTACATTTTCACTACGTAGAACGCCCAGTTGATTATTGATTTTCCCTAAATTTTCAGTTTGCAGTGAAAAGAAGTTCAAGGATTCAATTTCAATATTATTAGTTTCATAAATTACAATGGTTCCTACTCCAGACGTCTCAGAATTAAAATCATTATCTGTATACAATACGCTTCCGTTTCCATTTATAACTTTATTTGCTGTTTTCATATCAATTTTATCCCTAAAGATAAATTTTTTATTTTCTGGAAAGTTAATATTAGTTGCTGTTGAATTAAATGCAAGTTGAAGCGAGAGTGTACTATCGATATTCTCTATTTCTTGATAGTTATTGGTATCTTCAAATGCTCTTGCTCCAAACTGAACAACATTAACTGTATCCCCTACAACAAGATGCGCTATCAAGCCATTCGACAACTCTATTACAGATTTACCATTAATTGTTCCATCATTTTTAATTTCATAATTAGCTGCCCCACCATCATTTTCTACATAAAATCCTGAAGTCGATACTTTGTCTCCTACTGATAAATCTGCTCCTGTCATTTCAGCAACACTGTCGTAAACTATCTCTGTTGGCTCTGGCTCTGGTGTTGGTTCTGGCTCCGGTGCTACTTCTGGTTCTGGTGTTACTTCTGGTTCTGGTGTTACTTCTGGTTCTGGTGTTGCTTCTGGCTCTGGTGTTACTTCTGGCTTCGCATTAGAGAATCCAAACAAAGATCCTAACCAAGAGAAAAAACCACTAACAGAAGGTTTCGAACTTTTCCAAAAAGCCAAAGGAACACTCTCATCCTCAATCGATACAAGCTCTCCTGCTTCATTCTCCTCTAAAAACACTATCTCTTCCGAATCATTCTCTTCTACAAACTCTATTTCATCCGCTGCTACATCCTCTACACTCTCCACTTCTGATTCATTCACTTCTGCCGCATATAGATTCAGTGGTGAAACAAAAACTGAACATAACATTACAACTGACAATAAAACTGCACTAATTTTCTTCATAACTAATTATTTCCTTTCTCTACTTATTGTTTACGTTCATCAATACAAAATTTGATTACAACTATTCTATCATTTCCTGGGAATTTTATCAATATAAATACATTTTTTCAACTCTACTCTCCTTATATTTTTATTTTGTTAAGCTTATAATTTCCAACAAACCTTTTGTAAAATTTGAGTTTAATATTATGCATGACAACTCCAATAATATTTGCTCCTATATTTTCTAATTCTTCTGTCACATAAGATATCTGCTTCTTTTTCGTTTTGTTATACGCTGCAACAATGACAACCCCCGCCACCTTTGATGATATAACCGTTGCCCCTACTGTAACATCCATCGGAGGTGTATCCAAAAATACATAATCATACTTTTCTGATACTCTTTTTAAAAACACATCAAATTTCCCAGAAGCGAATGCTGAAGTTGGATTCTCGGCAAACCCACAACTAATGAAATCAAGATTCTTAACATTTGTCGAATGAAATATATCTTCGTGTACATTCACATCTACTAGATAATCTAATATCCCTTCTGTATAAGAGTCCACGATGGAAATCGCATCTTTGTCCTTGATAAAACAAGCATCTATGTATAAAGTCTTATTACCAGTTTCGGCCATTTGAATTGCAACATTTCTCGCTACTGTAGCAGTGTCTGCTTTCATCCCAGCTCCTGTAAAGGCAAATATGTTATGTCCTTTTTTTTCTTTAATGAACATAAATTTCATCACTATTCTATCATATGCATCCTTTAAAATCTCTTCACTAATTTTCTGAATATCTACTCTCATTTCGTGTATTCATGCTCCAATCTCCGTAATCAATCGGCATCTCAATATTTATTTACTTAATCTTCCTTATTTCCACACTGTTCTTTCAACAAATATTTCATTTTAATTTCGTTCCATCGGGTACCACTCCCAACAATTCTAATTTCCCGTCTAAAGTAACCTCATTCTTATATGCAACTTTATTGCTAAAAAGTGCTAACAACATAAACATTCCACACATTACTGCAAAAGCACCACCTGTAATAATTACCCCCATGAACAAAGAATCTCTCGCACCATTCGAAATCAAAATTGCTTCTCTCGCTTCGTCGAGTATCTGAACGCTTTCATTTATAGTTAGTAAATTTGCTTGCTCGACAAATGCCTGTGAAACTGCATTAGAAATTTCTACGGCTATTTCAGAATCAGGATATCTTGCCGCTACTGTTATTATATTTGAATTCTCATTAGTCGTAACAGACAATGTACTTTGAATCCATTCTGGGTCAATAGGATCCTCCATAAGACTTGATGCATGTTCTGCCACTTTATAACTCCTAATTATGTCAACATAATCTGCAATGATATTCATTCCTTCTTTTGATTCTAAATATGAATCTTCAGAGGCTGCATATATTGATGAAACACCCTGATACACATCTATAGCTGTGCCGCTTGTGTAGATTGCAGATAAAACTCCAACAATTATAGTCACTGCAATAATTACAACTTTCTTTTCAAAAAGGGCATCAATCATTTTTGTTAAATTAATTTGATAATCCATTATTCTTCATATTACTCCTTATTTTTCTCTGTAAAATATATCACTTATCCATCAACATCAATTATTTTGATTTTATAAATTAGCATTTATTGTTTCACGTTTTTTGTATATTTCTAATACTCTATTCGGAAAAATGAAAAATTCTAAAAACACTGTTTTTCTCATTATTACGCCAGCAATTATCGGACCTACTACACCAATAAAAACTTCCAAACATATATGAACCGCTGCTGACTCTATTCCCATTCTCAGGAGAATTGTTCTTACAGTAGCAACAAATATTGAATGCATTAAAAATATGTGCATTGTATACTTAGAAAGTAATTCAGCAAGTCTATTATTTTTACTATTATAAAGATCTATACCTATAAATAACATCATAATAGAAAAACAAAACATTAGACCCAAAATAAACGATGTCACACTTGATTGTAAATTATAATAACATAACACAACACTACATACGAATGAAATTGTAACGCCTCCAACACCAAAATCTATTTTTCTCAATTTTATAGGTAACTCTAAGAGTGCAACTCCCATTCCCAACACAAACCATATTTCGTTTTGCATTAAAGTTATCAATGCATAGGGTACAGATATCAAATGTATCTCCTGACTATTGAAAACATATAACAACTTCACTAAAAGTGAAATCGAGAGCAATATTCCATATGCTTTTTTACTTTTTATAGTACACGTAACAACAAACATAAAAAACAGCGCATACAAAAACCAAAACGGAGCTGTTGGTTGAAAAAAAAGTGTATCTATAATATTGTCTATTGAATTTGTTCCACCGTTTCCACTAACCAACTTAATTATCCATGTTACTATGGTGAAAAATATGTAAGGTACACCTAATACCAATAATTTTCGTAATACATTTTTTCTCCAATCATCAAATGAATTTACTTTAGAAAATTTCTGATATAAGTATCCGCTACAAATAAAAAATAAAGGGACGTGAAATGTATATATGGTATAATTAAACCATATATACAGGCTATTCCTCGGCAACACATTATCACCAGTGAGTCCTTGAAATAGATGTCCTAATAAAACAAGTAAACATGCCAATATTTTGATATTATCAATCCAAAATTCTTTTGTTTTTTTCATTTTCTCTCTTCTCTATAATATTATTGTACTACAACTATCTAGTTATATACACGTGCAATTCTCAATGACAATTGATATTTTCTTTGCATTATCTAAAATTTTTTCAGGCTTTCTAGGGATTGATATGCGCAGACCCCTTATCTGACTGGTAATTTGCAATATCTTTTTAAAATCATCTGGAGGTAAATCTCCCTCAACATAATGAAGATTTTTTCTATATAAGCTTTGAACAACAGCAGCTAGTTTCTTCACACCTATAATCTCTGAACTTTCAACTTCATCATTTTCGTGATTTGCTTCTAAAACCACAAGTAACGCTAGTTCTTTTGGGTTATCGCACCACAAGGCTCTATCCCTTATAGCAAATTTATCCCTATCTATATCTACAATTGGTAGTCGCTCTGGGTTGAACCCAAGCGCAGTACAAGCATCTCTAATCAGTTTTCTCTGTGGATAAGCTGGAAGTATAAATGGTTTCTCATTACCGAACACAGTGCTTGATACATCATCTGTCAAGTATTTATAGCCAAGACTCACCAAGGCACTAGTCATAGTCGATTTCCCTGTACCTGATTGCCCAGAAATTATCACAGCTTTATTATTTGAAACTATAGCACCACCGTGAAGTGGAATATATCCACGTTGAATTTGTATTGCCCCCATAGCGGAACCTAATAAAAATACTCTGATTTTCGCTTCTGATACACCTTCTTTCGGCATAATATTAATTGTTCTTCCTTCACGAATTTCATAAATTCCTGCTGGACAAGAAAACACAATATGATTTCTTGTTAATGGAGTCATAAAAAAATCTTCTACATTATAATTTTCAGGAAGATACTTCTTGATGTTAAATTCACAAATACAAACACAAACATCGGGTTTTAAATCTCCGTCTATCTTAACCGCTTCTGGAATATCAATACAAGATGAAACTGTCAAGCCAAACAGACGATACATTTTTTGCATAAACCCTTCCCTTTCCTTCATTAAATATTATAACACTTCTCTTATCAGCTCCACACATTCGTCTATACACTCAGAATCATCTGACCGAATCAATCTATAAACTGAAATATCCTTCAGTGTTGATAATAACATTTTCATCATTTCTGGTGTAAAAACATTACTATTTTCATAAAATTGTTTTCTATAAAGCTGCCTTCGCACAACATTTAAAGCAGCTATCCCATCTACTCTTTCTAAATATGGTTTAAAACCTGCTTCCACTTCTCCACGCATTGGAATGATTTCTACAATAGATTTAAGGGGTAATATCGTTTTATACCATGAATCTAACTCTCTCACTAAACATTTTTCTTTCCCACTTTCATAAATCAGTTCATAGCTTGATGAATCTACTTGTAATTTATCCAAGGTATCTTTTGCAGTTTTTCTCTGTGGATAAGCAGGATAAATCTGAGGGCTATCATTTTCAAAGGATAACATTGATACATCATCTGCGGAAAATTTATACCCTCTTTGAATTAAGTGTTCTAGATAAGTTGATTTTCCAGCTCCTGAAAATCCAGCAAGTAGTATTGCTTTTTTTTTGCTTTCTATTGAAGCTGCGTGAATCGGAATAAATCCTTTTTGCATCATGATGACCCCAAATGCCGTCCCTAAAATATAGGTTCTTAATTTATCGTCCTCATACTCCGTCGGTACAAATACACTTATTTTATTCCCTTCGGTAATCTCAAAATTAATTGCTTGAACATTAAATACAAAATGCTTCTCTGTCAAACTACAAAAAAACCAAGTTGGTGAAGTATTAGCAATATGCACAGTGCCTTCATTTTCACTAATATCTGTATAACTATTAGAAATTAATATTTCAACATCTATATTATCAGGCTTTTCTATTTCTGTAACCTCAGGTAGCAAAATCTCCGACATTACTTTCTGATTATAAACCTTGTAATACTTCACATAATACCTCCCTGCATCTTGTTAATATAGATAAATCAAACTGCACCCCTTCGATCAAAAACAACAAAGACTGTCTTGAAAATAAGTTTGATATCAAGCCAAATCGACCAATTGTCAATATACTTTGTATCTAGTTCTACAACATCTTCAAAATCTAAAATATCACTTCTGCCACTCGTTTGCCACATCCCAGTTATACCTGGAGTAATACTAATCCTTCTATGGTGATGTCTTTTATAGTTCGCTACCTCATCTACTGTAGGTGGCCGTGTTCCAACCAAACTCATATCTCTTTTAATTACATTTATTAACTGCGGCAATTCATCAATACTAGTCCTTCTAATAAATCGCCCAACCTTTGTGATCCTTGGATCATTATCAATTTTAAACATTTTATCATCAGCCATTTTATTTTGTGCCATAAGTTCTTTTTTACGTTCTTCTGCGTCTTCATACATAGATCTGAATTTATAAATAGTGAACCGCTTGCCATTCATACCAACTCTTGTCTGTCTAAATAAAATTGGTCCCTTTGACTCAATCCTGATTGCAACTGCAGTTATAAGTAATATTGGCGAGAATATAATTAATCCAAGCAAAGAGCCTACAATATCCATAGCAGATTTCGCAAAAATCTGGAATGAATCTAGCGATTTATTGTGATACGTAATCATCGGAATCGGTCCTAAACTACTTACATAGTGATATGTGTTCTCTATTTTAATAGAACTTAAGAGTACACTAGAAACCAACCCAACTGACGAACACACTCTAAGAAGTGCTTCCACATCATATGTGGGTTGAATAGAATTATCTTGAACAAACACAACTTCATCCACTCTATTACTTAAAATCATATTTTCAAACGTCTCTTCTGTCTGTAGTCTTTCATCTTTAAAATCAACAAAAAAATCCACTTTAACTTTTTTCGATGTTTTCTGTGCGAATTCTATATATCGGTTATATGCTTTCTCAGTTCCAACAAATAGCACATGTGTATACCCATTCCCTACTTTATATGTCTTAAGCACTTTGTACAACAGTTGAATGCTAAGTAAAAAAGCAAAATTTACAGCAGAAAAAATCAAAAAGAAATATCTACTTACATCAATCTGATCCGCAATAAAAACCATTGAAGAAACTGAACCTGAGGCAAGTAAACAGGAAGCAAAAACCCTTCTTATAATTCTATCAATATAAAAAAAAGTTGTTATATTATACATTCTATGCCAAAACATTGACAATATATAAATTATACAATACACCAATAAGAACGATAAGTGTTCCACACTTAAAAACAAACCTTTTGTGAAATGATAAATGTGCGTGGATAAAAAATAGGAAAATGCAATTAACGTCACATCAATAAATACTCGTTCAACATCAAAATTTGCAAATTCATTACGTTTATTCATACTGTCCCCCCATTCCTTTTTAACTGTCCCCTATTTTATGTTGATGAAATACTTTTATTTTCCATAAACATAACAATCTTAACTCTATCAGTTTTACCATGAATTGTCAATTTATTTTACACAAATTATACATTGATAAATCACCTACTTTGTTACCATAATACTATTCGGTCATATGTAAGTCACACCGATTCTGTATTTATGCTTTTTTCATCTGTTTTCCACCCCAAAGAAAGAAACTTAATAAATTTACTTAATATGATAATAGTAATTAATGTTAAAAACGCTAGAAACACGCCAGTCATATCAATTATAACATCAGTGAAAGAGGCGGTTCTTCCGCTAACAAAAATTTGATGTACTTCATCTAAAATCGCTAATATTAAAGTAGTTACATATGAAACTGCCATCGAAATCCATATACTTTTAAACAGGGTTCTGAATGATACTGATAATATAATAAATATGTGGTAAAAAATAAACATGTGAGCTAATTTTCTTAAGACAAAGTTTACAGCCTCATATATTTCAAAATTAGTAGCATTGCGTGAATATGAAGCGAACTCTACCATTGTCCTTTGAACTTCACGTGCAAATCCTTGTGACAAAAACTGTGATTCAGCATTTTCCATCGAAGACATTATCACAGAAAACAAAACAATTAAAAAGGATATCAACCACGGTGTAATTTTTGCTATCTTTATTACCTTATTATTGTTCTTCTCTTTGTTCAACATATAAATCATCCTTTATGAAAATAGATTTAAATTTTTCATTAAATCTACACGTTTTTTTGCAGTATCGACAATATCCTTAAATTCACCCCGTTCATCTCGCCTCTTTCTTTGTGTCGACACCAAATAACAAAAATATTGAAATCCTCTTATCCATATATACTTTGAATAAATTTTATCTGTTTTGTTCTCTGGGCGTCTTGCTTTACATTTATTAATAAACAGCTGAAGATATGTGAATAAGTTCATTTTTTTGGACGAAACTAAATTCTGATTGATATAATAATTCCACAAAATACCTGTAGCTCCATCTCGCGTAGGAGTGGAGCATCCGCTATGTCCACCTTCTTCAATATCCAAAAGAAGTTTTTCATTTATATTTTTAGTTTTATCATTCTCACTCAATCCACCTATCATATTCAAATCAAGTGAGCAGAAATTGTAACTTAATATAAGGAAGTCTATGCAAAAAGTACGATATCCAAGAATGTCCATAGATTTCCAAAACATATCAAAATCAATCTCACCGTGATAATTTGAAATAAAAAGACTTATATCACTTAAATATCTTATCCCCATACCTTTAATCATAAAATGCTTAACCATATGGTAAAACAAGTAAACTAAAGTATTTGTCATAGTCATAGTTCTAGTAGATATTCCATTAACTTCAATCATTTCAATATTATCAAAGCTATCTATCCCCAGGCTTGTAAGTCTATCATAGCGCTCCCCTTTATCATCTTCCCAAAGAGAAGAGTGCACCTCTATATGATAATCCTTTCGGTGATAAGTTAGCACATAGACTTCGGATGGATTCGTTTCCGCCACATAGGAAAGCTCTTGCGTGAGAAGCAACCTTACACGTTCTTCATCCTCTACTCTAATAAAAATATCAGAATCCACAGAAATACGTGCACTAGGAACTGGATAGAGTTCCGCAATAATCGGTCCCTTTAATAAAATCATAGGAATATCATGCTTATTAAATTCTTTTAAGACTTCAAGCAGGTATGATTTTTTTCTCATTTGTGCCATACCATGACGCAAAGTATAGTTCTTTAATCGCCCCAATAATTCTGTAGATATATCAAGTGATGACGCAACCTTAGACACTGTAGGATATATGATCGATGATACCATATGGTTTTCTGAAAGTTCTACAAACTTGCAGAAATCAATGTCATGAGATGGATGAAACAGCTCTTTTTTATTTATGGTAGCATCCATCACTTCTAACAAATATAAAAATTCATAACTCATAAGTAATTTTGCCAAACTAGCAAATCTCCTTTCTAGAATGTTGATCGTTATACACGACAACTAGTTATACTTACCCTTCTTATTTAACACTGTTTTCAAAATTTTCCTATTTGTAATAACAGCATATGCTAGAGAAACTATTATCGAACTAACAATCTTAATCACATTATCGTAGCTGAATAAAAAGCATAGAGCCACTAAAATAGTAATTTTCCAAACAATTTGTTTTATATCAATTTTAATTTCTATGTAGTCCCTCAGATTAATGCCTCTAAGAATCACCAAAACCACATTCGCCAATAAGCTCGAAATTGCAGCCGCATAAAGCCCAATGAATTGAATAAGAAGAAGATTCACTCCAACATTAACAATCGCAGAAATCATAGTTGTTTGTGCTATTATTTTTGTTCTCTTAAGTGCCCCGAAGATTCCCGAGTAAAATTGCGCTAACGAATGAAAATACATAGATATCATCAGTAGTGGGACAAAAATAAATCCTTCTACATAATCACCTTGAATGAAAACCCTAAACGAGATCGGCATTCCCGCTACCATGAGTATAATCAAACTAAATACTATATTATCCATGGTTTGATACAAGGATTGATAGTATTTTTTTGCTTCTATTTCTCCTCTATCAATCACTCGTGATGCACTTTCACTCCATGCATTATAGAAGTAATGATATATTGTTTCAACTAAACTTGGAAACTTATATGAAATCGCATAAATTCCATTTGCCGAAACCCCCATAAACATACTCACAATAACTCTATCAGAAAGATATATTATTTGTGCACAAATTGAATTTGGAATAAGAGGAAGTGAGTATCTTAATTGCTCAATAATCACTTTTCTGGATATATAAGAAGTATCAATCTGAGTCCAAATTTTCTTTTTCACAAAAACAAAACCAAACGCCGCCATCTCTGAAATGCACATTGAAAAAAGCAGTCCCTCAACCCCCCATCTAAAAAAAGCTACTGCAAGAACGTTTAAGACAAGTTGTGAAATATTCTTAATAGAAGAATTGACAGCATAAAACTTCATCTCGCCAAGTCCCCTTAATAGATAATTCGAAAAATTATATAAGCAAGTCATTACTACATAAATCAAAATATAGTAGCAATATTCAACATCAAGTAGCCAATCTAACCCAAGCATTACCATTGTTAGTGCGACTATTCCAATACATGTCGTAAAAAAAGCATTGGACACTGTCCTTTTAAATTCTGTTTCATCAGAACCTTTTTCAATAATAAACCGAAACATTGCTTCATGGACAGAAAGAGAAACCACTGGCAATAAAAACGCCCCAACCGCTATGATATAGTCATATGTTCCATATTCAGCAGTGGTTAGAATGGATGTGTAAAGGGGTAATAAAATAAAAGAAATTGCCTTTGCTCCAAAACTCCCCATCGCAATATACAAGGTGTTCTTTAGTAATCTTTTCTTTTCACTCATATTAGTTCCTTTTATTTCTAAAAATTATTTTTAATATTTTTTTTATCTCACGCCTTTGCTCTTGCTCACATTTAACTAGTTTAGTATATAACTTCTTATTATTTTGAACTATGTAACCAACTTTTTCTATCACATTATCAGTGAATATATCAATCATCAAATCATCCAACTCGCAGTCTTGCATCAAGGCTGAGATTTTTAGATGATTTTTTTTATCCAATAATGCAATAGGCAATGACCCATACTTATGACCTAATAAAATGGAATGCAATCTATTGCTTAGATGATACGAAAAATTGCAATATATCTTCTCAGCAGTGTCCAAGTGTATCCTATCAGAATTAAAAACCACATCATATCGCTCTTTTAATTCTTCGTATAATTTACTAGAAAAAGTTTGATCAGCTTCAACTTGATATGCAATTGTAATCTTAAGATTTGTACCCAGTTTTTCTGTAAGTGCTTTCAGAGATAAATCGATTTTTTCAATCAATGTTTTAGTATATTCTTCATTTTTCTCTCCATATGAAGTCTCTTTAAAGTTTAACATTACATTTGTGTTTTCATTTTGTTTAGGTGTTTCTAACCCTTTGTAAAGCCATGACATATCTGGGCAAAATTCGGCTTTTTTACTCCCCATTCTCTTACAAGTTTCTAAGGAAATGCTGTCCCTAACAAAAGAATACGTGGTAAACCTGTCACGAATTTTTTCAGAAATTTTCATATCCTTTGTAATTACACCTATCGATCGACCGATTCTTATTGTTTTTACACCAAAAACACGATATATTCCCGATATAACTCCAGAGATAATATTCTTTATGGCTCGTTTTTTACTGCCTCCGTGCATATCACCCAACCCAGAAAAAATATACACTTTATTTTTTCTAAATATAGATTCGATAGCACATTTAAGTATTCTCAAACAAAACGACGCTTCTCTAAAGGACAGCTTTTCTTCTTTTTCAATTCCCAACTCCTCTATAAATTTTTTAGGAACACCTTTGCAATTGGCATAAATATCTCCATGATTTCGCAGTTCCTCTATCAAAGCACGATTGATAAGCGCATCACCTGCATTTGAGTATTGTGTTTTAACTTGATAAAAAATTATATTCATTCAATCCACCTACTATTTTATTAAAATCCTCTTTAAATACAGATTTTCAAACTTCTCTGCTAAAGCATCCCACGTGTATTCTTCTTTGATAAGTTTCGTCGCATTTCTTGATATTTCATGATATCGTTCAGATGATTTCAACACACTAATTATTTCTCTGCTCCAAATATCTATATCCAAATTATTAAAAATATAGCCATTGTCTTTGTTTATCAAAGTTGCGGACCCACCGTTATAGGTTGTGAATGTCGGCAGTCCAAAAAACATTGCCTCTAGTAAAACCATTCCAAATATCTCATATCTCGTTGGCAATAGGAACACATCTGAAATCTCATATACTGCTTTCAAGTACTTTTGTTCTAAATAGTCACACCACATAACACTACTTGATATGCCCAATTCTTCTATTCTACGTTTGCATAAATCTGTGTAGTCAGCCTTGCCACTTCCGACAAGAACTAGTTTAGTCCGAGGCAAACTAGAACGGATTTTTTTGATCAAATCAAGTAAAAAAAGTGTGTTCCGTCTTTCCTCAATCGCACCGATATATAGCAAATACTTCTCATTTTCACCTTTTTTGAGAAGTCCTTTTATAAATTCCTGCTCACTAATTCCTTCTATTTCATTGAGAAAACAAGAAATGTCTAAACCAACACCAACCGTCGTAACATCACTTATCCCTTTAGATTGTATGTAATCTGTAGCGAGTACGCTTTTTGTTGCAACAATCATATTGCTTTTCCTTGAAAACGGAAGCAACAATGTGTCTAAAACACGCGCTTTCATAATATCTCCCTTATTTTCAACACAATAGTAAGGTCCATGATAATTGATGCATTTATCTTTGTATTTGCGATTGAGCCAACAAGAAGTAAAACCCAAATACTCGCTAATATGAAGAATGTCATAATCTTTAGCAATTTTGCAAAGTGAAGGATAAACCCCTTCATAAAAAGCGCCAAACCCACGCATCCATAGAATATTTAATTTATGTCTACTATCAAATTCTAACTCCTGAGCGTAATCTTTTTCATCAGTATAATACATAACATCACAGCTATGACCTCTACGAATCAATGCTTTTGCAAGTCCTATTTCTTGCAAGTTATATAAATTGAATTTGACTTTATTGGGAGCAGTTCTTATAATTAATATTTTCATGAGTGTTCTTTCCTTCCACCCTTAAGATTAGGTGTCTAACTGCTTTGCAATATCTGCATCAACAATTTCTTCACCTGTCTTGTCCTTGAGTTGTTCTCTCGAAACATCTGACAAACCATCATTGATTACTGCGTTAAAATCAAAAGTTGAAAGTTTATCTAATTCCTCTTTCGTAACTTTTCCATCTCTATAATCTCGTACTACTTTATTTTCAAACATAGAATACTTATTCTTGCTAAAGTATTTTAAAAACTTATGTTTCATCACCCAAGCTGCTGGTTTTGGCATATATTTTTTTATTGCAGGTGATGCGGAGCCGATCATCCAACACGCTCTATCACACCCTCTAACTTTTGAGCGAACTGATTCTGCTTGTTCACTGACCCATAATTCTTCCCAGTTTTTATAGTTGTGAATATTTCCCATAACTTCTTTATCCTTCGTTCCATTACAAGGCATTACATCTCCATATGGATCAATAAAGAATGTGTCAAAGGCCATATCGCAAGGTAAAAGCCTAGGCTGTCCATAAATATAGTTGATTAAGCCATGATTGAAATATGCTCTAAACCATTTTTTAGGACTGTTTGATTTTAGAAGTTCATTGATTAAACGCTCAAACTCCTTTGCGACCATTGGTCTATCTTTGATAATATTTTTCGCTTCGACAAAATAAAAACTGTTATGTAATGAAGCCGTTGCAAACTCCATATTCATATCGTTGGAAATATTGTAAAGAGGTACCAAATCTTTTGCGTTAGCATCTTGAACTGTCATTCCAAATCCAACATCCTTCATTCCCATGTCAACCAACTTCTTAAGAGTTTCATACCCTTTTTTATATCCATCGTCGAGGCCTCGTATCTCATTATTCGTTTGTTCTAGACCCTCGATAGAAATCCTTATACCAATATCTGGAAACTCCTTGCACATCTCTACGATTCTGTCAGTAAAGAACCCATTGGTAGAGATAACGATTCTATCTGATTTTTTATACAATTCTCGAACTATTTCTTTCAAATCAGTTCTGATGAAAGGTTCTCCACCCGTAATATTGGTAAAGTACATCTCTGGAAGCTTTTTGATTGCTTCTATCGTAATTTCTTCTTCTGGTTTTGAGGGCGCTTTGTATCTATTGCACATATTGCAACGTGCATTACATCGATAGGTTACAATAACGGTACCATTCAATTTCTTCATTCATCTCTCTCCATTCTTCGCTCAAAAACAATATATTATCAATCCTTGTATTATGACTTGTAGTAAGTCATCAACTTATCTACATATTCTTTTGCCGTGTCAAATTTAACATTATGGCAGTTCTCTGTATACTCAGCGAGCAAGTCTACATTATCATAAAGTTTATTTATCATTTTTTTTAGTTCATTGCTATTGCCACTTTCAAATAGTTCACCTGTTTTTCCCACTGAAATAAGTTCAGGAATTCCTCCAATATCTGCTCCAATGACCGGTGTTCCATATAATTGACTCTCCATAACAGAGAAAGGACAATTTTCATAACACTGGGAAGGACAAAGGCTAAACATACCTTCTTTTATGAGAGTTTCCAGATTTTCTCCTGATTGAAATCCTACATTTTTAATATTCGAAACTCTTGTAATTTCATCTTCAAGTGGGCCTGTTCCTGCAAAAATAAAATTAATATTCGGAAGCTCTTTGCACACTTTTATAAGTGTATCAATTCCTTTTTCCTTTGAAAAACGACCGAAATATAAGACATAGTTCTTCTTATTTTTTTTATCTGTAGAAATCCCATCAACAAAATTATGAAGTGCTACCGTTTTTTTTGCAAAAATAGGATTCGTATCCATTTTTCTCTTCATGAAATTCGAGCAGCAGATGATAGTATCAATACTTTTATAAACTCCATTAATTTTCCAAAAGTATGCCTCCATTGCGCCTATTGCACTCTTAGCAGTGGACCCATGGATACACTTACCTTTGATACAGTTAACAAATCCCCCACCGATACACTTCTCACAATTTTCACCGGTTTGAGGATTGTTCATCATATGGTTGGGACAGATTAACTGCGAGTCATGAGCTGTAAAGATAAGATTGATTTTTTTACCTTTCTTTTTTCTGTATCTGTCAACTTCTAAAATAATACTTGGGGTCAGCTGAAAGTTAAAATTATTAATATGCACAACATCCGGATCAAATTTTTCTAGGACAAGACTTATTTTTTTTCTCGCTTCAATCGAATAAATCGTTTTTACGGGATAGACTAGTTTATCCATTTTGCTTGCATTATGGAAATCCATATTAGATGTATAAGCTTTTGCACTATTTCCGACAACACGATTTTCATGCTCCATCCCAAAGTATTCCACTTCATGCCCTATAGACTTTAGATAATCACCTAATTTAAATATATAAGTTTCAGAACCTCCATTTGGATGAAGAAACTTATTTACCATCAAAATTTTCATTGTATTCCCTCATATATTTTCAAAGTTTTTCCCACAATATCGTCCCAACTATATTTGTTGCAGATGAAATCAACTGCAACAGCTTTATATTTATCCACTATTTCTGGGTTGTCACACAAATTCTGCAACTTCTCTTTTAAATCTTCAATTTGAGATTTTTTAAAAAGTACAGCTTTATCTTCCACTACCTCTGCAATTTCATCAATATCAGACCCCAAGACACAGTTCCCATAACTCATAGCTTCGAGTAAGCTTAATGGCATCCCCTCTAAGTCTGACGGCAAAGTATAAATATAAGAATTGCTATACAGTTCATCCAATGTCGAGCCACTTACAAAATTTGTAAAAACAATACGGTCATCGTCCTTCGATAGATTTCTTATTTCAGAAAAAAATTCTTCACTATCACTCGAACCACCAGCAATAACAAGTTTCTTATTGGTTTTGACTTCCTTGAATGCTTCTACTAGGTATTTCACACCTTTTTCTGGTACAATCCTTCCAAGGTATAAAATATACTCATCTTTTTTCAGTCCAAATGTTTTTGTTATTATATCAGCTTCTAATATCCTAGGCCTGCTTACTCCATTTGGGATAAAAATTGTATCTCTGCCATAAGTATCTTTAAAGTACTTCTGAACATTTTTGCTAAGTACAATAATCTGCTTTGCGTTTTTTACAGCTGTTTTCTCTCCAAATTTAATATACTTGGTAGCAAATCCACCCCATTTACTTCGTTGCCAATCAAGCCCATGAATAGTCGCAACACATTTTTTCCCAAACAATTTGGGAATCCACATCATTGCGCAAGGTCCTTCTGCGTGAAAATGCACAATATCATATTTAGAAACGGCAGTTCTCAGTGCTGCGAAAAAAGAGGAGGTCATAGCCGCTAATCCTCGTCTATCTATCGTAAAGACTCGCTTAATCTTGACACCCTTATATTCATTTATACTCTGTTCATTCCTATATTCTTTTCCAGATACATGCTTTCCTTTTCGATTATAACAGGTAACATCTGCACCACGGTTTACCATCCTGACCGCAAGTTCTTCGACAACTACTTCTATTCCACCCTCTCTCGAAGGAATTCTCTTATGTCCTAGCATAGCAATTCTCATGCTTGTTAATCCCTCCCCAGCAGATCTCTGGTATAGACTTTTTCTTTAACATCATCCAAGTTTTCATCGTACCTATTCGCAATTATGACCTTACAAACACTTTTGAATTTTGTTAAATCATTCAGAATTTCATTCCCCATAAATTGCTCTTCATCTTTAATCGAAGGTTCGTACACTAAAATTTTTGCGCCCTTCACTTTTAACCTTTTCATAACTCCTTGGATGGAGCTTTGTCGGAAGTTATCACTATTAGACTTCATTGCAAGCTTATAAATTCCCACTGTCGGTAAAGTACCATTATTTTCATCTAAGCTAGCATTGTCACCCAAACCACACGCAATTTCTAGGACTTTATCTGCAATAAAGTCTTTTCTCGTTCTGTTTGATTCAACAATCGCTGTCATAATATTTTGTGGCACATCTTCATAATTTGCCAGAAGTTGTTTCGTGTCTTTTGGTAAGCAATACCCTCCATATCCAAAAGAAGGGTTATTGTAGTGATTGCCAATTCTCGGATCTAGACCCACCCCATTGATAACATCTAACGTTTTTAGTTCTTTCTTTTCACAATATGTATCAAGCTCATTAAAAAAAGCAACACGAAGTGCAAGATATGTATTAGAGAAAAGCTTTACAGCCTCTGCTTCTACAAATCCCATAATAAGAATCTCCACAACTTCTTTCTTCGCCCCTTCTTCTAGGAGTTTCGCAAACTGTTGTGCTTTTTCTTTCAACTCTATATCCGCTGTATCTGTCCCAACAATAATTCTACTTGGATAGAAATTGTCATATAAAGCACGACTCTCTCTCAAAAATTCTGGAGAAAAAATAAGATTGCGAGCACCATATTTCTCTCTTGCCATTTTTGTGAACCCTACGGGAATAGTCGATTTTATAACCATGACTGCCGTCGGATTGTATTTAACTACTTCAACAATAACTTTTTCAACAATAGATGTGTCAAAATAATTTTTAACTGGATCGTAATTTGTTGGCGTAGCAATAATGATGTACTCAGCGCCATCATATGCTTCTTTGGCATTCAAAGTTGCTGTTAAATTTAATTTTTCTGTTTCGAGACATTCTTCAAGTTCTTTATCCTGTATCGGCGATTTCCGGTTGTTTATCAACTCTACTTTTTCAGGAATCACATCAAGTGCAGTCACTTCGTTTTTTTGAGCCAAAAGCACTGCAAGCGATAATCCCACATATCCTGTTCCGACAACTGTAATCTTCATAATCTCTTCATCCCTTCCTATCATTAAACTATACTTTATATCCTTCTTTTCTATATTGCAATTTTGATTTTTCTTAATCTATGTAAACCACTCGCATTTCACACCACTAGCATAAACTATAGCACTTTATACCATGATTTGCAAGATTTTTATCATCCATGCCACATATAATCAAACCAAAACAATTGCTACTGAATAAGAAAAGAGTCTACATATTTACCACTACTATGTGGAATATGTGACTCTCTTCTCTTTTTAATGCTTCTCATCTTAATCCTAAGACAAAGAGTCTTCCTCTTAAGACTCAGGACAAATCTGATCACCTACTAGTGGCACATCAAAACATCCTGTATCATTTCCAAATTTGAACCATTCAAAAGATGTTTCACTGATTTCAACTGTTTCAATTGTTGGATTTTCCCATGTTTTTTTCATGTTATTCTTCCTCCTTTATTTTTTTATTACAGCTAGTAATATAACATATTTTTTTAGCAACAATGTATTTCTAACATATTTGTTAGAAATAATTATTTTTCTCTAAAAACACTCCCATCAAATATACTATTCCTATTTTACGAAATTCATATCCATACAAATCATCTTCAGGAATCACTTTGTATTTTTCCAACATATCTAGTAATTGCTTTTCATCTAGAAACTCCCGTACCCTTTCATGGGACAACACTCTAGCAATGTCTTGATACACTTCATCCCATATGGGTTCAATTCGCTCTCTCCAATCAGAACTTTGCACCCCACGAGGAGCTGTTTCTGGCAAGAATGATTGCGGTAGGAGGTCTTTGCAATAAATTCGAACCAATCTACGCGTCTCCAACTTCTCATTGGTAAAGCACTCTATCGGTAGCGAATTACAGAACATCAACATCCGTGCATCTTTGGACGGATCTCGCACTAGAAACCCTTGTTTTAGTGACATCCCACAATCATAATCTGCAATGTGGGCATAGGAAATTGAATTAGCCGCTAATTGTCTGTACTCCTGAAACGAAAGACGCTTGTATTTATCTGCCGGTCCATTCGTTTCTATTCGCTTATCATTATAATCTATCTGCAACATTTTTGCTTTCTCTGCACCTAATAAACCTTTTTCAAGATAGTTATCATCTTCCTTTATTTTCCCAAACATCTCCTTGAATAGGTATGGAAAATATTTTTTCCTACTATATCGTTTCTTCTTCGCTAGTCTATTGGCAGTTTTTAACGCCTTCAAAAATTTCTTTTGTCTAACCAACTCCTGTATATAAATCTCCGTTGTTCTACCAAACGAGATAGTCATATTTCCCATCTGTCCAATGAGAACAATCTTTCTTCCGTCGTCCCCTATCCTTTTAAATAACCCGTGAATCCAACCTAAGTTTGTAATAGATTTATATGGTGATTCATATGTTTCTAGAATTTCCCTCATGTTTGTGAATCCATTTTCTTCCGGTTTTTTTATAAAATTTGTTTTAATATTAGAATATAAAGAAGCAAATTCTCGCACCTTCTCTGTCTCATCTGGAACATAATATTTTGTATTAATCTTAGTTTGATATCCATCAATCGGCACATATGTATATCCATAAATATTCTTATTCTCTTTTTCTAAGGCTTTTGCAGCCCATGCAGTGGTTGTTGTAGAATCAAACCCACCTGATAGCATGGAACCTGGCTCTCCACAAACTCCGTCTATGCTCTCTTCTACACATTGTTGAAAGAGTTCGCGAAACTTCGCACAATATTCCTCGTCACTTCCTAGTTGCAATGGTTCAACTTGACTCACATCTCGATAAAGCACCTTTTCCACTGAGTGCTTATCAATCACATAATAATGGGCAGCTTCCAATCGAAAGACATCTGCATACACAGTATCCTCTGGATTTGAAAGAATGGCCAGCTGCTCTAATGCAAGATATATGCCTAGCCACTCTTCATTCAACGCTTTCTTCTTGCTACCAGCCAAAATTGAATCCATCCTTGTCCCAAAGTAGAGTTTCGCCCCAACCCTTTGGTAATACAAGGTCCGAGATGCTATGTAATCTACTCCTAATATTAACTTTTTTGTATCCATATGATAAGCTGCATAAGAATAACTTCCAAATACGTGAACTCCCATCTGTGGTCCCCAGCGTTGATAAGCGCGGAATAGTAGTGCTCCATCTGGAATTTCCGCATCATCCACCTTTAATTTTTGCATCAATTCTCTTCTATTATCAATGACACAATCCGTTGTAAATACCACCCGCATATCTCGATCAACAACCGGTAATTGATCTTTGTGTGACCATCTTTTAATATACTGAAGTCCGCATCCCATGATCACATTCTCTTCTTCTAACACTTCATAACGATCAATCCGATACCCTTCGTATACACTTTGCATCGCAGTACTGATATCCCTTTGTTTTTCTGTAGATTCGAAATCCACACATCCCCATATTGCTGACATTCTTCTCTCCCATCCAAATATTAATTACTATCAATCACTATTTTCTTATCTTTGATTCGTATACATCTATCGCAATAATTCATAATGCTTTTTCTATGGCTAATCAATAAGCAGGTTAATCCTTTTGTATGTTCTCTCAGGTGCTGCAACACTGCTATTTCCGTCGCTTCGTCTAGTGCACTGGTAGCTTCGTCTAGAATCAGTATAGGAGCTTTCTTTGCTAAAGCCCTACATATAGAGATTCTCTGTGCTTGCCCCTCTGAAATCCCAAGCCCTTTTTCTCCGATTACTGTATACAATCCTTGTGGCGTGCTTCTCACAAACTCATCTACGGACACTACCTTTAGTAATTCCCAAATTTCTTCCTCACTAATCTCCTTGCATCCCACTCGAATATTATCTATAATCCTTCCGCTAATCAATGTATTCCCCTGTGGGACATAAGAGATGTATTTTCTTACGCCTGCATTTATATCCTTTTCCTCGCCCTCTGCGGAACAGATTTTCAGGCTTCCTTTATCCGGAGTAAGATAAGCCATCAAGAGGCGTATAAAAGTAGTTTTTCCTATCCCAGAAGTTCCCATCATCGCTACAAATTCGCCTTTATTTATATCTACACTAGCATTTTCTAGTATTACTTCACTTCCATATGCAAAGGTAATGTCTTCTGCCTTAATCCCTAATCCATTCACTTCTTTTATCTCTAGACTCTGGTTTTCTGCTTCGATCTCATTAATCTCTATCACTCGTGCAGCAGATGCAGCGATAGCCACTACCCTTGGTAATAATTTCGACAATCCTACCACTGGAGCTTGAATTTGAGACACCAATTGAATAAACATAGTCATGGTTCCATAACTAATCACTCCACTAGACAGTTGTCCTGCCGAATACACTAAGGCCACTACATACCCAAGTTGAAAACTTCCTCCTAAGAATGCACCAGAAATAGCGCTAATATTTTGACGCTTCTTTACCCAATACAATCTCTCTTTACGCAACTGGGATATTGTCGTATTTGCAATTTCTTGTGCATTAAAAGCTTTATACACAACAAGGTTCTCCACACTTTCTTGCATATATGATTTGTATTTTGATTCTGATTGTTGAATCTTATTTTGAATTGGTCGCATTTTTTTTCCTGTAATTATTCCAATTAGTGCACTAATCGGTCCCAAGAACAATGCAAATAAAGCTATTTTAATATCGAAAAACGCTAATGCACCAAATGCTACGATTAGATTAACTCCTAATGAAAAGATACTCGGAATCACTTCCGCCACCCCAGTTGCGACAATCTCTATATCACTAGACAATCGGGTAACAATATCTCCACTATGGTATTTCGAAATCTCTTTCCATGCGGATTTCATAACTGAATCATATACCTTGATTCTAATTGAAAAGGCAAATCGTTCGTTCACCATAACCGTCACAATACTATTCATTGCCGTAAGTGTTAATGAAGCCACAATCACCATTCCATACAGAATCACATTATTATAATTCACTCCACTTGATATTGCCCCATCAATAATATTTCTTGCAAAAAGCATCATCCCCAGTGATGCCCCACTTTGTAAAAGACTAATTACCATAATCCCCATCAATGATTTCATATGTGGTTTCGTCTGCTCCATAACCCACTTAAATGCTTGTCGGTTATCTTTTATATCGTGTAACTTTCGTCTCACACCACGTGCCTTTACATTTTTACCCATTCTCATCTCCTACATATCGACTAGTTCTCTTCAATCAATTACTCACACCCTACAGAATAGATGATTTATCCGAATAAATCAATACTTATTTATAAACTAATAATAAACCTAGTATACTCACCTAAAACACTCTCACACTGAATGCTTCCATTTTGTTTTTCTACAATTGTCTTCGCAATATATAGACCCAATCCACTACCTGATTTTTCTGGTGTTCTCGCTTTTGACGTTGTAAATGTTCTATCAAATATAAAGGGCAAGTCATCTGCACTAATTCCCTCTCCATTATCCTCAACTATAAGTTGAACCCCTTTTGCTTCATATTTTAAGGTAATCTGGATATGGTCTTGCTCCTCTGTATGTTCAATTGCATTTCTTATCAAGTTATCTAACACCCTTAAAAATAATTGAATGTCCAAATCTATCTTCACATTCTCTTGCACTAGATTTATGAGGCTACATTTTCTAGCTCCCAAAACATCCGATACTTCTAATTGGATTACATATTCTTCCAAGAACACTCCTATATCCACTTCTTGCTTCTCTATTTTAAATTCTGGTTGATTAAGCTTTTGGGAAAAATACAATTCACCAATTAATTGCTCTAATGACTTCAATCTACCATCCACTGCCTGAAGCAGGTACAACTTCTCTTCTTCGTCTGGATTTCCATTCAGCAAGCGATCCACTGCACCTCTCATTGCAGCAGTTGGTGCTCTTAGATCATGTGATATATTTTCTAAAATACGGATTCTCGCTTTTTCTGAATCCACCAATTTTTTATTGACTCGCTCTAACTCTATACTTGTATCAATGATCTTAGCGGTAAGAGTATCAATTTCATTAATATCTGGTTCTTCAAACTTCATTTCTTTCACTCGCCTCCTTACCGACAAAACAATATCCCTTAGCCCATACCGTCTCGATTAGTTCTGCTGCCATTATATTTACACCTAATTTTTTTCTTAATCGAGATACATTCACCATGATCGAAGGACGATCTCCTTCTTGATAGGTTCCCCAGATTTGTTTACCTATCGCTTCGTAGGTAAGCAACTCACCTCTATTCATTATAAAAAAATGGAGTATTTCATATTCTGGAGCAGTGAGTTGTAGATTTTATCCATTACAACTTACTGATTTTTCGACGATATCAATTTCTAACGGCGGAAAAAAACGAATATTATTAGATATTGGTTGCGCTCTTCGAATAGACGTAAGTATGCGAGCATGTAATTCCCTCGTGCTAAAGGGTTTCTCAATATAGTCATCCGCCCCCATCATCAACCCCTTTACTTTATCGTCTTCTGAAATTTTGCCTGTAACAAATATAATCGGTGCTTGACTCTTATCTCTCAAAAGAGAAAATCCCTGAAATCCGTCCATCTTAGGCATCATTACATCTAACAGAATACAATCTGGTTGCATCTCACTCAACACTTCAATCGCTCTTGCAATCGAATCAGCTACATATACTCTAAACCCCAACTCCTTAAAGCTAGATGAGGTAATCTTCAACATGTCTTTATCATCGTCAATAAATAATAAGGTATTCATATTCATCCCCCTTTCACGCCAAACATTGTTCTCTATATCTCTTTCCCAATAACTACAGTCTACTACTCATCTTCCAAAACTCTATCTCATGCACACTGCCCTTGTAGAATATCTCTTTAAGATGTTCTTTTCTCTCCTCGCTAATGTCAGCACAGAATCTATCAACATAAGCGCACAAAAACTCACACGCAACACCAAAAGATTCTATAGTGTAATCTGCAACCATATCCCAATATTTTATCTGTTTGATATCTGCATACTCTTCTACCACTTTCTTCCATACCCAATAATAACTTAGGGTACAAGGAAGTGTTGCCATCAAGATTTCAGCTGCATCTCCTGTTTTTGCGATGTCTAACATAAAATCACAATAAGCTTTAGTCACTGGTGTTGGTGATACTGCCTCAGCCTCTTCCGGGCTAATCCCCCAACTATTTAGATAGACCAATCTTGTCGCTCCTTCACTTTCGTTAACAAAACTCATCAGCGAATAATACACCTTCATCTCCTCTAGTGATGATGCACGATACATTGCAATTGCAAATGATCTGGCATACTCCTTGAGATATAAGGTGTCTTGGACCATATAATGCTTAAATACTTCCTCGCTCATCTTATCTGTTGCAACATCTGTCACAAAATCACTGTGAAAACACTCCAACCATGCTTCGCGTGAGTGTTCCAATACTTCTTTCATAAAACTCATATACTCTGTCTCCTCTTATTTCTACTGACGTGCTCCAACGCTTCTCTTGATGATGCTAAACGGTAAAACAGCCATCACTACAAGCGCCATCAAATTCTCTAGTCCATGAGCCGATACATTCACTATCAAGCTATATTCCCAAACTCCTTGTCCTTCTGGTGCATATTGTCCAAAGAACACAACGCCGGCAAAAACGTGTCCGACAATACTAATTACAAGTGCCAATAGAGCACCTAACAATATCTTATATCTCTTATCTGTTCCAAATACTGCCGCAAGCGATAGGCAACTGTAGCACATGAGATGTTCTACGATGATTTGCGCCCAGTGAATCGGAACCCATGATGGTTGTAGAAATATCGCTAATATTCCGACTACGATTCCACTGTAAAATGCTGGCTTGATTCCATAAACCACTGCCAATACCATAATCGGCAATACTGATAACAAGGTCACCCTTCCAGTTGTTGGCAATACGATGTACATCATTCTTAACACCAATGTAATTGCAACGATGACACCACAACTTGTCAACATCTTCGTATTAAACTTTGTATTCGCACAAAGTTTCAGCATCATAGCATAATAAGCCCCTGTAACTCCAAAAATCAATATATTTTGCATCTCTTCCCTCTTCCCGATTACATGAAAAGAGCTATACACCTGTTAAAAATGCATAACTCTTTGTTTCATTCTTATATTTACTATAATTTAAGACTACGCCCTAGATAAGTATTCTCCTGTACGTGTATCAATCTTCAATACATCACCTTGCTCAACAAACAATGGTACATATACTGTCGCACCTGTCTCAACGATTGCTGGCTTTGTTGCACCTTGTGCTGTATCACCTTTGAATCCTGGCTCTGTTTCGATGATTGCCAATTCAACAAACAACGGTGGCTCTACTGCGAATACGTTTCCATTGTGTGAACAGATTTTTACGTATTCATTTTCTTTTACAAATTTCAAAGCATCTCCAATCGCCTCTTCATTCAATGCGATTTGCTCGAAAGTCTCCCCATCCATAAAGTGATATAGTTCACCATCTGAATATAGGTATTGCATGTCCTTTCTCTCGATATGAGCTTTTGGAAATTTTTCAGTAGGTCTGAAAGTCTTCTCTACCACTGCTCCTGATATAATGTTTCTTAGTTTTGTTCTTACAAACGCTGCACCTTTTCCCGGTTTTACATGTTGAAATTCCAATATCTGAAAAATATTGTTTTCTATTTGAAGTGTAACACCATTTTTAAAATCTCCTGCTGAAATCATTTGTATTCCTCCTTAATCTTCACTACCTTATAGTTTATAATAACTTGCAACTTTTTTCAACTACTTATTTTTATGTTTCTCATAAGATTTGAGAACAATTTGCTCCAAATAACGTTTTAACACAATTTGTATCTCCTCTTTTGGGTTCATCGGCATTACTAAAAAACTCTTAATATTTGCTCTTTTCGCTCCCCAAACATCTGTAAATAACTGATCACCCACAAAAATCGTATTGCTTTCATCGGTTCCCATAATCGTCATCGCCTTCTTGTAATTCTTCGTAGACGGCTTATGCGCGTCATAGATATAATCAACCCCGATATCTTGATTAAACATCTTCACACGTGCCTCCTTGTTGTTCGATATCAAACAACAGGAAAATCCTAGTTCCTTTAGATTCGCAAACAAGCTCTTTGCACGATCATCTGCTGGTGCCCCATGGGGAACCAAAGTATTGTCAACATCAAAAATCACACCACGAACACCTTGGCTATACAATTCCTTAAAGGGAATGACATAGGTTGATTTATAATATTCATCTGGATAAAAGTATTTTAACATTTTTCCCCCTTTAACGTATCATCAAATCTCTTACGGCTTCGCTAGCTTGTTTGCCTTCAAACAACACAGCATTCACTTCATTTACAATCGGAAGTTCCACGTCATATTGTTCTCCTAACTTCTTCGCAGCCTTTGCCGAATAGACACCCTCTACCACCATTTTCACCTCTTCCATGGCTTCTTCCATGGTTTTTCCTTGTCCCATGAGGTATCCTGCTTTTCGGTTTCGACTGTGAACACTTGCACAAGTTACAATCAAGTCTCCGATTCCAGTCAATCCATTGAAGGTCTCCAATTGACCACCCATTTTCACACCCAATCGACCCATTTCAGCCACGCCACGTGTAATGAGCGCTGCCTTGGTATTGTCTCCATATCCTAGACCATCGGCTATCCCTGCCGCTAGTGCGATGACATTTTTCAAGGAACCACCAAGTTCAATTCCCTTGATATCTGTGCTTGTATATACACGAAATGTTTCGTTCTTAAATATCTGCTGCAGATACTCTGCATCTTGAATGTCTTTTGCCCCAATCACTACTGTAGTCGGTAGGTTTTTCCCTACTTCTTCAGCATGACTCGGTCCAGATAATACTGCGACTGTTGCATTTGGTATCTCTTCTTCGATTTGCTCACTCAGAGTCATCAAGGTAGTTTCTTCGATTCCCTTGGCTACATCCACGATAATTTGTCCTTCTCGAACAAAAGGTTTCATCATTTTAGCCGTGCTTCTTGTAAATGGCGAAGGAACTGCTAAAACACAGAAATCCATGTCTTCAATCGCCTCTTGCAAGACATTGGTAATCTGAATATTCTCAGACAACTCCACACCTGGTAGCTTTGTCGCGTGTACTCTTTTCTTCTTCAGCATCTCCACTTCATCATCTAAGATAGACCATATGGTCACATCATGTCCGTTGGTTTCTAATAGAACAGACAAGGCTGTCCCCCAACTCCCTGCACCAATCATTCCAACTTTAGCCATTACTTGCCTCCTGCTTCTTAGCACCTATTTTATTCTCTGTACCATTCATCAGTCTCTGTATATTCAGCTTATGTCGATAAACTGCCAATATCACAAGAAATGCAACCAGAGCATATAACTCATACATATGTCCCGTCGTCATAGCAAACACACCCAACACACCATTTATCACAACTCCAATTGCAAACACTGTAATCAGCACAATAGAGCCCACAGATACGTATTTTGTAATCCCAACAACAATAAAAAATATGGTACACGCAACAATCGCAACCTTCCAATCAATAGCCAAGGCCAATCCAGCTGTTGTCGCAATTCCCTTTCCTCCCTTGAACTTTAAATAAAATGGAAAATTATGTCCTAGCACAGTTCCAACACCTGTGTACATACACAATAGTGGCAAAGTCTCCTGATATGTATTCTGGAAGATGAACCTTGTGATAGCAATCGCTGCCACACACTTTAAACTATCTCCTAAAAATGTGATAACTCCTGCCTTTTTCCCAAGGGTACGGAGTGCATTCGTACTTCCCGCATTCCCACTTCCATGTTCCCGTATATCGATATGGTGTAATTTCCCATATATAAAACCTGTTTGAATCAGACCAAATACATATCCAATCGCCAAGCAAATCAGTCGTTCCATCTGTGCCTATTTCTCCTTTCGTTCGCGTATAAAGAATTTCAGTGAAGTCCCTTTGAATCCAAACGCTTCCCGAATCTTATTTTCTAAATATCTCGTATATGAGAAATGCATCAATTCTTTGTCATTGACAAAGATTACAAAGGTTGGTGGTTTTACCGCAACCTGAGTGATATAATACAACTTCAAACGTTTTCCTTTATCAGAAGGTGGTTGTTGAAGAGCCACAGCCTCTGCCATAATCTCGTTCAATACACCTGTTTGAATTCTCAATGTGCTATTTTCGATTACCACATCAATCATCTCATATAATTTCGGCAATCTCTGCCCTGTGAGCGCTGACACATACATGATTTCCGCATATGGCATATACGCCAAAACTTGGCGAATCTTACCCTCATATTCCTTCATGGTCTTGTCGTGTTTCTCGATGGCATCCCACTTATTTACAACAATGATGACACCCTTTCCACGCTCGTGTGCGATTCCTGCGATCTTCGCATCCTGCTCCGTAATTCCCTCTACTGCATCGATTACCATAAGCACCACATCGGCACGTTCCACCGCTGTTACCGTACGAATAATACTATATCGCTCTAGTTCTTCCTTAATCTTACTCTTTCTTCGAAGTCCTGCTGTGTCAATGAATACATATTCTTTTCCATTAAACTTGACCGCTGTATCGATTGCATCCCTTGTAGTTCCAGCAATATCCGATACAATGACCCTATCTTTTCCTAATAACTTATTCACAATCGAAGACTTTCCAACATTTGGTTTCCCTACAATTGCAATCTTCGGTCTCTCATCCTCAACCTCATCTCCCTCATAATTCTCTGGAAATAAAGCCGTCACCTCATCTAATAAATCTCCAATTCCTAGACGTGATGCCGAAGATACTGGATGTGGATCTCCAATTCCTAGATTATAGAACTCATAGACATCTGCCATCATCTTCTGGAAACTATCTACTTTATTCACCGCAAGCACAACTGGCTTCCCTGATCGACGAAGCATGTCCGCAACCTTAGAATCCGAGTCAATCAAACCTTGTTTCACATCGGTCAGAAAAATAATGACATCTGCCGTGTCAATCGCAATCTGCGCCTGTTCCCTCATCTGTGAAAGAATAATATCCTTACTCTCTGGCTCGATACCACCTGTATCAATCAAAGTAAAGTTCTTATTCAGCCAATTTACTTCCGCATATATCCTATCCCTCGTAACACCAGGTGTGTCTTTTACAATCGAAATCATCTCTCCTGCCAACACATTAAATAATGTAGATTTCCCCACATTTGGTCTCCCTACGATGGCTACTATCGGTTTACTCATCTTTTTTCTCCTATTCTGGATATCAAATCATACCCGCTTGATTTTACAATATCTACCTCAACTTGTAAAGCCTCTTTCAATTCTTCTAGGGTAATATCATCCAAAAACACCTCTTCGCCACTTCGAAGCATGTTCTCTGGAATGAGTACAACCTGCCCTAGATCTTTCCCTTCTAATTGTCTAATGATATCTCCACCTGTCACCAGTCCTGATACTGTGATTTTCTCACCGAAGAAATCATTGTGGATTTTATGGATATTCATCTCAATATTCGGAAATTTCAATCCAATATCGTCCACAATCTGCGCCAAAACATCGCCAAACAACTCCCCTGTCACAAGAGATATCTTGCCCGTTCTATCATCATAGGCACAATCCTCTAACGCATCTTTGACTTCATTTTTCAGCAAACGAATCATCCCTACTCCATTCTCTAATTGTAGGTATCCATCATAGCTCTCCTCTTCTGGTATAGGCTCATCCGCCAACAAATACCACTCATCCCCTGCATGAATAAAATGAGTCCCCTGCTCCTGATAGATTTCATCCTGCCATCTGTGAATGGTCTCTAGAACTTTCTTCGCCTCCTCTTTTGTAAAGGAACGAAGGTCTGCAAGTCCCTCCCGAAACTTCGTCAATCCTACTGGCACAACCGACACACTCTGCATATGTGGTAAATACTTGCGAAGTTCACGAATGCTTCTCTCCAATTCTTCTCCATCATTGATTCCTGGACATAACACAATCTGTCCATTCATCTGAATGCCGCCCTCATATAAGATATCAATCTTCTTCAGAGCCTCCCCTGCAAAACGGTTATGGAGCATCTCACAACGAAGTTCTGGATTCATCGTATGAACCGAAACATTAATCGGCTCCAAGTGATACTTCACAATTCGTCTCACATCATCATCACTCATATTGGTAAGGGTGATATAATTTCCCTGTAAAAAGGACAACCTCGCATCATCGTCCTTAAAATACAGAGTCTCCCTCATGCCTGGTGGCATCTGATCGATAAAACAGAACACACAATTGTTTCTACAAGACTGATAGTCATCCATCAGACTCTGCTCGAACACCAATCCCAAGTCTTCTTGATAATCCTTCTCAATCTCTAACTCCCAAAGTTCCCCATCCGCTTTCTCAACCACAAGAAGAAGTTCCTCCTCGTGGATCATAAATTGGTAATCAAAGATGTCTCTGGGCACCTCACCATTGACACTGACAAGCTTATCGCCACTTGCAATCTCTAATTCCCATGCAATACTATCGCTCTCCACATCCTGAATGAGATGTGGCTTGATTTTATCTAATTTTTCTTTATCTATCATTTAACTCTCACCTTTTAATCTTTCTTCCCTATTATAATACTATCGTCAAGTTTTTACAACCGAACTTTAAGGTTTGAGGCTCAGTACAACAAAAGGCGTTACATAACCAACAACTTTCATTTTTAATGTTGTAAATTCTTGACCCAAATATTCAAATGGTATATAGTGTATACATAGATTCATAATAAATGGAGGAATAAAATGTTTAGATTAAAATCTTTGGAAGAATCATTTCCAATTGCACCATTAAAATTAGCTGTATTAGACAGTTGTCGTGAAGTAGGAGAAAGTATAGATCAACACATTGTGAATTTCCGCAAGGATCAATTGCATCACCGTCCCGACATGCACTTATTTTCAAAACATGCCCAAGAGAGTTACCTCGTAGACCTAGCATGTCCGCGCTTTGGCTCAGGTGAAGCGAAGGGTGTTATCAAGGAAACGGTACGTGGAAGCGACTTATTTGTAATGACAGACGTATGTAATTACAACCTTACATACACCGTAAATGGTCATCTCAACCACATGTCACCTGATGACCACTATCAAGACTTAAAACGTATTATATCCGCAGCGACAGGTAAGGCACGTCGAATCAACGTCGTAATGCCATTCCTATATGAGAGTCGTCAGCATAAGCGTACAAAACGCGAATCATTGGACTGTGCACTTGCATTGAACGAATTGTCTGACATGGGAGTTGCGAACATCATTACATTTGATGCCCATGATCCTCGTGTAAACAATGCGATTCCACTCAAAGGATTCGACAACTATACACCACCATATCAATTTATGAAGGCACTTCTTCGTGCAGAGCCAGACTTAAAGGTGGACAAAGAGCACTTAATGGTAATCAGTCCTGATGAGGGAGCGATGCATCGTGCGGTCTATCTCTCCAATATCTTGGGTGTTGATATGGGTATGTTCTACAAGCGTCGTGACTATTCAACCGTTGTGGGTGGCAAGAACCCAATTGTGGCACATGAATTCTTAGGCAGTGACCTAAAAGGCAAGAGCGCCATTGTAATCGATGATATGATTTCTTCTGGTGAAAGTATGCTAGATGTAGCACAGAAACTGAAAGAACGCGGAGCGAATAAAGTATATGTAACAACTACATTTGGTTTGTTTACAGATGGATTTGACCGTTTTGATGAATTCTACGAAAAAGGATATATTGACAGAGTAGTCGTAACAAACCTTACATATCTACCACCTGCAGTATATGAAAGACCTTATTTTGCAATTGCAAACATGAATAAGTATCTGGCATTGATTATCAATTCAATGAACCATGATGTAACCATTGGAAAAGTAATGAATCCAACCGAGAGAATCCATACTTTGTTGGAAACACACCGTAACAAATAATTAGTTAGTCAATTATGCATAAGGGGGACAGCGGACTTTTCGAATAATTTAAACTATTAACGAACGACATCAATTAGGGACGGGGGAGAAAATGCATTTGCATTTCATACCCCCGTCCCTTTGTTTGACATTAGTTTATTCTAAGTTTTATGGTCTAAAGTCGACACCCTTTTCTGAGTAATTCTCATCATCTGCTACGAATTCAAAGTCTTTTCCTGGCAATACTGCATTCAGAAGAATACCTAGAATTGCCGCGAGTGCTAATCCTGATAATGTTACTGTTGTTCCAAATACCATAAATGAAATTCCCTTAATTGAGTTGAATCCAAGTGCTGCAACTAAGATGGTTGCTGCAATAATCATATTTCTACTAGCCGCTAAGTCCACTCTGTTCTCAATCAAGTTTCTGGTTCCGATTGCAGAAATCATTCCGTATAGAATCAATGATACTCCACCTACGATAGCTGCTGGAATCAAGTTGATGATCGCTGCCACCTTTGGCGAGAATGATAAGATAATTGCTAAGTATGCTGCCACCCTTACCACACGTGGGTCATATACCTTTGTCAATGCAAGTACCCCTGTATTTTCTCCATAAGTGGTATTCGCTGGTCCTCCGAACATTGCTGAAAATGTTGTTGCTAGACCATCTCCCATTAGAGTTCTATGTAGACCTGGTTCTGATATAAAGTTTTTACCAACTGTAGAACTAATCGCAGATACGTCTCCGATATGTTCCATCATTGCTGCAATTGCGATTGGTACAATTGCAATAACTGCCGAGATTGCTACTGCCGGATCTTTGATTGCGAATACTGTTTGATCCATATTGATCGGAATACCAAACCAAGCTGCATCTTGCAATGCTTGTAGCTTTCCTGCATCGAATACTTCTGTTCCTGTCAACTGCATAATCACTGCCACAAGACCTGACACGAAGATTCCGATGATAATCGGTACAATCTTCACCATACCTTTTCCATAAATATTACATACTACGATTGTTACAAATGCAACCCCTGCTAATAACCAGTTTGTCTGACTATTGGCGATCGCTGTCGGTGCTAAGATTAAACCGATTGAGATAATAATCGGTCCCGTTACAACTGGTGGAAAAAATCTCATAACCTTCTTCACATCGAATACTTTAAATAATAGTGACACTACCAAATACAGTAAACCTGCAAATACTACCCCTAGTGATGCATAAGGTAACATCTCATAATCTGGACTCCCGTCTATCATCGGTGCAATTGCACCGTAACCACCTAGAAACGCAAAAGAAGATCCCAAAAATGCTGGTACTTTTCCCTTCGTTGTCAAGTGAAAAATCAGCGTTCCGAGACCCGCCATCATCAATGTCGTAGAAACGTTCAATCCTGTTAATAGTGGAACCAATACGGTAGCACCAAACATTGCAAATAAATGTTGTGCCCCTAAGACGTAATCCTTTGCTTTTAGCCTTTGTTTTTCCATTCTCCTCTTCCTCCTTCTCTTTCCTCAAGACAGGGGAAATCATTACAATTTCCCCTGCACCTTCAGTTGTTCATTATACACCTGTTTTTACTTTCGGTCAACAATAATCATCGCATCTCCAAACGAAAAGAAACGATATTTCTGTTCCACAGCTTCTCTGTAAGCATGTAATACATGCTCTTTCCCTGCTAACGCCGAGACCAACATAATTAAAGTCGATTCTGGTAGATGAAAGTTTGTAATTAAGGCATCCAATACTTTAAATTGATACCCCGGATAGATAAATATCTCTGTCCACCCACTACATGCTGTGAGGCTACCATCTTCTTTGGCTGCCGATTCTATGGTTCTACAACTGGTAGTTCCAACACATACCACCTTGCCTCCCGCTTGCTTCGTAGCATTGATCTTGTCTGCTGCCTCCTGCTCGATGCAGTAAAACTCTGAATGCATATGATGCTCCAACACATTCTCCACCTTGACCGGACGAAACGTACCCAGACCTACATGGAGGGTAACCCGAGCGATATTCACACCCTTATTCTCCAATTCTTGCAACAATTCTGGCGTAAAATGTAACCCTGCCGTCGGTGCTGCTGCCGAACCTGCATGTTTTGCATAAACGGTTTGATAACGGTTCTTATCCTCTAGTTGGTGGGTGATATATGGAGGCAATGGCATCTGCCCCAATTCATCCAACACCTCTTCGAAAATCCCAGGATATTCAAATTGAATCAAGCGATTCCCCTCTTCTACCACATCCAAAACCGTTCCCTTTAGAAGGCCACCGCCGAAACTAAGCTTCATTCCAACTTTTGCCTTCTTCCCAGGTTTGACCAAAGCTTCCCATACATCATTTTCTTTTCGCTTTAATAAAAGCACCTCTACCTTACCGCCCGTGTTCTCTCTTTCACCAATCAACCGCGCTGGTAGTACTTTTGTGTCATTCACAACTAGACAATCCCCTGCATTTAGATAGTCTACTACCTGATAAAAAGAGCGGTGTTCCATGTCACCACTCTCCTTATCTAATACTAAAAGTCTAGAATTCGAACGATTCTCTAGGGGATCTTGTGCTATGAGTTCCTCTGGTAGGTCATAGTTAAAATCCGATGTTTTCATCTGAATCCTCCTTGCTATTTTCCATATACTCTTTATCTTCTTGCGACACCTGCATACTGGTATCTTCCATGCCCTGCTCAAATACTGTGGCATTCTCATCTTCTGCCGAATATTCAAATGCCCGCATTAATGCTTCTTCCTGCGCTCGCTGTGCTTCACACATCTTCTCTGCTTCTCTTCGGATCAAGCCTGCTGCCACAGGAGTAATCACCTTAATCTTCTTCTCGTAGATGACTGCTGTATCTGCTAGGACATCATGCAGCCCTCTCTTTTGCTTATCAATCAAGATATAGAGATAACCAAGAGAAAAAATCACACTCGTTAAAAATCTGCCAACTGTCTCACGGTAGATAACTTGAAACAAGGTTAGGTTCTGCCCCTGCCCATTGGAGACCTTTAGGTTCATCGCCTTCTTACCAAGTGTGGCTCCTCCAAAATACGTAAAAACTATAAAATACAAAATTCCACATAGATATAAAGTGATATCTAAGAAACTAAAATGAAATAACACCCCTGCATCCCACCAAACATCATTCTGAAAAAAACCAAGAAAGAAGGTTGTCAGATGAATCGGTGATGTAAATACCGCAATGATGAGCCAATCGATAAAATACGCGAATAAGCGAGGGAAGAACCCAGCATTTACCTGAGCCTCATATGCAATCTCTGTATAATTCTTATTGGACATAATACATCGGCACCCCATTTCCTAATTGGCTCTCCAATTCCAGTAGAATCTCCGCCTCTGATTTGGGAATAAGGGACTCTACTGTTGCTAGAGAAACTCCTAAAAGTGATGTGTTTGCTTGTGGCTCATAGAAATTATACACTCCTAATTCATCACACATAATCGCTGTCATCTCATCATACGTTGCTATTTCATCAATCAATCCATTTTCTTTTGCCTGAGTTGCGGTATAGATCCGACCGTCGGCAAGAGTTCGAACCTCATCCTCGCTCATGCCTCTTCCCTCTGCCACAACATCCACAAATCGCTCGTAGGTTTCATCTACCACACTTTGATAGATTGCAATCTGCTCCTCTGATAATTGGCTAGAGTTCTTATTCTCATCACTCACGATATTGAATTGATTAATCCCTAACTTCTCATACAAACCTGTCATATCATACCCCGATATAATAACCCCAATGGAACCAGTTGTGGTATTGATGTTTGCATAGATTTGATCTGACGGAGCACTCACATAATATCCACCAGATGCACCATAATGAGCCATATACGTCCATACTGGTTTCCCAGTCACTTCCTGATACTCACGAATCTTGTGATACAGCTCTTCTGATTCATAGACTGCTCCTCCTGGAGAATCTACATACAACAGGATTCCCGCATTGTATCCGTCATTCATCATAATATCGATAAATTCCAAAGAAGTATCATGCTTATATCCTTGCACCTCTGTTGCCAGAAATCCTGTAGTGTCCACTTGCTCCATAATCGTTCCCTGAACCGATACCACTCCGATATACTCATTCATCGGTGGCGCAATGTTATATGGATTCATAAAATCCCCAAACATTGCCTCGAGTTCTGCTGCCGCATCCATCTCCATCTGATTGGATACGGAATTTACCAGTACATTGCTGGCACCTACCCCAACAAATAAAACTGCCGCAACCACCAATCCGATAATCTGCTTTTTCTCCATGCTCTCACCAACCTTCTTCTATTGTCTTAATTCGATGTCTAACTCTTTTAGCCCCTTTAGGATTCGCTCCATTGCTGGTGTGATATCTGCTTCTTCCAATGTTCTATCCTTTGCACGGAAGACAATCGAATATGCCACTGACTTGTAGCCACTCTGAATCTGCTCCCCTTCATAGATATCGAACAGGTTATAGCTCTCTAAGAACTCCCCACCTTTTTTCGCAATGATGTCCTCAACACTTCCAACTAGAATTTCTTTTGGCATTACCATACTAATATCACGTGTTACCGCAGGGAACTTCGCCACCCCCTCATATCTTCTCTCAAATGTAGCGAATTTCTCTAATACAGGCATATCAATGACAGCTACATAGACACGCTCTCCGATGCTATAGTTATCCGAAACCTCTGGATGAATTTCTCCTAGATATCCAACTACTTCTCCGTTGTAGACCATGCTTGCCTTACGTCCTGGATGTAAGAATGGTAATGCAATCTCTGGATTATAAGTTACTTTCTCTGACATTCCCATCTTTGTAAACAATTCTTCTACTGCACCTTTCATGGTGAAGAAGTCTCCCTCTCCATACATTCCCAGTGTCAACTGCATACGCTCCTCTGGTAATTCTGTGACAGGAACTTGTTTTGGAAGATAAATATTGCCCAATTCATAGAGTCTAACATTCTTATTTCTTCTGTTGTAGTTCGTAGAAAGAGAACTTAACATTCCATTGAGCGAAACGGTTCTCATAATGCTATAGTCTTCTCCCAAAGGATTCAAAATCGTCACTGTTTTTCTCAAATCAGAATCTTCCGCAATCAATAACTTGTCAAAGACCTTCGGGCTCTCAAAAGAATAGCTCATACCTTGGCTAAATCCGCAGAATTCTGCCACATCACGCGCCACCTGCTCTAAACGTAATTTATACGATAATTTTCCTGTAGTAGCCTCTCCCTGTGGCAAAGTCGTAGGAATGTTGTCATATCCATAGAAACGTGCAACTTCCTCGGCTAAGTCTGCCATACAGAACAAATCATGTCGAAAGGTTGGTGTGATTACTTGATTCGTCGCCTCATCATACACCAATCCGACTTTTTCAAAATATGCAATCATCTTCTCTGCTGAAATATCAGTTCCCAAAAGCGCATTGATTCTCTCTGGCTCAAATGTGATACTCACTGGCTCTTTTTTCTTACCATAAGCATCTACCATTCCACCTACTACTGTACCAGCTCCTAATTCTTCAATCAACTGGCAAGCTCGATTGATTGCCGCTTCCGCGTTGTTTGGATCCAATCCCTTTTCGAATTTTCCTGATGCATCGGTTCGAAGTCCAATCTTCTTGCTCGATAGTCTCACATTGGTTCCATCGAAACAAGCTGCTTCAAATAGCATTGTCTCAACACTGTCTGTAATCATAGAGTTTTCTCCACCCATGATTCCAGCAATTCCGATAGACTTTTCTCCATCGCAGATCATCAACACACTCTCGTCTAAACTTCGCTCTTGTCCATCCAGTGTTGTAAACGTCTCTCCCTCGTGTGCAGTTCTTACAATGATTTCATTCTTCGCAATGGTGGACAAATCATATGCATGCATTGGTTGTCCATATTCTTCCATCACATAGTTGGTAATATCTACCAAGTTATTAATCGGACGGATTCCAACCGATGCAAGTCTACGTTGCATCCATTTTGGTGACGGTCCAATCTTCACATCTTTGACAACTCTCGCGCAGAATCTCGGGCATAGTTCCGTGTTTTCCACACTTACCTTAATGAAATCACTGGCTTTTTCATCATTTCCTGTTTCTGCTATCTCTGGTGGATAGAATTCTTTACCAAAGGTAGCCGCTGCCTCACGGGCAATCCCAACCACGCTGAAACAATCCACGCGATTCGATGTTACCTCATACTCGATGACTACATCATCCAATCCCATTGCCTTGATTGCACTCTCTCCAATGGTCGCATCTTCTGGGAAGATATAGATTCCGTCTTCTGGTGCCTCTGGGTACATCTCGCGTGTAGTTCCAAGTTCTTCTACCGAACACATCATTCCAAAACTCTCTACCCCTCGAAGTTTCCCCTTCTTAATCTTCATTCCGCCCTTTGTCTTCACTCCGTCACGTCCACCTGCTACACGGCCGCCGTCTAGAACAACTGGAATTTTATCTCCTTCGTTCACATTCTTTGCACCTGTAACAATCTGTACCGATTCGCTACCAATATTTACTTGACAAACGACTAATTTATCTGCGTCTGGATGTTTCTCAATCTTATCAATCTGTCCAATTACAATCTTCTCTAAATCCTGATCCAATTGTTCATACCCTTCCACCTTCGTTCCAGAAAGTGTCATTCCGTCTATATATTCTTGTGTTGTTACGTCCAAATCAGGAACGTATGCCTTTATCCATGATAAAGATGTATTCATGGTTATTTCCTCCTAAATTTCAATTATTATAAAATTATCTATGCGCTTCCTAAAATTGCTTCAAGAAACGAATATCGTTCTCATATAGCAATCTCATATCATCAATCTCATATTTCAATAATGCGATTCTCTCTAAACCAACACCGAAGGCAAATCCTGTATATTCATTCGGATCGATTCCACACATCTCCAATACATGTGGATGCACCATTCCACAACCAAGAATCTCAATCCAACCCGATCCCTTACAGAAACGACAACCTTCTCCTCCACACTTAAAGCATGTCACATCTACTTCTGCACTTGGCTCTGTAAATGGAAAATGATGTGGGCGGAACTTTGTCTTCGTCTCTTCTCCAAATAACTCCTTCACAAACACCTCCAAAGTTCCCTTAAGATCTGCAAACGATACTTTCTTATCAATGACCAATCCTTCAAACTGGTGAAAAGAAGGGGAATGTGTTGCATCTACCTCATCTGAACGGAATACTCTACCTGGAGATAGGATACAGATTGGCAACTTCCCTTGCTCCATGATTCTTGCTTGAACTGGAGAAGTCTGGGTTCTAAGCACAATTTCTTTATTGATATAGAAGGTATCTTGCTCGTCTTTTGCAGGATGATTTTCTGGAATATTTAATTTTGTAAAGTTATACTCATCATATTCTACTTCTGGACCTTCTACTACCTCATAACCCATTCCTACGAAGATTCTCTCTACCTCTTCGAGAGCAATCGTATTTGGATGACGATGTCCTAAGTTCATCTTCTTAGCTGGAAGTGTAACATCGATTACCTCTTCCTTTAGTTGCGCTTCTCTGATTGCATGTAAAATAGCCGATTTATTATCATCCAATGCTTTTTCAATCACTTCACGTGTTTCATTCACCATCTGACCAACAAGTGGTCTCTCTTCTGGAGATACGTCTTTCATCCCCTTTAATACTGCTGTCAATTCACCTTTTTTTCCTAGGTATTGCACTCTGACATCATTCAACTCTTCTGGTGTCTTGCACCCTTGAATCGCTGACAATGCCTCTTCTTGAATTTTTTGTAATTTTTCCTTCATCTTCTTTCTCCTTAATAAACGGTTAAATAAATGGTTAAAAAAATCCCCATCCCTAAAAGGGACGAGGTTAATCGCGATACCACCCTAATTTCCATACCACTCATGTGATATGAACACTCAAGCTACGTAACGTGTAGATACGGCATCTCCTACTTGATTCAAAGACACAGCTCCTGTGGGAATTTCGAATAATCACCTGAACCAAGGGAACCTTTCAGCCTACGAATTCCCCTCTCTAATGGAAGTCAACCTTCTACTATGCACAATCATTGCTTTTCATTTATTCCTAATTATTTTAACACATCATTGCTAATTGTCAAGATAATCTACAATTCTTCTCCATTTCCCTTTCTTCACATCCGGTATTCGAATCCGCTCATAGAACAAATAATTAATCTTTGCGCCTAGAATCAGAAGATTCATGGACAGATAAAACCATAACATAATCAGGATGATTGTAGTCAAGCTTCCATACATGGCACTAAAATTAGCCGAATAATCTACATATAGAGCCAACCCATAGGATGAAATCATCCATCCCACTGTTGCAAATAAAGACCCTGGGATCTGATACCTCACTCGTACCTTTCGCCTCGGCAAAAATACATATGCCGCTAGAAAAACACAAAACAGAACGGTGAAAGATGCAAGCCCTCTGATATGGATGATCTGATTGATTACATTACTAATTTCAGGAATGCTTTTTGAAAGATTTTCTCCAATGCTATCTCCAAATACCAGAAAAACCATACAGATTACAATGGAGACCAAAAAACCTATCATATACAAAGTTGCCTTAACTCTCCGAATCCAATAACCACCTGTCTCTATATGTCCCCAGACCCAGTTAATTCCACTGATAACTGCCATCATTCCCTTGCTCGCCGACCACAGAGCCGTAATCAGCGCAATAGAAACTGTAGCTGTGGTTTGTCGTTCTGCTTGGTCTAAAAATGGTGTAATCAGATTCTCCATTTCATACGGGAAAAGCACACTGATTATATTTAATAAATCTGTCCTTGTTACTGGTGTAAACTGCAACAAATTCATGATAAGTAATAGGAACGGAATCAACGATAACACCCAGAAAAATGCTGCCGACGCAGCAAGCGCTCTCGCTTCTTCCGCCTCTTCCACACCCATGAACTTACGAATGTATTTGAATATTTTCTTGATTCCAGCCTTTAATCTCATCACTTCGTATCCTCCTAATCAACCTAGCGTATCAGTGCAGCCCCACTATAGAAAGTAGTCAAAATCTCTTCGTAATTCATTCCCAATAAGGCCATTTGATTGGCACCGTTTTGGCTCATCCCAATTCCGTGCCCATATCCTCCACCTTGAATCTGATATTCTTCTTCCGAAACTGTAATCTCAAAAAATCCACTCGGCAATAAAGTACCCCCTTCAACTGTACTGCCGTCATTCCTTGTAATGATATGATTCGAACTAGCTAGGGCAGCGCGAATGCTATTCTCTGTTTCCACTGTCGCTTCACCATCTGTTCCTATAACGGTGAGTTCCGTGGCTACCTCACCACTTCCTCGCTCCGTTACCTCAACAGATTCGATCTCGCCCAACTCTACCTCGAGATTCTCCTCTATGATTTCTTCTATATCGTTCTCCGACACAGTAAGCGACCACTGATACCATGGCAATTCTGCCTCGTAATCTGTTCCATCTTGCCCAACATCTACACTCTTCAAATAATCCTTCTGTTCCCAATCTTCCACTCCCCAAGCACCCAAATCCGTAGTGGTGCCACATGAGGTGGAGAAGAAATAAGTCGTGATGACCTTCCCATCGTAGCCTAATTTCTCACCCTCTGTCTCTTGAATCGCTGCATTTGTCGATTCTGCCTCATCAAAATTGTTATAGACTTGAAATGAAACACTATCATCTACATGCGCCTGCTGCTCTGGATAATGATATTGTAGCATATTGTTATACGCATAGCTTCTGGCACACACCGCCTGAGCCTTTAGCGCCTCCATCTCATAGCTACTCGGCATCTCACTTGGAATCACACTGCGAAGATACAATTCCAAAGGCAACTCATTCACAATCATAATACCCGCATGATCAAGAAACAACTCAAACTCTCCATAATAGGCTGGTTCACCATATGCTCTAGTCAATGAATGAAGCGTTATCTTTCCGCCCTCTTCCACTGGGGTAATTCGGATCGTTCCATCTGCAAATCTCTCGTCGTCTAATCCGATCTCAACAGCCTCTTCAAATATCTCGATGGTCTCGATATTCTCTGATTGATAGTACACCTTCACACCTTGAGTCCCACTCACTTTCACTGTTTCGTGTGTTAACTCTGTATAGTCCTCACTTTTTAGCAACACACGGATATCCCCTGTAACGGGAAGTGTCTGTACCATCTCCTCCTGTTCTTCCACACCTTGATTAGACATCTCATCAAAATCCTCATCCAATTCTTCTGGGGATTCCGATAATGTTTCCGTAGAATCTTGCTGATTCTCCACCTCTAGTCCCTCCACAGAAGAATTCCTTGTAATAGTCATTCCGATCGTCACACCTATAAATACAACCAAGGCAAAAGCAGCGCCTTTATAGAGAACCTGCTTCCATTTTACATTTATTCCTTTTATTCGTTCTATCAATGATTTAATTCTACCCATTTCCCATCCCTTATTTTTTTATTTTCGTTTCAAAATATGAGTGTAAAGCACTCCTCGCGGAGCATTTAAATATTGTGAAAATGAAGTTTTCACAATATTTAAAAACAGCCGCTTTCGCGACTGCTTCTTATCTTTTGTATTGACCCGAAATGTCGGTCTGCATTTTGACGCCTAGCCTGAGCTAGGTGGGCAACCGCATCTACTCCGCTGCCTTCCACTGCGCAATGATGGCTTGACATTGTTGTAGAGATATAGGAATCCCGAAATCGTAGTTGTAGGTTCAAAATGGCAGATAAACGAACATCTCAGGTACATTAGTATTATATACGATTTACATACTTTTTACAAGCCGAAAGTGAATTTCATCCTCTAAAAATACAGGAGTAGAATGAAATTCATTCTACTCCTGTATTTAGACGAGCGACAGACGGGGTTCGAACCCGCGACCCCAACCTTGGCAAGGTTGTACTCTACCAGCTGAGCCACTGTCGCAATCTTAAGTTGTGTCCCTTACCAGAACAATAGCTATATTATCACATCTAAAAAAACTTGTCAACAACTTTTTCTCAATCTGACTTAAGTTTTTTTAGAACAACCTTGCGATATCATTGAATAGAACCACAACCATCAACACCATCAAAAGAGCAAAGCCCACAAAATGTGCCATTCCCTCTTTCTCTGGCGAGATTCTTTTTCCTCTGATTGCCTCTATGATGAGGAATACTAATCTTCCACCATCGAGTGCTGGTATTGGCAATAAGTTCATCACTCCTAAGTTGGCCGCTAGTAATATGGTCAAGTTTAGCATGCTGATTACCGTGCTCAAAAGTCCATATTGCGAACTTGCATCGTAGGTATCTTCTACCACGGTTACAATACCCACTGGACCTGCCATTTCATCCATACTAACTCCACCTGTCACCAATAACCGCAAAGATTCCACCACAATATCAATCCGATATTTCATGGTAAAGAAACCATATTCCAGCATCTCTAAAGGATTTGCCTGCTGATAGCCTACACTCCCTACTCCTAGAATATAAGCTCCCGTACTTTCATCAATGGTTGGGGTGACCTGAACCGTGTATTTCTCTCCTTCGCGCTCATACGTCACATCCACTGGTTCTGTTCCATTGAATTGCATGAAGAACATCAATTCCTCCCACAACTTCACATTCTTCCCATTGAGTTCAGTAATCACATCTCCTGTTTGAAGTCCTGCTTCCATGGCTGGTGTTGGAGTATCTCGCTCTGTCATTTGTATTTCTGTAGAAATAAAGCCCACCGTCGCTACAACGATTACCGATAGTACAAATGCCAAAATAAAGTTGAACAAAGGTCCAGCAAATATCACTGCCATCCTTGCCCAAACAGATTTTTCATTGAAATTCCCCTTTAATTCTGGTTTGGAAGACATCTCCGTCGCCTGTGACTCCTCAGACTCCTCTACATTGTCTGGAAGTTCCTCTTCCTCCTCCGTGTCATCTTCCCCCATCATGCAAGAACCGCCTAATGGAAGTAATTTCAAGGAATATATCGTATCTCCTATTTTTTTACTAAGAAGGGTTGGTCCCATTCCAATCGCAAACTCAAAGACTACAATCCCATTCTTTTTCGCCACCAACATATGTCCTAATTCATGTATAATTACAATCATACCAAATATTATAATTGCTAGAACTATACCCATTCTACCACCTACCCTCTATCTTCTCATAAATCTTTTCTTCTATCTCCAGTATGTCATCGATCGTAGGTGATTCTATCACTTCATGTTCTCTCATGCAGATTTCTACAATTTCAGATATTTGCAGATAGGATATTTCCCTATTTAAAAATTTCGCAACTGCCTTTTCGTTTGCCGCATTATACACCGTCGGCAGAGATCCACCGATTTTTCCTGCCTCGTATGCTAGTCTTAGCCCAGAAAATGTATCCAAGTCGGGTTGCTCGAATGTAATGCTCGCTATCTTACTAAAATCCAATCGTTCGCCCGAAAGGCTTCTGCGCTCTGGATAATATATCGCATACTGAATCGGCAATTTCATATCAGGTGTACCAAGTTGAGCCATCACTGCCCCATCTTTATACTCTACCATAGAGTGTATGATGCTCTGAGGTTGTACTACAACCTCAATCTTCTCGATTGGAACATCGAAGAGCCATTTTGCCTCTATAACCTCTAATCCTTTATTGATCATGGTAGACGAATCGATGGTAATCTTTCTCCCCATCTCCCAGTTTGGATGCTTTAGCGCATCTTCTACTTGAACTCCCTCTAAGTCTCTGCGTGTTTTCCCTCGAAAAGGACCCCCTGAGGCTGTGAGGTAGATTTTACTAACTTCCTTCCAATCATTTCCCTGAAGACATTGGAATATCGCACTATGTTCACTGTCTACCGGCAAGATTGATACGCCTTGCTTTTTCGCCAAAGGCATGATGATATGCCCTGCCGTTACTAGGGTTTCCTTGTTGGCAAGTGCGATATGTTTCTTCGCTTCGATGGCCGATATGGTCGGTAAAATTCCAATCATCCCTACCACAGCACTGACCACCAGGTCAGCCTCTGGCATCGTAGCCACAAGATTCAACCCTTCCATCCCATGGTAGACTGGAATCTCAAGATCTGCTAATCGTTCCCTCAATCTCTGTGCATCCGATTCTTCCCAAATGGAAATCATGGCTGGTCGAAACTCTCTAGCCTGTTTCTCAAGCATTTCTATATTTTTCCCTGCTGAGAGTCCCCACACACGGATATCTCCCTGCTCACGTACCACTTCTAATGTCTGTGTTCCTATAGACCCTGTAGATCCAATTATAGCTATGTTTCTCATGCTTTAGCTCCTCATTTTCTCTTAAGCCTCATCCATTTTAAATCAAAAACAATAATAGATAATATAGGACTGGGCTGATAAATATCATACTATCGAATCGATCCAATATCCCACCATGTCCTGGTATCAACCTTCCGTAATCCTTAATATCACCATCTCTTTTGATTCCCGAAGCCAACAAATCTCCAATCATAGAAATAATCGCTCCGATTACACAGATGATTACAAATAGATAAATCGGAAATTCTGTTCCCTGAAACGTATTCATGCAAAATCCATAGATTCCGCCCAGTAACCCTGCGCCTACTGCACCACCCACTGCACCTTCCACGGATTTCTTCGGGCTCAGTTTCGGCGACATCTTATGTTTTCCGAATAGCACACCCACGCAATATGCGCAAGTATCGCAGCCCCATGAGCACAAAAACACAAGCCACACAAGATAGATTCCATCTTCTAATGTTCGTATATGGTAGACATAGGACATCAAAATTGTCACATAAAAAAACGCAAACAACACCAATGCAATCTGTTCATAATTATATTTGGGATATAAAAACACGTAGATTCCTGCTAGCATAACAAACAATGCTACTGTTGCAACCAATACGGACTCCGAAAAATCCAAACCACTAAATTCCAACAAAGCATAATACACTGCCGTCATTACATAGGATACAATTCCAGGTGCTTTCCCATTCATTTTTTTAACCTTTAACAACTCTATCATCCCAATGATACTGATAATTGTCAATGTCGTAATCAAAATCCCCTCACCCGACATAATGGTAAGAACTGCCACAAAGATCAATACGATCCCACTAATCAGTCGTTCCCAGAACATACTACTCCTCCTTGATGCCACCAAATCTTCGTTCTCTGCTATTATATTTCTCAATCGCTTTCTCTAAGTCTTGCTTTGAAAAATCAGGCCAGTGTACATCACAAAAATAGAACTCCGTATATGCCAATTGCCACATCAAGAAATTAGACAACCGTTGTTCCCCACTGGTTCGAATCAACAAATCCGGATCTGGTATCCCTCTCGTATCTAAATAACTCTCTATCTTTTCTTCTGTTACATCATCCGATGAAATCACACCTGCTTCGCAGTCTTGCATCATCTTCTTCACTGCCCTTGTAATCTCGTCTCTAGCACCATAATTCAGCGCAATCTGAAAGTTCAAACCATCAAAATCCTTGGTACTCTCTTCCACCTCTCGAATACTCTTTTGAAGCCCTTCGTCCAAGGCACTGATATCCCCGATAATGCGTACACGCATCCGATTCTTCTTCGCTGATTTGAGGCGTGTCTTCAAGTATAACTTCAGCAAGCTCATCAATGCACTTACCTCTTCTTGCGACCGTTTCCAATTCTCTGTCGAGAAGGCATAAACCGTCAGATATTTGATGCCCATCTCATGAGCAATCCTACAGACTTCTTCCACATTTTTACTTCCCTGTTGATGTCCATAATTTCTAGGCATTCCTTTGGATTTTGCCCAACGCCCATTTCCATCTAATATAATGGCTACATGCTGTGGTATTTTCATACACCCTCCACTAATTTCTGTTCGATAATATCGCCCACAAAATTTATTTCAATTACACGAATAAGCAAGGGGCTAACCCTTGCTTACGGTCAACATACTCGCAAATCTACTCTCAATGCGACTTAAACAGTCAACACCTCTTTTGACTTGTCTTCTACTGCCTTGTCAACATCCTTGATGTACTTGTCTGTTAATTTTTGTAATTCATTTTCTAAATCCTTGATTTCATCCTCTGAAACCTCTGTTCCCTTTAATTTCTTCAATGCATCATTTCCATCACGTCTTACGTTACGGATTGCCACCTTTGCATTCTCGCCTTTTTTCTTTACATCTTTTACTAATTCTTTTCTTCGCTCTTCTGTAAGCTCTGGAAACACGAGCCTAATTGCCTTTCCATCGTTTGTTGGGTTAATCCCAAGATCCGATGTAAGAATTGCTCTTTCAATTTCTTTCACCAAACTTGCTTCCCAAGGTTGAATCAGGATCATTCTCGCCTCTGGAACAGAAATATTCCCTACTTGTTGTAGCGGTGTAGGCGTTCCATAGTAATCTACCGTAATCTTATCTAGAACATGAGGATTCGCACGTCCTGCACGAATGGTTCCAAATTCTCCTAGCAATGCTTGTAACGATTTCTCCATCTTTCCGTCATACTTCACTAATTTTTCATTCATCTTCATATCCTCCAGTCTATTCTCTATTATACTAAAATCTTTGTTCCGTTGAAATTACCACTCATAGTTTCCACAATGCTATTCTCAGCATTCAAATCAAATACCCACATCGGAAGTTTATTCTCCATACATAACACAGACGCTGTCAAGTCAACTACTGCAAGCTTCTTCGCGATTACATCTTCAATACTAACCTCATCGTATTTCTTCGCATTTGGATTCGTTGCAGGATCACTGTCATAAACTCCGTCAATAGACTTTGCTAGCAATAGTGCATCCACTTCCATCTCAATTCCGCGAAGCACTGCTCCTGTATCTGTAGAAAAATACGGATGTCCCGTTCCTCCTGCAAAGAAAATCACCTTCCCTGCTTTTAATGCTTGATTTGCAGCATCTTTTGAAAATAATGTAGTAAATGCTCCGCATACAAATGGAGTAAATATCTCCGTCTCCATTCCTGCAAAGCGAAAGATATCTGATACGTAAATACAGTTCATTACCGTAGCTAACATTCCGATCTGGTCCGCCTTTGTTCGGTCAATCGTCTCACTGGTTCTACCTCTCCAGAAGTTTCCACCACCAGTAACTACCGACACTTCGTGACCTTGATCCACTAAACATTTCACTTGTTTCGCAACTTCCAAACATGTCGCTTCATCAAATCCAGTTTTCTTCTCTGCTGCAAGTGCTTCTCCACTTAATTTAAGTAATATTCTCATCTTCACTGTACTCCTCTTCTATTAACCTTATACATTCTACCACAGTAGCACCAACATTGCAAATTACAAGATTTTTATCGTGCTGCCATTAACTTGGCAATGGTTTTCTCAATTTCTACGCGTGCTTGCTTCGGATCTTCCACCTCTTGTACCGATGCTTCTAATGGACACATTCCTGTCTGAGTACGGTTTTCGATATATGGTACCAAAGAACCATATCGACAAACGATTCCATGCTGTTCTAACACTGTTTTTCCACCCTCACTCATCACTCGTCCGTATACTGCCTTTGCTCCACCCAAAACTAATAGCAATGCGGCCGCCTTTCCGATAACCTTGTCTGCAACCACTCCATCTTGCAACCCCTCTTCATCGCTACGAAGAACATTCATGATTGGCTTCACTCCAATCTCCGTGGACACTTGCTCCTCCTGTCCTTCCTTCCATAACACAAAAGAGCAATTCTCAGCATCTAACATTGCAATCGCATCCTGCAATTGATCCTCTAATTTATTCGTTAATTCCATCTTCTTATTTCCTCGCCTCTCACTCATCCCATCCTAGGGCACAAGAGAGCGCTTTCTTCCATTTCTTATTCTTTGTATTTCTAGTTTCCTCATCCAGCTGTGATTCGAATTTACGGTCAACATCCCAATTCTCCGTAATTTCTTCCTTACACTTCCAGTAACCAACAGCCAATCCAGCTAGATATGCTGCTCCAGCTGCCGTAGACTCTACACAGACAGGACGTCGAACCGGAATGTCACTGATATCCGCTTGCATCTGCATCAATAAGTTATTCGCACTGGCTCCTCCATCCACATTGAGTGCTGGAATCTCAAACCCCGAATCCTTTCTCATGGCTTGTAACAAATCATTCACCTGAAATGCAATCGACTCCAAGGTCGCACGAATGATGTGATTGCGGTTGACCCCTCTGGTTAAGCCTACAATTGTTCCCCTTGCATATTGATCCCAATACGGAGCACCAAGCCCTGTAAACGCTGGAACTACATAGCAACCATTGGTATCTTCCACTTGTTTTGCCATGTACTCCGACTCCGAAGCCGATTCCAATAATTTTAATTCATCTCTCAGCCACTGAATGGCGGCTCCTGCTACAAACACCGATCCCTCCAGTGCATAGCATACTTCACCATCAATCCCCCATGCAATGGTAGTTACCAAACCATTTTTAGAATATACTGGGGTCTTTCCTGTATTCATCAACAAGAAACAACCCGTTCCATATGTATTTTTAACCTGCCCTTTCTTGAAACAATGTTGACCAAACAAGGCCGCCTGTTGATCTCCCGCCGCTCCTGCAATTGGAATCGATGCTCCAAAAAACTTCGGATGGGCATTTCCATAGACATAGCTAGACGGCTTAACCTCTGGCAACATGGACTTTGGTATCGCTAACTCTTCCAGTATCTCCTCATCCCATTTTAAGTCCTGAATATGAAATAGCATGGTACGCGAAGCATTCGTCACGTCTGTCACATGGGATTTCCCTTCCGTAAACTTCCAGATCAGCCATGTCTCGATTGTTCCAAATAACAACTCATCCTTCTGAGCAAGTTCTCTCGCCCCCTCCACATTCTCCAATATCCAGTGAAGTTTTGTCCCAGAGAAATATGCGTCGATGACAAGTCCTGTCTTCTCCCGATAACTCTCGGTCAATCCTTTCTCCTTCAATTCATCACAAAATTGTGACGTTCTTCTACACTGCCAAACGATCGCATTGCAGATTGGTTTCCCAGTATTCTTGTTCCAAACAACTGTCGTCTCCCTCTGATTGGTGATTCCAATCGCTGCAATATCCTTCGCGTCAATCTTCGCATTCTCCAATGCTTTATTACTTACCTCTAGCTGTGCCGTCCAGATTTCCTCTGCATCATGCTCCACCCAACCTGCTTGTGGATAATATTGGGTTAATTGCTTCTGTGCCATCCCACAGATTCTTCCCTTATGATCGAATATAATACAACGATTGCTCGTCGTACCCGCATCTAATGCCATAATATATTTCACTAATATGCCCTCACTTTCTAATCCTTATTATATCACTTATGTCATTTTTTACAATATGGTAGCTGCAATCGAATCGCAATTCTAATATATTCGGACAGTTAGAAAAGCACTAAATTCGACTCTCCCACATACAATAAGATTAAATATGCTACGAGGTAAGTATTTTGAAATCTTTCCCCAAGCCGCTTTCTCCGGAAGAGGAAAACTATTATATGCAAAAGTATACGGAGGGCGACCTTGAAGCAAAGCACATCTTGATCGAACGAAATCTGCGTCTTGTAGCACATGTCTTGAAAAAGTATCAACATTTAGACGATGACATGGAAGACCTGATTTCTATCGGAACCATAGGATTAATCAAGGCTGTTATTTCCTTCAATCCTGGCAAGGGCAATCGCCTAGCCACCTATGCAGCAAAATGCATTGAGAATGAAATTCTTATGATGCTACGAACCAAGAAGAAGACTTCAAAAGAAGTTTCCCTCTACGAACCTATTGGAACTGACCGTGAAGGTAATGAAATACAGCTCTTTGATATCATCGAATCAGAAGAGGAGACTACTTATCAAAAACTAATTCTCCAAGAGGATATCAAAGCACTCTATGAGAACCTCGAATCCTCGTTGTCGGCAAGAGAGCGCCTCGTCCTTAAGATGCGCTATGGACTTCATAATGAAGAGGCGTATACCCAACGTGAGATTGCATCCCAACTTGGAATCTCTAGATCCTATGTATCGCGTATCGAAAAGTCCGCAATACAAAAGCTAAGGGATGTACTATAACATCCCTTAGCTTTATTCTGCTCTTCTCAAGATATCGAATTCATCTAGCTCCATTCCCAAATCAATATATAGGACTTGTTTTGGATGTGGCGCACTCTCTTGCTCCACTCCATCTTCATCCACAATCTTCTGAACTTTCACTTCCAGATTTCTTCCATCAGGCTTCATCACCTCAATGGTTTCTCCTACCGTGAACTTGTTCCGTTGTTCGATACGATATCTCCCTTCTTCATCCCTCACTCCTACAATACATAGATAAGTATATTCCTTGATATAAGTATTGCTGTCATAGATCTGTGTGGTCTCATCTGGTTTTCCAAAGAAGAACCCTGTGGTGAATTGACGATAGGTACAATTCGCAATCTGGTCCAGGTACCATGGCATATTCTTCCGATAAAGCTCTGGATCCTTCTGGTAGTCGTCGATGGCTTTTCGATAAGTTCTCGCAACGGTTGCAACATACAATGCCGTCTTCATCCGTCCCTCAATTTTAAAGCTATCAATCCCAGACTCACATAACTCTGGAATGTGTTGAATCATGCACAAGTCCTTCGAATTAAAGATATAAGTCCCTCTCTCATTCTCATACACAGGCATAAATTCATCTGGACGTGTCTCCTCCACCACTGCATACTTCCATCTACATGGATGTGTGCAAGCACCACGGTTGGCATCCCGACTGGTAAAATAATTACTGAGCAAACACCTTCCTGAATAGGAGATACACATCGCCCCATGGACAAAGGTTTCTATCTCTAAATCTTCTGCAATATTTGCTCTAATTTCCTTAATTTCATCCAGGGAAAGCTCTCTTGCCGTCACTACCCTGCTGGCTCCTAGTTGTTTCCAAAAATTATAAGTTCCATAGTTGGAATTATTTGCCTGTGTGCTGATGTGGACTTCAATTTCTGGACATATTTCCTTTGCGATCATAAAGATTCCTGGATCTGCAATAATGAGCGCATCTGGCTTCACTTCTTTCAATTCCTGAAAATACGCTCTCACTCCATCCAAATCTTCGTTATGAGCTAGGATATTTGCTGTTACATAAACCTTTACATCATGTTGGTGTGCAAATTCTATTCCATCTTTCATATCCTGCAAGGTGAAATTCTTTGCCTTTGCCCGTAGTCCAAATGCCTCTCCTCCGATATAAACCGCATCTGCTCCATACATCACCGCAACCTTTAGAACCTCTAGGTTACTAGCAGGAATCAATAATTCTGGATGTCTCATCTCGCCACCTCCTTCTTGATACTTAGTGCAACTCCATCTCCCAATGTGATAATAGAGGTTTCTAAGCATTCTTCATGTTTTAATTGATAGAGATACTCTCTCATTCGGCTATGAATGGAACGGTTTCTCCGTTCCACTGCAAATCTAGATTCCATAATATCTCCGTCTTGCAATACATTATCCGAAATCAACATTCCCCCATCTTCTAGCAATCTTAGCACCTCTGGATAATACGTAAGATATTGCGCTTTTGCTGCGTCCATAAAGATAAAGTCATAAGACCCTTCTAACCCTTGCAAAACCTCATATGCATCTCCCTCTATCAACTCAATCTGCTCTTCCTTACCCGCGCGCTTGAAATTATCTCGTGCAATGGGAATTCGCTTTTCATATTTTTCTATGGTGGTTATCTTACAATTCTCAGACACGTGCTCGCTCATCAATAACGCAGAGAAACCTACGGCAGTTCCAACTTCCAGAATGCGCATAGGTTTTTTCAATGCCAACATGACTTTTAGAAAGCTTTGCATCTCCTTACGGATAATCGGTACAAAGCTCTCCAAAGCCTCTTGTTCTATTTCTTCTAATAACGAGCTATTTGCTGTCTCCATGGAATTGATAAAAGTAACCATTCTTTCATCAACTATCATATCTTCTTCCTCTATGGCTCTACATCCATAATAATCGGCAATATCATCGGACGTCTCTTTGTCTTCTTCCAGATAAAGTCATTCATCGCATCGCGTATCACAACTTTAATCTTAGCCCAATCCACATGACGACCTTCTAGGTATTCCTCTACCGCCTTGCCAACTACATGTCTTGCCTCGCCCATCAAATCCTCTGATTCACGAACATATACAAAACCTCTCGATACAATATCAGGTCCTGATAACAAACGATTGCTTCCTTTTTCTAATGCAAGTACAACAATCATAATTCCATCTTGCGCAAGATGCTGTCTGTCACGCAATACAATATTACCAACATCTCCAACACCCAAACCATCTACCAAGATTCCACCTGTATGAACATGGTCTACCACCTTCGCCTCATCGTCTGATAGTTGAAGGACATCTCCTGATTTTAGAATGAAGATGTTTTCTTTTTCAATTCCCAATGACTTTGCAATCTCTGCATTTGCCTTAAGGTGTCTAAACTCACCATGAACTGGAACTGCATACTTTGGCTTTACTAAGGAATAGATTAGTTTCAACTCTTCTTGACAAGCATGTCCTGAAACATGCGCATCCTGGAAAATTACATCTGCACCTTTTTGTGATAATTCATTGATCACCTTGGAAACTGATTTTTCATTTCCAGGAATCGGGCTCGAACTAAAGATAACCGTATCTCCTGGTTTAATCGTAACCTTCTTGTGAATATCTGCCGCCATTCTTGATAGAGCCGCCATAGATTCCCCTTGGCTTCCTGTTGTAATCAGAACTGTCTTCTCGTCTGGATAATTTCTCAATTGGTCGATTGGGATCAAGGTCTTATCTGGAATATCTAGATAACCTAGCTCGGAAGCAGTGTCGATGATATTCACCATGCTTCGACCTTCCACAACAACCTTTCTACCGTATTTATACGCCGTGTTGATAATCTGTTGTACACGGTCTACATTTGAAGCAAATGTAGCTACAATAATTCTTGACATCTTATGCTCTGCAAAGATATGATCAATCGTTTTCCCAACTGTCTTCTCTGATTGAGTAAATCCTGGTCTCATCGCATTGGTACTATCTGACATCAAAGCCAATACACCCTTTTTCCCGATATCTGCAAATCTCTGCAAATCAATTGCATCTCCGAACACTGGTGTATAATCCACTTTGAAGTCCCCTGTATGAACCACAATTCCAGCTGGAGAATAGATTGCTAGTGCTGCTGCATCTGCAATACTGTGGTTTGTCTTGATAAATTCAATCCTAAAGTCGCCCAAATTAATAGACTGACCATGTTTCACAACCTTTCTCTTCGTCGAACGCAAAAGATTGTGCTCTTTTAATTTTTTATCGATAATTCCCATGGTAAGTTTGGTCGCATAAATCGGTAGATTCATCTCCTTTAACACATAAGATAATGCGCCGATATGATCCTCATGTCCATGAGTAATCACAAACCCTTTCACCTTAGAAATATTATCCTTCAGATAAGTAACATCTGGGATAACCAAGTCAATTCCTAACATATCATCCTCTGGAAATGCCAGACCGCAATCCACCACGATGATACTCTCCTCGTATTCGAAAGCAGTAATATTCATCCCAATAGACTCTAAACCACCTAATGGAATAATCTTAAGCTTTCCTTTATTTTGTTTTTTCAAAAAAATTTTACCTCCATATATTTTATTTTTAATTTTTTATTTATTTTTCAATACCAATACCTTCGAGTAAGTCTTCAAACACTTTTAGGATTGCATCTAATTCTATATCATCTTCTACAATCTCGTATAAACTCTCTAATGCATCATCATCTGCCAGATCCTTCAAGATTAAGCATTCTGCCTCATCTTCCTCTGAATCCGCCACTAGCAGATAGTTGGAACCATTAATTCTAGTTTGTTCCACCACAAAAAAATCAATCACCTCATCTGAATCTGCGAGTGTGACTTGAATCTTCCCTAATTCTTCTACCATATTATTTTTCTCCTAATTACACAAAGATAACCCTACTGCCGCAAAGTTTTATGCAGAAATAGATTCTAGATACCCTTGCAGAATCAATACTGCAGCAATCGTATCCACATACTTTTTCCTGTCTTCTCTTCTTACATTCGTCTCTATTAATGTTCTCTCTGCTTCCACTGTAGTCAGACGTTCATCCCACAACACAACCTCTAACTCGCATCTTCTCTCTAACATTGCTTTAAATTCCAAGGTTTTTTCCGCACGTTCACCAATTGTATTATTCATATTCTTAGGAAAACCTAAGACAATCTTCTCCACACCATACTCGCCTACCAATTCCTCGATGCGCGCAAGCGATTGACGAAGTTTGTTCTCTGTTTTTCTATGAATCGTCTCAATTCCTTGTGCCGTAAATCCCAAAGGATCACTCACAGCAACTCCTATGGTCTTCGAACCATAGTCTAGTCCCATTATTCTCATCTTAATTCCAATTCTCATTCCTTATATAGCTTTTTAACATTTCCTCTACTAACTCGTCCCGTTCAACCTTCATAATCAAACTTCTGGCTCCATTATAACTGGTAATATATGTGGGGTCTCCAGACATAATGTAACCGACAATTTGACTAACTGGATTGTATCCTTTTTGTTTCAAAGATTCATAAACATGCTCCAAAACATCCACTGGACTGATTACTGGAGCAGGCTCAACTTTGAAAAACTGGGTATCTTTCACATCTTTCATCTCGTCACGTCCTTACTTGAATTACTCTCTACCATATCATTCTAATATATTTCTCTACAAATTACAATGTACAATTTGCGCACTTTTACCTATAATTTCTTCAGCAACTTGATTCTTTTTATATTTTTTTCCATAAACTGCTACTTTTACATATTCCATTGTGTGCCCAATCATCACCTCTTCGCCATCTAATAATCCTTGTTCTTCGATCAAGATGGACACCTCTCTACCCTGGAATTCTTCCATGTATTTTCTTTGTTGTACTGCATGCAATTCTTGCAATTCGTTGCTTCTCTTTGTTTTTATAGCCTCTTCCACTTGATTCTCCATGGTTGCTGCCTTCGTTCCCTTGCGAGGAGAATATTTAAATATATGTGTTTCAAAGAATTTTATCTCTCGAACAAATTCCTTGGTCTTGGAAAATTCTTCCTCAGTCTCACCTGGAAATCCTACGATAATATCTGTGGTAATCATCGGAAACTCATAGTAGGTTCGAAGCAATTTACAAGAGTTTGCATATTCTTCTGTATCATATCTTCGATTCATTCGCTTCAATGTCTCATCACATCCACTCTGGAGTGATAAATGAAAATGAGGACATACCTTATCTAATTTCGCTAATGCAGATACAAAATCCTCGGTAATAATTCTTGGTTCAAGGGATCCCAATCGAATACGCTCAATTCCCTCCACCTCTTGAATCCCTTCTATCACGCCCAATAAGGAGTCGCCTGTATCCACTCCGTACGAACTCAGATGAATCCCTGTCAATACAATCTCTTTATACCCATTTGCAACCAATGACTCTATTTCTTGAAAAATTTCTTCTCGCTTCCTACTACGCACCCTTCCACGAGCATATGGAATGATACAGTATGCACAGAATTGATTGCAGCCATCTTGTATCTTTAGATATGCCCTCGTATGATCTGCGGTCTTGCTCACCTGCAATTCCTCAAACTCATCCGTCTCATTGATATCAATCAAGGATGTAATATTCTCTCCTCGCTCCTTCTGATATTCTTCCAGCAATCGAATCAAATGATTCTTTTGATTATTCCCAATCAAGATATCAACATCTTCCACCAAGGCATCTGCATTCTCTTGTACCTGCACATAGCATCCTGCCGCTACCACAATCGCATTGGGATTGATTTTCTTCGTCTTATGCAACATCTGTCTTGATTTCCTATCTGCCATATTCGTCACCGTACAGGTGTTAACGATATACACATCCGCATATTCCTTGAATGAGACAATCTCATATCCATTTTCCTCTAATAACTCTTGCATTGCCTCTGTTTCATATGCATTCACCTTGCATCCTAAGTTGTGAAGTGCTGCTTTTCTCATAAAACTATTTGTCCTTTCGTCAATTATGGCAGTTTTTACAATTTTTTTACGATTAATTATACACATTGTTCCTTGACATTTCATTTCAATCACATTAATATAGAATTAGAAATAAAAGAAAAGGAGGCTATTGAAATGAAAACTGTTACTATATCGCTTAATTCAATCGACAAGGTAAAATCGTTCGTAAATGAAATTTCAAAGTTTGATTTTGACTTTGATTTAGTTTCCGGTCGTTATGTAATCGACGCAAAATCAATTATGGGGATTTTTAGTTTAGACTTATCTAAACCAATCGACTTAAACATCCATGCTGATGCGGAAGTAGATACTGTAGTTGCCGCACTTGCACCATACATTATTTAAGCACTGTCTGTCATTCGACCGTACATAGCACCTCACAGATATGTGAGGTGCTATTTTTGTAACTATTCAGCCTTGCGGCTGAATACAAGTGAGTCTGTGCTATGTTCACATAGCATCAGGCACATCTTGTGATTCAGTCATATGGCGCTTAG
>CAYJFY010000002.1:0-121206 GCA_964369755.1 uncultured Lachnospiraceae bacterium
TAGGTGTAGATAGCAAAGGGCTACCAATCGGGATGCAGTTAATCGGGGATTGTTATCAGGAGAAGAAGATTATTCGCGCAGCATATAGTTATGAGTGTGCATCGCAATCTAAGAAGATGAGAGCTCCAATTTGTACAAAGGAGGAAGTGTAGAATGGCAAAACAATATGAAACAGTCATTGGACTAGAGGTCCATGTGGAATTGGCTACCAAGACGAAGATATTCTGTGGTTGTAGCACAGAATTTGGTGGTGCACCAAATAGCCATACTTGTCCAGTTTGTACAGGTATGCCAGGGTCTCTTCCAGTGTTGAATAAACAAGTGGTGGAATATGCCATGGGTGTGGGATTAGCAGTCAATGGAACAATCACACAGGTCTGCAAATTCGACCGCAAGAATTATTTCTATCCAGACAATCCGCAGAACTATCAGATTTCACAGCTTTATCTGCCGATTGTTCGTGATGGATATGTAGAGATTGAGGTAGGAGAAGAGTCTAAAAAGGTAAGAATTCATGAGATTCATATGGAGGAGGATGCAGGAAAACTGATCCACGATGAATGGGAAGATGCATCACTAGTAGATTATAACCGAAGTGGAGTGCCACTTATAGAAATCGTATCAGAACCTGATATGCGCTCTGCAGATGAGGTAATTGCTTATCTAGAGAAGCTACGTCTCATTATTCAATATCTTGGGGCATCGGATTGCAAGCTGCAAGAGGGTTCCATGAGAGCGGATGTTAATATCTCAGTGAGAGAAATGGGAACTACCAAATTCGGAACACGTACCGAGATGAAAAATCTAAACTCTTTTAAGGCAATTGCAAGAGCAATCGAGGGAGAGACAAAGCGTCAAATCGAGTTGATAGAAGAAGGAAAAGAAGTGATCCAAGAGACACGCCGATGGGATGACAACAAGGAATATTCTTACCCAATGAGATCCAAGGAAGATGCAAAAGATTATCGTTACTTCCCAGAGCCAGACCTTGTACCAATCCATATAAGTGATACATGGATAGAAGAAGTGAAGGCAAAAGAGCCAGAGTTTAGAACGGCAAAGATTGCAAGATATCAAGAGGAATTCGAGATACCGAAATACGATGCAGAAATCATCACAAACTCCAAGCACTTGGCAGATCTCTTCGAAGAGACAACAGCCCTATGCAAGAAGCCTAAGAAGGTTGCAAACTGGTTAATGGTAGAAACACTTCGCCTGATGAAGGATACAGGAATCGAAGCAGAGGAGTTGAAATTCTCCCCAGAGAACTTCGCAAAACTGATTCTCTTATTAGAGGAGAATGTTATCACGGGAAATGTTGCAAAAGATATCTTCAAGTTAATCTTCAATGAGGATATAGATCCAGATCAGTACGTGGAAGAAAACGGATTGAAGATGGTAAACGATGATGGTGCATTAAGAGCAACCATCGAACAAGTAATAGCTGAAAACCCACAATCGGTAACAGACTATCGAAATGGGAAAGAAAAAGCAATGGGATTCTTGGTTGGAAAAACCATGAGAGCAATGCAAGGAAAGGCAAATCCAGCGAAAGTAAATGAACTATTGAAGGAATTACTCTAAAATATACTGTAAAATTTAATAATAGTTCTGGCAAACAAAGGGGACAGTGGTAGGATGAGAGAAAGCTCATATCTCCGCTGTCCCCAACTGCGACATTTTCCCCCGTCCCCAATTATTTTCCCCATCCCCAACTGATTATAATTCTAGCAATTCTTTTGTATCACGTGCAATCACCAATTCTTCGTTGGTTGGGATCACATATACCTTAACTTTTGATTCAGGTTTTGTAATCAGACGTTCGCCTTGTCCATTTTCATTGGCATCTTCATCGATTACGATTCCGAAAGCTTCTGAGATTAGACCGATGATTGCAGATCTTGCATGGAAGGAATTCTCACCGATTCCAGCAGTGAAAGCAATGGCATCTGCACCACCTAGTGCAACATAGTAGCGTCCGATGAATGCGATGATTCTTCTATAATAGATGTCTAGAGCGAGTTTTGCTCTTTCGTGGCCTTCTAATGCAGCTTTCTCTACATCTCTAAAATCACTTGAGATTCCAGAGATACCGAGTAATCCAGACTCTTTGTTTAACATCTTGATGACGTCACGAATGTCCATTCCTAGGATTTCAACTAGGTAGTCAATTACGGAAGGTTCTACATCTCCTGAACGAGTTCCCATTACAATTCCAGATAATGGTGTGAATCCCATAGAAGTATTGATAGATTTCCCATCTTTTACAGCAGTCAATGATCCACCTGCGCCGAGATGAGCTACGATGACCTTAGAGTGCTCTGGATTGCCCAATAGATCAATGGCACGTCCTGATACATATTTATGGCTTGTTCCATGTGCACCGTATTTGCGGATTCCGTGTTCTTCATAGAAACGATAAGGAATTGGATATACATAACATCTAGGGTCTAATGTTTGATGAAATGCAGTGTCAAAAACAGCTACGGCACCAGCATTTGGAATCGCCTCTTTAAAAGCGAGATATCCTGTTAGGTTCGCAGGATTATGTAATGGAGCAAGTTGTTTTAATTCATCGATGCGTGAAGCAACTAAGTCATCGATAATGACAGATTTATTATAATAGGTACCACCTTGTACGACACGGTGACCTACTCCCTTGATTTCGTCCAATGATGTAACAATTCCTTTTTCGATTAACGCGTCTAACAATAATTGCACTGCTTCTTTGTGATCCTTCATCGGTAGGGTCTTAACATCCTTCTCCCCGTCATACTTGATTGTAAAGATTGCATCCTCAAATCCGATTCGTTCGATGACTCCTGAAGTAATTACCGATTCGTCATTCATCTCAAAAAGTTGGAATTTTAATGAAGAGCTTCCGGCATTTACTGCAATGATTTTTGACATTTTATTGTCCTCCTTAATTAGTATCTAGTAATTATAACAAAAAAAATGCGGAATTGATATAGTATTTTTGTACTCATAGTTGTACATGAAAAGAAAAAACATTGAAATGTGTCGAATTGTGTTGTACTATGGGTGTAAGGGTCTGTAGATATCATGACAGAACCAAGTTCAAGTAGTTATAAAACGAAGGATGTCGTCATAGAATAGAGGCGGCGATGGAGAAAAAGAATAGGAGGGAAATAAGAATGAAATATGAGATTACAGGAGGTTCTCTTCCAGTGCTATGTTGTCACTTGGAGGCAGGAGAGAAGATGATTAGCGAGTCTGGTGGAAGAACATGGGCGAGAGGGAATATTAAGACGGAAACACAAGGCGGTGGAGCAAAGAAGATGTTTGGAAGATTGTTGAGTGGGGAAAGTTTCTTCATGAGCCACTATACGGCGGAATCAGCTGCGGAAATTGCATTTACATCGAGTTTTCCAGGATGTATTGTACCCATTGAACTAGGAGAAGGGGAGAGTGTGATCTGCCAGAAGAGTTCATTTCTTTGTGCAACAGAAGGGGTTCAACTATCCATGTTCTTTAATAAGAAAGTAGGAGCTGGTTTATTTGGTGGGGAAGGATTTATTATGCAGAAAGTTCAAGGTCCAGGGACAGTGTTTTTGGAAATTGATGGACATTGCACAGAATATGATCTAGCACCAGGGGAGAAACTTGTTTGTGACACGGGTGTACTTGCATCTATGGATGAGACTTGTTCGATCGATGTGGTAATGGTAAAGGGTGTGAAAAATATGGTGTTTGGTGGAGAGGGATTGATTGATACTGTGATTACAGGACCAGGTAAAGTTCGTCTTCAATCCATGACAATTCCTAAGCTTGCTGGATTAGTTGCACCATATATCCCAACTTCTGGTTCATGATAGTGAGATGACAGAGTCTTACAAGATGATTCATGGTGATAAAGATCAGATCTATTTCGATGAAGTGGTCGAAAAAAAATCTAGATTTATCTGTTATATAAAAAAGATAGAATCGGAAGAAGAAGCGACGGAATTTATTCATCAGATCAAGAAGAAGCATTATGATGCGAATCATAATTGCAGTGCTTTTATCATCGGGAGAAATAAGGAATTAACGAGAAGTAGTGATGATGGAGAACCAAGTGGAACAGCAGGGAAGCCGATGTTGGAGGTTTTGCTTGGAAGTGGAATCGTGAATGTGGTAGCGGTGGTTACCAGATATTTCGGGGGAACTAAACTAGGTACAGGTGGACTTGTGCGCGCCTATATCGATGCTACAAAAGCTGGGCTTGCACAGTGTCCTACCGAGGTGCTGTGTCTAGGGAAACGTGTGAAAATCCATACAGACTATCATACGGTTGGTAAGGTGTTGCACGAATTATCTAGAAGAAACTTGATACAAGAAGAGAGTGAGTATACGGATATCGTCAGCCTTGTCGTGATGGTGCCAATCGAGGAATTTGAAGCATTTCGAGATGAGATTACCGAGATCAGTGCTGGGAAGAGTGATGTGGAAATTATAGAAGAAACTTATTTTGCAAAAGCAGAATAAGTTTCTTCTTTTCGTTTTTTATAAGTCTTTCTCTTTTTTTCGTAATTTTTTTACTTCGTACAATTCATCATCGATCATTCTTTCATACAATGCCATACCTGTCTTGTTGATCTTAGCTTCATATAAAAAATGATAGGCATCTTCAAGAAATCCATTTTCCTTTGCTAGCGTTCCTAGAACCATACAAAGGGTTTGATTCACTTTTTGAGAAACATCTGAGTTTACATAGTAATCTTTATAACTCTCATATGCTTTTTTCTTGCTATACAATACCATTTCGCTATCTCCAACTTCTTCATAGAGATATGCTAGATTTTTCCACAAGCGAGCCACAATCTGTAGGTGGGTCTTGTAGGCAGGAGCACATAAGAGTGCTAGGTAATAGGCTGTAAATACAGAGTTGATATTTGAAATGGCTGTCAAATCAACACTGATATCCTCAGATAGTTCGATTAATGTGGCCTTTAGGGGTTCCCTAATGTTGGAGTAGTCTTTCCAGTTGGAGGATAAACTACTAAATAAACAATGTGGGCAGGTTACAACTTCATGCCACTCGGATACATAGTCTATATATTCTTTCCTTAGATCACAGCCTACAGCATTTTTTAAACGCAACAGAGAAGTTCGCTCCCACAGGACGTCGAATTTGCTCTTGCAATTTGGACAGTCGAATTGAATCGTTATCAAAAACTGGTCATGAGTTGTGGGATAGGTTACATTATACATCTTGTGCCCATCTGGGAAGAGTGAAGTGCATTGTTCTAAAGTTTCCTCTGTGATTGATTCTTTAGCTGGAATCGACGGAGTTGGCAATTCTTTCTTTGAGTCAGTGTGTAGATTCGGATCATATTCTTCCGTTCTAGGAACACGGTTATATAAGGAAACTAAAAACTCATAGAAAATATTTGGGTTTTGCATAAAAAATGAAAGGACATATTCTTTGTCAGAGTGCGCAACAACACAGTCCTCCATAGCGATTATGGTATATGGTGGAATGATATTGTTGAAAAAGAGTTCTTCACCAAAATATTCACCAGCTTTTTTTATGAATATTTGCTTTGGGTATGGAGCGCTTGGGTTGTCGAGTGCAATCGCCTTTCCAGACATTAGAAGGTAGAGGCGACCTTTTTCATGGTTTGTGGGTGAGAATATGATTTCGCCCTTGCTGTAGCGATGGAATTCATTGACACCATTTAGTGATTTTAAGTCAAGCATAGGAAACCTCCTTTCAAAAGTGTTATTGATGTAGCTTAAATGTGGCAACTAGTTCAGTTAATGTGTTTGCTTGTTGAGAAAGTTCCTCGCTTGTTGCTGCACTTTCTTGTCCGGCGCTGGCGTTTGCTTGTGTAACGGCGGATATGGTAGATACATTTTGTTTAATAAGCGCTACAGCTGAGGCCTGTTCATCGGTGCTTAGTGCGATATCGGATATGATTGTGGTTGTTGCCTTCACATTCTCGGCGGTGTGCTCCAAGCTGTTCGCTGCTTCTCTAGCCAGTTCTACACCTGCATGTATCGGATCCATAGAAGCGAGAATAAGTTTTGCAGTATCCTGAGCAGCGACAGAAGATTTGTTGGCTAAATTTCTAACTTCATCAGCTACAACGGCGAATCCTTTGCCCGCTTCGCCCGCTCTAGCAGCCTCTACGGCGGCGTTTAGTGCCAATATATTTGTTTGGAACGCGATATCCTCAATCGTTTTAATAATCTTGCTAATTTCCGCTGATTTGTGTTCGATATCCTGCATAGAGTGCATGAGTTCTTGCATCTGAGTATTATTGTGCGTAATTTCATTTACGACGGTATTTGATACTTCTTTCGCATTTGTTCCATCTATGGCTGTTTTGTCAATATAGTTAGATAAATCACTTACGGTATCTAATAATTCACTAACAGAGCGTGCTTGTTGACTTGTACCTTGCGCCAAATCGTGAGATGCATGTGCGACTTGCTCGGCACCGAGGGATACTTGTTGAGCAGCACTTTTTATATTGGCCATGGTTTTGCTAATTTGCTCCATGATTTTCTCAAAAGACACGCGGATACTATTCAAACTACCTACATATAAATCGCTATCCGACACAGTTAAGTCAAAATTTCCATGACTCATCTCGTGGAGTAAGTCTTCGATTTCCGAAATAATACTTGCTAATGTATTGGACATATCATTGAAATTGTGTTGCAATTTTCCGATTTCATCATTGGAGTGAACGGTGGCCGTCCCGCTAAATTTTCCGCTAGCAATATCGCTTGCCATAGAATTCAAAGAGCGAAGTGGCATTAGATATTTTTTTACGACTAGCACGGAGACAAAAAGGATTGCAATCATTGATATAATTGATAAGCCGAGTAGGATGAATGTCATAGTCATTGAGTCTCGATTCATATCGGATTCTTTGAGTCCTGTAACAGACCACCAAGTAATGCTATCCAAAGTCAATGGGTAGTAAAAATCAACGGTGTCACCAATGGACATCGTAAAAGGGCGATTGCTCGTTAAATTTGATTGCAGTTCACCTAACTGGGTAGGATTAGAAATTTCATCAAAATAAGATTTCCCAACAAAGTCGTCGGAGAAATCGGAAGTGATGTATCTACCACTTTCGCTGAATACGGCTGAGAATTTTGTGTTGTAATTGGAAGCATTTTCACTAGAATTGCTGAACATAGCGGTTGCGATGTCTGAGACGATTACACCGATGCTCTTGCCCTCATTTATGATTGGTGTGCATACGGAAACAATTACTTTCCCTGCATTTTCAGTGGAAATATAAGGTTCAGTGATATAAATTTCGCCTGTTTCCATAGCAACAGAGTAATAGTCTGCCTGGGAATAATCAGTTGTAAATGCAATATCGGTATTGCCTGAGTCAATGGTGCTCTTACTGATGAAAATCGCATAGTCTTTATAATTGCTAAAAGCATTTGGTGAGAACAGGGCGGCCATACCTAAAATAGAATCATTATTCTGTATTGCGGAAGTAAAAGAAGAAACTAGATAGTCTTCTGTGATATATTGTGGCAAAGTAAAAGAATAGTTTGGATAAGCGTGACTTTTATAGGTAGGTTCCACTGTTGATGATTGTAGTTCTGAATATTTTGACACAACATAGTCACCGGCGTCTGCGTTGGTTAATAATGCGGTATCGATGATATTTTGTGCTGTTTGAGCATTTGATTCAGCAAATGTAAATAGCTCGCTTTCTGTTTTTGTGTTGAACATGTTGCGGAGTATCATTGTGGATACGCCCAAGTATAGTGTAAATATAATCAATAAGCTAAAAGCTAGCCAGATTGCAATCTTAGTCGAAAGTTCAAAGTTTTTTATTTTTTTCATAAGTATCTCCTATCTATAATCATATTACCATATATATTTTACACTTTTTTCTAATGAGTGTAAAGAAATTTTCTTCTGAAATGATGAGTTTGCACCATGGATGAATTTATGATATGATTTCGTTAAGTGAAACATCCTTGGAATGGAGAGAGGATGGGGAAAGAGGGAATGCAATGAAATTATCACAATTGTTAGAGCGTTTGGACTATGAAGTATTACAAGGAAGTGATGAAACAGAGATTACAACTCTCTGCAATGACTCTAGAAAAGTGATGGAGAACAGTATCTTTGTCTGCATTAGCGGATCAGTGGTAGATGGGCACGAATTTGTTGCAGAGGTTACCAATAAAGGGGCGGCTGCAATGATTGTTGAGAGAGATGTGCAAGCACCCAAGCATGTGACTGTCATAAAGGTTGAAAATACACGTTATGCATTGGCGCTAGTGTCGGCGGCGTATTTTGGGTATCCAGCAGAGTCGCTTAAGGTGATTGGAATTACAGGTACAAAAGGGAAGACTACGACTACATATATGGTAAAGGATGTACTAGAGAGGGCTGGGCATAAGGTTGGTTTGATTGGAACCATTGAGACCATCATTGGTGACCAGGTGATTAAGGCGAGCAATACCACACCAGAATCGTATACGATACACAAGTATTTCCGAAAAATGCTAGATGCTGGATGTGACAGTGTGGTGATGGAGGTGTCCTCACAAGGATTGATGCTACATCGTACGGCTGGAATTCAGTTTGAAATAGGGATTTTCACAAACTTAGGGGAAGACCATATCGGACCAAATGAGCATACAGATTTTCAGCATTATTTATACTGCAAGAGTCTATTGTTCCAACAGAGTAAGATTGGGATTGCGAACCGCGATGATGAACACTTTGAGCAGGTATTTGAGAATGCTACTTGTCAGGTTGAGACCTTTGGATTTGCAAAGGAGTCAGATCTGCGTGCTACGAGGGTGAAACTTGTATCTAAACCGGGATATCTAGGCGTTGCCTATCATATTTCTGGGTTGTTGGATATGGATGTAGAGATTGATGTGCCAGGAACGTTTAGTGTCTATAATTCCTTGACTGCAGTTGCAGTGTGTAGGCATTTTGATGTGCCTGAGGATGCCATGAAAGCAGCCCTAAAAGGGGCGAAAGTAAAGGGACGAATCGAGATGGTGAAAGTCTCGGACGATTTTACCCTCATGATTGATTATGCTCACAATGCTATGAGTCTAGAGAGTTTGCTCACAACATTGAGGGCGTATAAACCAAAGCGGTTGGTATGTGTCTTTGGTTGTGGTGGGAATCGTGCTAGGGCGAGACGATATGAGATGGGTGAGGTGTCAGGAAAGTTAGCGGATCTAACCATTATTACCTCAGATAACCCACGATATGAAGAACCGCAGGATATCATCGAGGATATCAAGACAGGAATTAAGAAGACGACGGGTCATTATATAGAAATAGCCGATCGAAAAGAGGCTATACGATATGCCATTGACCACGGACAAAAGGGCGATGTTATCGTACTTGCAGGAAAAGGACACGAGGATTATCAAGAAATCCAAGGAGTGAAGCATCCCATGGACGAGAGAGATTTAATTGCCGATATATTAAGATGAGGTACCTATGTTTGCTGATGTTATAATAGATATCACCCATGAAAAACTAGATAGAATCTTTCAGTATAGCATCCCTTCCGATTTGGAAGGGGTGCTAAAAGTCGGTTTAGAGGTGGAAGTTCCATTTGGTAGAGGGAACAAAAACCGAACAGGGTATATCATATCTTTTTCCGAATCTACGGATTACGATGTGGAGAAGATCAAGGCAATCGCAGGTGTAGCCAAGAATCGGGAGGCAATTGAAACGAAATTGGTGGAACTAGCCATCTGGATGAAGGAAATGTATGGTGGAACCGTGATTCAAGCCCTGAAGACCGTTATGCCAGTGAAGAAAAAAATCGCACAAAAGGAGAAGAAATACATCCGTTTGGCATTGGAGAGAACACAGGCTAGAGTCCTTCTAAAAGAATGCCATCGAAAGAAATATACGGCAAAGGCGAAGGTGCTCGAGGTGTTGTTGGAAATAGAAGAAGAACAACAAGCGGTGGATTGGGATTTTTTTATAAAAGTGCTAGCAATCCCACCTACTACGCTAAAGAGTATGGAAAAACAAGGGAGTATTCAGATAGATGTAGAGCAAATCTATCGCAATCCGATTCGAAGCATGGAATCCAATCCATTGGAGTTAGAGTATACAGAAGAACAGCGGAATGCGATCGATCAGTTTGTAGAAAATTACGAGATAAACAAGAGAGAGAATTACTTGATCCATGGTGTCACGGGAAGTGGCAAGACTGAGGTCTATATTGAGATGATTCGAAGGGTGGTAATGGATGGCAAGCAAGCCATTGTGCTGATTCCGGAGATTGCATTGACCTATCAGACTGTGAAGAGATTCTATCGAGTATTCGGAGAGAGAATCGCAATCTTGAACTCCCGTATGACGCAAGGAGAGCGATATGACCAATGGGCAAGGGTGAAGAACGGTGAAATCGATGTGATGATAGGTCCAAGGTCTGCCCTGTTCACACCATTTCCACAATTAGGTCTTATAGTAATCGATGAAGAACATGAACAGACGTATAAGAGTGAACAAATCCCCAGATTTCATGCCAGAGAGACAGCTATTCGGCGCGGAGAAATGGAAGGTGCAAGCGTCGTCCTAGGGTCTGCTACACCGTCACTGGAATCATATTATGCAGCAAAATGCGGAGCATACCAATTGATGGAACTCAAGATGCGCTCTAGATTACAGGCACTACCGCAGGTCGAAATCATAGACCTAAGAGAAGAGTTAAGGGCTGGCAATCGATCGATTATCAGTTTGGAGTTGGAAGGACAAATTCGGCAGAGTCTGGATCAAGGCGAGCAGATTATGTTGTTCTTGAATCGCAGAGGTTATGCGGGATTTATCTGTTGTCGGTCGTGTGGTTATATAAAAAAATGTCAGAATTGCGATGTTGCCTTAGCGGAACATAGTGGAAATATCAGTGTCTGTCACTATTGTGGGCATCAGGAGCCAAAGGCAGAGATATGCCCGGAATGTGGTTCCCAACATATTGGAGGATTTCGAGCGGGGACACAGCAGATTGAGACCATTATCCAGAAGATGTTTCCACAGGCAAGAACCATCCGGATGGATAATGATACGACACGGGAAAAAGGAAGCTATGAAGCAATCCTTGCAACATTTGAAGAAGGACGGGCTGACATTCTCATTGGAACACAGATGATTGTGAAGGGGCATGATTTTCCAAATGTTACTTTAGTTGGAATACTGGCGGCAGACCTCTCACTCTATGCAAATGATTATCGCGCAGGTGAACGTACCTTTCAATTATTGACTCAGGCAGCAGGTCGTGCAGGTCGTGGGGATAAGAGTGGTCGCGTGGTCATACAGACCTACAATCCAGAGCACTACAGTATCTTGGCAGCCAAAGATCAGGATTATATTCGATTCTACGAAGAAGAAATCGAATATAGAAAGCTGATGGGATATCCACCGGCAGAACATATGCTAGCAGTGTTGATGCAGTCGGAGGATGAGGCGTTATTAGAGATGGGAGCTGGATATACAGCAGATATCATCGGCAAGATAGATCGAGAGAAGAGGGTACAGGTCATTGGACCGACGGTGCCATTTGTTTCAAAAATAAATCATATATATAGAAAAGCTATCTATATAAAATCAGAAAAATATGCTATGCTTATAGGGATAAAGAATTACCTAGAGCAATATATAGAGATGAATTCGGGGTTTGATAAAATTCATGTGCAGTTTGATTTTGACCCGATGAATATGTGGTAAGTATAAAACAAGGAGATAGAAGGTTATGGCAATTAGAAAAATTCGTGAAATAGGAGACGAGGTTTTAACAAAACAGAGCAAAGAGGTGAAATTATTGTCACCGAGAGTTGCAATGTTAATCGAAGATATGATTGATACAATGTATGAGGCCAACGGAGTTGGACTTGCGGCACCGCAGGTTGGAGTGTTGAAGCAAGTGGTGGTTATCGATGTGGGAGAAGGTCCGATTGTATTGATTAACCCAGAGATTTTGGAAGAAAGTGGGAGTCAGACAGGGGATGAAGGTTGTCTCAGTGTACCAGGAAAAAATGGTACCGTGACACGCCCAGACTACGTGAAGGTAAAGGCGTTGAATGAAAAGATGAAAGAATGTGTTTACGAGGGCGAAGGATTATTCGCAAGAGCAGTTTGTCATGAAGTGGATCACTTAAAGGGAAAACTTTATGTTGAAATGGTGGAGGGTGAATTGCGCGAAGTAAGCTATGAGGATGAAGACGAGGAGGAATAGAATCGATTATGAGAATTATTTTTATGGGAACACCAGATTTTTCGGTGGGAACCTTGGAAGCATTGATCGAGGCGGGGCATGAAGTTGTTCTTGCAGTGACCCAGCCAGATAAGCCAAAGGGAAGAGGAAAAGAGGTGCAGATTACTCCGGTAAAAGAATGTGCCACGAAACATGGAATCCCGACCTATCAGCCGAAACGAGTACGAGAACCAGAGTGTGTGGAGTATTTGAAGACCTTTGGTGCCGATGTATGCGTGGTCATCGCATTTGGGCAAATCCTGCCAAAGGAAATCCTAGAGATGACACCCTATGGTTGCATCAATGTACATGCATCGCTATTGCCAAAATATCGTGGGGCGGCACCGATTCAGTGGTCCATCATAGATGGAGAAGAGGTGACGGGAATCACTACCATGCAGATGGATGAGGGGTTAGATACAGGTGCCATGATTATGAAACGAGAAGTTGCAATCGAGAAAGACGAGACAGGTGGAAGTCTTCATGATAAATTAGCACGAATCGGGGCAGAATTATGTGTAGAGACATTGGAAGCGGTAAAGAATGGAAGAGCTGAATTCGAAGAACAAGGCGAGATGACCACTTCTTATGCAAAAATGTTGACCAAAGAATTGGGATGTGTTGATTGGAATCAAAGTGCAACTCAAATCGAACGATTGATCCGAGGATTAAATCCTTGGCCAAGTGCATATACTCAGTGGAGTGGAAAGACGATGAAAATTTGGTCGGCTCTAGCCGTAGAGGAGAAGGTGCCAGGAGGAATTGGAGAAATTGTTGCACTGGATAAGCAGTCTTTTAGTGTGCAAACAGGACAAGGGATTCTCAAGGTATTAGAACTACAGATTCCAGGGAAGAAACGCATGGATGCAGGCGCATTTTTAAGAGGATATGCAGTAGAAATCGGAGAAATTTTAGGATAGAAAAGAGGAGATAATATGCCATTTTATTATATGTTTGACCCAACTTACATCTTAGTCATCATCGGTGCGGTGATTACTATATGGGCATCGGCTAGGGTGAAAAGTACATTTGCAAAATATTCAAAAGTCAGAAGTTACAGTGGGATGACAGGAAGGGAGGCTGCAGAAAAAGTCTTGCACTATGCAGGGATTACAGATGTGACAGTGCGCCATGTGAGTGGAAATCTCACGGATCATTATGATCCAAGGACGAAGACAGTGAACCTCTCTGATGCCACCTACGCGCAATCTTCTGTTGCAGCCGTTGGGGTTGCAGCGCATGAATGCGGGCACGCAATCCAGCATCAGAAAGCCTATGGACCACTATCGGTTAGAACAGCAATTGTTCCTTTGGCGAATTTTGGAAGCAAGCTGGCTTGGCCGTTGATTATCATTGGTTTGATCATCGGTGGAACAGCATCTACTACATTATTGTATGCAGGAATCATCGCATTTTCTCTAGCGGTATTATTCCAGATAGTGACACTGCCAGTAGAATTTAATGCATCAAGCCGTGCGCTAGAGATATTAGACAGCTCAGGAATTTTATCCCAGAACGAATTGCCACAGGCCAAGAAGGTACTTGGTGCAGCAGCATTGACCTATGTTGCGGGAGCGGCAGCAGCCGTATTACAATTATTACGTCTTGTATTGATTGCAGGAAGGAGAAGCGACTAGCATATGAACGAAAGAGAAGTCGTATTAGATATATTATTAGAGGTATTAGAGGAAGGACGATATAGCCATATCGTTCTTCGTGATGTTTTAGAGAAGTATCAATATGTGGATAAGAGAAAGCGTGCCTTTATTACGAGGGTGACGGAAGGAACCATTGAACGGCTCATTGAACTGGATTATATCATCAATTCAGTATCCAAGGTAAAGGTAAAGAAGATGAAGCCCGTGATTCGCAACTTGATCCGAAGTGCAGTCTATCAATTGAAATACATGGACAGTGTGCCAAGTTCCGCAATCTGCAATGAAACCGTAAAACTTGCAACCAAGAGAGGGTTTGGAGGTTTGCGGGGATTTGTCAATGGAGTACTTCGAAATATTGATCGAAATCTAGAGAGCATTGTATGTCCTAAGAAGGATATCATCACGTATTACAGTGTCAAGTATTCCCTGCCTACCTGGTTAGTGAAAAAATGGATCGGGGCATATGGGGAGGAAGTCTTTGAAAAGATGGCAGAGTCTTTTCTACAAGACAGTCCGACAACCATTCGAGTGAACATCCAGCGAATCTCCAAGTCTGAATGTATGGAGCGACTACGAGAAGAGGGCGTGCAGGTAGAGGAACACCCATACCTAGAGTATGCATTGAATATTCACGGATATGATAGCCTACTTTTCTTAGAGAGCTTTCAAGAGGGCTTATTCTATGTGCAAGACATCAGTTCTATGCTCGTGAGTGAAATTGCAGATCCACAGGCAGGGGATTTTGTCATTGATGTATGTGCAGCACCAGGAGGGAAGGCCCTACATATGGCAGAGAAATTAAAGGGTACTGGAATGGTGGAAGCTCGTGACTTGACAGACTATAAGGTGCAGTATATAGAAGAGAACATCCAGCGGTCGGAGTTAAAGAACATCAGAGCCCTACGTATGGACGCTACCATAAGAGATGAGGCAGCGGTGGGGAAAGCGGACATTGTAATCGCTGATTTGCCTTGTTCGGGCTTAGGTGTATTGGGCAAGAAGACAGACCTGAAATACAAGGTGAAGGAAGAAAGTTTAGGGGAGTTAGCAAGTCTTCAGAGAAAAATTCTACAGACGGTAGTGGACTATGTGAAACCTGGTGGAAGACTCATCTATAGCACTTGTACCATCGGAAGCGAAGAGAATGAAGAGAATGCACGATGGATGAGAGAAGAGCTAGGGTTGGAACCACTGGATATCAGCTTACAATTGTGTGAGGGGCTAAAAAATCAGGTGTCAGAGCAGAAAAATTTACAATTATTACCGGGAATTCACAAAAGTGATGGTTTTTTTATTGCGGGATTTCGTAAATTGTATTAGAATAAAGTCGAAGTGTTAGAAAGAATCAAAGAGAATCAAACGAGGTGTTTGCATGAAAGACATCATGTCTTATCCGTATGATAAATTACAAGAAGAAATAAAAAATATTGGTGAGAAGTCATTTCGTGCAAAGCAAATCTATGAATGGATTCATGCTAAGAATGTAAAAGATTTTGAGGGCATGACCAATATTTCCAAGGATTTAAGAGAAAAATTAAAGCAAAATTATAAATTTGATCAAGTGGAGTTGGTTGAGAGGCAGATATCAAAACTGGATGGGACCAATAAGTTTTTATTTCGGTTTCATGACGGTTGCCTCGTAGAAAGTGTCTTCATGGCATATCATCACGGCAACTCCGTATGCATATCGACGCAAGTTGGCTGTCGAATGGGTTGTAAATTCTGTGCCTCTACTATTGGAGGATTAGAACGGAACCTTACGGCGGCAGAAATGCTGCTGCAGATCTATGAGATTCAGCGGCTCACAGGTGAGAGAGTCTCAAATATCGTAGTCATGGGAATGGGAGAACCTTTGGATAATTACGAGAATCTAGTGGATTTCATCCGTATCATCAGCAGTGAGCAGGGATTGAACATTAGTCAGAGAAATATCACTGTATCGACGTGCGGACTAGTGCCTGAGATTCGACGCCTTGCAGATGAGCGATTTCAAATAACATTGGCGCTTTCCCTACATGGGTCTTCACAAGAGAAGAGAAGGGCATTGATGCCAGTGGCCAATAAATATCAATTAGAAGAAGTGTTAGACACTTGCGACAGTTATTTTGAATGTACGGGGAGAAGGCTTACTTTTGAATATAGCTTAGTTCAAGGGGTCAACGACGGAATTTCTGATGCAGAGGAATTAGTGAAATTGTTGACAGGAAAGAATTGTCATCTGAATTTGATTCCAGTGAATCCAGTAAAAGAATGTGGATTTGAGAAGCCAAGCAAGAAAAATGCGCTGGCATTTAAAAATAAACTTGAAAAAAATGGGATAAATGTTACTATTAGAAGAGAGATGGGTTCAGATATCGATGGAGCCTGCGGTCAATTGAGACACGGAAATCATAAAAAGGAGTAATGAATGAAATCATTTTCTTTAACAGATGTAGGAAAAAAACGAAAAGTGAATCAAGACTATGTATACCAATCCAATGTGCCAGTAGGAGTCTTGCCAAACCTCTACATGGTAGCGGATGGAATGGGTGGTCACCAAGCGGGAGACTATGCGTCGAAGCTTGCGGTAGAGATTGTACGAGGTGAAATTGAGCGGTATGAACTGCAAGGCCAACATCAGGAGCCAGAGCAGATATTGGTTGAGGCGATTAAGGCGGCGAATCGAGAGGTTTTAAAAGCAGCGTCCCTTGATGAACATTATGCAGGAATGGGAACCACATTGGTGGTTGCAACAGTCATCGATGAGATGTTATATTTTGCAAATGTGGGAGATAGTAGGTTGTATGTGATTAATGAAGAAATCACTCAATTATCTCAAGACCATTCTCTAGTAGAAGAGATGGTACGGCTAGGTGGAATCAAACCAGAAGAGGCCAAGAACCACCCAGATAAGAATATTATTACTCGAGCAGTAGGCACGAAGAAGAGTGTGGATGTAGATTATTTCGAACATACCTTGAAGAAGGATGATAAAATATTGATGTGTTCAGACGGGCTTTCCAATATGGTGGAAGACGATGGCATATTTGAAATCGTGAAATGTAGTCGCGATATTGTAGAGGGAGTAATTCAGCTGGTAGAGAAGGCGAATGAGAATGGTGGAAAGGATAATATAGGCGTTGTGTTATTAGAACCTATACTAGACGGGGTGAATTTATGTTAACAGCAGGCACATTTTTAAATGATAGATATGAGATTGTGAAACAGATCGGCACCGGAGGGATGGCCGATGTATACAAAGGAAAAGATTATAAGTTAAGAAGATATGTTGCGATCAAAGTATTGAAGACAGAATATGGCACAGATCAGTCCTTTATGAGGCGGTTTCAAACAGAGGCACAGGCGGCAGCAGGGATTTTGCACCCAAATGTTGTGAATGTATACGATGTAGGTCGTGATTTGGGTCTGAACTATATGGTTATGGAATTGGTCGAGGGAATTACATTAAAAGACTATATTCAAAAAAAGGGGCAATTGAATGACAAAGAAGTCATCAGCATTGCAATCCAAGTGGCAGCAGGTTTGGATGCGGCGCATAAGAGAAACATTGTTCACAGAGATATCAAACCACAGAATGTGATGATCTCAAACGAAGGAAAAGTGAAGGTGACGGACTTCGGTATTGCGAAGCCTACAGCCTCTGAGAATACAGTAAGTGGAAATGCAATGGGATCAGTTCACTACACCTCTCCGGAGCAGGCAAGAGGTGGAGCATGCGATGTACAAAGTGATATTTATTCCTTGGGAATCACACTATATGAGATGATTACAGGTAGAGTTCCTTTCGATGGAGAATCTACCGTTGCAATTGCAGTAAAGCATCTGCAGACAGAGATGGTGGCGCCATCAGAGTATGCACCGCGCATGTATCATAGTTTAGAGCAGATTATCGTGAAGTGTACACAGAAGAATCCATCGAAACGTTATGCCAACATGAGTGCATTGGTGCTTGACTTGAAAAAATCATTGGTATCTCCAGAGGGAGATTTTGTTCAAGTAGATGCTTTGGTATATGATGATGGTAAGGTAGGAGCATCGGGGGAGCAATTATCTCGCATGAAAAATCAATATGATGACGATGACGAATACGACGATGATGATGAGTATGATGATGACGAATACGATGATGACGAATACGATGATGACGATGAAGAGGATATGAGCAAACGTAAGGGGGGTGCGGAGAAGGTAGACCCTAAGATGCAGAAGGTAACGAAAATTTTGTTGGTTGTCGGAGCCGCTATCGTTGCATTTGCTTTGATTTTCATGGTGATTCAAGCAGTAACATACTTCCAACACGGTCCAGGCGAAGAGGTGATAGAGGGCGAAGTAGTTGAGATGCCAGATCTAGAGGGTGAAACAGAAGAAGATGCGAAGCAAGCATTGTATAATCTCGGACTAGGGTTCAAGGTAACTGGAAGAGAAGAGTCTGCAATCTATGAAGAGGGGCTTGTGATTGCACAAAATGTAGAGAAGTACACAGAAGTAGAAGCAAATACTGTGATTGAAGTAATTATTAGTTCTGGAATTACGGAAAATACAGTGAAAATACCTTCATTAGTCGGTTTGAATGAGGCAGAGGCACAAAAAGCCTTGAACGATATAAAACTAACGATGGATACACAGTATGAGCATAGCGATTCTGTTGAGTCAGGTAAAGTGATTTCAGTAAGTCCTGTGGAAGGTACTGAAGTAGCAGAAGGTTCAACCGTTATGGTTGTAGTAAGTCAAGGTGAGAAGCCACTGCCGAAAGTTCAAGTTCCAAATCTAGCGAACCGAACAGTTGAGGATGCAATGGCTCTATTGAATAGCTTAAATCTAAAAGGGGAAAACTTAGGAGAAGAGTTTAGTTCGTCTGTGGAGGCAGGCAAGATTGCCTCTCAGAACGTTGACTCGGGCAAAGAAGTTGAAGAAGGAACGACAATAGGATTTACAGTGAGTAAGGGAAAGGAAATTGTGAAGGTCAGCATGCCAGATGTAAGAGGGATGGATGCAGATCAAGCAATGGAAGTACTGCAAGGAGACGATTATGGATTCGTGGTGAATACAGATTCTGTTTATCATGCAACGGTTCCAGCGAATAAGGTAATATCTTCGAGTGTATCAGCGGGAACGAGCGTGGAAAAAGGATCAGCGACAAGGGTTACATTATCCATAAGCAAAGGTCCAGAGCCAGCGCCAGAACCAACACCAGAGCCAACACCAACACCAGAACCAACACCAACACCAGAAACAGATACAACGCCATAATAAGGATAGAGTTTAAGTATGACTGGTAAAATAATAAAAGGAATCGCCGGGTTCTACTACGTATATGTAGTGGAATCCGGTCTTTATGAATGTAAGGCAAAAGGAATTTTTCGTAAGGAGAAGTTAAAGCCGCTAGTAGGTGATATGGTAGAGATAGATATCATCGATGAAGAAGAAAAAAAGGGAAATATCGTCAAGATATTGCCTAGGAAAAATGAGTTAATTCGACCATTGGTTGCAAATATTGACCAAGCATTGGTCTTTTTTGCGATTTCAAAGCCAAAGCCACATTTCAATCTATTACACCGTTTTCTGATTATGATGGAAGAGAAGAATATTCCTACCATTATCGTATTTAATAAGGTGGACTTGGTAGATGAGAGTGAAATGGAGAAAATTGAGCAAATATATAAGGCAACAGATTATAAAGTCTGCTTTCTTAGTCTAGAAGAAGAGATTGGAATCGAAGAAGTAAAAACACAGCTACAAGGTAGGACAACCGTGATTGCAGGACCATCGGGTGTGGGGAAATCGACCTTGATTAATCTACTTCATCCCGAGGCAAAGATGGAAACAGGCGATATCAGCGAGAAGATTGAACGCGGAAGACATACGACGAGACATTCGGAGTTGTTTTATCTAGGTGCAGATACATATATCATGGATACACCAGGTTTCACATCACTTTTCGTAAATGAATTTGAAAAAGAGGAATTGAAACAGTATTTCCCTGAATTTATGGAGTATCAAAATCAGTGTAAGTATCTCGGTTGCAATCATGTGAATGAACCAAAATGCGCAGTGAAAGAAGCGGTAGAGAATCAAGAAATCCATGAAATTCGATATGAGAGTTATCTGGAATTGTTCAAAGAATTAGAAGAGAAGAAGAGGTATTAGAAGATGAAGAACATATTGGCGCCATCTATATTGGCAGCAGATTTTTGTGAATTAGGAAATCAGATAAAAACAGTGGAGCAAAGTGGAGCAGAGTATTTGCATTTTGATGTGATGGACGGCATGTTTGTGCCAAGCATTTCCTTTGGAACAGCAGTGTTACAGTCTATAAAAAAATCTACGAAATTATACATGGATGTACATTTGATGATTGTAAATCCTGTGAGATATGTAGAAGTGTTTGCAAAGGCAGGGGCTGATCTAATCACATTTCATATCGAAGCGTGTGAGACGGCAGCGGAGATCGAAGAAACAATCAAGACAATCAAGGAATTAGATTGTGAGGTTGGGGTTTCGATTAAGCCAAATACACCAATCGAAGCAGTGCAACCGTACTTATCTGAGATTGATATGGTGTTAATCATGTCCGTGGAACCAGGATTTGGAGGACAATCCTTTATTCCAGAATCCTTGGAGAAGATTTCTGGAATGAGAAAGATGATAGAGGATGGCGGATACCAGATTGATATTCAAGTAGATGGTGGAATCTATCTCACAAATGTCACGGAAGTGCTAGAAGCAGGCGCCAATATTATTGTTGCAGGTTCCGCTGTCTTCGGTGGCGATGCAGGAGAAAACACGAAAGCATTTATGGAGATCTTACAGAATGTATAGTCGGGCATTACTCATCAGTGGAGGACAGATTGAGAGAGAGCATGCACTAGGAGAAATTACGGAACAGGATTATATCATTGCGATTGATCGTGGTTTGAATTTTCTAGATGCGAATCAGATCGAGCCCCATTATATCGTGGGTGATTTTGATAGTGTTTCCGATGAAGTGATCGAACGATATCGAAAGAATGGCAGAACTCCGATTCGCGAATTCCAGCCAGAGAAAGACTATAGTGATACGGAAATCGCAGTGCGACACGCAATCGAGATGGGATATCAGCAGATCGATATTCTCGGGGCAACTGGAGATCGCATCGACCACGTGCTAGCCAATGTTCAAGTACTTTCCATTCCCTATAAACAAGGGATAAGTGCGCGAATCATAGACAAGAAAAATAGGATATCTTATCTAGAGAAATGCGTGGAATTCAAGCGAAGCGAGTTATATGGTCAGTATTTTTCCCTATTTGCAATCGGAGGATGTGTGGAAGGATTGACCATAGAGGGGGCGAAATATCCCTTGAAGGATCATAGGCTAGAGCCTTATGACAGCTTAAGTGTGAGCAATGAATGTGAAGATGAGGTCGTGAGAATATCATATAGAGAAGGTTTATTATTACTGATTGAAAGTAGAGAATAGCAGGGGAAGATAATTATGGAAACATGTAAGAATTGTGGAGCACCATTACAAGAGGGAACGAAATTCTGCGGAAACTGTGGTAGCCGAGTGGAGGTGGAAGAGCAGGCGCCAATGGTAGTGCAAGAACCAATGTCCGTGGCTGAACCAGAACCAATGTCAGTGGTTGTACCAGAACAGCAGACATCATATCATAGAGGGACATATAATCAGATACCTCCAAATCATGGACAAGCGAGAAAATCATCGAATAAAGCGGTATTTATCATAGTTGGAATCTTTATATTTTTGGTTTCTTTGTGTTTTCTAGGGGGTGTAGTATTCTATTCTTTTGTGTCTGAAGTAAGCCAGCTTGGTAGTATGACAAGCTATGATGCAATCGAGGTGTCGTCGGGAGAGACGTCTATGCCGCCAGAAGAGTATCATCCAGATGGAATCCAACTAGACCTCTTTGATGATGGTAGTTGTGTTTTTGTTCTAGGTGAAGAGGTGTATGATGGAGAATGGGAAACGGAGGGAAACTCCTTTGTCATGACACAGGGGGATGACACTTACCATGGCATATTAGAAGGAGATACTCTTGTAATCTCAAATGTATTGTCCTTAGGATATGACATTACATTTTTAGAAGAGGGAGGATATGCATCCATTCCGGAACCTAGTAGTAGTGGGGATTCAGATAATATGCTGGAAGGAAGTACAGGAATTAGTGAAGAGAGGGAAGTGATTCCAACTCCATCTGATTGGTATGGTATCGTGAATATATCGAATTATTCGGGTCCAACAGACATCAGTGGCGGATATGAGACATGGGGATATCTGGGGACAGATGCGATGGGAGACTACTTCGAATTATATACAATTGCTCCATATGATAGTGAAGATGCGAATCTGATTATGTCATTTTATATTGATTTGCACGAGGATACGTTCTATCCAATTGTAAATGACGATGGATGGATGTACAATTACGCACCGCTTAGGGAGGAAGACGCTACACTCTATTATCCTACTTACGAAGATGGTAGATTATCTGCTACTTATGAGTATGACTATAATGGGGAGAACTTTACCATGCATTACATGATTGAACAGGAGGATTGAGATGCATATAGGTGAGAAAGAGTTATTGGAATATGAACAATTGTTTCGCGAAAATCATAAGCGAAGCATGCGATTGATTTTAAGTCTATATAAGAATAATGTCTGGCTTATGATAAAGGCATGTTTTTTCCTACTTTTGCAACGTTCTCCAGTATGGGTATTGCCGCTAGTTATCTCATCTGTCATTAATCTAGCGACTACCAAAGATGAGAATGCGGTTTCGAAGATGTTGATTTTATTTGGTATTGCAGCATTCTTTTTAATACAAAATATTTTCACAAATCATGTAGCGACGAAGGGGTTCGCCACAGTGAATCGGAAGATCGAGAATAAACTTAGAAATATTTTAATTCGAAAGATTCAATACCTATCCATTACATTTCATAAGAACTCCCAGTCAGGAAAGTTACAGTCTAAGATTATGCGAGATGTGGAAAATGTGTATGAGTTATTGAATCAGATTTTCCGTGTATTATTCTTTTTCATCATTGATGTTACAGTCATTGTCATTGTATGTGCAGAACGGAGTCCAGTTGTTTTAATTTTCTTCTTGATTACAGTTCCAGTATCTATGTTTGTAGTGATGCAATTGCGTGGCAAGGTGAAGAAGAGTAATAATGAATTACGGGAATCTGTTGAGCAGACACAAGGGGCGGTATCACAGATGTTGGAGATGATACCGGTTACACGGGCACATGGATTGCAAGAGGTAGAGATTGAGAAGATGGAGACATATTTTCATAACATCTTTCAATCAGGATTTCGCTTGGATGTCATCAATAGTTTTTTTGCAGCATGCAACTGGGTAGTATTTCAATTGATGCAAGTGAGTTGTTTGATGTTCACTGCGTATCTAGCATTGACAGATCGAATCAATGTGGGGGATATTGTGCTCTATCAAACCTATTTTACTCAGCTGATTGGTCAGATTTCCCTATTGATTAATATTTATCCAGCTATGTGCAAGGGAATGGAATCTCTTCGTTCTATCGGTGACATCATAGAGGATAGCAATGTAGAGATGGACTCGAACCAGAACAAGAACAAGGTGAAAGAACTGCAAGGGAGCGTTGAGTTTCGGAATGTGTATTTTAAATTCAACGATTCGGATAAGATGCTGATCGAGGACTTTACACTGGAAGTGAATCAAGGAGAGAGTGTTGCATTTGTTGGGCAATCGGGAGCAGGGAAATCAACCTTGTTGAATCTGCTCATCGGATTCTTTCCAACGACAGAAGGACAGATTCTCATCGATGGGATTGACCTGAAAGAATTAGATATCAATAAGTATCGAAATCAAATTGCGGTGGTTCCTCAGCAGAGTGTTTTATTTGATGGAAGCCTACGTGAGAATATTACATATGGAATCAAAAAAGTAGAAGATGAGAAGATTCTTCAGGTACTACAAGAAGTGGGATTAGAAGCCTTCCTACAGACACTTCCAGAAGGCTTGGATACCCGGTTAGGAGAGCACGGAGGCAGATTGTCAGGTGGACAGAAACAGAGAATCGCAATTGCACGTGCGCTGATAAGAGAGCCGAGGATTATCGTTTTGGATGAAGCTACATCAGCCCTAGATTCTGCATCCGAGAAGAAGGTGCAGGAGGCGACAGAACGATTGATGGGAACTTGTACGACATTTATTGTAGCGCATCGATTGTCAACAATTAAGAAGGTGAATCGCATTGTTGTCTTGAAGAATGGGAAGATTGTAGAAATCGGTACTTATACAGAATTGATGAAGAAACAGGGAGAGTTCTATGAGATGCAACAGGCGGGAGAACAGACTGGAGAACAGACTGGAGAACAGGTTGAGTTGGGATGATGATATGGTAGGCAAATGGAGGACGTTATGAGAAAAAGAATCGGTCTATGTATGGGACTAGTGGCCTCAGTGTTACTTACTGGTTGCATTGGAAGTGAACTTACAGGATTAGAAGAAGTGGGACTAGATACTGAGAATGAATTATATGAGCAATTACAAGAGTTGTCCAATACACTCGAAAATTATGAGGGAGAAGACCCACCCATAGGGAGTGCTACATACCTAGATGGGGAATCCGTCTTAGTCACGGTGTTTCTCGATGAGAAGAATAGTTCATCAGAACCTTGGGATAGTGCAGCCGTGGATGTGGCGAACCAATATATGGATATCGCAGTGGATTATATGAAGGAAGAAGGAGAACGATACGGACAGGAAGTGGAGCTCTACTATGGAGAGGGAGATTTGCAGTATTTTGCAGATGTCAATGTTGATATGGAATCGGACGACCTAGAGGAACTCAATCAGCCCCTAGAAGCATTTTTAGAAGATAAGGTAGATGAAGAGGCCCTGATGGAGAAATACGATGTGAATAGTATCGGATATGTGTTTCTAGTCAATGGACCAGGAGGAAGCTATTGTCTTCCATTTGAAGAGGGGGACGGGGAACAGTGGCATAGAGAGAAGACTTGTGTATTCCTCTATGATATCTATGAACCAGGAGTACATGACAATCCGGCCACATATGCACATGAAATCATGCATATGTTCGGGGCGGTAGACCTATATGATGAATTCCTATATGACGGAGTGTCGATGGACTTGGTTGAGTATGTGGAAGAGGTCTATCCGATGGAGATTATGTATACAACCTATACAGAAGTGGGGGGGTATATGTATGACTATATCCCGAATTACATCTCTCCGATTACAGCATATGCGCTAGGATGGATTGATGAGACAGAAGAGATAGAAAATTTCCCAGAACTCATACGTGAGTATGATGCTTGCTTTGAAGAGAAGATGGTTTGGTAGTTGAAAAAATAGTCTAATTGTGGTATGATTCACAAGTTATATAAGGCATGTTTAAGACAGGAGATAGAATATGAAATTAGGAATCGTAGGACTTCCCAATGTAGGGAAAAGTACATTGTTTAACTCATTGACAAAGGCAGGAGCAGAATCGGCAAATTATCCATTCTGTACCATTGATCCAAATGTGGGAGTTGTAACAGTACCAGATGTGCGTTTGGAGAAGTTGAAAGATATGTATCAGTCTAAGAAGGTCATTCCAGCAGCGATTGAATTTGTAGATATTGCAGGATTGGTTAAAGGTGCATCGAAGGGGGAAGGTTTAGGGAATCAGTTCCTTGCAAATATCCGCGAAGTGGATGCCATCGTACATGTGGTTCGTTGCTTTGAAGATGCGAATATCGTACATGTTGATGGAAGTATTCAACCGCTACGAGATATTGAGACCATCAACTTAGAATTAATCTTCTCGGACATTGAGATGCTAGAGAGAAGATTATCAAGAGCAAATAAGGGTGCTAGAAATGATAAAGCACTAGCAAAAGAAGTAGAGTTAATCAAACGAATTCAAGCGCATCTAGAGAATGATAACATGGCAAAAAGTTTCGAATCAATCGACGAAGAGGAACAACTATTGGTTGACAGCTACAACTTGTTGACAAATAAGCCAGTTATTTTTGCTGCAAATGTAACAGAGGATGACTTGGCCGATGATGGTGCAGCTAACGAGCATGTGAAGTCTGTACGAGAATTTGCGAAAAAAGAAGCATCTGAAGTCTTTGTAGTCTGTGCACAGATTGAGCAAGAAATCGCAGAATTAGATGATGACGAGAAGAAGATGTTCTTAGAGGATTTAGGGTTGGAAGAGTCTGGACTTGAGAAGTTGATCCGTGCAAGTTATAGTTTATTAGGATTATTAAGCTATCTAACAGCTGGTGAGCAAGAAGTGCGTGCATGGACAATTACGAAGGGAACAAAAGCGCCACAGGCAGCAGGCAAGATTCACACCGATTTCGAACGAGGATTCATTCGAGCAGAAATTGTATGCTATGATGATCTTATGGAGTGCGGTTCTTATGTAACTGCAAAAGAAAAAGGTTTAGTGAGACTAGAAGGTAAGGAATATGTTGTGCAAGATGGAGATATCATTCTTTTCCGTTTTAATGTGTAGCAGATACTGGAAAGTGAGGGCATTGAGTGGAAAAATCAATTATATTTCCGAATATAGGATTAGAGTTAGATAATGTTGGACAATCCATAACAATCTTTGGTTTCGAGATTGCATTCTACGGAATCATCATTGCACTCGGAGTGATGGCAGGGGTTTTGATCGCGGCATTAGAAGCAAAGCGAACAGGACAAAACCCAGAAACTTATTTTGATATGGCGATTTATGCAGTCATCTGCTCGATCATCGGGGCAAGAATTTATTATGTCATCTTCTCGTGGGATCAATACAAAGATGATTTGCTTCAGATATTTAATATTCGCCAAGGTGGGCTTGCCATCTATGGAGGAGTAATCGCTGCTGTTATTACGGTATTCTTGTTTGGTAAGATAAAGAAGTTGAGTTGGTTGCAGTTGATGGACACAGCGATTATGGGATTGATTGCAGGGCAGATGATCGGACGTTGGGGAAACTTTTTCAACCGAGAAGCATTCGGAGACTATACGAACTCATTGCTAGCAATGCAATTGCCGTTAGAATCAGTAAGAGCAGGAGACGTTACAGACTTAATGATGGAGAATCTAGTCAATGTAGGTGGCATGGACTTCATCCAAGTACATCCAACATTCTTATATGAGTCATTATGGAATTTAGGAGTGTTACTATTTTTATTCTGGTTCAAGACACGAAAGAAATTCCAAGGGGAAATGATGCTATGTTATTTTATTGGCTATGGCATAGGAAGATTCTGGATTGAAGGACTTAGAACCGATCAATTGCAGATTGCAAATGGTTGGGCCATATCTCAGATTGTAGCAGTCGCAATGGTGGTCATATCCCTAGGGATTATTATCGTTACGAGAATGAAAATAAAGAAAACAGATAAGGTGGTTGCAGGAAAATAGGAAACCGAATCAAAGAAATAGGGAATAAAACTTAGTTGAGTTTTATTCCCTAGTTCTTTGATTATCCTGATGTAGTTGAGTATGTTTTAAAATACTCCTCAATCACGTTGCGGCAGATGATTAAGAATTCTTTGTTTCTATCACTGTAAAAACTATTTTTAACCCAAGCCAAATTTAAGAAGTGGCTAGTATGAAAATTTTTGACATAGATTTCTTTTAGCCTTCCTGTATTTAACTCTTCTTGTGCAACGAAGCGATATATAAATGAAATTCCAACATCGCTTTGAATTAGACGCTTCACGGCATGAATAGAGCCGGCCTCTACATATGAGGTGAAATGATTGTGGTCTTGATTGTTGCTTTTTAATATCCGCATTAGGTTTCTCTTGGAGTAGGTGTCATTTTCACGGAAAACGAGTCGGTATTTGTTCAATGCCTTAAAATCTACAAGTTGTTCCGCTAGAGGATGATTAGGTGAGCAAAGGCATGAAGTTCGAGTTCGAAATAATTCATAGCTTTCATATGAAGTTGATGGGCAGTGAATGTCTGTTAGGCAAAAATGGATACGACCATTTTGCAATTGTGTCAGTAAATCATCGGCCTCTCCAAGATACATATTAATTTTTTTGTTAGGATATTTCTCAAGATAGGCTGTAATGATAGCAGGAGCGATAGCTTCACCGAGGGTTTGTATGGTTCCGATTTTGATTTCATCCTCATTGCGCATGTGCTGTTCAATGCTAGATTTTAGTCTAGCATTATCAGCTTGAATGCTAACAGCAAAATCGCGCAGTTCCTTTCCTGCGGGAGTCAGGTGGAGTTTGCGATGTTCGTCATAGTAGAATAGGTTAGTGTTATATTTTCCTTCAAGGTATTTTATGTGCTGTGTAACTGCTGGTTGTGTAATATTTAATTTTTTTGCTGCATGGGTATAATTTTTTGTGATACATAGTGTTAAAAATGTGTTTAGCCTGTAATCCATCATATCGCTATAATCCCTCCAACTATTTATATAAATCTTTTGACTATAAGTATAACTTATAATGGTATAAAATACTAGAATTATATTTTCAGAAGATATTATGTTAAAATGATAGAAATAAATCAAACAAATTCAAAACGAAGAATTGTATATGCAATTAACAATAGTATTAAGGTTTTGTAATTGGTTGATAAATATTATACAGGGAAGAGGAGAAGAAAATTATGAGTGGTAACAACACAAACAAAAGGAAACATCCATCGGCACTAAGTCCACAGGTTCTGATTTTGAACTTGATTCTTTCTACACTAGGAGCAATCATCGGACTTGAACTCATTGTTCGAATTGGAATCTCGACCAATACTTCTATCATTGGAGCATTGTTTGCTATTTTATTGGCCAGAATACCAATGGCATTTTTTAAGAAGTATAAAGATGTGAACAATCAAAACTTGGTTCAGACAGCGATTTCAGGGGCCACATTCTCCGCTGCAAATTGTTTGATTCTTCCAATTGGGATCCCCTATTTGATGGGAATGCCAGAATTGGTATTGCCGATGTTAATTGGGGTCTTTTTTGCAACAGTTATTGATGCAACGATTCTCTATAAGACATTTGATACACCAATGTTCCCGGCAGAAGAACCTTGGCCACCAGGAATTGCGGCTGCAGAAACAATCTTGGCAGTTATAAACAAGGGGAAGAAAGCAGCACTTCTCATTTTAGGTATGGGAATTGGTATTGCTGGTAAAATGGTAGGAATTCCGACTGACTTACTTGGAGTAGCTTGGATTGGGGATATCTGGGCATTAGGTGCATTTGGAGTGGGTGCGACGGTAATTGGAATATGTAGAGATAATAAATTTGATTTGAATGCATATTATGCGCCACATGGAATTATGATTGGTGCAGGACTAGTCGCTTTAGTACAAGTCGGCATTATGCTATTTAAAAAACAGGATGGGAATGATAGTGCAGTAGGTAAATTCACGTCAAGTCTTTCGGATATGCGCAGTGCTATGGCGAAAGGTTATACAGCATATGTTGTTGTAGCAATTGGAATAGCAATATTTACTGGTATCTATGTAGAAATGCCTTTTATTCAACTAATTCTTTGGGTTGTATTTGCAGCATTTGCGGCGATTGCCTCTGAATTAATTGTAGGAATGTCTGCAATGCATTCTGGTTGGTTTCCTGGATTTGCAACAGCTCTTGTATTTTTGTTAGTTGGAATGCTTATGGGATTTCCGATGCTTCCGCTCGGATTATTGGCAGGATACACATCTGCAACAGGTCCAGCATTTTCGGATATGGCTTATGACTTCAAATGTGGATATATTTTAAGAGGAAAGGGAGCAGATCCAGAATTTGAAAAAGAAGGAAGAAAACAACAATATATAGCAGAGATTTTATCATTTGGTGTTGCTTTAGTGGTAGTTGCTTTGATGTATAAAACTTATTTCCAGAATGATATGTTTGCTCCAGTTTCAAGAACGTTTGTAACAACAATTGAAGCAGGTTCAAATCCAGAAATTGCGAAATGGCTATTAATTTTTGCAATACCGGGGGCAATAATTCAATTTATCGGTGGACCTAAGAAACAACTTGGGGTATTATGTGCTACTGGTTTGTTAGTGGGGAGCACGATTACAGGACTTACGGTGATTGGAGCATTGATTATAAGAGTTATTGTAGTGAAGCTCAAAGGGGAGGAAGCTCAATCGACGCTTTATATTCTTGGTGCAGGTTCGATTGCAGGTGCAGCACTGTATAGTTTCTTTACTTCTACTCTACAGCTTGGGAAAAATAGGTCATCATAGCGTTGAGTAGTCATCAGTGTAGAATATTAATGGATTGTGAAAGGAAATTAGAATTATGGAATATCCAATAGGAATTGAAATGTCAGCTAATTATTTGTCTTATGAGGTTAGTAAGGCAGCGTATAAGCTAGTGAAAGAAGTAATGCTAGTGAAAGAGGGGGAAAATGTTGTTGTAACAGGAGATACGTCTACGGATCAGAGAGTAATTGATGCCATTATGAATGCAACATATACTGTAGGCGCTAACCCAGTATTAGTATATTGTCCTACGAATCCTGATGCATATGCCGAGCCAATTGCACCGATTGGTGCAGCAGTTGCAGTGGCAGATGTATGGATTGAATTATCCTATTCCTCTATCATGTTATGTGAATCGTGGAGAAAATCAATTGATTTTGGTTGTAGGTATATTAATTTGACGGGGCTTGATGTCACTATGATTGTTAATTGTATTGGTAAAGTAGATTGTACTACAGTAGTAGAATTGGGAGAAGCCTTAAAAGAGAAGCTAGAGGCAAGCAATGAAATCATTATTAAAGATAAAAATGGGACATATCTCACAGCGCAGAATCAGGGACGTCCAGTACGTCATTCAGGACAATTGGCAACATTTAAGGGGTATCCATTTATGATGTGTGGACAGGTGAGTTGGTGCCCGATTGAAGAAACAATTAATGGGACATTGGTATTTGATGCGGCGGTATTTCCTCCAACAGATATGGGAATCTTGTCAGAGAATATTGTATTAACATTAGAAAACGGAGTGGTGGTTAAAATTGAAGGGGGTAAGGAGGCGGAGAGGTTTAGCAGTTGGCTTCATTCATTTGATGATCCCAATATGTTTCGTCTAGCACATTATTCTCTTGGATTTAATCCTGGAGTTACAAAAGCTACAGGTCGTATTGTAGAGGATGAGCGAATCTTCGGCTGCATGGAATATGGTATTGGAAGTCAAGGTAAGATGATTCGCGGTAGTTATTGGACGGCGGCATCACATACAGATGGGGTGCTGTCAAAGCCGACGATAATTTTAGATGGCAAGACAATTGAAGAAGATGGGCAATATGTTGATGAAGAATTGGTTGAAATCTGCAAACGGATGAATGTAGCAGGTTATTAAAGGATGGAAGGAAATGGACGATAATAGAGTAATAAAATTTTTTAGAGAAATTTCTCGAATTCCACGTGCATCCAAGGACGAAAGAAGGATTAGTGAGTATCTGTTAGGATTTGCAAAAGAGCGTGGATTAGAAGTGATTGGTGATGAATATTACAATGTTATCATTAGGAAACCGGCTCAGGGGCAAAGTAGCCAGGAAGAACCCCTGATTTTACAGTGTCATACAGATATGGTGTATGTGAAAGAAGAGGGTTCTGATCATGATTATGAAAAGGGAATTATAATCTGTGAAGATGAGGAGTTTCTTTTTGCTCAGGGGACTTCTTTAGGAGCTGATAATGGTATAGGGGTGGCTATATGTTTGGCTGTTTTGGATAGCAAAGATATGATACATCCAGAGCTGGAAGTACTCTTTACAGTGCAGGAAGAAGTAGGATTGATTGGAGCGAATAATATTGATTTGTCTAATATCAAGGGTAAGAGATTAATTAATTTAGATTCTGAGGAAGAAGGTATCTTTTATGCGAGTTGTGCTGGTGGTGTACGTTGCAATGCTATATGGAAGCTTCAAGTAGAGCCGTTAGAGAATTATATTGGCATTGAATTAAAGGTTTTTGGCTTATTGGGGGGACATTCGGGATTATATATCGATAAGGGAAGAGGAAATGCAATCTGTTTATTAGCACGGATTCTATATCAATTGGAAAAAGCTAATGGAATGATACGCATAAATCAGTTTATTGTAGAAGGTAAGGCGAATGTCATTCCTAGTATAGGGCGAGTGACAATATATGTAGAGCCAGAACAAAAGGCTAACATAATTTTTTCAATAGAAGAGATTTATAGAGAAATCAAGGAGGAACTTAGTGGTGCGGATACGTTTGATGGTAGTTGGACTGAAGTAGAAGGGGAGGGAGCCGTTGCATATACGAGATCATTACAAGAACAATTGATTCGTGGCCTATTGCTAGTGCCAAATGGTGTTACACGTGTTTCGTTTGAAATAGATGGTTTAGTCGAAACCTCAATGAGCATGGGGGCTTTGTTCGAACAAGATGATAAAATCATTTTAGAAACAGCTATTCGAAGTGCAGGAAGAACGCAGAAGAATGCCCTTCGAAATAGACTTGAAATTGTTTTACAAGACTATGCTGATTCCTATGAATTTTTTAATGATTATCCAGGTTGGCTCTATTCAAAGAAATCAAATTTACGAGATGTAGCCACCACTACTTATGAAGAAATTACAGGAAAGAAGTCGATTGTCGCAGCAATTCATGGTGGCCTAGAGTGTGGCTATTTTGCGGAAAAAATTGAAGGTGTGGATTTGATTTCTATTGGAGCAAATCTATATGATGTACATTCCATATCAGAGCGAATTTCAAGGCAATCTATTGAATTTACGTATTCATATATAATAGCATTATTGAAAAAGCTTGCGTAGAATATAGAATCATTTACACGATAATCAGATAGGGTTGAATGATTGAAAAAGGAGATTGAATATGTTGTTGAAACAGATATTAGAAGCATATGATATACTAGATAACTCTTATGTGGATGGGAAAATGGTAGAGAAATACCTAAGAGAAATTAAAGAAGATGCGAATATAGAAGTATATGAATTAATAGGTCCAAAAGGAAAGACGGATATGTTGAAGGTTCGTATTCCGGGCACAAAGGGAAAGATAAAAGGTGGTGATGCACCCACGATTGGTCTTCTTGGACGACTAGGTGGAATCGGTGCTAGACCAGAACGAGTTGGTTATGTATCGGATGGGGATGGAGCGTTAGTAGTGATAGCTCTTGCAGCTAAATTATTAGATATGCAAAATAAGGGAGATTTATTAGAGGGGGATGTTTTTATCTCGACTCATATTTGTCCAGATGCACCGACAGCACCTCATGAACCTGTACCGTTTATGGGGTCACCTGTAGAAATAGCTCAGGTAAATAGAGAAGAGGTGTCTGATGAGTTAAATGCAATTTTATCAGTAGATACTACAAAGGGAAATCGTGTGATTAATCACAGAGGGTTTGCAATTTCGCAGACAGTAAAAGAAGGGTGGATATTACGGACATCAGATGACCTTCTAGATATTATGGAAATCACAACAGGGCAACCCCCAGTGGTATTCCCGTTAGCGATGCAAGATATTACACCATATGGTAATGAAGTACACCATATTAACAGTATTCTACAACCGTGTACAGCGACCAAGGTGCCTGTGGTTGGGGTGGCAATTACAGCAGAGACAATGGTGCCAGGATGTGCGACAGGGGCAAGTCACGCGACTGATGTTGAAGAAGCGGCACGCTTTATGTTAGAAGTTGCAAAAGAATTTGGCAGAGGTAAATGCAGATTTTATGATAGGTTGGAATATACTAGGTTAGTAAGATTGTATGGGGGTATGGAGCAATTACAAACGCTTGGAAGAGAATAGAGTAGGAGTTATACTTAGAAAAAACATAAATGGGATGAAACTGAAAATACACTTTCAGTTTCATCTCATTTATTAATATCACTTGTTTTGTAGTTATTTGCTACGGTGTTGGTGTCGGCTCTGGAGTCGGCGACGGCGTTGGCTCTGGAGTTGGAGTCGGTGTCGGCTCTGGAGTTGGAACCGGTGTTGGTTCTGGTGTCGGTTCTGGTGTTGGAGCTGGTATCAAATCTTGCACGACCTGATGTGCCTCGGAAGTACTTGTACACACACCGCTAGACGTGGTTCCTGGTGCAAAATACTCATAAGTAACAGGGCACTTATACAGTGGTGCTGGTTGAATCGAACCATCAGGATTCACAGTTGGTGTACCAGGTGTTGCTGGTGGGTTCACTGTTTGATCTCGAGGAACCATTCCTGTAATCGAACAAACTCCTTTTCGAACAATCGATGAAGGCATCACGAAATCTTCTGTTTCTAAGTCTTCATGGACACGTTTCATGATGTTAGACCACATCTTATTCCGCCAAGTATTAGATCCTGGCAATTCATAAGGGTTATCATATCCACCCCAAACTGCAGCGGCGTAATAAGGTGTGTAACCAACGAACCAAATATCTTTGTCATTATTTGTGGTACCTGTTTTACCAGCGGCTGGTTGGCTGCCTAGAGAGGCAGCAGTACCTGTACCACGTTGGATAACTCCAGTCATGGCATCGGTAATCAATGCAGCGGTTGTTTCACTCACAACTACATGAGTCTCAGGCGTTTTGTCAATGAGCACATTGCCCTCGTGGTCTAGAATCTGGGTATAGAACATTGGTTCCGTGTAAACTCCACCGTTTGCTAGGGCTGCATAGGCAGCTGTGAGTTGTAGGTTTGTGATACCATGGGTTAATCCGCCCAATGCAGTAGAAGCACCGGTGTCAACATTTCCCTCTTCATCTGGCTCGTATAACAAATCTTCAAATCCAAATTTCTGTAGATAATCCATACTCACCTCTGATGAAATATCATCAAATGTCTGAGAGGCAATTGAGTTGGCTGATTGCTCGATTGCCGAGCGCATGGTCATGGTGCCCCTCCATCCTTTTATGGCTTTGGTAGACCCCTCTGGAGTATATGTTATGTCTTGTTTCGATGTAGCTAAAGTATGTGTGCCGAGGTCTAGGGCTGGTGCATAAGTAGAAACAATCTTGAATGTGGAACCTGGTTGACGATAGGTCTCCGTTGCACGGTTTAGAGAAAGGCTAGTCTCCTTCTCTCCACGTCCACCTACAAGGGCTACCACATGGCCAGTTTCAGGATCCATGATGGAGAACGAAGCCTGTGGCTGTGGATTCACGAACAAAGTCTCGTATACGGTGTCTGAGGCGGTTACAGTTAATGTTTCCTTGTACTGTTCTACCGCAGCATAAGCATCTTCTTCTGTATCATAGAGCAGACCTTCGCTCTTTCCTAACGTTTCTTCCGCCCAAGCTGCAAACATCTGCTTGCTATAGTTTTCATCTGTTCCATCTTCATGGACAATACTGTAAGCAAAGTCGACTTCCCAATCAATGGTAGAAGGATAGTTGTCAGAATCGTTCATCTCTTCGTCAGCAATCTCTTGAATTGCAGGGTCTTGTGTAGAGTAAATCGTAAGTCCTTGTGTATAGAGAGCCTTTTCAGCTTCCTCAGGTGTATATCCTAGTTCTTCTTGCAAATCTTCTAGAACTTGACCAATCATGGCATCTGTAAAATATGAATATGGAGAAGAGTCTACAGTATAAGCTTCGTTGTTGGCTGCGATTCTAGCGTATACATCCGTATCAGCCAATGCAGTTTCCAATTCTTCTGCAGTGATGAATCCATAACTAGCCATATCTTCCAATACCTTTATCCGTCTCTCATCATTCGCTTCTGGGTATGTGATTGGATTATATCCAGTAGGATTTTTTGTAATACCCGCAATCACGGCACATTCAGATAACGTCAATTCCGAAACGTCCTTATTAAAATATCGCTCCGAAGCAGACTGAACACCAAGGGTATTTTGTCCTAGGTTGATAGTATTTAAATAGTTCTCTAAGATGGTATCCTTATCCATCTCATCTTCTAATTGGAGAGCGAGATGAATCTCCTGCATCTTACGAATCACGCTTTCGTATGTCGTCTCACTCATAAATGAAGTAAACACAGTATTCTTAATCAACTGTTGCGTAATTGTACTACCACCTTGGGAGAAGTCTCCAGAAGTAATACTAACTACGGCTGAACGCAAGATACCTGTAGGGTCAATTCCCTCATGTTCATAGAAACGATGATCCTCGATGGCTAGAAAAGCAGCTTCTAGTTCATTTGGAATCTCTTCTAGAGAGCGGTATACTCGGTTCGCTCCTGCCGCAACCAGAGTTTCTACCTCATTTCCAGCCTGATCATAGACAAAAGTTGTAAATGCATCAGGGGAAACATCCTCTGGACCAACCTCGGGTGCCTCAGAGAATACATTGCCTATAAATGTTATGAGTCCAACGACTACCATATAGATTGCAACAACCGCGGCTAGAGCAAGTATGTGGAAAAAATATACGCCTACACGTTTTCTTCTCACGGTTCCTTTTTTTGCTATTTTTTTCTCTTTATCATAAATGTTTTTGTTACCATAATTCATGTATAAAAACCTCCTTATCCGATTTATTATACCAAATGTAGTTTGCGAAATAAAGAAAAAATTATGAAAACCACACTATATAGACGTGAATTAATAAAATCTAAAGAAATTCGTCACAAATTTACCTCATGATAATACTATTAATCATCCACACACGTTCTTGCATAAAGGAAAGTCCATTTCCGCAGTATTCACAAGTTTTGGCATTTAGCGAAGTCAGAGGAGCACCGCAGTTTTCGCAGCTAAATGTGACCACTTCCTGATTCGCTGCGTTCTGAAAGAATAGTGTATATTCTGTTTCATATCGTTCTTGCTTTAGCTTACCGTTTATTTTGAGTTCGAAAGCAGTTTGCAATTTTATTGTTGCACTTTCCGAAGATTTTATGTAATTGGATATCGCTGTATTGTGAAATCTCAACGAAGAGGTCTCGCCAGTATAGTGGGAGGCTAGTTTTTGAGCAGATACCGATGCATTTCCCTCTAGCTGAGAGATGTCGTTGAAAATCAATGCGATGCATCGCTCTACATCTGCCTTCGCTTTTTCTAGATCGAAATCAGGATAATCCCTGAGTATTCGCGGTAGATACAAACTATCCCCGCCACTGAGAGATTTTGGTTTGGTATCATATTGCTTGTCAGCGTCTACAACCATATCTACAATCTGACCAATTCCACTTCGTTTGATCTTGTTGATGATGCGATTGATTGCGATGACGATACATAATATGATTACGAGTATAATAAGAATTACAACAATAAAAGTTTCCATGATTCATTACCACCTGTCAATAAATTTGAATTACTTCATTATAAATGATAAATGCAAAAAAGACAATATGATAGAAATGATTGAAAATCAAATTAGAAGTTGATATAATGATAAACAGTTGGAACGTGTTATAGAACTATAGGAAGAGTGAAGTTATGGAAAAGTTTAGAAATTGGTTAAATAATGCACCAGTGAAGAAGAAGTTTTTTCCGCTAAGCTGGCTTATTATTTTGAGTATGGCATTTATTAGTTTATTCTCATTTTTCTCGGTTGGGATGGTAAATAGTTCCTCGGAGCGGATTATCGAGGACAATGTGAGAAATAAAGAGCAGTTGAGTGCGATTATCCGAAATATGTATGTCTGCCGTGTTCTGGGGAGAGATATCTTGTTCGCAGAAGATGAAGAAATTAAAGCGAACTACTACGAGGATTACATTATGGCATTCGACGACCTAGATAATAAGATGGAAGAATTCTCTACCCATTTATCTGGCAGCCAGTTGGATGAATTCGCAAGCATTATCAAAGAAAAAAATGAGTATGAAGCGAGCATGATTCTATCTGCAGATATCTGGATTGGTGGAGGTTCATATGATGAGGCGTTAGAGGCGCTACAGATAGTTACACCAATTGCAAATGACTTCTTTGGAAGTATCGACGAGTTTTCATTAGAGGAAGAAAATCTAATGAACGAGGCACTTCGTAGAAACGATGATTTGGTATTGTTTATTCTAATTGCAGGAGCAGTGTTGAATATTATTGTTATCTTGGCGGTGACATTGTTCATTAAATTCTTCTCAAAGAATATGAGTACAAGCTTGGTGGCATTAGAGCAGTCCATGTCCAAGATAGCTGAAACAGGCAATATGAAGGTAGAGATCCCAAGTGAACTCTACACCAGAGATGAGGTTGGTAGTATTGCAAGCGTAGCCAATAATATGAAGTTGATGCTATTAGAATACTCCTTCAAGGACACGTTGACAGGAGGATACAATGCCAAGGCATATCACGAAGAACTAGATGATTTATTCGGAAAGGGAAATGTGGAAAAAGAGGTTTGGTGCGTGATTTCTGATATGAATAATCTGAAACTCATCAATGATGAACTCGGCCATCTAGAAGGTGACAATGCCATTCGGACGTCCTATTATGCACTCGACGACAACTTCCATGAATATGGAAAAACATTCCGCATGGGTGGGGACGAATTTGTTTCGTTGTTAGTGGGATGCACCAAAGAAGAGCTAGAAACTATGATTGCAAATATCTCTGGACAGATCAACAAGACCAATACCAACAGTGATTATAAATTCTCTCTCGCAATCGGATACGACCGATTCATAGGAAGAACAATCGCAGAATATCACGACTTCTTCAAGGCGGTAGATAAGAAGATGTATGATAATAAAATCGCAAGCAAGCAATCTAGACTTAATGCGCGAGTGGTACAAGAATTAGAAGAAGTCAATAAATAAGAAAAATAAAGTCGGAGATGTGTGGTTGGATAAACCACACATTTTGTGCAAGAAGAATTTTACCAAATCGAACAAGGAACTATGGAAAAAGCAAGGAGTAGTTGATGAAACGAAAACCATTACCAATAGGAATTGATAATTTTAAAGAAATGATTCTACGTGATGCATACTATGTGGACAAGACAAGTTTGCTTGAAACGCTAATAAATAGTGCGACGAAAGTATCGTTATTCACAAGACCAAGAAGATTCGGAAAAAGCCTAAATTTAAGCATGATACAGGTGTATTTTGAAAAATGTGAACAGGATAACGCTAGTCTATTTGAGGGGTTATATATTTCTACATTAGATGAATACTATAGCAGACATTTGGGGGCTTATCCAGTAATTAAACTTGATTTTAAAGAAGGTAAGCAAGCAAATTTTGAGAATGCATATTATAGTTTGAGTCAGAATATCATAAAGGAATATCTGCGCCACGGACATATTGTAGGTAGCAGTAAGCTTACAGAAGCAGAAGTGAATCAATTTCTCCAGATTCAAAATGGAGAGGCTGAAATGAAGCAAGTAATCGGTTCTATAGAGTTTCTTTCGAGGTGCTTAGAGAAGGTTTATCAGAAAAAGGTAATTATATTAATCGATGAGTATGATGTACCTCTTGAAAATGCACATTTTCGAGGGTTCTATCAAGAGATGATAGACTTTATTCGCGGTCTATTGAGTGTCGCATTAAAAGCCAATGACTCCTTACATTTTGCGGTGATGACAGGGTGTCTTCGCATTACAAAGGAGAGCATTTTCACTGGGTTGAACAATCTAGAGATTATCTCGATAGAAAACAAGATTTATGGAGAATACTTTGGGTTTACGGATGGTGAAGTTATGGAGATGCTCAAATATTATGGTCGAGAAGAGCAGTATGAAACAATAAGGCAGTGGTACAATGGATATCTTTTCGGTGATACGAAAGTTTATAATCCATGGAGTCTAGTCAATTATATGAAGTCCATCTGTTTTGGGGGTGAAATGTATCCAAAACCATATTGGTCCAATACGAGTTCCAACAACATCATCAAAGAATTAATAGAACATGCTGATATGCAGACTAGAAATGAGCTAGAAGCACTTGTAGAAGGAACTGCATTTGAGAAACCGATTCACGAAGATGTAACCTATGAAGAAATCCATAAAAGCAGTGACAATATATGGAATTTCCTATACTTTACAGGATACCTAAGGAAGGTGAGCGAACGATTTGAAATGGATCAGATTTATGCAACGTTAGAGATTCCAAACAGGGAAATTGCTCATATATATAGACAGCATATATTAGAGTGGACACGTAATAAAGTGATTGCTAAAAACCGCACAAGGTTTTTTGACGCTACATTTTCCTTGGATGCATCTGTATTAGAGGAAGAGATTAAGAAAGCGTTAAAGGAAACCATAAGTTATTTTGACGGAGGAGAATCCTTCTATCACGGGTTCATGGCAGCGATGTATCAGGGATTGGAGAACTATCAAGTGATGTCTAATCGTGAGTTTGGTCTTGGTCGCCCTGACCTTGTGATTCTGGAGGGGAACAATGAAGGAAAAGCATATGTAATTGAGCTTAAAGTTGCGAAAAAACCAAAAGAGCTAGAAGAGGCAGCAAAGCTTGCGATTGAGCAGATTGAGGAACAAGACTATGCAAGTGGAATCGAAGAATTAGGTTATACAGAAATCATAAAAATAGGAATTGGTTTCTTTCGGAAAAATTGCAAGGTGTTGATAGAGTAACTTTTATAAGAATGTAACGGATACAGAGAAGGAGAAATCATCCACAATTTTCTAGTATGGGAAAATGTGGGTGGTTTTATTTTGTCGTATTAACTTAAGTTTTCAAGAAAATTGACGATATTTAATGCAGATGGTATGATAGTTGATAAGTGTGACGTTTGGTCAGGGAATAGTTATAAAATAAAATGTAGCAGAGAGGGGACTAATGTGAAAAAAGTAATTACATATGGATCTTTTGACTTATTTCATGAGGGTCATCTTAGACTTCTAAAAAGAGCGAAGGAATTGGGAGATTATTTAATTGTAGGAGTGACAACAGAGTATTATGATGAAAGTCGTGGAAAATTAAATGTTGTTGAACCGCTCCTTACTAGAATACAGAATGTAAAAGAGAGTGGATATGTTGATGAAGTAATTATAGAGGATCACAATGGACAGAAGGTAGAAGATATCATCAAGTACGAAGTTGATATATTTACTTTGGGCTCTGATTGGGTAGGGAAATTTGACTTCCTGAGAGATTATTGTGAAGTGGTGTATCTTGAGAGGACGAAAGAGATATCTAGTACGAAACTCAGGGGCGAGAAGTTTCAGGTTATACGTCTAGGGGTAGTGGGTACTGGTAGAATTGCAAATAGAATTATTTCTGAGACAAAATACGTAAGTGGAATTGAAATAGAAACCGTGTACAATCCAAATCTAGAAAGTGCAAAAAAATTTGCTGAGAGACATCTGTTGAATTACTCAGAGACAGAGGAAGAATTCTACGATTCAGTTGATGCGGTCTATGTGGCAACACCACATGAGACGCATTATGGTTATATTAAGAAATCACTTAATTTAGGGAAACATGTAATCTGTGAGAAACCGATCGTTCTAGAAGAAAGACAAGCAATTGAACTCTATGCACTTGCAAAAGAAAAAGGTTTGGTCTTGCTAGAGGGAGTCAAAATCGCATATGCACCAGGATTCCAGCAACTATTAGGAATCATTCGAAGTGGTACAATTGGAAACATTCGTGATGTGGAAGCGGCTTTTACCAAATTAGTTGACCCTAGCTTGAGAGAGATGGTAGACGAAAAATATGGTGGTAGTTTTACAGAACTGGGAAGCTATGTACTACTTCCGATTCTTAGGTTATTTGGATGTAATTATGAAGATTTGAGATTTGAGAGTTTCTATGCAAACAATGGCGTAGATATCTACACCAAAGCGTACTTTAAATACAAGAACGGACTTGCTACAGCGAAGACAGGGCTAGGTGTAAAATCTGATGGACAGCTGTTGATATCTGGAACCAAGGGATATATTCGTGCGAAATCTCCTTGGTGGTTGATGAAAGAATTTGAAGTTTGTTATGAAGATACCTCTCAAAACGAGGTTTATCATACAAAATTCCTAGAAAGCGGATTACGTTATGAGATTAGCGAATTTGTTTCACGTATTAATGGTTATGAACGAAAAGGAAGCAAGCTGACAGAAGAAGAGTCTGTAATGATTGCAAAATTAATGGAGAAATTTTTGGAGCAGAGATAGTGTAAAAAATAGAATTTTTCACACTGGCTGTGAGAAAGGAATGGTTATTAAGTTGACAGAAGAAGAAAGAAAACATATAAAGAAGCGATTACGGCAGGGTAAAAAAGTAGAGTTGATGTATAGAATTCTACGAATATTCCCCATTAATCGAAAGAAGATTGTATTCACCACTTTCGAAGGGAATGGAGGGTATTGTTGTAATCCTAGGTATATAGCGGAAGAAATCCTAAACAGAAAGTTGGATTTAGAATTAGTTTGGCTTGTGAATGATATGAGTAAGAAATTCCCGAAGGGAATCAGGAAGGTGAAAAATACGTTCTGGAATCGGGCATATCATTTGTCGACAGCTAAGATATGGATAGATAATACTCGAAAGCCATTGGGAACACTAAAGAGAAAAAAACAAGTTTATCTTCAGACATGGCATGGTGCAATAGAATTTAAGGCTGTTGGGAAATATAGAGGCAAAGCATTTCCAAAGATAGCAGAGGTTATTAGCAGAAAAGATTCTGAGCAGATTGATTATTTGATTTCTAATTCAAAGTGGTATACTAAACATGTGCCGAAGATGCTTGTTTATAACGGTGAAATCATTAAGACAGGGTCTCCACGGTGTGATGTGCTCATTAATAAAAGAGATGAGAAGAGAAAAGAAATCAGAAAGAGATATCAGATACCACAGGATGCAAACATTGTGCTTTATGCTCCAACCTTTAGAGGTGGGAATCAGCAGGGTAAACGAGAAATATATTCAGAGACTCCAACCATAGATTTTAAGAAACTTACTCAAACACTAGAGAGTAAGTTTGGTGGTAAGTGGTATGTACTCTTACGCATGCATCCGCAATTATCGGCAATTATAGATGAAATGCCTCTTGAAAATAAATTAGGCAATATGGTTGACGTTAGTAAAGCAGACGATATGAACGAGTTGATTGCAGCAAGTGATGTGTATATTACTGATTATTCATGTGCAGCATTCGATGCGTTGAATATAAAAATGCCAATCTTCCTATATGCAGATGATTTTACAGAATACGTAAAAGAGCGTGGGGAATTTATGTGGGATATGAGAAAATTACCATTTACGTTGGCAGAGAGCAATGAAGAGTTGGTGGAGAATATCATACAATTTGATTTGAGTGAATATGTTGAAGAGGTTTCTAATTTCTTAGAGTGCCATGAAGTTCTTGAAGATGGTGGAGCAAGTAAAAGGATTCTGAAATGGATTAGGAATTAGATAGTATGTAGTTAAATGTGAATAAATAATTGGAAGGGGTGTAGTACTATGGTGATTTATAAACCTGCAAATATAAAGACAATTTCAACCATAATTGCAAATATAGAAACTAAAATTTACTGTTTTGGTGCAGGAGTAATGGGCAAATACTTTGCTGACTTCTTATGTGATTCGGGAATTAGTTTAAATAAGTTTATTTTTGTTGATAACAGTCAAAAGAAAATCGGAAATGAAGTTAATGTACAAGGTCAAATGATACAGGTAATATCAAAAACACAAATGATATCTGATATAAAAACAGATGACATTATAATCATTTCGTCTGTAACATGCTGGGAAATATATAATGAATTGCAAATAGAAAAAAAAATAGAAAACACGAAAGTATTTTTTTCGCAGATCATATTGCTCAAATCAGCGCAAATAGGAGAAAAAATTAATTTTCCTAATGGGGGTGAAACATTCATACCTAAAACTATTCATTATTGTTGGTTTGGAAAGAATAAAATTCCCAAAGAATTCCAGAAAAATATAGATGAATGGAAAGAAATATGCCCAGATTACGAAATTGTTGAATGGAATGAAAATAATTATAATATTGGCATGAATAAATATATTCAACAAGCTTATGAGAAAAAAAATTGGGCATTTGTCTCGGATTATGCAAGATTAGATATTATATATAAATATGGGGGGATTTATCTGGATACAGATGTTCAAATTATAAATTCAATGGAGAGCCTACATTTATATAGGGCATTTTTTAGTATAAATGCATCGCTAAAACCTAATACAGGTAATGGATTCGGAGCGCAAAAAGAACACAAATTAGTCGGAAAGTTGAGGGACTACTATAATAATTTAGAGTTTATAGATTCTCAGGGAATAATTAATACGATTCCGTGTACCGAGCATCAATATAATATATTCAAAGAATTTGGATTCAAGGCGAATGGTAGGCATCAATCATTTGATGACTATACAGTATTGCCTTTTGATGTTATGTGTGGATACAACCATTATGTTGATAAATACTATGTTAATAAAAATACGATTACCATTCATCATACAAAAAGGACTTGGTATGACAAAAAACTAAGGGAACGAGCGGAGAGGTCGTCAAAGTTTTTAAGCGAAATGATATAAATGTTTATAGAAGGGATAGGATGCGAATTGTAGTAACCTATGTAGGAAAATGATGAACATCATAGTAATGTCAGGTAGACTAGAACGATTAACTAATGCTAGTATTAAGATAGCGTTGGAATTAGCAAAACAATTAAATAAATTAGACAATAGATGTATAGTCAGCGGAATTTCCATTAATGATGATACCATAAATGAGAAGGGAGTTATAAAGGAGAATAATCTAGAACTTCACTATTATCACCCGAGCTGTGATTATAATGATAAGGAAAAGTTATATGAATTATATATAGCGGAATTAAAGAAATTAATAGAAATTTATAAAATAGATGCAATTATATGTGTTCAAATGCCATTTGGACCGATGCGAGCTGTTGTATTAAGTGATAAAATATGTTGTTCAAAATATTTGTATCAAGTTGACCCATGGGGATTACATGAACAGGAAGACTTCTTTATTAAAACAAAAGAACAGAGAATATTGCAAGAACAAAAAGTTTTTGAAAAGGTAAGCCATATTTTTACGACTGATATATTAAAGGAAGCTTATAGTCAACATTCGGAATATTCTATTTTTGATAACAAAATTACGGATTTAGAATTTCCGACAATTAAAGAAATTGATGATTCCAATAGTAGTGTATTTGAGTTTGATCCGAACTATATCAATATTTTGTACACAGGAGTTATGAGCGATGCATATAGGAGTGCAGAGTATTTTCTGTCAATGTTAAATAACAATGATTATAGGTATAATGATGAAAAGCAAATACGTGTTTACTTCTTGGGAAAAAATGAATCTAGGACAATATTACATTATGCTACATTAGCGCCGGACAATATCATAATCAGAAGTCAAGTAACCGTGGGAGAGGCATTTGCAACAATGCTAAAAGCTGATGTTTTGTTGTGTATAGGTAACGTATTTACAAATCAAGTTCCTAGTAAGTTATTTGATTATTTTAATACAGGTAAACCTATCATTTTCATGAAAAAAATAGAAAGGTGTCCATGTATAAAATATGTTGAGAAATATCCTTTAATGCTAGTTATTGATGAAATGAATGAACCTAAAATTCATATGTTATATGATTTTATAAGTAAGATCATGGGAAAACGTGTAGAGTATAAAAAAATAGAAGAAATATTTTATAAATCAACGCCGAATTATGTTGCAAATATAGTTAACGAAATAGTGCATAAAACTTGTAAATAAAAATATATAATATCATTGAGGCTAGAAGAATATGAATGACAAAATAAAAATACTATGGTTATGTAATATACCATTGCCGAAAATTGCGGAAAGAGAGAACCTCAAGATATCGAATTTTGGAGGGTGGCTAGTGGGGTTATCTAATGATTTGACGCAATTATCAGAAGTTGAATTAGTATATTTATTTCCTAATTTAGAAAAAGAGGTTTGTGGAAATATAGAAGGAATTCAGTATATTGGTTTTACAGGTTTACACAACATGAAGGTGTTTGAAAATATCATACGGATACATAAGCCAAATATTGTGCATATTTTTGGTACGGAATATAAGCATTCTTTTGACATGATAAATGTATGTGAGAAGCTTCAAATCTTAGATTCTACGGTTATAAATATACAAGGACTTGTAAGTATATACGCAGAACATTATTTTGCTAATTTGCCAACTAATATTGTTTATAGACAAACTATGCGAGAATTTTTCAAAAAAAACAACATAAAAAAGCAAAGAGATGATTTTATAGAGCGTGGAAAACTAGAGGAGCGAACACTGCAAATATGTAAAAATGTAATTGGAAGAACAGACTGGGATGAAGCTTGCACAAAAAAATACAATCCTCATATGAGATATTTTTTTTGCAATGAAACTTTAAGAGATTCCTTTTATGATTATGAATGGTCACTGGAAACGTGTGAAAAACACTCTATTTTCGTAAGTCAATGTAGTTATCCGATTAAGGGGTTTCATTATATGCTAGTAGCAATGCATGAAATCCTGAAAATGTATCCAGATGCACACTTATATACAACAGGACTAGATCCTACGACCATAAAGTATAAGAATAAACATAAATTAGGAACATATAAAAGATACTTGTCAAAATTGATAAGGAAATATAATTTAGAAGGTAAGGTTACTTTTTTGGGCGGATTAAACGAGAGTGAGATGTGCAATAGATTTTTAAAGTCACACATATTTGTTTCTCCGTCAGCTATAGAGAATTCTTCTAATTCTATTGGTGAAGCCATGTTATTAGGTGTTCCTGTGGTATCATCGGATGTAGGAGGAATAAAGAATTTATTGGAGCATGAAACGAGTGGATTGATCTATCAACATGATGCACCGTATATGTTAGCATATTATGTCAAAAAGATATTTAGTGACAGAGAGTTAGCAGAGAGTATGTCTGAGAATGCAAAACAGAGGGCAAGGCACACACATAATCGTAGCATTAACCTATCTAATATGTTGGGGATTTACGACGCTTTATTTAAAAAATTATAACTTGAATTAAATATTAGCAAGGCAGAATAAATTTTGAGAGGGAGGAAGACAGGCATGGTAAAAGTATCTATTATTGTTCCGGTTTATAATTGTGAACAATATTTATCTCAATGTATAGAAAGTATTATTAATCAATCATTACAAGACATTGAGATAATCTGTGTAAATGATGGGTCCAAGGATAGCAGTAGAGATATTCTTTTTAAATATGCAAGTAATGATAGTAGAATAATCATTGTTGATAAACATAATAGGGGTTATGGTCATACGATAAACATCGGAATGTCTATTGCAAGAGGCGAATACTTAGGTATTGTTGAAAGTGATGATTTCATCCATGAAAACATGTATGAAATACTTTATGATAAAGCGAAACAGTTCGAACTTGACGTAGTGAAATCGAATTATGTAAGTGTTTTTTCAGATTCAAATAAGAATGAATATTTTATTAATAACAAGATATTAAACGAAGATGTTTGGTATGAGAAAGTTATTTCTGGTGAGATAAATGTAACGAATTTTATAATTCCATTTGCAACTTGGAGTGGCATTTACAGGACGGAATTTATCAGACAAAACAAAATTAAGCATAATGAATCAAAGGGCGCATCGTATCAGGATGTTGGATTTTCGGCGCTAACCACCATGATGAGCCAAAAGCTAATGTATATTAGAGAGTATCTGTATAGGTATAGAATTGATAATGCAGGTTCTTCGGTGAAAGATAGCGGAAAAGTTTACTGTGTGTTTGATGAATATACATGGATAGAAGAGTATTTTTCTAGTCGGCCTAATTTATATAATAAATATATAAAATATATCAGAGCAAAATGCTTGCACAATTATATATCTGAAATGAATAGAATAGATGTGGGTTTTATTCCTGCATTGGTTTTACGCTTAAAAGCTTATATCGAAGAAACGAAAAATAATGGGCAATATACTATAGAAGGATTCAATGCGGATGAAATGAATTTGTTGAGTGAAATTGTAGAGAATCCTCAAAAGGCATCAGAGTTCATAATTACAAAGAAAGAAAGAAAAGTTAAGGAGTTTCAAAATACTTTAATGTTATTGAAACAATATGATAATATAGCCATATATGGCGCAGGGGTTGTAGGTAAAAGAGTTTTTGGTGTTTTATTAAATGCGGGTCTAGCGGATAAAATAAATTGCTTTGCAGTCACAGAAAAACAGGAAGAAAAAAAGGTATATGGAATTGAGGTTAAAAAGATTGAGGAAATTAATAATAAGTGTAAAGCAGTTATTATAGCGGTATCAACGATAGAGTCTAGGGCTGCTTTGAAAGAAATGGAAGAAAAAGCAAAAGAGTTAGGGTTTGTGAACATATTATTTAGCGAACAACTATTGAAGGATAGTTTTTTAAACTAGACACCATGAGCTTCACCATTGATAGTCGTTATAGACTTAATTGAAAAAAGTACTCATTGTAAGAAAATGCTCTAGTACATCTTGTATTATAAACAATTAGATAAAAGTAGTAGAAATATCCTTTTATTGAGAAGTAAGACCTACATAGAAAGATTAAAAGTTGATAGTAACTGAATATATTAAAAAGAGAGGAATAAATGATAATTAACTTCCTAATTATCATACAAGATTGAAATGAAAAATTATATTGATTATATTAATAACGTACGCGAAGTGTACTCATGGCTCCACGACGAAACGTCAAGGCAGCTTTTTTTGAATAGGCTTGAATTCAATGCTGTTTACAATGAAAATTTTATGGAATTAGAAAATAACACATCGTGCATAAATGTATTAAAAAAAATGTGGGTGTTTTCCTCTGGGTTGGTACAAAAATTTTTAACGACGACTGACCATATGTCTGATGAAAAAATTGCATCAACAGATTTTGATGTGGTTGTGCTGTACGGTGCAGGAAAAAGGTGTAATAAAATTGCTGAAAAGGTGTTAAAAAGCGCGAGTAAGGTGGTTGTGTGTGACAAGAATTATAATGAGATTAAGGAAGTTAATATTGACAATAATATAAAATTACCTGTTATTTCACCACAAGAAGCAACCAAAACATATAATAGCGCAGTATTTTTAATAACACCGTATGATATGCAAGTTCAGCAAGATATGAAGGACACTTTACTAAGCTATGGCGTAGACGAAAAACAAATATCTATTTACTCGATGTATTATTATGATGCAGAAAAACAATATTTTGATGAAGATATTATAAAACTTAACGAAGATGAAATTTTTATTGATGGTGGGGCTTTTGACGGCTCAACATCTAGGCGGTTTAGTGAAAAATGTGGTGGCAAATATAAAAAAATATATACATTCGAGCCTGATGCGTTATGCATTGAAAATGTGCGAAAAGGAATAAAAGACTTGAAAAATATACATTTATATGAACTTGGGCTTTGGGATAAAAAAGATGTGTTAAGGTTTAAAGTCACAGGTGGTGGTGACAGCTCGCTAAACTGTACAGGTAATACAGAAAAAGGAAATTTTATAGAGGTTAATGTTAGTTCCGTTGATAACATCTTAAACGGTAATCCGGCATCCTTTATTAAAATGGATATAGAAGGGGCAGAACTCAAAGCATTACAAGGTGCAAAAAACACTATTCAAAAATACAAGCCAAAACTTGCAATTTGTATCTACCATAAACCCGAGGATATTTTTGAAATTCCACAGTATATTAAAGGTTTAGTTCCAGAATATAAATTTTTTATAAGACACTATTCGTCATCGTTGTTTGAAACAGTGCTGTATGCTATTGTGTGAATTATTCCTACAACTTTTGCAATTAAGTGGCGCAAAGTACTGTTTAGCACATCGTTATGAATAATTTAGATTTAACTAATTCCCCCTATGTGTCAATAGACATGAATAGTAGTTATAATATTCATATAGAGGATAATAAAAATAACGTGTGTACTAGAATGTTTTATGGGTTGATATTTATGAAATTTTACGATGGGTGTATCTATTGTAGAGATAGAAGAACATGATTTAGAATAGGATACGAGATTAAATCAAGGAGAGGGATAGAATGAGAAGGCATTTAAAAGATGATATATTAGACTTGTGCAATTCTATGGAGGAATTGCATAGAATCATTGAGAGAACTAAAAATATAGATCATAGAATCACTTATCTGCAGATGTGTCAGGAAGCTGCTATATCAATAGGGAATACAATAGAACAGGAATTAAATGAAAGTCAAAGTCTTATTGGGATGTTGGAGACATATTGCGAAAAAATATATTATATATCACAGCAGGTATTAATAAACAAAGAGGATATGCAGTTTATTTATGATAGTATGCTACATATAAGAAGAAGTATAGAAGACATATGCGTTACTTATCAGGTTGTTTTTTTTCCGTACAAGGCTGAAATGTGGGATAGTTTAGAGAGTGTGTATTTGACGTGTGCGGAAGATGAAAATTGTCAATGCTATGTAATTCCGATTCCATACTACATACGTGATGCGAAGACGAGTCAGTGGATATATTGTTATGAGGGAGATAAATTTCCAGTAAATATTCCAGTTTTTCATTATAAGTCTTACAACATTGAAATGAACATGCCAGATGTTGCATATGTGCATAATCCTTATGACGAGTATAATTATGTGACCCGAATTGAAGATGAATACTTTTCTTATAATTTAAAGAAATATGTTAATAAATTGGTATACATACCTTATTATGCAAATGGGGGAATTGTTACACCACAGCAGCAAAATCTCCCAGTACATAAGCATATGGATTATATGATTGGGCAATCGGATGAGTATAAAGAATGTTTCAAGGGATTACCACATTATAATAAGATTTTACCTTTGGGCTCACCGAAATTTGATAAAGTTTTAAATATGAGTAAGCAACAGATAGAACCACCAGCGGAGTGGGGAGAAATCGATTCAGATAAGAAAATCATACTTATCAACACCACGATTTCAACAGTTTTAATGTACGAAGAGATGGTGTTGCTAAAATTAAAATATGTGTTTGAACAGGCAAGTCAGTATGCAGATGTAATATTTGTATGGCGACCACATCCATTATTAGAAAGTACATACAAAGCAATGAGACCAGATTTGTTAGATGAATATTTAAAACTAAAAAAAACTTTCCTTGAATCTGGTATGGGTATTTTAGATGAAACATCAGATATAACAAAAGTAATTGCTTTGTGTGATGCATATATGGGCGATGTAGGCAGCTCTGTTACAAGTCTATGTAGTGTTGCGGGAATTCCACAATTTAACTTTCAATATGAGTGCTTTGGGAAGTTGGATAAAGCAGTGAAACAAAGGTTAAAGTTTGCGAAAATTAATTATATCCATAATTCAGCATGGATTACAGAATATGAGGATGCTTATATATACAAAGCAGATCAAAATTTAGAGAATGTAATAACAGTAGGGAGAATTCCAGAGGAGGGAGATTGTTCGTTTTTGTATCCATGCTCTATTAACATAGAAGAAAAGATATATTTATCCCCAACAGCTGCAAAAAAGGCTGTAGTTTATGACACTGTAAGCAAACAGAAAAAATTTATACCAGGGAATCAAAATAAAATTTTTCAATATTATTATGTGGATGCGTATAAAGATAATTTAGTGTTTTTACCATTCAAAAGTAAAAATATAGGAATATATAACTTGAAAAAAGGAAAGTGGAGGCGACACTATGATTGTATTACAGCTTTAAATAGTGGAATACAGAGAATAGATGGTCTCGCAGATATTAGTGGTTATGCGTTGCAAGAAAATCAATTGTGGCTATGTGCACAAGAAGGAAATAGAATTCTCTATTTTGACTTGAATACAGAAAAATATAGAACATACGAAGTAGGGCAAGATAGTTATGGATATTCCTGTATCAGCATAGATGGAGATTATCTGTTTTTAGGAGAAACCAATACAGGAAAAACAATAAGATATAATACAAAAAATAAAGAAACAAAAGAATTTAATCAGCCTAAGGGCTTAACATATATCAGGGGGGGGAAAGGGGGGAATTACAAAAACGTATTGAAACCGAGACGTTTTTTATTGGATGCTGGGGGATACTTAATTACGAATCCGGAAGAAACATGTTCGCTGATAAAAATAAATAAGAAGACAGAAGAGAGTCAGGTTATTTGTGATGATTTTTTACAAGGTGGATTTCAGAAAGAATCAAGTGAAGAGAGAAATCTCTTTTGGAAATGGAATGGTGTTTGTAATTTTGCGATGCTACAAGAGGATGGTACTTTATTGCTACAAAGAGCATCAGATCGGATGATGGCAAAAGTGTCTGTAGAAGATGAGACATATGAGACTTTTGAAATCAGGAGACCTCCTGTAGATAAAACATTTGACAGTGATTCAAAAGGATTTTATAATTATGGGAATGATTACAAATTTTATCGGCAAGAAACCCAGAATCACGACTTGGATTTGTTCATAAGCGATTTACTAAGTGGTGAGTTAGAATCAATTAAGGAAATGCAATTAGAAATGGCAAAACGACTAAATGTGAACTTAGAGGGAACCTGTGGTAGAAATATTCATGAGTATATTATAAAAGAACTTCGTAAAGATTAAGTTTAAATATGCCAATGTTGTCAAATGAGTAGTGGATAATAATGTAGGAAAAGAATGGAGAACATGGAGAAAATGATAAAACAATTTGACAAACAATTTAAATACCAACTATCGGTTGGCCTAATCGTAAAAAATGAGGAGCATGTATTGCGTAGATGCTTGGATTCCTTAGCACCACTGAAAAAGGAATTAGATATAGAGATTATTATTACAGATACGGGTTCTACGGATGGGACTATAGAGATAGCAAAGGAATATGCAGATAAATTTCTAGAATTTGAATGGTGTAATGACTTTGCGAAGGCGAGAAATACTGGGGTAAAAGCTGCGGAGGGTCGTTGGTTTTTGCAACTAGATGCGGATGAGTTCTTTGATGAGAATGTAGTTGAAATTGCCCAGTTTATTAAAAGCAATCAGTCTAAAAATCACAAAGCATGTCTATTTACCATTCGTAATTATGAAAGTAAAAGTCGGACAACCTATAAAAATGCTACAGTAGCACGTTTGTTTAATTTTATGGAGGGGAAGCAGTATTTCGAGTACTCTATCCACGAAACAATTCCAGTAGATATTAACATAGCAAAGTCAATGAATTGCCTTCTGTATCATGATGGGTACATCAGTGAGGTTATGGAGAGTAAACGGTCTAGGAATGTGGATTTGGTGGAGCAGGAATTGGAGGAGAATCCATATAATATACGTCTATATACTTTGCTAGTAGACTGTTATGGTAGTGTTGAGAAAAAATTAGAGATATGTCGTCGAGGTTTGGCGCTAAGTAAGGAAGAGAGAGAAAGTGTAGTGCATTTGCCATATCTCAAGTCATTATGCTGTTTGTCATTGTTTCGTCTTAAGAAATATCGTGAGACCATGGAATTTGCAGATGAATATTTAGAGGAAGAGAAGTTAAATATTACACCTTCGCTAGATGTTTTATATCTAGCGAGTGTGGCTAGTATCGCAATAAGTGAATTCGAACAAGCAGTTTTTTATCTTGATAAGTACAGAAAAGTGTATAAACAATTGAAGAAAAAACCGGATACGGTATATAGCTTTTTCGGCGTATATTCATATACGGAAGAGGAAAATTTCGTTGATGTTCAGTTGAAGTTGATTGAGTCTTATACACGGATAGAGAATAAAGAGAAAGCACGTGATTTATTACGATATTTTAATGAGTTTGATTATCAGGATGTGATGGGGAATTTAATTGCATATAGAAACTATGTTGATCTTGCGAAGCGATTAGAAGAATATAATTTAATCGCAGAATCCTACAAATCCATATTAGATAAGTTGGATCAGATGGGGAATGAAGAAGAAAAAGATAAAAAGAGAAGATTTCTCATTAGCGTCATTGATCAATTATATAATAATGCTAAGGATGAAGAAGTACAATCAGATATTCTGAAGGCATTCACAGGTCGAAAAGTATATGATGGTTATACGGCACTCAATGCTCTTCGATATTATAACTATGATCTAAACAAATGTGAAGATAATGTGATGAAGAGATTGCAGGAAGAAGAGTTATTATATACAGAATCCATGTTCTCGGATGTATTATATGCGAATCTCTTGAATGGAGATAACCCTGTTGCAGCATTAGAACCCTATGCTCATGAGACCCTATTCTCCTTCGTTTGTGATATACTAAAAAATCATAGTGACTTCAAGACAGTCATCTTCAAGTTATTAATAGACGATACAGATATTGCGAAGAACTTGGATGAGTATACAAGGGCTACACTAGCTTATGCGTACCTCATCAACTCTAAGACCCTAGCAGAACCAGATGAGTCTGATATCGTAATATCTTTGTTTGATAGTTTTGTTGAGTGTACTTACGAGAATATGAAGAAATACTATGTTATGGATCATATCACACATAATCTGGCTATGATACCAAATAGAGAGAAATTTGTTGTCTTTCTATATGAAGCATATCAAGAAAAAGGGAAGAAACCTGCACAATACGTGAAAGAATTAAGAAAAGGATTAAAATACTGTTTGCAATTGGGAGATAGTATTGGAATCATTGCCAAGAATATCAAGGAAGATGTAGATAAGAATGTAGAGAGAAAGAGTGAATTTGATCTTCTGGGACAACAGGTAAAGATGCAGATAAAGATGTTTATTCAAGCGAATCAATTGGATGCAGCAAGAAGCGTGTTAGCGCAATATGAGAAAATAAATCCAGGCGATTCTGAGATTCCTAGTCTACATGCATTGCTTAGATAAATGAGTATACTTACGGAATAGATTAGAGGGGCAACTATGAATGAGGATAAAAAAATAATTCTACAATTTTTGAATGATAGTCAAGAATTAATTGATAATATAGGAGAAGTTCCAGAGGATACATTGATAGAACTCTATGATATGTTAAATACCTGTGCCAAGAATACTGTGAAGAAAAGCGATACTGTGGACGGAGACTTGCATGCCGAGGTATGCAAGAGGTTAGATTTGGTCCTTGACCACATTGTGGATAGTGTTCCATTTGAGATTAAAGCGGATGTAGGTATTTATACTCCGGCAGTGCAAGGATGGAGAACGTGGAAGAATGTTGAGCTAATGAAAGACAAAGGTCTAGTAGGATATATGTTAGGAAAAGAGATTGCTGCCAAGTCTACTATGCTATACTGCACAAAGCCAGAGGACTATCCCTATTTAGTTAAATTGTCTGATATGCAGCTAGAATACTCTGATGAGAGAATATTGGATAGGGAAGTATATGGGGAGTATTTAGAGAAAAACTATGAGAAGATGGATGTTCTGATTCTACATGGAATGTATAACGAGACAATTGATTTCTTGAAAAGATATCGTCACTTGCGACCAGATGGCAAGGTCTATTGTGGATTAGATATGAATAAAGATTGGATGGGGCGAATCGATTGGGCTGATCCTAATGTTGGCGAATTTGCACAGTTATGTGATATCATTGCTACATCATGTACATATCTACGAGATGAGATAAATAGAAACCCACTTATTCCATTTTCATGCCGTTTCTTACCGAATGGATTCTATAATGCTGAGAGTCTTGATATAATAGCAGATGCTAGCGTAAAAGAGAATATAATTATAACTGTTGGAAGGATAGGTACAGGCCAGAAAAACAATCTCGAGCTTATGATTGCATTTGGGAATGTATCCCATCTTATAAAAAATTGGAAGTTGAAATTAATTGGAAGTATAGAGCCTGAATTTCAGACCATTATAGATGAGTTTTTCTCCATACGACCTGATTTAAAGAGTAGAATTATATTCACGGGAACTATGGTTGAAAAGGAAAAGCTGTATAAGGAATATGCAAAGGCAAAAATCTGTGCTTTTTCATCCATAGTGGAGGGATTTCCGAATGTTTATGCGGAAGCACTTTTTCATGGATGTATGTTTCTTACATCAGATATAGGTGCGGCAAGCGATATTACAAATTTGGAGACTCTTGGAATCACCTATGAATGTAAAAATATGAAAGCCTTAGAGAAGGCAATCGTAACACTTTGTAGAAGAGCGAATCGGGAAACTATGAAATCACATATTCCAAAAGCATTAGAATATGCGAATCGGGTATATGATTGGAAGAAAATTGCAAAGAAATTAGCATATGATCTATTGATAGATTAGAAAAAAGAACCGCCTTGCGACGGTTCTTTTTTCTGATTATTATTGTAATAATTGAAGAACACCTTGAGGTACCATGTTTGCTTGTGCTAACATTGCTTGTGATGATTGAATCAAGATATTGTTCTTGGTGTATTGCATCATCTCTTTTGCCATGTCAACATCACGGATACGAGATTCCGCAGCAGTCATGTTCTCAGTTGTAACACCGATATTGTTAATAGTGTGCTCTAATCTGTTTTGAAGTGCACCTAACTCAGCTCTTTGGCTAGAAACAGTGTCGATAGCTGCAGTGATGCTTGCAATTGCTTTATTTGCAGCACTTACAGATGTGATGGAGATACCTTTAATCTCTCCTTCTTTTTCAATTCCGACTTTCAATGATGTTGCACTCATATTACCAACAGAAATACCGATTGTTTGAGCTGCTGTATCACCAACTTGTAATACCATGTTTGTATTTCCTTTTGTTCCATCCATGCTACCATCTAATAGAGTAGTACCATTGAATGTTGTGTTTTCAGAAATTCTGGTGATTTCTTCAGCAAGTGCATCCATCTCAGCTTGTAGGTTGTCGCGGTCTTCTGTATCATAGATACCGTTCGCTGATTGTGTAGCTAACTCAACCATACGATTTAACATAGAGTGAACTTCTGCTAATGCACCCTCAGCTGTTTGGATTACTGAGATACCGTCTTGTGCGTTCTTTTGTGCTGTCTCAAGACCTGTGATTTGAGCTCTCATTTTTTCAGAGATTGCTAAACCAGCAGCATCATCTCCTGCTTTGTTGATTCTGTAACCAGAAGATAATTTTTCTAAGCTCTTTCCTAATTGTCCTGTGTTGTAAGAGTACTGTCTGTTTGAGTTGATAGCACTAATGTTGTGTTGAATAATCATATTATTTCCTCCTTGAATTTGACGAGGGCTTCCCTGCCCTTCGTTTTGTGTTGTTCCACAATTACTTGTGGTATGTGTAGGATTTCCTACATTAAAACTGTCGACGCGTCGAACGATGAACTTTTAATGTTCCGTTCAAATACATTATCGACAGCTTTATTACTTACTTAAGTAAAATTTTAAAAAAATTAGATTTTCTTAAAATAATTTTTCAGGTGGACCGCAATCTCCTGTGGAGAGGCTTGTTTTTCCACGGCTCCGATCTGATGTGCCACGATGGGCATCCCGGATACGACGCAAGAATCGGAGTCTTGTCCGAGAGTGTAGGCACCTGCTCTTCGCATAGCGAGGAGTCCTTTTGCGCCGTCGTTTCCCATGCCTGTCAGGATGACGCCTACGCTGTGTTTGCCTACGCTCTTGGCTACGGAGTGAAAGAGGACGTCGACGGATGGACAGTGTCCATTGACTTTATCTTCTCGGGTGAAGTGGACATGGTGTTGGCCGCCTAGTTGAACGATTCGAGCGTGTTGATCGCCACCAGGGGCGATGAGGGCGAGTCCTGGGTGCAGGATATCCCCGGGTTTGGCTTCGCGCACTTCCAACTGGCAGAGGGAGTTTAGACGCTCTGCGAACATATGGGTGAATTTCTCTGGCATATGCTGCACAATCATGATTCCAGGCATATCAGAAGGAAGCAACCTTAGGATATCTAAGATTGCTTCGGTGCCTCCTGTAGACGCACCGATTGCTATGATAGCCTGGGTGCTGTCGCAGGAAGATTGTCTTTGGTTTGATTGTAAGGGTATTGCTGAGAATGAGAAATCCATAGCTGTTCGCCTCTTTTCTATTTCTTATAGCATTTCATACTATTTATACCATCTCTCGATATCATCTAATTGAAGTTTCATGATTTATAGTGGTTTTTGATACACTGCTGGCATGATGTAACGATAGGTGTCAGCGGTATCGGCATCGTCGATGAGTCCCTCGGAATGTCCGATGAACAGGTATCCGCCAGGGGCTGTCGCATCATAGAATCGTTTGGTGAGTGCTGCTCTGGTCGGTTTGTCGAAGTATATCATGACATTGCGACAGAAGATGACATCGAATTTCAGCTTGAAGTTGATATTGTCCATCAAGTTAAATGGCTTGAAGATGACATTGGACTTGATATCATCCGTCACACTGAGCTGATGTGGGACGCCTGTCTTCTTGAAATAAGTTTTCTTCCATGCCTCTGGAAAGTCTACAACCCCTTCTTCTGGGTACAACCCGTTTCGGGCTTGAGTCAATGCTTTGTTGGAGATGTCGGTTGCTAGGATGCGTGTATCCCAATTGCCGCCCTTGCCACGGAAATAATCCTTGAGGATCATGGATAGGGTGTAGGGTTCTTGCCCTGTGGAGCAACCAGCGCTCCAGATGCTCAGCACTTGATTTCTCTTCTTAGCTTCCAGTTCTGGGAGTACGATGTTTTTGAAATAATCAAAATGTGCAGTTTCTCGATTGAAATAGGTGTAGTTCGTTGTTAAACGATTTAACAGAATCTCGATATCGGCACTATTCTTGTTGTTTAGAATATGTGTCACATATTCATTGAAGTTAGCAAATCCATTAGAAACAAGCAGGTCAGTGAGTCGTGAGACAATGAGCTGCTTTTTATTGGAAAGGTTAATTCCATAATTTGCACGTATGAATGTTGTTAATCTTATAAAATCTTCATTGGCAAGCGTGTACAAGGTAGATCTTCCTCCAGTTTCTAATTTCTATATCGTCTTTACGATTGCATCACAGTCTAGAAGTAGGACAACAGAGCCGTCTTCCATAGAGACCATTGCATTGGTGATGTCTTGTTGATTCTCGATTGGTATTGGTGAAGCATTGCTAGTATCCAAATCCAGTACCTGTAATACGGAGTCGACTGCTAGTCCGATGAGGGATGAGTCGATTTCTAATATGATGATACAAGTGCTTGTTGTATACTCTTGGAATGCTTTGTTCATGCGAAGTCTCATATCGATGATTGGCAGAACTTGCCCTCTCAAGTTTATCACGCCTCTTACATAGTCTGGAATGAGTGGAAGAGGGCGTATCGCAGAGTTTGCAATGATTTCAATTGCATGGTGCGTGCTTACCCCTAACACCAATCCGTCAGTCATAAAGGTGAGATAGCGTTCGGTCTGTGTAGAGTCTAATTCATCTACAGCTAATTCATGTATTGTTGTATCGGACATGGTAGTAACCTCCAATTAATAGATATTGTTAATAAATTTCTTGCGCTGTAGTATAGATATTTCCTACATCCAAGATAATACTGATGGTACCATCACCCATAATGGTACATCCGCTGATTCCATACTTTTTGATATTGAAGTTGTTCAAGTATGGAGGAAGCGGCTTCACGACTACGTGTTGCTCGCCGTTTAGTGCATCGACGAATAAACAGAATGATTTGTCGTTTGCTTCTACCCATACGATGACGCCCTCTTCGATATCTGTATGTCCGTCATCTAATTGGAAGAGGTTCTTCAATCGGAAGACTGGATAGAACTCATCCATACAGCGAATGATTTCATTTCCGCTAGGATCTAGGATGATATTTTCTTTTTTTGCCTTAAACGACTGCTTGATATGAGCAATCGGTATGGTGAATATATGAGAACCGACTGCGATTTCCATTCCATCTACAATCGCAAGTGTTAGAGGAATCTTCAATGTGAAGCATACCCCTTGTCCTGCATCACTCGAGATGGTGACAGAACCTCCGATGGCTTCGATGTTTTTCTTTACTACATCGAGTCCAACTCCACGCCCAGAATATTCTGTGATTTCCGAGTTGGTTGAGAATCCAGGATACATCAGTAATGAGAAGACTTCTTTTCGAGTGTAGTCCTCTGGAGCCTTGGTTAATAGACCTTTTTTCTCAGCTTTTGCTAAGATTTTCTCAGGGTCTAGAGGCTCTCCGTCATTTTCAATGGAGATGATGACTTCACTACTCGCATGATATGCAGAGAGTGTGATATGTCCCTGTGGGTCCTTGCCTGCTGCGATACGGTCTTCTACATTGTTTTCGATTCCGTGGTCCATGGCATTACGCACGATGTGCATAATCGGGTCTCCGATGCTTTCTACGATGGTTTTATCGATCTCGGTATGTTCTCCGATGATTGTTAATTTTACATCTTTATCCAATGCCTTCACCATGTCACGGACGATACGATTCATCTTTTGGAATACACCCGAGATCGGAATCATACGTAGGGACATTGCAACGTCTTGTAACTCATCGGTCAATTTTCTCAATTGACGAGAGGACTTCAAGAAACTGTCTAGCTGAACATTCTGGAGTTCAGGGGATGCTGCTACCATGGATTCGGTGATCACAATCTCACCGACGATGGCCATTAATTTATCTAACTTGCTCAAGTTAACGCTGATTAAGCTTTGCTTGCTCTGAGCCAGTGATTTTAGATTCTTCTGTGCGTCTACCTTTGGCGCAGGTTTCACTTCTTGAGCTGCAACCTTAGATTCGGTAGTAGGTTCGTTGCTTGCGGATACTTCAGTCTCAGCAGGAGCGCTAGCGGATTGTGGTGCGTCACTAGAACTAGAAGAGGACTGCATGTTCTCAGTCATTTCGATATAATCTGGATTGAATATAATCTCATAAGAGCGAATATTACTCATGGAAGTTACAACAGCAACCCCAGTCTCTACATCTTCTTCTGAGTTGAATCCGATGTAAAAACCATTGTCGATGATGTAGGCTCCAGTATCGGAATTTGTCTCTACATCTGGTGGATAGTGTATAAACGCCACTTCTTCTTCCTGAATTGCAGAGACCACCATGAAGGCGCGCAAACTTTCCATTCCACAATCTTCGTCGAAGAGCATGTGTAAGAAGTAAGGACAGTCTAGTTTTGGTAAACCATGTGCGTCTACTTCTGTAACAACTGGTATGACTGGCAGAATAGCTGGCGCGGATTTTGGTTCTTCTGTAGAAGTCGAAGTTGCAGTCGGTGTAGTAGTGTCAGCGACTGGGGCAGCATCCGGAGTGCTTGCCTCGCCTTTCATTGCTGCGAGGAAATCCACGATTTCCTTTACAATGTCTTCTATATCCATCTCAAGCTCTTCGCCCTGTGATACTTTGTCCATATCTTCGCGAAGGCGGTCTGTGGATTTGAAGAGTAAGTTGAATAAATCACTCTTTTGGCTTGTGCTGAGTGAATCGATTCCATTCTCGCGAATGTCAAAAAACAAATCCTCGATGTGGTGGGATACCTCCATAAGTGGTTGGAAATCCATCATAGCCGAAGATCCTTTGATTGTGTGCATACTTCGGAAGATCTCGTTGACGTCTTCGGAAGAAAAGTCTCCTACCTCTTCGGCGTTGAGTAGTAACTCATCTAACCGTTCTAGTAGGGAATTGCATTCAAATAGGTATGTGTCTAAAATTCCATCGTTCATATTTTCCATTGATTAAATCCACCTTATTTAATAAACTTACATAAATTATTGCAATTACAAAGTGTAATGTGGTAATGTATGTGTATAATTATAATACAAAATGAGGATAAATGAAACAAATAATTTCTAGAAGGTGAAAAAAATGTCAAATCTTTTAAAAATAACAGCTCCAGCCATAGGCTATGAGAACAATAATCAGGTGAAACAAGGCCCAGCAAAAGCGCCTGAAACCAATATCCAAGGACCGATTAATCCAGATAAAGTAGTGAAACCAGACGCGAGAAGCGACGCGGCGTCTCAAGATCAAAGTACGGCGCTGAAGTTTCGCTACGAATCAAATTATGAGAATTTTATACAGAGAATTAATGCCCTGCCGATTATGACAGAGGAATTCTCGAGTATATTCATAGAGCAGTTTGCCACGCTAGCGGAGTCGGGAATTCAAGATGGGTTTGCGCAGAGTGTTGCCAGATTCCTACAGATGATCGGAGTGGAACCGCAGGATATGTTGGCATTTATCAAGAATCAGGGAAATGCGACCGTGCGTTTCAGTGGACCGTTCTTTACCTTATTACAACAAGCATTTGAGCAGTCGAATTCGGTTGAATTGAAATCAAACATCTTAGATTTCCTGAAAAAGTATGTGGACATGGCAGAATCTTCTCATATTATGAAGAATATGGATAGCCTCTTGGTTGAGATTCAGAAGAGGATGTTTTCGAATTCGGCCAAGGATTTGAATCTGCTGTTACAGAATCTAGGTCGTGAGATTGGACCGATGGGTGAGGGGATGAACCAGAACCTACAAGTATTAAAACAGGAAGTTCTTCCGTTTTTAAATGATTATATTTCGAAAATGAATGAACGGGGGGATTTGCGTGAACTAGTTTCGCTGCTATCATCTTATATGGCAAGGGCGGAGAATGGCAATGCATCACGTGTTTTGGAGGCGTTTGAGCAATTATTACGTTTCCAAGGAATGCAAAAAGTGTTCCAAAACTTTAATCCGAATATCTTATTCCAAGTATTGCAAGGAACAGAATATGAAAAATCGGTTAAGAAACAGAACTGGATGCAAGGGCTAGTAGACCTAGTTGAGCATGGAATGTCTGGGGAATTGGGCGCAGAGAACAAGGCAGTGTTCCAGAATCTAATGCAAGCAATTCTTCTCAATGAGAGTGTATACCTACCGGTATTACATCTGATGTTACCACTACAAGTGAATGGCAGATTGATGTTCTCGGAGATGTGGATTGATCCAAACGCTGGTGGTAGTGGGGAAGAAGGAGAACAGGAAAGAGCAGTTCAGGGATTGATTAAATTCGATATTCAAGAGCTAGGGTTCTTTGACATGTTCTTCATATATGAAAAGAAAAAGAGCAACATCAAATTGCAACTGAGTTGTCCAGAGGCGATGAAAAATGATATTGATAACATTAAAAATGGGATTGCAATGATTTTAGCACAGAACAATATTCAATCAGAAGAATTACATGTTAGCACGGAGAGTCGATCGATTCCGATATCGTCAGCATTCCCGAAAGTATTTGAAAGGAAGAATTCAATCAATGTCTCAATTTAGCAATGAATTAAACAAACGAGCAGTAGCGCTGAGCTATGACGAAACGAAAAAAACAGCCCCAATCATTGTGGCATCTGGTATGGGATATTTAGCAGAGAAGATTGTAGAAGTGGCAAGAGATAACAATGTACCAGTGTATGAAGATAATTCTCTGGCAACCATGCTGACCCAGTTGGAGTTGGGGACGCAGGTTCCGGAAGAACTGTATCAGGCCATTGTAGATATCTATTTGTATTTCTTGAATTATCAACCAGGTAGTACGGAAGAAAAGGGAACGGAAGAAGGATGAAAGTGATAAGGGGACAGTGGAAGGATGAGCTCAGCTCATATCTCCGCTGTCCCCTTTGAGTGACGGAAACTTAATTCAGTTTTCGCTTTCGGTTTATCATTTGTTGTTTGAATACGAAGTTGCGAAGTGATGTCTCTGTCGCGGCTTGCATGTTGATGAATTGGCAACCGTATCCATATTGTTTGTCCTCGGCATCTTCGGCAGGTTCGTCCGCTCGAAGGATGAAGAGGTGTAATTTTACACGTTGATTATGCTCCAGTGACATAAAGGCTTCCAATTCCGTGTTTTCTCTAAATGCAATTGGACACTTGAAGTGAATTCCACCAGCACTTAAATTGTCCGTAGTACCATTGGTGTAATGTCCGTTAAAGGATTCGTGTACATCTGGGCAATTTTCAGGGAGTTCTATGTCAGCAGGAATGATGATGTCGATTGGGATGTTCAGTTTAATCTTGAAGTCTTGTCTACGTTGTAGGATGGCGGTTTGCTCCAATAGTACACATTGGATTGTGTGCATGAGTCTTCCATCTGAGGCATTGAACTTTCGTTGAATCATCATGTTGCATTTGCAAGTTACTAGTCCCTTTTGTTCATCTAGGAAAGTGACAAGCATTTGGGCGTCAAAATCGTCTAAGTAATCATCATCCACGTAGAGTGTTACTGTGTCGCCGTCGATGTTTGCAACAATAACTTCGCATAGTGTTATATCGCTATTTTCTTCTAAAATCAAAGCTTTTTTACAAGAAGTAAGTATCATAAAAATCTCCATTCCTTCATTCTATATCTACAAGATATTAATACTTACTATTATACATAATTTGGGAAAAATAACAAGGGTGAAAATTGTCAGAATTGTATGGTAAAAAATACAATTGATAAATATGTTTCATATTTGAAAAATTTGTTGAAATATGGGAGCGATAGGTCTATAATAGTGTTGTGCGTATTGTATACATATGGGTTATATTATGTATAAATATACAGTTAAATAAGAAGATAGGAGAGAACATATGAGTATATTTGGGAATTCAATTCAGATGGTGAACCAATCATTGGATTATCTATGGTTGAAGCAGAGTGTGACATCGAACAACATATCGAATGCAGAGACACCAGGATATAAGGCGGAGTACGTTACTTTTGAGAACTCATATAAGGAGCAGCTTGAGCTTGCGATTATGAGCAATGATAACGAGGCGATTAATCAAGCGATTATGGGTGCGACTCCAGTTGTCCACAAATCCGATACAGAGGGAAGTAGGCTAGACGGCAATAATGTCAATACAGAGGTAGAGATGATAGAATTAACGAAGGCTGCATTGCAATATCAATATGGACTAAATTCTATTAATAGCGACATATCACGCTTGAGAACAGTGATTAAGGGGCAATAAACGACAGATAGAATAAGTGAACCGAAAGGAGAATATAAATGACAGAATTTTTAACACCGATTCAACGACTGGCTCCGATGAGCGAGTGGGCGAGTCAGGATACGACAGCGGTAGCGAACAATGGAGGGATGTTTTCAAGCATATTTTCTAATGCGGTAGAAGGTGTGAAGGAAACACAGACGGACTTAGAAGAGAAACAGTATTTGTTAGCGACGGGTCAATTAGACGATGTACATACACTATCCGTGGCAGCGGCAGAAGCGCAGCTAAATGTAGACTTGTTAGTGCAACTAAGAAATAATGCTTTGGAATCATACAATGAGTTGTTGAGGATTAGCATTTAATATAGGTAAGGATAATGGATAGTTATGGAGAGAGTGAAAGCCAGTTTTAAACAGGTAAATGATTATTTGGGGAAATACAGCACGAGAACAAAGATTATGGCAGGTGTTGGTGTGGCAGCAGTGATTGTTGCTGCGATCTCGATTGCATATTTTCTCAATCGAACAAATTATGAAGTGCTTTTTTCAGAGGTGGCATCCGATGAAGCGGCGACGATTGTGTCGAAGTTGCAGGAGGATGAAATTAAATACATATATGAAGAAAATGGTGATATTTTAGTTGATAAGTCTGTTGTGGAACAGACGAGAGCAGAGTTGGTGTACGAGGGGTATCCAGACAGTGGATTTACTTATGGAATCTATATCGACAATGCAGGTGGAATGACCACGGATGCGGAGAAACAGCAATACGAGTTGTATGCATTACAGGAACGAATAGGAGCAACGATTCGTGTTTTTGATGGAGTGAAGAATGCAACTGTGAACATTGCATTGGCGGAAGAAGAGCGTTATGTGCTTCAAAGCGATGCAAAGAAGAATGAGGCGAGCGCATCGGTTGTTGTAACCATGGATAATGGTGGTAACCCTTCTCCAGAGCAAGCGGAGGCTATTCAACGATTGGTGGCAGGTTCGGTTTCTTCTATGGAAATGGGAAATGTTACTGTAATCGGGGGGAATGGAATAGAAGTGTCTGTAGATGAAAACACAGACACGGCTGGAAGTAGTGATGCTCAAGAAATTGCCCAATTGATTGAGTCAGAGATTACAAAGAAGGTTATCAATGTATTAGGGCCATTCTATGGACCAGAGAATATTCGAGTATCGGCGACAGGGACAGTGAATCAAGAAGCGGTTCTAAGAGAGTCGATTACATATTCTACCCCAGAGAAGATTGACGAAGAAGATAAAGCAGGAATTGTTTCTAACGAAACGTGGAATCTCAATGGAACAGCGGCTGGGGAAGAAGGCGGCGTAGTAGGCACGGAAACCAATGCTGAGTCCACCCAATATGAGGGCAGTGCCATTGCGGAAGATGGAATCATAAGTGAGGCGGCTACAAAGGATTACCTAGTGAATCAGGTGATTGAGCAAGGTGAGATTCAAGATGGTACCTTGGAAGATTTGACCATCTCAGTTTCGATCAATAGTGAAGGCGGAGGCGATCTCTCAGATCAGGAGTTAAAAGATTTGATTGGAAATGCCACTGGAATCGGGACAGAATTACGAGATGAAAAGATTACAGTTGTAGCAGCACCATTCCAAGAATTGGATGGAGAAGATGATAGTAGCGGCGGAATTGTACCAGTTGCAATTACAGATATTATCACACAAAATCCACTGATTGCAATCATCATAGGTGGAGTGATATTACTACTAATTATCATAGCAATCATACTTGGAATTATTCGTTCGAAGAAACGCAAGAAACAAGCGTTAGTCGAAGCAGAAGAAGAGGCAGCATTCTTGTTGAGTTCTAGAGAAGAGGCTACAGCAGCAATGGTAGACAAGCTAGATGTGGGACAATTGCCAAGTGATAGAACGAGAGAATTACGAGAAATAATCAGAGATTTCACGGAGGAAAATCCGGAGATTTCAGCACAGATGCTTAGGAGTTGGATAAATGGCGAAAGCGGAGAACACTAAAAAAACAGAAGAACCAGTAGAAGCAGTGGAAGAGGTTCAAGCGGAGCAACCTCTGATTGACCCCGGTAGAAAAGCTGCTGCAGTGATTGCCGCTTTGGGGGCTGATAATGCAGCGAAGGTCTTCAAGTACTTAACAGAAGACGAAGTGGAGAAAATCACGCTAGAGATTGCGAAACTAGGGCATGTGAAATCAGAAGAGACGGAAGTGATTTTGGATGATTTCTACCAATCTTGCCTGATGCAAAAGGTTGTGACCGATGGTGGTATGGAATATGCTAGGACGGTCTTAGAGAAGACATATGGAGAGCCAGTTGCAGAAGAAATTCTCAAGAAGATGATGAAGTTTCTGAAGAGTCGCTCTTTTGACTTCATATCAAAGGTGGATACGAAGAATCTATTCTCAGCGTTGCAGAGAGAGCGTGCCCAGACGATTGCATTGGTTCTTGCATATACAGAGCCGAACCAAGCAGCTGCAGTCATCGCAGAGCTTCCTGAGAAGAAACGGATTCAGGTTGTAGAGCGTATTGCACAGATGGAGAGTGCATCTCCAGATGTCATCAAGGTGGTAGAGAACCAACTTGCTGCAAAATTAGACAATGTATTGACGACAGACTTTACAGATGCAGGTGGTATCGACTACATTGCAGATGTTATGAACAATATGGATCGTAGCAACGAAAAGTTCATCTTCGACGAAATGGGCAAGGACAATCCATTACTTGCAGAAGAGATTCGAAAGAAGATGTTCGTATTCGAAGATATTCTTGCCATGGACAAGCATTCCGTACAGCGTTTCATTCGCGATTGCGATATGAAAGACATCGTATATGCGCTTAAGAACGCAAGCCAAGAAATGCTACAAATCTTCTTCTCAAATATGTCGACGAGAATGGCAGAGACCGTACAATCCGATTTGGAGATTACATTCAATGTCAAGCTGCGTGATGTGGAGACAGCACAACAGAAGATTGTTGCAATTATTCGAAAGTTAGATGAGGAAGGCGAGATTGTTCTAGGTAAAGGCGGAAAGGAAAGTATCATTGTATAGAGTATTAAATGTAAATTCCGATATAGAGATGGAAATCAGAGACTATGATTTCTATGAAGAATTCCAGATTGTCCAAGAGGTTGATTTGGATACAGAAACAGAGGAAGACCTAGAAGATGTGGGACAGCCAGAAGTCGAAGAGGAATTTAACGTTATCTTACAGCAGGCGAAAGAAAAGGCTGAATTTATACTAGAAGCAGCACATCAAGAGGCTAAGATTATTCAGCAAAAGGCCGAACAAGAAGGCTATGCCCTAGGCGAGAGTAATGGGTATCAAGCTGGACTAGAGAAGGCGGCAGCACTAGCAAAGGTGAAATACGATGAAGAAATTGGACGATTGGAAAGAGAAATTACAGGACAGATTGTAGCGCTAGAGGAAGAGAAACAACAGATGCTGGAAAACTACATGGAAGACTTAAAGAGTATTTCCCTAGCAATCGGCGAGAAGATTGTGCAAACCAGTTTGAAATCTAGTGAAGCGGTCATCGAGAGGATGATTTTGTCGGCGGTAGAGAAGATGAAGAAAGTTGCATGGGCAAAAATCTATATTGCCAATACTGCTGAAACAAAAGAAATACAAGGCGATGTAGAGTTTTTGAGAAGTCTTGCGAAATTATCAGATAATGTAAAGGTGATTCTCATGGAAGATGCGGAAGTAGGAACATGCATCGTGGAAACACCAGAAGAAGTGCTCGATATTAGTGTGAAGACTCAGCTTGAGAATATCAAGGAGATTCTAAACAACGCAAGGGTATAGAAAGGCATAGGAAATAGAAGGATGTTAAGAGATTTGTCATCGGTGATCATGTCATCAGAGACCATCAGTCATATTGGAAAAATTGAAAATATTGTGGGTATGGCGATGAAAGCATCCGGAGGAAATGCCAATATAGGCGACATTGTATTAATCTACAATGAGGAGCAAAAAAAACAGATACCAGCCGAGGTTGTAGGATTCCAAGGGGACAAAGTACAGCTGATGGCATATGACGATATTTCGGGGATTGGCAAGGAAAGTTTTGTGAGAAATACAGGCAAGCGCCTGAAGATTCCGGTAGGACAATTCCTGAAAGGAAGAATCATAGATGCATTGGGTCGCCCCATAGATGGAAAAGGGGAGTTCCAATGCGAGAGATATTATTATGTGGATAGTCCACAGATCAACCCATTAGATCGACCGCCCATTGATGAGCGATTGTTCTTCGGAGTGAAGGCCATTGATTCCCTCAATACCGTAGGGAAGGGCCAACGGATCGGGATATTCTCGGGGAGTGGGGTTGGAAAGAGTACCTTGCTTGGAATGATTGCGAGAAATGTACAAGCAGACATCAACGTCATTGCACTGGTAGGGGAGCGTGGTCGTGAGGTTCGAGAATTCGTAGAAAAGGATTTGGGACCAGAGGGAATGAAACGTTCGGTATTGATTGTGGCAACATCAGATCAACCGGCTATGCTGCGGATGAAATGTCCGATGGTAGCAACTACCATTGCGGAGTATTTTCGGGATCAAGGCAAGAATGTTCTATTGATGATGGATTCCCTGACACGATTTGCTATGGCACAGAGAGAGATTGGATTAGCAACAGGAGAACCACCCGTTGCACGTGGGTATACACCTTCGATTTATGCGGCGTTTCCAAAGCTCTTAGAGCGAAGTGGAAAGTTTGAGAATGGATCGATTACAGGAGTTTATACGGTATTGGTAGAAGGAGATGACACCAATGAACCCGTGGCGGATACCGTTCGTGGTATTCTAGATGGACACATTGTATTGAGTAGGAAATTAGCAAATAGAGGACATTTTCCAGCCATCGATGTATCGGCGAGTATTTCTCGTTTGATGGTGAACATCGCAGATGAGGAACAGAAGAGATTGGCCTCAGAGATTCGAGATATCCTGAGTATCTACGAGCAGAATGAGGACTTGATTTCCATTGGAGCCTACAAGGAAGGGACCAACAAGCGTTTGGACTATGCGATATCAAAAATCGATGCAGTGAAACAGTTTTTAGTACAAGATATCGGAGCGAAGTATACACAAGAAGAGATGACAGAAGCGATGCGAAAGATATTGAGAAAGTAATGGCAAGGGTTTCAGAGTAAAGAGAAAGGCGAATGTGATGAAACAATTTCAATTTTCATTAGACAAGGTGCTCACATACAAGGAGCAAATCGAAGAAAATCTAAGAAATGAACAAGCAGAATTACTTCATAGGATAGCGAGCGAAGAGAGGCGTTTACAGGATTTACATCAGGAATACAGTGATTATGCAGAGGATCTTCAGTTGAAGAAGGAAGAGGGATGCACCGTGCCTACCATGCAGATGTACGAGGCATATATGGTCAATCTAGACTTCAAGATACGAAGAAGCCAGCAAGTAATCGAGAATCTGAGAAGACGAGAAGAAGAGAAGAGGCAGGAAGTGATTCAAGCCAAGGTAGAACGCTCTTCTATCGAGAAAATCAAGGAAAAAAGGTTCAACGAGTATGGAGAAGAAGTGAGAAAGGCAGAAGAACGATTCATCGAAGAGTTTGTGTCTAATGTCAATACCCGTACCGCAGTAGGATAGCATTCCCGAAAGGGTTTACTATATATAAATTCGAAGAAAGGAGGAGAAGAGATGCAGACAATGGACATGTTACAAGTGGCGCCAGCAGAACCAGCTTATCAGAACACAAAAACAGAAATGAAAAGTGATAAGGCCGCGAATAATGACAAGGTCAAGGATGGAGAAGAATTCGGGGATTTAATGCAACAACAGTACGACGAAGAGATTGCTACGAATGCAGTGGTTCCTCAGGCGCAAAATGCAGTGGTTGAAACTGTACTACCGAATCCAGAGGCAGCGTTATGTGAAGCAGCACTACAAGGTCTTGCGGCACAGTTACCACAGGCAGAGGAGACAGAGTCAAATATCGCAACTACAGATGTGGTAGACACAGCTCAAAGTGCTGAGAACGCACAATCATTGACCGTTGGTTTGAATGGCGAAGGTGCTGAGACGGCAGTAGCGAAAACAGCAACAAGCGTGCAATTGACAGAGGAGACTCCAGAGAATTATCAAGCGGCAAATGCAGTGTCTACCATGGAGACTGCGGAATCTACGAATACAAAGTCTTATGGACAGGATGTGGAATCTGGCGAGTCAGAATTGATGAATCAGACCGTGCCGACTGGAAATGAAGTGAAAGAACAATCCGCATTTCAGCGTTCATTTGGAATTGAAACGAGCATTCAAACTTCGGCAAGTGGAGACACTGCGAAGGCAGTACCAGTATCACAGGTACATGAGGAAATCTTATCCAATATTGCTCAGGGCAAAGATGATTTTGAGATTCAGCTTGCACCGAGAAATCTAGGCGAGTTGGTGATTCAAGTTTCATACGAAGGTGGAAAAGCAGTATTATCTATCGTGTGTTCCGACCCAGAGACCATGCAGTTATTGGCAGGTAGCTCGGGAGAGTTAGCGACAATCATTGAATCAAGAACGGGAACCCAGACGCAAGTAGTGGTAGAACAACCACCACAAGATTATACGCAGCAACATCAAGAAAAAGATGGAAATGCGAATCAGCAGGGACAAGAAGAGCAGAAGAAAAACAGCAAGAGTGAAACCAATGATTTTCTACAGCAGTTACGACTAGGAATTGCGTGAGATTCATAGAAGAAAGGATAAGAAGATATGCCAGTAGAAGGAGTATACAACAGTTCGGCTGCCGTACAGCAAAATGCACAGGCGTCAGGAGCTTCATCCACCATTGATATGAATGATTTCTACAATCTAATGGCGGCACAGATGAAGTATCAAGACATGGATAATCCTATGGATACAGCGGAGATGTTGAATCAGATGGTACAGACACAGATGATTACAGCTATCACAGAGATGACATCCATGAACCTAACAACCTATGCAACATCCATGACAGGACAAACGGTTACAGTTGCAGAACTAGATATGAATGGTGCATACACAGGAAAAAATACAACGGGTGTTGTAGAGGGAGTTATCCTCGGCGACGATCCAATTCTCTTTATCAATGGAAATCCGTATTCATTATCACAAGTTGTTTCGGTGGGTACCGTGCCTGAACCAGAGACAGATGATACCACCACAGATGGAAGTACAGAGGGCGATGACACCACAACGGATGGAACGACAGAAAGTGAAGGTACAGAAACACCGTAGGTGGAATGCTGGGTGAACAACGAAGATAGAAAAGTAGGTGAGAATGATGTCAATACAGAATTTATCTGGGGTTCATGAACTAAAACTGAGACACGATATACAGATGCAGAAGTCATCTGGAGGTCAGAGTTTTTCTGAAGTCTTAAACCAGGGCTTAGAAGAAGGGGTGAAATTCTCAAAGCATGCGATGAATCGCATGAATGAGAGAGGTGTTGAGTTCTCAGAGACATTGAAACAAGATTTAAATAGCGCAATCGAAAAAGCACGGGAAAAGGGTGCAAAAGATGTGGTTATCATATCGCCAGATAGCGCATTTATCGTCAATGTACCGAACAACACAGTAATCACAACGATGAATTCCTCAGAGATGAAGGACAATATATTTACAAATATAGACAGTGCAGTAATACTATAGCCGGACCATTTTTGGAGGCTATGAACTTCTATCCGATTGATAGAAGTACAAAACACGTAATAATTCAATGATAATTGTGAAAACAAAAAGGAGACAAAATGGTTAAATCAATGTTTGCAGCGATCTCAGGATTGAGCTCGCATCAATCGAAAATGGATGTTATCAGTAATAACATCGCTAACGTAAACACATGGGGATACAAGTCACGTACCGCCAACTTCCAAGATGCTATGTACCAAAATGTAGTGCAGAGTACAAATGGAGATACACAAGAAGGTGGACTTGGTGGAGTAAACAGTTCTCAATTAGGTTATGGAGTAAACGTCGGATCGATCTCTACCAACTTCGGTTCAGGTAGTCGGTCATTCACAGGTTACGGATTAAACTGTATGATCGATGGGACAGGTTTCTTCATCGTAGGCGCAATGTCAGCGAATCCTATCGGGTCGGACGAACTAGCAGAATCACAATTAAAACTCTCTAGAGTAGGCTTATTTACAGTAGATGGAAATGGATATTTTCTAGATGATACTGGAAACTATGTCTATGGGTTTGCACCAACTACGGCAACAGATCCAGAAACTACTTATAAGACGAATGAGTTGGTACCGATTCAAATTCCAATCAATCCAGATGCAGATGGAGATGGTATAGATGATAGTACGGTAGATACAAACGGTGATGGAGTTGTTGATGAGAATGATGCTTCGACAACTCGTTATGAGGTGCAAACGGTTCGTATTGCAAATGATGGTACCGTAGTTGGTATCACCACAGATGCGAAGGAAATTATGATTGGTAAGATAGCGATTGCTTCGGTAGAGAATCCAAATGGTCTGGTTCAAAAGTCGGGATATCTATACGAAATCGGTGACAATGCAGGACAGGTAAATGCCATTGAGACGGTAGGATCTACGACAGGTAATATCTTGAGTGGTTACTTGGAGATGTCGAACGTAGACTTAGCAACAGAGATTGCAAATATGATTACGACACAGAGAGGTTATCAAGCGAACTCGAAGATTATCACAGTTACAGATGAGATGCTTGAGCAATTGGTTAACATGAAACGTTAGTAATTAGCAACTAAGTAAATATAATTCGATGAAACAAATAATATAGTCATATTTGTTTCATCGAATTAGAAGAAAAAGAGGATAGTGTGAAAAATAGAAATTTTTCACACGGCAATTTGTCCCTTTTGGGCCAAATTTGCCAGACAGCGAGAAAGGGATGGTTATCAGTATGATAGAATTAACGAAGTTAAATGACGAATTGATTTTAATCAATCCTGCTCAGATTGAATATGTAGAGTTTATTCCAGAATCGAAGATTATTATGATGAATGGAAGATATCACATTGTAAAGGAAGATAAAAATCAGATTGCAGAGAGGGTAATTTATTTTCAAAATCGATGTAATGATGGAATTAAGGCTTGGAAGGAGTAATTTGTTATGGATTTTACAACAATTTTTGGTATAATACTAGGGGCGGCACTTATTGTGGTTTCCATCTTTATGGGTGGAGATCTTATGAGTTTCTTTGATCCACAAAGTATTATGATTGTAATCGGTGGTACACTTGCAGCGGTAATCGCGAGTTATCCGCTTCCGATGTTATTGAACACTTTTAAACATTTTAAGAAACTATTATCAGGAAAACAATTCAAGGTGGAGCCAACGATCGAATCGATTGTTGAGTTTGCTCAACTGGCTAGAAAGAATGGACTACTTGCATTAGAGGAGCAAGCAAATGCACTAACAGACCCGTTCTTCAAGCAAGGGATTATGTTGGTAGTAGATGCTATGGAAGCAGATAAGATTCGTGAGATGCTAGAGAGTACAGTTGAGAGTATGGACAAACGTCATGATGATGAGGCAGGAATGTATGATAAGGCAGCAGCTTTTGCGCCGGCCTTTGGTATGATCGGTACACTCATCGGTTTGATTAACATGTTGGCAAGCATGGACTTGTCGGCAGGATCATCGTCAAATCTGGGAGCCTCCATGTCAGTAGCCCTTGTTACAACACTCTATGGTTGTATCTTGGCGAACTTGATCTTCATGCCGATTGCGAAGAAGTTGAGAGTGCGGAACGAAGAGGAATTATTGTATAAGCAAATTATTATCGAAGGTGTATTAGGAATCCAAGCCGGTGAAAACCCTAAGAACCTGAAGGAGAAGTTAGTATCGTTGCTACACGAGAAGAAGAAAGAGAAGATTTTAAGCACTGAGAGCAAGGGTGGAGACGATAAATAAGGAGATGCGATAGATGAAGAAGAAAAATAAAGTCGAGGGTGGCGCCGACTGGATGGGCACCTATGGTGACATGGTTACGTTGCTACTATGTTTCTTCGTACTTTTGTATTCCATATCGTCTGTAGATCAGACAAAATGGGAGAACCTTGTTAAGAGTATGAATCCGGAAGCCGCAGAGGTGTCACAGATTGTAACAGATGAATTGTCTGATTCCCAAGGAACCAACAATATTGCTGGAGGGAATGAGGCAGAGATAGATGAGCAGTTCGATGAGATGTATGATAATTTGATCGACCTGAAAGAACAGAATCCGAACCTATCAGATGTAGAGATTACAAAGGGGGATGGATATCAGTTTATTAGTTTTAGCGACAGTGTATTTTTTAATGGTGATAGTTATGTATTATTGGATGAGGGAAAGACAGTTTTAGATGCATTTTCGGGTGTGTTTAGTGAATCAGCGGAAGCGATAGCAGAAATCCAAGTATTGGGACATACTTCACAAGCTACACCAGATATTCCAAATGAGGTGATGACAGATAGATTGTTGTCGGCGTCACGTTCGGCGGTAGTTGTAGCCTATATTCAGGAGAAGAGTATCATTGATCCAGAAAGGCTAGTGAGTCTAGGATATGGACAGTTTCGTCCGATTGCTTCCTTTGATACGAGGGAAGATAGAGCGTTGAATCGTAGAGTTGAGATTATGATTACACAGACAGGGGCAGAGATTCAGACCTTGGAAGAATATTATGATCAGATCTATGAGGAGCGAGATAATTCAGAAGCGGATGCAGGTGAAGACGCAGCAGCTTCGGATACAAGTGAAGAGACACCAGAGGAATAAAACCTAAATAATTGGGATAGGAACAGGAGTAAAGATATGGCAGATGTATTATCACAAAGTCAGATTGATGAATTGTTGAAGTCCATGAGTGCAGGAGGCGATCCCGAAGACAAGGCAGAAGAAAAAGTCGAGTCGAAGGAAGAACAGGCATGGAAGACATATGATTTTAGCAGTCCAAAGAAATTCACAAAGGATCGATTGAGATTGCTTAAGAGCATATATGACAATTATGCGAGGTTGACTACCTTGCACCTCAACGGAATATTGCGGAGTGTTTGCGAAGCAGAGATTTATACCGTTGAAGAACAAAAATATATGGAATTTAACAATATGTTAAATGATAATGATGTTGTGATGACGATGAATATCAAGATATTGGATGAAGTTGGAAGCTTGCCAATCTTGTTCCATGTCAGTCAGAATGTTATGATATCTATGATTGATCGAATGTTAGGTGGAAATGGTGAAGAGGAAGAATTAGAATCAGATTACTCCTATACAGAGATAGAGACAGTGTTGTATAATACAATTATGGACTATTTTGTGAATATGACATTGGAAGCTTGGGGGGCGCATCTGAAAATCACCATGGTGGATAAGAAGATGGATGATAACCCAGCCTTATCACAGGATATCAGCTTAGACGAACCTGTTGTGATTGTATTGATGAATCTCAACGTGGAAGGGGTACAGGGGATTTTAACCGTATGTATTCCAGGAACCTTGTTGATTGATTTCTTCTCGGGAATAGAGAAGAGAAGATATGTGGATACAGGTTATAGTGAACAAGCAGTTGCCAATAGAGACAAGATTATGGAGAAGCTAAATATCAGTTCCCTAGAAGTCAAGGCAATGCTAGGCGATATCACATTGAATTTACAGGACTTGTATAACATGCAACCAGGTGATATTATAGACTTGAACAAACCAAAAGATACTAATGTGGTTCTGATGGTAGAAGAGCAACCTTGGTTTGAGGGGAAACTCGGTGTGTTTAACAAGTACAAGACGGTTCAGATTGACAAGCGTATCGCAGAGGAAACAGTAGTGAAGGAAACAATAGCAAATTAATTTGCTATTTATATAAATAAACAATAAACAAAAATAAATGAAAAGAGGGCAATAAAATGGCAAAAATTATGGTAGTTGATGACGCAGCATTTATGAGAATGATGATAAAAGACGCGCTGGTAAAGGGTGGATATGACAATGTAATCGAGGCGTCAGATGGAGAGCAGGCAGTAAATACGTACAAGGCAGAGAAACCAGATCTAGTATTATTGGACATTACGATGCCAAATAAAAATGGATTAGAGGCATTGAAAGAAATCAAAGAATTTGATGCAAATGCAGCAGTAATCATGTGTTCAGCAATGGGACAAGAAGCGATGGTAATCGATGCGATTAAATCAGGAGCAAAAGACTTTATCGTGAAGCCGTTCAAGGCAAATCGTGTGGTAGATGCAGTAGCTAAGATAATCGGCTAGACTTGGAGGTAATATATGGCGTTTTTAGATTCCTTGAATATCAGTGCGTCTGGTATGACCGCACAGAGATTAAGGCTTGATGTTGCATCGGATAATATTGCGAATATCGAGACGACTAGAACAGAGGACGGTACACCATATCAGAGAAAGATGGTGGTTCTTGAATCACAGGAGAAAGACTTCCAGACAATATTAAACGGCGAGGTCCAGATGCAAAGTGGCGGAGGGGTAAAGGCGACTCAGATCATAGAAGACGATACCGAGTTAAAATGGGTTTACGACCCAGAACATCCCGATGCAGATGAAGATGGATACGTACGTATGCCAAATGTGGATTTAGTAAAGGAAACAACAGATGCAATGGCAGCCACAAGGGCATATGAGGCAAATATTACAGCATTTAATGCACTAAAATTGATGGCAGAGAAGGCTTTGGAAGTTGGAAGATAAAATTAGAAACTAAGAAACATACAAGCTTTTGTGCGTATCGGAAAGAGAGTAAAGATTAATGGATGCAAGAAACTTAAATGCAATTGAAATCGATGCGATAGGAGAAATACTTAATATCAGTTTTGGTGCCGCTTCTACAGCAGTTTCCAAGATGTTAGATATTAAAGCTGATATAACGATTCCCTCTGTAAGAATGCAGGAAAAAGGCGATTCAGAGTACCTTGGAATCGAGCCAGCCGTTGCGGTAGAAATCGAACATGATGAGGGATTATTTGGGAAGAATGTAATGATTCTCAAGAGTGATGATGCTCGAAAAATCGTAGGATTACTTATGGGAATGGAAATCCCACCCGAAGAATTTTCTTTCGATGAGCTGACCATGAGTGCGGTCGGTGAGGTTATGAACCAGATGATGGGAGCATCGGCGACAGTATTGTCAGAGTTGTTAGAGATGGTGGTAAATATTTCACCACCAGCAGTTTCACCTGTTGAGAAACCAGGTGAGCTTCTGAATCGATATTATGATGAGGCAGTGCCCAAAGTAGAGATAGAATTTACAATGACCCTGGGTGATGAGGTGGCATGTACGATGATGTATCTACTACCAGTGGATTTAGCGAAGGATGTTGTGAGCAAATTCTATGAAAAGAATATGCCAGAAGCTAGTTCTATGGAAGAAATTGTAAAAGAGGAGAGTGCCATGAGCCAAGTAAGTACTGACAATGAAGTTGCATCGGTAGTTGAGCCTGTTGTGTCGGCTCCAGAACCAGTGGTAGCACCTCAGCCAGTTATGGAGGCGCAACCAGTTGTTGCACCTCAACCAATCGCTACACCACAGCCAGTTGTGGCAGCACAACCAGTGGCGCCAGTGCAACCAGCGGTGTCTAGTGATATCAATAACACATTGGCACAGATGATGGAATTGATGAAAGTTCAGATGGAAATGACTCAGAATCAAATGATGCAGATGAGCAATCAAAAGCAAGAGAACAAGAAGATTCGAAGCACATCGGCAGTGGGAGCTAGTTTAAAACAAACTGCGGTGGATACAGAGTCAGATGCAAATCTTGATCTTGTGATGGGTGTTCCAGTAGAGGTTTCGGTAGAGATTGGAAGAACGAAGAAATTAGTGAAAGAAGTGTTAGAATTAAATAAAGGATCATTGGTCGTGCTAGATAAGTTGACAGGTGAGCACATTGATTTATATGTAAATGGACAATGTATTGCACAGGGTGATGTCGTTGTTGTAGATGATAATTTCGGGATCAGGATTACCGAGATTTTGTCCAGAGACATTCCGATGATAGATTAGGAGCAATTTATGATCCAGAGCATATTGAGTGCGGTCTTTACTTTAGGTGTAGTAATCCTAATCCTATTTCTAGCATATTATTGCACAAGATTTATAGGAAGAATGGGTATTGCACGCGGAAATACGAAATACATGAAGATAATAGATCGAATGAATCTAAGTCAGGACAAGTCAATTGCGATTGTACAAGTTGGAGAAAAATACATATTGACAGGAGTTTCTTCTGCAGGAATTAGTTTACTCAAGGAACTATCAGAGGAGGACTTGGTACAGTTAAACAATGAGATGGATTCTCCGCAAGAAGTCCTAGATTTCAAGACCGTAATTGATAAGATTCGAAAGAGAGATACGAAGAGATGAATACAGATTCTTTCATTAATATAAATGCGGAGCAGACGCCGACCCTAGATATCTTAATCATGATGACAGTCATTATGCTTTTGCCGTCGATTGTGATTATGATGACATCTTTTGTCAGGATTATCATTATACTATCCTTTACGCGTACTGCGCTAGGCACGCAACAATCACCACCGAATATGGTGTTGACCGGAATTGCATTGTTTTTGACTCTGTTTATTATGAGTCCTGTAATCACGCAGATTACGGAGGAGGCATATGTACCCTATAGCAATAATGAGATAACGCAGGAAGAGGCTCTGGAGAGGGCAACAGGACCGATTAAGGACTTTATGCTCCGACAGACAGAGGTGAGTTCACTGAATTTATTCCTAGATTTATCAGATACACCTGCGGATACAGCACCAGAGGATCTACCACTTACGGTAGTAATTCCGTCATTTATGACAAGTGAATTGGGGCGAGGATTTATGTCAGGATTGCTATTGTTCATTCCATTTTTGCTGATTGATATCGTAGTGGCGAGTACCTTGATGTCTATGGGTATGATTATGTTACCACCGGCAACCATATCATTGCCGTTTAAATTATTATTATTTGTGTCAATCAATGGTTGGGAGTTGCTATTCTCTTCCATTGCGACAAGTTTTAACTACTGACGAAGAGAGGAATACATATGAACATAGGTGAAATTACAGATATTTTCTATCAGGTGTTTTATTTAGCAGTTATGATAGCTGGGCCTATGCTCATTTTGTCGATGATAGTAGGTATTATCATTTCGATTTTGCAAGCGGCTACTCAGATTCAAGAGCAGACACTTACATTTATTCCAAAATTATTAGTGATAGGAATTACGCTTCTGATTACTGGAAATTCCATATTGACCATGTTACAAGAATTTGCGACAGGGATTTTCCAGATGATATCTCAAGGCTAGGAGGGTGTTATGTTAATAGCAGGGACACCTGAGTTCATCTACTTTACATTGGTTATCATGCGGATGTCAGGGGCAATTCTTTTGAATCCGATTTTTACGAGACGAAATATTCCCTCGCTATTCAAGGCTGCACTGATTCTTATGGTTTCAGTGATTGTATATTCAGCTAGCGAGGTACCGTCGATTGAAGCACCGAACACGATTGTGTATGGTGTGTTACTACTGAAGGAATTGGCAGTGGGATTTATCCTAGGGTTTGTAATGCAGCTGTTTGAGTTGATTGTTACGATTGCTGGTACCACCATGGATTTTCAGATGGGACTTTCTATGGCGAGTGTATATGATGCGCAAAATGGAACCCAGGTTGCACTGACCGGTAATATTTTACAGATCTATTTTTGGTTACTATTTTTTGCAGTAGACGGTCATTTGGCCTTGTTTAAAATCATTATGACTTCTCATGAAATTGCGCCTTATGGCAATTTGGTCATAGGCCCTGATGCGGTAGATGCAGTATTGATTATTTTTATTGAATCGGTTGCATTGGGTGTGAGATTGGCTTTTCCAATTATTGCATTTGAGTTTATCATGGAGATTGGAATTGGCTTATTAATGAGAATGATTCCACAGATTAACTTATTTGTGCTAAGCATACAACTACGTGTTATCGTAGGGATTTTGATGTTGGTGATACTTATTTCACCAATTGGAAGTTATCTTCAGAGCTACATATCGGAGATGATGAATACATTACAGGATGTTTTAACAACATTGGTTTAACTCTTTATTTAGGAAGAGAATTTACGCACGGAAAGGAAGTGAGGAGGTTTGGCTGCAGATTCTAAAACCGAAAAAGCCACCCCCAAACGGCGACGTGATGAACGGAAACAAGGGAATGTATCCCAAAGTAAGGATGTTGTAAATGTCATCTATGTTTTCGTGGCATTTACCGTGATTCAGATGTATTTTCCAGTGATGAATGAAAATATATCGAAGTATATGAAAGAGATGTTTCGAGAAGTTGGATTTATGACAGATTTCTCAAATGAAAATATTACAAAATACGCATTAGATTTTATGGTAGCAGCAGTGGTAAGTGTATTGCCAGTTGCGCTAGCGTGCATGGCGACGGGAGTCATTATGCATGGAATACAGACAAAGTTTTTATTTACATCTAAGGTGTTACGACCGAAATTAGAACGGTTGAATCCGATCGAGGGAGTCAAGAAACTATTCTCTCTAAAAAATATTGTAGAATTATTAAAGAATTTGATTAAAACAGTAATTTTAATACTTATTGTGTATTTTTTACTGATCGAATATATTGTAGACGTGATTCGAACCATGGACATGGGAATTGCAAATGCAGTAGCATTTACCTATGAACTGGTTATGAACATGATTGTGCGTGTGACTATGGTGTTCGGAGTGGTTGCCTTTCTGGATTATCTCTATCAGAGATGGGACTATGAGAGACGGATTCGGATGTCGAAAGAAGATATCAAAGAGGAGCACAAGCAGACAGAGGGGAATCCACAGATCAAAGGTAAGATTAAGGAAACCCAGAGACAGATGGCGAGAAGAAGGATGATGCAAGCAGTACCAAATGCAGATGTCATTATTCGAAATCCTACGCATTATGCCATCGCATTGAAATATGATACATCAAAAAATTCTGCTCCAATCGTCCTTGCAAAAGGGATGGATGAGCTAGCGCTTCGTATTATCGCAGTAGGAGAAGAGCATGCAGTTCCAGTTATTGAGAATCGTCCGCTAGCAAGAGGTTTGTATGAGAAGACGGAATTAAACCAGGAGATCCCACAAGAGTACTACGGTGCTGTTGCTGAAATACTAGTTTATATCTATAAACTAAATAACAAGTTGAGGTAAAACATGAAACAATTGCTGAATAACGCTGTAGCGCTATTTGTTATCGTTATAGTATTATTATTGATTATCCCGATGAATCCATTTATGTTGGATGTTATGATTATACTGAATATTTCTCTTTCAATGATTATTCTGTTAATCAGTATGAACATTAGAGAACCATTGGAATTTTCGATATTTCCATCATTATTATTGATTACTACATTATTTCGTCTAGGGATCAATGTATCTTCGACTAGAAATATTCTGATTAATCAAGGGGTTGCAGGACAAGTAATTCAATCCTTTGGAGATTTTGTCCTTCAGGGGAATGCAATTGTCGGTTTTATTATCTTCCTAATCATCGTATTGGTACAGTTTATTGTTGTCACAAAAGGTGCTGAGCGTGTGGCTGAGGTTGCAGCTAGATTTACATTGGATGCGATGCCAGGTAAGCAAATGTCCATCGATGCGGACTTGAGTTCAGGTCTTTGTACAGAGCAAGAAGCGAAGGTTCGACGAGAAAATATTCAGAGAGAAGCCGATTTCTATGGAGCAATGGATGGTGCGACCAAGATTGTAAAAGGTGATGCAGTGATGTCACTGATCATCACGGCAATCAACTTGATCGGTGGTTTTGCAATCGGAATGTTGCAGTTTGGCATGGAGTTTAATGACGCGATGAGCATATATTCCATTGCTACCGTAGGAGACGGATTGGTATCTCAGATTCCAGCATTATTGATTTCGGTTGCAACCGGTATGATTGTAACACGTGCAGTATCCGAGGGTAGCCTAAATGAGGATGTGACAGGGCAGTTTTTTGCTCAACCTCGTTCCATTATCCTTGCAGGTGTGGTTCTATTGGTTTTAACCCTTGTTCCTGGAATGCCAGTAATACCGTTGATTTTATTATCTGCAGGATTTATATTTGGGGGATTACAACTCGGAAGAGTGTTAGCTGCTAAAAAAGAGAAGGAAGCCAGTCCACAAGAAGTGCGGGAAGAGGCTCCTGCTTCGGAGGAAGAGTATTTCCGTGATATTAACAATGTTTATTCCCTCATTGGTGTAGAACCCATTGAGATGGAATTTGGATATAGTTTGATTCCACTAGTTGACGAGTCAAATGGTGGCAAGATGATTAATCGAATCGTAATCTTTCGAAGGCAATATGCGGAGGAGATGGGTCTGGTGATTCCATCGGTGAGATTGCGAGATAGCTCAGGGCTGAATACCAATCAGTATCTGATTAAAGTAAAAGGCGAGGAAGTGGCGAAAGGAGAACTTCTTGTAGATCACTTCTTAGCATTAGAACCGAGTACTCCATCTGGAACAGTTGTTGGAATTGATACCATTGAGCCAGCATATGGAATCCCGAGTAAGTGGATTCTCCCAGAGAACAAGGAGATGGCAGAGATTTATGGATATACAGTAATCGATCCATTATCCGTAATGTTGACGCATTTATCGGAAACGATTCGAAAGCATGCTTATGAATTGCTTAGTAGGCAAGAAGTAACCTTGTTGATAGAAAATGCGAAGAAGACATCGGAAGAATTGGTGAATGAGGTGGTGCCAGGAGTTATTTCTTATGGTAACCTTCAGAAAATATTGGTAAGACTGCTGAAGGAAGGAATTCCAATCAAAGATATCGACACCATCCTAGAGACGGTGGCGGATACCGCTGGAAGTGGTCTAGATATTGTTACAACCACGGAGAATATCCGTGTTGCATTGAAACGAACCATCACGAGAAAGTTCTGCGAGGGTGGACAGATGAGGGTGCTTACCCTAGATGCTAGTTTAGAGAAAATGCTAGTGACTGGTATGGCGAAGGGGGATCAAGGGATTTACTTGGCAGTGAATCCAGAAATCATTCAGAGTATGATTGCACAAATTGGAGATTATGTGAAGAAATTCCATGAATTATCTCAAGAGACAGTCATTTTAACTAGCCAAGTGATTAGACCGCATTTATTCCAGATGTTGGAGCAATTCTTCCCATCGATTTACATCCTAGCATTCAATGAAATTACGAACAATATTCAAATCCAAGCGATTGGAACGATTAAGGCAGAATAATACATAGGAGCGGAGATATGAGTGGGAATAATTCCTGGAGTGAGTATACAGCAGAAGAATTGTTTACTTTATATAGAAGTACAGGACGACTCGATATAAAGCAAGAGATTGCACTTCGCTACTTATATGTTGTGAAGAGTATTGCGTTACAGATGCGAAATGTATATATCGGATTTGAGCAGACGGAAGACATCGTCAATGAAGGTGTTATCGTACTTATGAAGTGTATTGATCGGTATGAAGATGACAAGAATGCAAAGTTTGAGACCTACGTCTCTAAGCGTCTTCGTGGAATGATTATCGATATTGCTAGGAAGCAAGACTGGGTTCCGAGGGGATTGCGAAAGATTTATAATGAGATGAGTGAGATGATGCAAAATTATTATTTGGCTCATGGGCGAGAACCTTCGCCGGAAGAAGTAGCAGAAGCGCTACATATAGATGTTGAGAAATACCATGAAATTATAGGAAAATCCAATCTATTTTTCGTCCTTTCTTTGGATAAAGCATTAGAGGAAGCAGGAGAAAATAAACAAGATTTTCAGATGCCATCTGAAAATGATACAGAACAACCTGAAAAAAACTTCCTAAAAGGGGAATTAAGGAGTATAATAGAAGACGGAATAAGAAAGTTAAACGAGAAAGAGCAGATCGTTGTCTCTCTCTATTATATAGAAGAGCTACAGATGAAAGAAATAGCAGAAGTTTTACAGGTGAGTGAACCCAGGGTTTCCCAGATTCATTCGGCAGCAATCAGAAAATTAAGAGAATACATCAGTTAGGAGAATCATTATGTTTCAAGGGTTTTATAATTCAGCATCTAGCGTATTGACAAGAACGAGAAATCTCAATGTGATCAGTAATAATATGTCCAATGTTTCGACAACGGGATATAAGAGTGATACGTTTGTAGGAACAACGTTTGAAGAGGTGTTATTGTATGAGAGTCGAAACAAGGCTCAAGTGGATGCAGTAGAAGTAGGGAGTATCAACAAGATTGTTACTGCAGATCGAAACTATACCGACTACGCGCAAGGTGGTGCGGCACTGACTTCACATCCTTTGGATGTAGCGCTTCTATCTTCTGGATTCTTTGAGATTGCGACAGAAGAGGGAACCATGTATACGAGAAATGGTTCGTTCTCACTTGATGATCAGGGGTATTTGACACTGCAAGGCATTGGAAGAGTGCAAGGACAGAGTGGAGATATCTATTTGGGAACAGATGCAATTACGATTGATGCAAAGGGAAATATCTACGAAGAGGGAACCGGACGTTATTTTGGAACGCTCTCGGTAGTGGATTTTGAAAATTACGATGAGACATTGACCAAGACAGACAATGGAATGTTTGTAAGTAGTGGAACTGCAACACAGGCGGATGCAAACATGATGCAGTATGCAGTGGAATCGTCGAATGTAGATATGGTAGAGCAGATGACAGATATGATGGCATCGCAGAGAACCTTACAGAGTAGTGCACAGATTATGCAGATGTATGATCAATTAATGAGCAAGATTGTTTCGCAACTTGGACCTAGATAGTTAAGGAGGAAATAGATATGGATATGTCATTTTATGCAGCATCGGTTGGTGTTCGTACACAACAAGAGAAGATGGATGTGGTTGCGAATAATATTGCCAATGTAAATACTACAGCCTATAAAGCAAAGCATGTAGCATTTCAAGAATTAGTTTATGGTAACATGAGAGCTCCTGAGGGAGAGTTGACAGATTTAACAGCAGGTGCGGGAACGAAGGTTGACCATACGAATACCAATTTTTCGGAGGCAGGACTAGAGGCAACGGGAGGTGCATATGACTATGCAATCTCTGGTGAGGGATTCTTCATGCTGATGGATCCAGTAACGAATGATATTACCTATACGAGAAATGGTAATTTCTATAAGTCTCTTAGAACAGATGGATTTTATCTGGCTACAGATGGTGATAAATTAGTATTGGATCGAAATGGGAATCCAATTCAAGTGAATGATACAGAATTGAGTGGAGATATCGGTGTATTTACATTTGCTAACACAGATGGAATGGAAAGTGTTGGATTGACTGAGTTTATTCCTTTAGAGAAAAATGGAGAGCCTCAGCTTAATATTGGTGCGAATATATTAGAGGGATATCTAGAGTTTTCCAATGTGGATTTAGCCGAAGAAATGGCGCATACAATTGAGGCGTCAAGGGCATATTCCTATATATTAAAAATGATGCAAGTATCAGATGAAACAGTGCAAACGATCAATCAGTTAAGGGGGTAATCAAGAATAACGATGGCGACGGAAATTAAAAGTTATGAGGAAATCAGTGATTTTGGTAAGGATATAATTAAAGAGGTCGGAAGTATCGGGATGGGAAATGCAGCAACAGCGATTTCAGGCATCATGAATACGACCGTGTCTGTGGAACTTCCAGACGTGAAGTTGATAGACTTTAATGATGCTGCTTATCATATTGGGGAACCAGAAGAAGCAGTGATGGCGGTCATGGCCGAATTGAGTGGAGAAATAGAGGGAGTAATCTTATTTGTATTCCAATTGGAATTTGGTAGAGCGATTGTGAAGTCGATGTTGGGTGAGTCGCTAGGGACATACAGTGAACTCAGTGAAATGGGATTCTCTGCGTTGACGGAAGTTGGGAACATTGTAATATCTTCTTATGTAAATGCCCTCGCTGGTATCACAGATATGGATGTTAAGATATCTGTGCCTTTGGGGACAGTAAATATGCTAGGTGGTGTGTTGAATGTACCGATGGTAGAAGTAGGATATGATACAGATAAGTTATTGATGGTAACTGGTCGTTTTGTTCTTGAAGGAGAGCAACATAAAGATTGCTTATTAATGATTCCAAGTATTCAATCACTTGGAACAATCTTAGGCAAACTAGGAAGTTAGGTGATTAAAATTATTACTGTAGATATAGCAGATATGAAGATTGCACGACAAGGAGAAACCTTGATTACGCATGCTCTCGGATCTTGTGTTGGAATATGCATTTATGACCCAGCAGTAAAAATTGCTGCACTGATTCATATCATGCTTCCTAAAACACTGAGAAATAATGAGCCACAAATCTATAAGTTTGCTGACACAGGGATACGCGAAACATTGAAGAAACTAGAGATGATGGGCGGTTCAAAACGTCGCTTTCGATGCAAGATTGCAGGCGGGGCCAAGATGTTCGCGACTTTGGATAGCAGCAATCTAGGGAATATAGGGCAGAGAAATATAGAGAGCGTTCAAGGAATTTTAATGAGAGAGCAGATACCGATTGTAGCGAGAGAAGTAGGCGGCGGTATCGCAAGGACTATGATTGTAGATGTTGCTACAGGCAATGTGAAGATTAGAACAATCGGAAGACCTGAGATTAATATATAAAGGATAGGGGGAAGGTAAATGAGAGATGAGATGGTAGACCCAGATTTTAATGACATGGAGATTATGCAATTCTCCATCGATGAGGAGCTATATGGAATAGAACTTGGTTTGGTAAAAGAAATTATGATGGCGGAAAAAGTAAAGCCTATGCCTGATTCACATGGAATCGTAGAAGGTGTGTTTAAACCAAGAGATGTAATCTACACCGTGATCGACCTCCCATATTTTTTAACAAAGGTGAAATCTATACACGATGATAAGCATCTGTTTATCATTTTAAATTCAGAAGAACAAGATATTGCAGTTCGTGTACATTCGGTTCTAGGAATCCAGAGATTAAAATCCAATGAGGTTCGCAAACCAGATCAGGAACTGTACAACGAGAAAAAGGGAATCGCAACTGGGATTGTAGAGAGCGAGAACCAATTATTAGTTATCTTAGATTTTAAAAAAATGATTCGAGACTTGTCTGAGGAAGTACAAGGTGAATAAATCATAATGCTGCGGAGGGAAGAAAATTGGCTGTAACAATTGTACTGACAAATCAAAAAGGTGGTGTAGGTAAGACCACGACAAGTGTCGTGATTGCATCAGAACTTGTAAAACGAGGAAAAAGAGTCTTGAGTGTGGATCTTGATCCACAAGGGAATCTAGGATTTAGCTTAGGAATGGATATTGAAGAAGGGTGCACCGTCTATGATGTATTGAGAGGTGAAACAAGCATCCACAAGGCGATTCGTTCCACAGAAGAGTATGGAGATGTCTTGACTTCCAATATTCTATTGAGCCAAGCAGAGGTTCTTCTAGAGGGAGAAGAGAGACAGATGTTATTGAAAAATGCATTGTCAGAAGTACAGAATTATTATGACTATATCATAGTAGACACTCCTCCAGCATTGAATATATTAACGGTAAATGGATATGTTACAGCGGATTATCTCATCATTCCGATGACGGCAGAGATTTTGAGCCTAGTTGGACTTACACAGCTGAAAGAAACCATTGAGGCGGTGAAGAATTCCGTGAACCCTGATTTGCAGGTGTTGGGAATTTTACTCACAAGATTTAATATGAGAACCAATCTCGCAAAGGATGTTGAAGAAATGGCTGAAACAGTTGCGGCGCAGATCGGGACAGGCATATTCCAAGCGAAGATACGTACGGGAGTAGCAGTAGGGGAAGCTCCTGCACATGGACAAAGTGTGGTTGAATACTCGCCACGATCGAATCCTTCTAAGGATTATAAGGCGTTCTTGGAAGAATTGATGAAAATGATTTAATGAAGGAAAGGTAGGGGTGCACGATGGCAAGAAAATCCAGTAAAACAAATCATGTACTAAATTTATTATCAAGTGGAAGTGGCGACGGTGATGGAAAAACAGACTTAGGAACTAAGCCACCAGTAAACCCGGAGGCAGAATCCGTATCTGTTGTCAAGAAAACTGCCGAGAAGGAAAAAGTCTCAGAGACGATACGTGCATCTTTGGAGAAGGAACTTACAGAAACCGTAGAAGTAGAAGAAGTAGCCGAGGAAATGAATGTGAAGAAAGAAGTTGTTGAAGAGGTTATTGAGGATGTTGCGGCAGAAGAGATAGAAGATTCAGTTGATGGCGTTGTGGAAGATACAACATCAGAAGTTGAGACAAAAGTAGCTGCAAAAGATGGTATAAAAGAAGAAAATCCATCGAAGAAAAGCGAAGAAGAGGACTGTGGAGAAGAGGTCTTTAGTTTTGTTAGTGTGATGGAATATTTGGTTAAGAGTCAATTAGAAGAGTACATGGATAGATTTAGTAGTTGTAAGTGTTCGCGGTGTGTGGCAGATGTTACAGCTCTAGCACTTACGAACTTACCACCTAAATATGTGGTTAGAGAGGGAACGGATGTATCCCCGTTGTTGAACTACTATTATAACAAGTATTATGAAAGAGTTATGATTGAATTGACGAAGGCGTGTATTCAGGTAGATAAACGTCCAAATCACAAATAAAAAAAGATGAAATTTTAAATAATAGTTAGGTTTTGCTTAACTATTATTTTTTTTTGACGATAGATATAAATGAAGAAAAAATAAAACTAGCATAAATTTTCAAAATAAAATTGGATTATATATAGGAGGTAGAATTATGTCAAGTGTAAGTGGAGTAGGTAGTTTAACATCGAGCATGTTACATGGTTATGGTGGATTAGCAAGTGGATTAGATACAGAGGAATTAATAAAGGGGATGACAGCCGGTACAGAAGCCAAGATTGATAGGAAGAATCAGGATATTCAAACAGAGGAATGGAAGCAAGAGTCTCTTCGTTTGATTATTGATGCATTCAATGAATTTCAATCGAAATATATGTCGTACTCATCACCGTCGAATTTGTTGTCTAGTTCTCTCTATGCACCAAACAATATCACACCGATGGGAGACAATGCAGATAAGGTGAGTGTATCAGGTTCCGGAAAAAATGCAGCAGGATTCTCTATTACTGCAATTTCACAATTGGCGAAAAATGCACAATTTATATCAAGTGGGGTATCTAGTAGCGATTTGGCAACAGGTACTTTTGATTCCGACCTTACAAAAGCAGCTAATGTAAGTAAGGTAGAGGGGGATAAGCTATATTTTGAACTAGCTGGGAAACGTTATACGGTGGAGCTAGAAGAGGGCAAGGACTATTCTAATTTGGAGAATGTGAAAAATGCGATTAATGAAGCACTGGGCGAAATAACAGTGGGTGAAGGAACCCTAGCAGACCAAATTGAAGTGGGGATTGGGGCTAGCGGAAATATTACATTTACAAGTGTAGAGGGAAATGCAACAAAAATTACTGGTGGTACAGGAGATATTCTGAAGGATCTAGGTATCTTAGGCGCGGATGAGAAATTGACAGAGGCGATAGATTTTTCTAGTACGACTTATGAAGCAGCAAATGCGGCTTCCCTTATACAAGAAAGAACAGTAGCAGATGCCATCAAGGGAACCAGCATGACATTTAACTACAATGGTAAGAATGCCACAGTTAAGTTTGAAGAAACTTATGAGAACATGCAAGATATGGTAGCGGATATGCAGGCACAGCTCGACAAAGCCTATGGTGCAGGAAGAGTAAAAGTTAATTTCACAGATGATGGGGCGAATTCATCGATTTCAATCATGACCATGGTTCCAGGTGCGAGTGGCGGAACAGAAGATAAGAGCTCAGAGTTAAAGTTGGTGAGTGGTTCGGGATTCCTAGTAGGAGAAGAGTCTTTCTTCAATATGCAGGTCGGTGAGTCCAACCGCGCGAATTTAACGACAAATCTGAAGGATTCAGGACTTTCGAATGTGACAGAGGAACGTGCAGCTGGGGATTTAATTATTAAAAATGGAGACAAAGAATTAAACCTTACAACGGAATTTGGATTTAGCGCAGATACTACATCGGTAAATGATATTATCAAAACCATCAATGATAGTGATTTGGGAATTGAAGTTTCTTATCAAGCACAAACAGACTCTTTCATCGTAAAATCGACAGAAGAGGGTGCGAATGGAACGATTAATTTGACTGGAAATGTTGCTGAAATGCTTTTTGGTACAGGGTATACTGTGACCAATGGACAAGATGCGCAGATAGAGATTCAATATGAGGGAATGGATTCACCCGTTACATTGACCAGGTCATCCAATACATTTGACATTGATGGAATGAGCATTACGGCAAAGGGAGTGTTTACAGAAGGCGGGGCGATCGAGTTTAAGGGTGAGGTTGATACAGAAGAAACCATAGAAGCGGTGAAGGGAATGGTGGATGATTACAATGCCTTAATCGCATTGGTAAATGGCGAAATAAGCGAGAAACCAAATCGTGATTATGCACCACTGACAGATGCTCAGAAAGATGAGATGACAGAGAATGAGATTAAGTTATGGGAAGAGAAGGCAAATGCTGGTCTATTGTTTAATGATAGTGACTTAAAGGCATTAGCAGATGAGTTGAGATTTGCACTTCCAGCATCTATGACACAAGCATTTGAAGAGATTGGTATCACAGTTTCTACGAACTATAAGGATAATGGTAAGTTAGTATTTGATGAAGATAAATTTGAAGAAGCATTAAATGCGGATCCAGATAATGTAAAAGAGTTGCTAAGCGCAGAGAATCTAACAACCAGTGCAGGAACACCGGCAGGAGCTGGTTTCATGGTGAATGTGGAATCAATCTACGAGAAGTATGCAGAGGTAACAGGAGCAGACAAGGGAATCTTAGTGGATCGAGCTGGTTCGGAACTAGCGCCGACATCCATGTTAGAGAATTCACTTCAAAAGATGATTGATGATATGGAAGATGAAATTGATAGCCTAAAGGATATGCTTCAGATGGAAGTAGATCGTTACACAAGGGAATTCACTGCATTAGAGAGTTTGATTGCAGAGATGAACTCACAGAGTAGCTATATCAGTTCTATGTTTACAGCATAGAGGGAAAGGATAGAACATGGCAAATAATGGATATCACCAATATAAAGAGCAGGCAGTCATGACGATGACGCAAGGGGAGTTAGTGATCGTTCTCTATGATGAATTAATCAAGAGATTGAGGCAAGCACAGTTGTGTTTGGATGTGGCTAATTATGCGCTCTTTGATACCTCGATTCAACGTTCGATAGATATTGTACGATATTTTAATACTACTTTAGATCATGACTATGAGATTAGTCGTAACTTGAGACAGATGTATGAGTTTTTTTTATTCGAGTTGGCACGCGTGAAGGCAGGAAGAAGAAAAGAAGTTTTAGACGAATTACAACCGATGGTGAAAGAGTTGAGAGACACGTTTGCGCAGGCGGGGAAAAATGCATGAGTGAGACAAGGGTGAAAGAAACATTAGAACGAGTGTGTGCTCAGTTAAAATTAAAATATAGTAGTTTAAGTGAGTTAAATGCTCTTACGCAAGAATTAAAAGCACATTTATCTAGAAATGATAAGGTTGCCACACGCTTATTGCTTCGAAATCGGTCAGAACTTGTAGAAAAAATGCAAGAGTGTGACAAGGAAATTGGAAAAATTCTGATGAAGGAATCAGAAATTGATGCTAGAAAAATCTCCTTGTTGTTAAAGGGGCAGGTTGCCGAAAGTGGCTATGGTGATGATGAGAATTATCAAGAGGTTATCGTATTGATAGAGGGAACAAAGAGGCTTTGGGAAAAAGTTCGTAGCGAGGATAAGTTAATCAATGAGCGGTTAGTTGGTAACCGCTCGGTGTATAACAAAGGAGCGAGGGAGTGAAATGCAAAAGCATTTCTCCCTCGCTCCTTAATTGGAAATAATCCAGATTGGGCCCCAATCCTTCGCATTTTTCTTGGCTTCGGAAGTAAGGATTTTTGGATCCCAGCGGGCGTTTGTACGATCAGGACTTGCGGGATCTGCCACGATGATTTGTCCTTCTGAAGTATAGCCATGCGCGATGATGAAATGACCACCATCTGTAAAATTTCCAGGTCCCATAAGAAATACGATGAGCTTGTCCTGTGAGAGGACGAGCTGGAAGTCTGTAGGACTTAATGTAGTAACATGTTCTACTTCTAATCCAAAATGAACAGATCCCTCTGGGATCAAAGCATGTTCAGTTCCTCCACCTGGAGCGTGATATCCATTTGCAGCGGCCCAATCCGCAGCAGCAACGGGTGATAGCTCCTGTGACGATAGTGATTCCACGAGAATGGAGAGTGCAGTAGGTCCACATCCATGCGATGCCATGCGATCGGTACCACCATAGAGATAGGAGGCCCATTGTGGATCATTCTGATAGTACATGGTGAGTGGAATGATAAAATCTTCGGAGCTCTCGGAGTCTTCAGAGGATGGGGTGTCTGAACTATCTTCCGCTGTCTCGTCTGTTTCACTTGTATTCTCAGTTCCGCTAGGAACAGTGGTTTCATGTATTGCAACAGTCTCATCTGAGATGAGCTGGGGATTTTGTGTAGGTATTCCTTGCCAAGAGGACTCGGTAAGTGTTAGAATTATACCGAGAGTTAATAGACAAAAAAATGTGACTCTTGCTAACGTTTTCATTACGAACCTCCTTCATATGTCATTATACAACATATGGGAGAAAAAATAGAGAGGAAATTTCTTAAATGGAAAAAGAAATTGTATTTCAAGGTGTAAGCAAGGATTATGGCCAGGAGAACTTAAGCCTAGAAGATGTCACTTTTTCAGTCGATAAAGGAGAATTTGTGTTCGTTGTCGGAAAAAGTGGGTCAGGGAAGAGTACCTTACTCAAGTTGCTTTGTGGTGAGTTGCTCCCTACCTCGGGAGATGTATATATATATGGGAAAAACACAAAGAATGTATCTAAGGCGAAGATGCCGTATTTTCGGAGACAATTTGGTATTATGGATGCTGAGAGAGGGTTATTGCCGAAGAAGACAATATACCAAAACATAGATTTTGTGCTGATTGCTACAGAAGTATCGAGGAAGATACGAAAGCAGAGAATCGAGAAGACGCTTTCTACGGTTGGGATTGCAGATAAGGCAAAGTCATTTCCCCACGAGGTATCGGTGGGAGAGTTGGCACGAGCCCTGTTGGCACGAGCAATCGTGGTGAATCCTAAAATTTTGGTGATTGATGAGCCAACTGCGAACCTAAGTCCAGGAATGGCATGGGATATGATGCTCTTATTAGAGGAGATCAATCGATTGGGGATTACCTTGATTGTTGCCAGTCACTCGAAGGAGTTGGTTACAATCATGAAAAAACGTGTGATCACACTCGTATCGGGAGTTGTGGTTGCTGATGAGAAAAAAGCGATATACGATGAGAAAAAAATGGATATATTTGAGGAGAAACGAATAGCAGATGAGCGCAAGTACAAGAAATTATGAAACACAATGCCTACTGGAGATGCTTTCCGCGATTGTAAACCAATCGGAGATTCCTAAGTGGAAGATGGAACCGCAATGGGATATGATGTATCGAACTGCAGAATTTCACAATGTGGCAAATATGGCATATTATGCAGTGTTGGCAATGAATGGCAAAAAAGAAAATATGTGGAGAAAAAAATTTGAAGAGCGGTATCATCGCTCTGTATATAGTGAGTCCAGATATAAAGTGGCATTGATAGAATTGGAGAACTTATTTGAAACTCTTCGGATTCATCATTTGGTTCTAAAGGATTTTTTGTTGCCGGCATATTATCCCCAGAGGGATATGCGTTATGTGCAGAAGGTAAATATTGTGGTTCAAGGAAAAGACCTAGAGCGTGCAGAGAAAATCTTGCTGGAATTAGACTATGAGAAGCAGGAGAGTGAAGTCGCGGGAGAATCCTTGTATTACAAAATACCAGGGGTTCGTATCGCATTGCAAGTGGGAATTGATTTTACCAATAAGAAGATGAAGAAGTATTTTGCAGATGTGCTGAAGGACTATCCTACAAAGGAAAATACAATGTTTGCACATGTTTTTTCTGAAGAAGACTTTTATCTCTATATCATCTGCAATGCGGCAGAGAGTTTCGCACGAGGAATCCTCACCATTCAAGATGTGGTGGACATGTGGAATTATTATCTTAAGATTTATAAGAAGATAAATTTTGGATATATCAATAAAAAACTACAGGATTTTGAGGTTGAGAACTTTCATCTATGTCTCATACAATTATCGGCGTTTTGGTTTGGCGGCATGCTATTTCCGGAGCACGATAAGATCTTCCATTCTATGGAACGTTATATCTTATCAAAGGGGCTGAGAGGAAGAACTCATTGTGCAATGATTTTGCCATTGATTGAAGAGGTAGAAATCATCTATAAAAATGATATGAAGAGACGTAGAAGAAAGCAAGCCATTGAATGGTTTTTTCCACCTGCGGAATACATGGATACGCTGTACCCAATCCTCAAGAAGGGAAAATTCTTTTTGCCTGCTTGCTGGGTGGTAAGGTTGGTGCGGATTGCGTATAAATTTATTGCTCATCGCACCTATCAAATCTATGTGAAGTTGCGTGCAAGATATATTAAGCTTAAATACAAGGTTGCTGATTTTTGGCAAGAGAAAATCAAGGCAAATATCATTGATAAGGTGTCAGTGCAGTGTAAGAGTCTGGGAAATGGTATTGGAAATAAGTGGAATCAAATGATTTCTAAATTTAGTCGCAAAAAATAGAGAAAATAACTTAATTTTTTCTCACATCCGTCGATATTAAAGTAAGATATAATAAAGGAGGCGTATGATATGAGGCTTTCAGTTGATAATGTTACGGGAAGATATACAAACAATTTATCTCAGACTGTTAAAACAAATAAATATGATACAAAAGAGAGCAAGGGTAAGAATTTCGATGAAATTCTTATTTCTGGCGGAAAAAAAGAGGCAGAATCAAAGATTTCCAAGGAAATTTCAGAAAAAGCAATCTATGAGATGAGTTTCCATACCAGTGAAGAACGGATTTCTGAACTTAGAAATGCGATTGAACAGGGAACTTATGAAGTTGATGTACAGAAGCTTGCGACTAGAATTCTTGGATAGGGAGACTGTGAATGGAAGAATACATTAGTGTAATAAATGAATTGATTGCTACGTTTCGTGAGCTTACTCAGATAGGCAGTATGAAATTATCTGCAAGCAGAGAACAACGTGTGGTCACAGTAGAAGAGTGTATGAAGAAGGAACAGCCACTTGTTATGAAGTTGCGAGGGTTGGAGATGAAGAGAGAATCTCTTCAAGCTGAGCTAGGATTTGAGGGGATGTCATTTCACCAGATTCTAGAAGAGGTGAGCGAGGAAGAGCAGAAAAAATTACTTCCTTCCTTTGAAGGACTCAGTAGAGTGATTCAGATGTTCCAAGTAGTGAACGAGGATGCTCAGAAGATGATGAAATTGAATCTACGAGAGGTTGAAAAAGCAATCCAACGTAATAATCAAAATCATACAGAGTCTGGAAAGAAAGAATATACAGGAAAAAGACATACAGACAGAAGTGTTTAGCAACAACTAAGGAGGAAGAGATTAGATGGTAACTTCGACATTTTCAGGATTTTCAATGGGACAATTAGCGCTGATGGCGAGCCAAACAGCGATAGATATAACAGGACAGAACATATCGAATATCAATACACCAGGATATACGAGACAGACGCTAGATTTAGTGAGTATCACACCGAATGGACTTAGCCATGCGGCGAGTCACAATGAAAACAAGGTGGGACAGGGTGTTATGATGACAGGGGTGTCGCAAATTAGAGACCCTTATTTAGATATGCAATATCGTAACCAGATAGTAAAGGTTGGAACGGCTGATGCAACAGATCAAGTACTGAAGAGCATCGGCGATATCTTTGACGAGTCTGTAACAGAAGGGATTCGTGTTGGATTAAACGAAGTAGTTACACAATTAAAGAACATTGCGAATTCAGCGAATGCAGGTGATGAAAGTTTAGACACCTTAGTACGTACATCGTTTGAGGTGTTGATTAATCAGATTCACCAAAACGCGAGCCAGTTAGAGGGCGTGGAAGAGGAACTTGTAGCAAAGATGGAGGACACACTGGTTCCAAATGTGAACCAAATTCTAAAAGAAATCGCACAATTGAATGAATCTATCAAGGTAAGTCAGGTCCTAGGGAATCCGGCACTTGAGTTACAAGATCAGAGAAACACTTTGTTAGATGATTTGGCAACTTATTTACCGATAGATGTTTCATATACAGATACGCTTACCACATTGAATGTACAAGAACTGAAGGTTACATTTAAGGATGAAAATGGGGCGGAACATACATTGATAGATGGAGTTGAGTTCGGCGAATTTACTTTTTCATATGATGCGGCAACAGATCAGTATGCGATGAACTTAGAAGATATAGCGGGAACGACAACAAATATCTCGAATCTAATGGGAGATGGTGTGTTTAAGGGTAACATGGATATGCTCAATAAATCTGGAGAATTTGATAATCCGCCGACAGATGTAAAGGGGATTGGGTTTTATGAGCAGTTGTTCGATGCGTTTGTGAACGAATTAGCTACAAAATTAAACACATTGAATGAACCGAATGCTCCACTTTTTACAACTACAGGTGGTGCTACTACAGGGTTCACTGCAACCAATATAAAAATCTCGGATGGTTGGATGGATGGAACGACTTCATTGCTTTTATCGAAGGAAACAGGAGCTGGTTCAACTGATTATAGCAATATCTTATCTATGGTGAATGCTATCATCAGTGACGAAACGAGTATAACGAACAATGGGAATCTAATATATACAGGCACCATACAAGGGATTTATGATAGCATTCAAAACGTTCAATCCATTGAACGCAGTGCATCATCAGTCATATTAAGCAGTCATGTTTCTGTATTGAATCAGATATCAGATTCCAAGGAGTCGATTTCAGGTGTGAGTTTGGATGAAGAGACGATGAATTTAATGAGATACCAGCAATCTTATGGTGCTGCATCGAGACTTGTTACTACTTTAGATGAGATGCTAGATAAGTTGATAAATGGAACTGGCGTCGTAGGTAGATAGGAGGAAGAATAATTGCGTATTACTACTAATATGATAATGGGAAATTATCAAACAAACTTAAATTCTACACTGAACGGTCTTGACGCAGCGAGAACTCAAGTAGAGACAGGAAGAAGATTTATGGACGCTTATGAAGACCCTGCGGCAGCGGGTCAGGCAGTTGTTCTAGATAATCGTTATGCGAGATCGAATGAATATCTGAGTGCTACGAAGGATGCCATAAGTTGGCAGGCTACTCAGGAAGATGTATTGATAGAGATTAATGATATTCTTAAAGAAGTAGATAAGAAATATAGTATGGAAGCGCTGAATGGTACGAATCAAGAAAATAGAGAAATATATGCTGCTACATTTCGTGAAATGCAGAAATCTATGGTTTATACACTGAATACAATGTATGGAAATGCCTATGTAACAGGCGGAAACGATGCCTATGGAGATCCTCCATTTGCCTTGGACGAAGACACGGGAGTAGTGACTTATCGTGGAATCGACGTAAATAGTGCAGATGCAGATGATCAGGCAAAATTAGCAGAGTATGCAGCGGAAACTGCGTATGTAGACTTGGGATTTGGACTTACCTTTGATGGAGCAGGTGAGATTATACCTTCTAGTGCATTTGATTCAGCGATGCCAGGTGTTGATGTTATGGGATATGGAGTGGATGCCGCAGGCAATCCGAAGAATGCGATTGTGATTATGGGAGAAATGGCAGATTTATTAGAAACAGAGCCATTTGATTCAGACCAATATAACGCATTGTGGGAATCGCTTGGGAACAATGCAGATGATGTTCGAAACAGTCTAGCTGAGATTGGAACAAAGTCACAGTTGCTAGATGCGACGGAGCTTAGATTAGAGAATGAAATCATCAATATTCAAGAGCAGTATACAGATGAAGTTGGAATTAAAGCTACCGATGCGATCACAAATTATTCGTATTCGCAGTATGTATATAATGCATCACTAAGAGTAGGGATGAGTATTCTTTCACAGTCATTATTAGATTTTCTTCGGTAATAAAAGTTTAGGAGGTAGATAACAATGGAACAATTGATTAAGATTACGACCGTGCCGATTGAGTACGAGTTGAAGATGAATGATGCGAAATTGCAACGTCGATCTGGTACGGCAGAGCTTGAAATTAGTAGAGATCGTGGTGGAATTAAGATTAAGAGTAGCCCAATCAAAGTGAATATCGACACGTTTGAGGCTAGAAATTCCATATCGCCGAGTGCGGCACGTTCGATTGCACAGCTCCCAGATAAGGGAAGAACAGCAGCATATCAAGCGACTGCTCAATTTGCAAAAGAAGGCAAGATGTTATTAAAGGCGAAATTAGGAGAGGGTGCACAAGCATTACATTCGTTAGATACGCAGAGGTCGGCGCCTCCAATCGCAGAATTTGGGTTAGGATTTACTCCGACGACGGGTCCAGAAATCTCTTGGGTTGGACCTGAATTATCGATTCAATATGAGATGGATAAGTTGACTTTTGATGCGAGAATCGACAAAGGAGATGTAGAATTCATTCCAGGATCCATTGAACTATCCATTACTCAACATCCGGATTTGGTGATTGAATACGTAGGTGAGCCTATTTATGTACCAGCAAGGGCATCAGAAATCTTCACTGGCATCGCAGTAGACACACAAGCTTAATATATAATGATTGATTTAGCATTTGATTTCGGTCAAATGCTAAACTTGCATAAGATAAAATAAGATAAGAGGGGAGTTGTATATATGAGTATGGGATTAGATAGTTCATTGTATGATGAAGAGGATTTGATTGTATTTCCAGATGGGTTATTTGGTTTTGAAGATAAGAAGAGGTTTCTTCCAGTAACTGTGGAAGAGGATGAGCGGTTTTTGTATCTCTTGAGTGTAGAGGATGAGAATCTATCATTTTTAGTGGCTAATCCGTTTTTGCTAAACAAGACATATTCGCCAGATATATTGGAGGAAGATTACATGCGCTTAGAAGCAGAAGATAGCGAGTCGTTATCGCTATACACAATTTGTGTACTGAAAGAGCGTCCAGAAGATAGTACAGTGAACCTAAAGTGTCCAATTGTAGTGAACGTGAAGTCAAGAAAAGCGATTCAAGTCATCTTGCAATCGGATGAATACAAGTTTCGACACCTGTTAAAAGATTTTCATAATAAGGAGGTGTGATATGCTTGTATTACAGAGAAAAAAAGGGCAGGCTATCATGTTAGGAGATGAGATTGAAATCTCTATTATGGATATTGGAGCAGATACGGTTAAATTGGCCATTAATGCGCCGGGAAATGTTAAGATATTGCGAGGAGAGCTGAAAGAGGCAGCAGCGATGAATCAAGAAGCTGTAGCAGGAAAAGCACAACTTCAAGCAATCAAAGAGAAATTAAAAAGGAAGTAGATTGTCGTGGGAGACAATCTACTCCTTTTTTCGGTGTTTATTTGTGAGAGGATGGATGGCCCCTCACAAATCACGTTGCTGGTAAATTAATATTTGTCGTCGTAACTACTATAATTATCACTACTGCTATAGTCATTATAATTATTGTAGTCATCTTCACTATAGTTACTGTAGTCGCTATAGTCTTCGCTAGTATATGTAGTATCTCCACCATATGCTGACATATAGTCATCGGCTGGAAGTTCTGAGTCTTTTAATTGGAATCCAGAAATCAACTGTCTCATCAATGTAGCTTGAGATGATAATTCTTGACTCGCTGCTGCGCTTTGCTCACTGGTTGCGGAGTTGGCATGTACAATTCCTGAGATCTGTTCTAAACCAACTGAAATCTGGTCAATCGCCTGTGCTTGTTCATTCGTCGCTGTTGCAATTTCTTGTATCAAACCAGTAGAATTATTGGAACGCTCTACAACACCTAACAAGTTGTCTGCGGTTACCTTTGCTAAGGAAACACCATCTTTTATCGCGTTGATAGATGCTTGAATCAATAAGGTTGTATTGTTCGCGGCCTCTGCTGACTTTCCTGCTAGGTTTCGAACCTCTTCTGCTACAACGGCGAACCCTTTGCCCGCTGTTCCAGCTCTAGCAGCCTCGATTGCTGCGTTTAGTGCTAATATATTTGTTTGGAATGCGATGTCTTCAATTGTTTTAATAATTTTACTAATCTCTTTTGAGGTAGAATCAATTTGTTCCATAGAGTGCATCATGTTCTGCATCTGTTCGTTGCTGTATGTAATGGATTCAGCGGTCATAACTGACATATCACTCACTTCTTTTGCATTCTGCGCATTCATGCTAATTTGTCCTGAAATCTGAGATGTAGCAGTTACCAAATCTTGAATCGAAGTAGCCTGTGTAGTAGAACCTTGTGCTAGAGACTGGGCTCCCATAGACACTTGTGCTGATCCAGAGGATACTTGAGAAGCAGCATTATTTACTTGTAATAAGGTATCATGTACTTTTCCAACAAAGGTGTCTAATGAAGTTGGTAAAGCTGAGAAATCTCCGATATACATCTCGCGGTTCGCACTTGTATCAATTGCAAAATTTCCTTTTGATAATTCTAGTAGTTTATCGCTTAGGTCACGAATCATATTCTCTATAGAAGAAACAGTTTCTTTTAAGTCGCTCGATAATTCGCCCAATTCGTCTTTGGAATCATAATTAATCACCACATCTTTGAAACGACCTTGTGATAAGGCTTTTACCGATGCTTGTAATTCAACAATCGGTGGTACAATGGTTTTTGCCAATATAAAGATACATGAAAGGGTAAATAAAACACTAACAATACTAATTACAAGTAGAGCGATAACAGTGTTTGAACTATAGTTTACTACAGTTGATGCAGAATTAGAGGCATTTTCTATTGCAACTTGTCTCATATTAGCTAACTGATCCTCTATAGAGGTAATGGCTGGCAAATAATCAGTCTTATAGATGTTTTCTGCTTCGCTGTGATTGTTATTGATTACCGCACTCAGAATGAGTCGATTACTCTCGCTTGAAGATTTTAATTCATCTGCGACAGCTTTCAGCATCTGTTCGAATTCGAAACCAAATTTCGTTGTATGTATATTTGTAAGGCTTGTATAGATACTGTCCATGTGATCATCTAATGAATTGAGTGTCTCGTTTGCAGCTGTAGTATTCTCTGTGATGAGAGCCGAGCTAGTCTGCAAAGAGAGATGGTCAAAGTTGTATAACACATTATTCAATTCATGCGATATAGAGATATCATTATCATTATAATCACTAAACAAGTTATTTAGATGTTGCACGCTAGTTATGGAGCAATAGCTGCTGACCAACAGTATAAATGTAATGAGACCCAAATACGCTGCTAGTTTATATTTGATTCTTAAATTTTTCATGATATTAAATCTCCCATATAAATTGTATTGAATAGAAATAGTAATTCCTGATACATCTATTCTACAATAAAATGTGCGAAATGAAAACAAAAACTTTTAAAAATTCACAACATTTTTCTGAAATTGGGTTATAATAAAAATAACCAAAAAAAAATGCATAGCCACGCTTAAATTATCCATTTAGTAAAAAAGATAAAAAATTGTTTACAAGAAAATACAATCATGATAATATGTCAGTGTAAAGGTTGTTAAAAAATTAACGAACAAATTAAGAGAGGTGTAGATTTATGAAGAACAAGAAAGAAACACAAGCGACAGTCGCTACGGTAGAGCAGCTTACTGCACGCCTAAATCAGATTCGCGAGGCACAGGAGAAATTTGCTAGTTATTCTCAGGAACAAGTAGATCAGATTTTCCAAGCGGCAGCAATGGCAGCGAATAAGAGTCGTATCGCATTGGCTAAAATGGCTGTGGAAGAAACAGGAATGGGGATTGTTGAAGATAAGGTAATCAAGAACCATTACGCATCGGAATATATCTATAATAAATATAAGGACACAAAAACATGTGGAGAAATTTCACGTGATGATGCATTTGGAACTAGAGTGATTGCAGAGCCAATCGGTGTTATTGCTGCGGTTATTCCAACAACAAATCCAACATCGACAGCAATCTTCAAGGCTTTGATTGCATTGAAGACAAGAAATGGTATTATCTTTAGCCCTCACCCAAGAGCGAAGGGGTGTACAGTAGAAGCAGCTAGAATTGTTCTAGAAGCAGCGGTTGCAGCAGGAGCACCAGAAGGAATCATCGGATGGATTGACACTCCGTCATTGGAACTTACAAATGAAGTTATGAAAGCTTCTGATATCGTATTAGCAACAGGTGGTCCTGGTATGGTTAAGAATGCATACTCTTCTGGAAAGCCAGCACTTGGAGTTGGAGCAGGTAATGTACCAGCAATCTTCCATAAGACTTGTGATATCAAGATGGCAGTATCATCGGTTATCTTATCTAAGACATTCGACAATGGTGTAATCTGTGCGAGTGAGCAATCAGTAGTAGTCGATGCAACAATTTACGATGAAGTGAAGAAGGAATTTGAACTAAGAGGTTGCTATATCTTGACAAAAGATGAGACAGAGAAGGTTCGTAAAACAATTATCATCAATGGAGCTCTAAATGCAAAGATTGTTGGACAACCAGCAGCAAAAATCGCTGAATTAGCTGGAGTAAAAGTTCCAGAGAAGACTAAGATTCTAATCGGTGAAGTGACAAGTGTTGAATTGACAGAAGAATTTGCACATGAGAAATTATCACCAGTATTGGCGATGTATAAATATAAGAAGTTTGAAGAAGGTTTGGAGAAGGCAGATCGCTTAGTAAAAGATGGTGGTTATGGACATACAGCTTCAATCTTCATTAATACAAATACAGCAAAAGACGATATGAAGGCCTTCGAAAATATGATGAAAGCTTGCCGTATCGTGGTAAATACACCGTCTGCACACGGTGGAATTGGAGATTTGTTTAACTTTGCACTTGCGCCATCATTGACATTAGGATGTGGAAGCTATGGTGGAAACTCTGTTTCGGAAAATGTGGGAGTAAAACATTTGTTAAATACAAAAACAGTAGCCGAAAGGAGAGAGAATATGTTGTGGTTAAGAACACCAGAAAAAGTATATTTCAAGAAAGGGTGCTTACCAATTGCTCTTGCGGAGTTGAAAGATGTATATAAGAAGAAAAAGGTGTTTGTGGTTACCGATGAATTCTTATTCAAGAGTGGATATTCTAAGCGTATCACTGATTTGTTAGACGAAATGAACATTCAACATGTAACATTCTTTGAAGTAGAGCCTGACCCAACTCTAGCATGCGCGAAAAAGGGTGCAGAAGCGATGAGAGCATTTGAGCCAGATTGTATCGTAGCTTTAGGTGGTGGATCTGCGATGGATGCTGCGAAGATTATGTGGACTCTATATGAGTATCCAGAAGTGAATTTCATGGATTTGGCAATGCGTTTCATGGATATTAGAAAGAGAGTTTATGGATTCCCTAAACTTGGAGTGAAGGCAAACTTCATAGCAATCCCAACGACTGCTGGTACAGGTAGTGAGGTGACTCCATTTGCTGTTATCACAGATGAGAAGACTGGAATTAAATATCCATTGGCGGATTATGAATTGCTTCCAAATGTTGCAATCGTAGATGCAGACTTGATGATGGATATGCCAAAAGGATTAACAGCTGCATCAGGTATCGATGCCTTGACTCACTCATTAGAGGCGTATGCATCTATGCTAGCGAGTGATTACACGGATGGTATGGCATTAAAAGCATTGAAGATTATCTTCGAATATCTTCCAGCGGCTTATGAAAACGGACCTTCTGATGCAAAGGCACGTGAGAAGATGGCAGATGCATCAACACTTGCAGGTATGGCATTTGCAAATGCATTCCTAGGAATTTGTCACTCTATGGCACATAAATTAGGAGCAATGCACCACCTTCCACACGGTGTTGCAAACGCACTGCTAATTAATGAAGTAATCCGTTTCAATATGTCAGACAATCCAGTGAAGATGGGAGCATTCTCTCAATACCACTATCCAAAGACAGCAGAGCGTTATGCTGAAATTGCTAGCTTCGTAGGTATCAGAGGAGCAAGTGATGAAGAAATGGTAGAAAAATTAATCCAAAAGATTGATGAATTGAAAGCAACAATTGGAATTAAAGGATCTATCAAAGAGTATGGTGTAGATGAGAAGTATTTCTTAGACACATTGGATGAAATGGTAGAGCAAGCATTTGACGATCAGTGTACTGGAGCAAATCCACGCTACCCATTGATGAGTGAGATGAAAGAAATGTATCTAAAAGTTTACTATGGAGGGGAGAAATAATCATGAACAACGAGAATATTATTGCAAAACGCAAAAATAAAACCATATACCGTGAAGGTGATGTAGTTCTAAAGGTTTTTGACAACACATTTAAAACATCCGAGATACTAAATGAAGCATTGAACCAAGCAAGGGTTTACGAGGCAGGAATTGCAGTTCCAGAATTAAAAGAAGTGAAAAAAGTTGAAGACCAATGGGCATTGATTAGTGATTTTGTAGAAGGAAAGACTATGGCAGAGTTAATGGATGAAAATCCTGACAAGCTTGATGAGTACATTGAAATGTTTGTAGACATCCAAATGGAAATTCACGAAAAAACTGCACCACATCTCAACAAATTACGTGAAAAAATGTCTATGAAAATCGGACAGACAGGTCTAGATGCTACAAATAGATATGAGTTACAGACAAGATTAGAAAGCACACCAAAGCACAAGAAAGTGTGCCATGGAGACTTCAATCCAAGTAATATCATTATTACACCAGATGGGGGACATTATGTAATCGACTGGTCACATGTGACACAAGGAAACGCATCGGCTGATGTGGCTAGAAGTTACTTGTTGTTCATGTTAGAAGGAAAAGAAGCACTAGCAGAGAAATACCTTACAAAATTCTGCACAAAGAGTGATACAGCAAGACAATATGTTCAGAAATGGATTCCGATCGTAGCGGCATCACAGCTAGTAAAGGGAAATGAAAACGAAAGAGAGTTCTTATTGAAACTCACTGATGTAGTAGAATACGAATAAATTTGAATACATTACCGTCCGTAGCCATGGTATGTCTTCAACATCCGTAGCCACGGTATGTCTTCAACATCCGTAGCCACGGTATGTCTTCAACATCCGTAGCCACCATCACAACTCTCGAAACCTGCTATACATGGGATTTTTTGTCTCTGTTTTATCCAGTAGGGGAAAACCAAACTCACAATGTTCTAGCATTGCTAGAACGTTGTTCAGACAGTGGTTTGCCCCTACAACAATCGACAAAAAATCCCATGTATGGACGCAATGGTTTCTACGAGCTGTGGTGGTGGCTACTATGTTATAGAAGACGTGTGATGGCTACTAAGTAGGTTGTGGAGGACTTCGATAGCTACTAGATGATAAGTATCACGATGCCAAAATTCTTTCAAAAAGATTTCAAGCAAAAAAACACCGTAGATTGATTTCTGCGGTGTTTTTATTGGCTGCCCTTTCTTTCTTTTTCTTGAATAAATTTAGTGGTTATGTTAAATTATAATTAGTAACATTTTAACACAGTAATGAGGTGAACACATGCTATCCTTTAACTTTTTATACAAGGAAAATCTAAGAGAATTAAAAGAATTTATGAATACCCATACTGAAATTCAAGAAGGCGAAAATTGCTTGGTTCGTATCCATCTTTCTGGAAAGGACGGAGAAAAGGCGGTGAGTATTGCCAGAGAAATCAAAGAGGTTCTGCCACAGGCTTCTGTTGTGGGCTGTTCTACTTCAGGATTGATTTACAACGGAGAAATTTATAATGAAGGCGTCCTGGTTTCGTTCTTGAGATTCGATAATGCGAGAGTAGTATCGAGTATGATTTCAGTTGAGGGGATGAGTGCGAGTCAAATAGCAGATAAGTTTCAAGAAAAAGCGAGTGAGTTTGAGCAAGCCTACGCGATTGTGTTGTTTGGATATCCCGAATTGAAGATTGAAGATATTTTAAATCAGGTTTCTGACAGAAATGAAGGAATTCAATTCACGGGTGGAGTAGCAGGGTATTTGGATGAATCAGGGGAGTTTACCTCTTTTGTGTTTAATCATGAAGGGTATTGTGAGAATGCAATCAGTCTGTCCTTAATTGATAAGGAGTATGTTTTGGTGTATGCCAATGCGATTGTAGGCCATGATTCAATCAGTGAGCCCTATACGATCACGAAGGTAGAAGGAGACTGTGTTGTTGAAGTTGAGGGAATGGATACAGCCACTTGGTTAAGTGAAAAACTAGGTTTGAGTGACCTGACGGTTCGGGACAGGTGGAGTAGTGGTGTGGAGACGGATGTCCTACTTCGGTTTCCATGGTTAATCGATGGGAATGAAGGGAGCAGTCGTTCTATTAGGTACGATGAGAAAGATGGAAGAATCATTACATATTTTTGCTCTTTGGATGAAGGAGAGAAAATTAGAATCAGTTATCTGAGCTTGTTAAAGAGCGTGCAAGAGTGGCAAGAGGTCTATTATGATTTGCAAAAATTTTCCGCGGAATCACTATTTTGTTACTCCTGTTTATTCCGGAAATTATATCTAGAAAACTTGGCGAAATGGGAGATGACACCATTTAAGGATGCAGGAATCTGCGGAGCCTTTATGCTTGGGGAGATTTGGAGTAGAGACAATGTAAATGGATATGGACATGGAACTTGTTCCTTCTTTTCCCTTGCAGAAAATGAGAATTATGTGAATCTCGATTTACATGCATTTGAGAAGTTACACGAGATCGAAGATAATTTTGAAGCTGTTGTAGAGAATCTGGATACAGATTCCACGGTGCTTAAGACATTAAAGGATAAAATTAGTAAGGCGAATAGCAAGATGTTAACCATGGGAGATGATGTGGGAAACGACATGGTTACATTTTTGATGGATCAAACGAAAAACCAATATAAGAAAATCTGTTTGGTTGTGGTTCAAGAGAGAGAAACGGGAGAATTTGTAACAGAGACTGCCCTAGAGCAGAAGATGGCACAGGTACAGGAACTTGTCACTCAAGAATTTCGTAGTGCAAAGTTAAAGTTTTATATCTATAATGAAAGCAGTTTCTTTTTTGTTGCCGATAAGTCGGTTCCAGATGTTGAGTTTATCGAGATAACACAGTACCTAAACACCTATTGTAGGGAAGAAAAATGCTGTATTAGTCACTTTTCTATTTCTTTAACGGGATATAAGGTGCAGGATATGTTTGAGGCTGCTACAGAGCTGGTTTCAAAATCAGATTATACAGAGCTTCGAATTTTTGATGCTACCGCAGAGGATATGGATGAGTTGCAAAATGAGTTTAAGATGGTAGCGGAGCTGAATGAAATTATAAAAAACGATTCTGTGATTCCCTATTTTCAAGGGATTTACGACAATAAATCCAATCGTTTTTTTGCATATGAGGCATTGATGAGATTGCGAACCTCAAAGGGACAGATTTTGTTCCCTGGTGATTTTATGGAGATTGCTAAAAAATATGGATTATATCAAAATCTGAGTACGAGTATGGTGTTGAAGGTTCTGCGAATCTTTGCAGATAGGGACGAAGTCATTACACTTAATATCTCAATTATTGATCTAATGGATCGAGACTTTCAACATAAGGTGTTGTCCGCGATTGAAGGGATGGAGAATCCAGGACATTTTGTGTTCGAAATCTTAGAGACAGAGAAGTTTTCAGATAGTGTACAGCTTAGAAGGTTTATCCGTGTGGTTAGAAGATATGGGATTAAGGTAGCAGTCGATGATTTTGGGTCAGGCTATTCTAATTTTATTGAAATTGGAAATTTGGATATTGACTATATTAAGATTAATGGTTCTCTTACAGAGTTGTTGGGGACAGATGCAAGTTATGATAAGATTTTGGATAGCATTACATATTTGAGTAAAAAGATGCAGGTGCGATTAATTGCTGAATGTGTAGAAACACCAGCTATGCAGAAAAAGATATTGAGCATGGGAATTCGATATTCTCAAGGGTATTTATTCTCGAAGCCGATGTCCTTAGAGGATTTATATAAAGTATCTGAGGAAAATAAACTGAGTGGAAATGCGGAGGAGCATACAGAAAAAATTGATGAAGAATACATCAACTTCTGGCAGAATGAGGCGAAGATTAAGAAAACCAATCGAACCTTCTTACTAATAGGAATATTTGGAATGATTTTTTCCTGTATTGCTATTTTGTTCTTTGCAACACAGAGTCAAGATAGAGTCCATTCGATGCATGATACATTTTTGATAGAGTTAGCAACGTCTATGTCGGATAAGATCTCGTTGGTTGCGGAGAATTCTTCTACGGTTCTGGAGTCAGAGGTGGAGCTGATTGAGACAGTGATTGACCAGCCAAATGATGTAATGGGAATCTTGCGAGTGACAAAGGATAATTCCTTGTTTGACAACATATATATTTCTTATAGAGGGTTAGCAGCAGTTGATGGAGATGGAAAGGAACTAGAGGTAGATATCACGGACCTATATCAGTTGGACAATCCGGATGAGGTTACAGTACATTCGCCTGTGACAGAAGAGGACACGCAGAGAGAAGTACTACTTTTGAGCAAGCCGATTTATCAAGAAGATGAAAAAATCGCTGAGGTCTACGCCAAATATTATTTAGACGAGTTTGCTTCAGTATTAGACTTGAAGAGTTTTGGTGGAGAGGCATTTTTCCATCTATGTGAAACAGGGGGAACACCTCTTGTTATCAGTACAAGTGGCAATAATAAGTTTGTCACGGATGATATGTATGAATTTATTGGTTCTTTGGATATCACAAATGGATATACCGCAGAGTCCATCAAGGAAACCATGATTGCAGGGGAAACGGCCATGTTAAAATATCGCATTGGCGGACAGTCGCGAACTGCAGTGATGATTCCAGTACCTGATACAGACTGGTGTGTGGTGAGCATTGTATTGAATGAGGTTACGGTTAATATGGTAGATGAAATCAACCAAAACACTCTGATTTTCTCATTGTTTACTGTTGTTTTATTCGGAGCATACTTTATCTTTACACAATATGTGACGAGAAAGAACCAGAGACATTTAGTCAATGCATGGGAAAATAGTTACAATCTATCTAGTAGTCTGCAACTGAGCATGGAAACAGATTCTTTGACTCGAACATACAGTAGAGCAGCGGCAGCAGAGAAGATATCGGATATCATTACTCGCGCAGTAGCGGATGGAGGGCAACATGCGGTAGTAATATTGGATGTAGATAACTTCAAAGGCATCAATGACAATTATGGTCATCAAACAGGAGATATTTATCTACAAGAATTTGTAAGTGCGGTGAAGAGCTGTTTGAGAACAGGGGACCTCATCGGGAGATTGGGAGGCGACGAGTTCATTGTATTGTTGAGCAATATGGATGCGATAGACAATATGAAACCGATTTTACAGAGAATTATCACAAGTGTAAACAATATTAAGATGACAGATGTTTCATTACATAACGTTTCTGTTAGTGCGGGGGCAGCATTGATTCCTCAACATGGAGATAACTACGAAACTCTTTCACACAAAGCAGACATGGCGCTTTACATGGCGAAGAATGCTGGCAAAAATAAGTATATCATATACGATGGAGACTAGAGAATGCAGGAAAAAACAGTCAATTATAAAGCGGTTGTGGAGTATGATGGATCTAGATATCAAGGGTGGCAGAAACAAGGGAATACTGAGAATACCATTCAAGCAAAGATAGAAAATGTTTTGAGTATTATGGCAGAGCAAAGGATAGAGATTCATGGGTCTGGGCGGACGGATGCGGGAGTCCATGCCAGAGGACAAGTGTTTAATTTCCATTTGCCACAGGAGATTTCTCCAGCAGATATCAGGAATTATCTAAACCATTATCTACCAGACGATATTAGAGTACTTGAGATTTCTACTGTTACACCTAGGTTCCATAGTAGATTATCGGCAGTGAGAAAGACGTATAGTTATCAGATTAAGATGAAGAATAAGAGGAGTGTGTTTGAACGAAAGTATCAATATGCTGTAGAGCAAAGGTTGGATATTGAGTCAATGAAGACTGCTGCGACAGGGTTGTGTGGACTTCACGATTTCAAAAGTTTCTGTGGGAACAAGCATATGAAGAAGTCCACCACGAGAATTATTGAAAGCATTGAGATAACATCCACGGAAGATTTGCTGACCATAACTGTGGTGGCCAATGGTTTCCTTCAAAATATGATGAGAATTCTGGTGGGAACATTAGTGGAAGTGGGACAGGGACAGCGGAATCAAAATAGCATGCAGAGGATTTTAGAGGAAAAAAATAGGCAGAGCGCCGGATTTATGGCACCTGCCCATGGACTTACTTTGATGAGTGTAGACTATAAGTAACAGATTACGCAGTAATCCATCCGAGATGTTAGGTTGAATAGAATAAAAGAAGTAGATTAAGAAAAAAAGGCCAGTACAGAGATGATAAAAACAAAAGCTCCAGAAGCAAAACTGAAGTTGCTCGTTTTTTTACTGGTTTTTCTTATGTTCAATCCTTGCAAAAACAAGGTGGCGGTGAGTAGCAAAAATAGGAATTTGAACAACTCGTTATTCCCAGATGAAATTGTGATGAGCCCTAGGACCACGACGGCGACACCGCAGATCATTTGTAGGATATATAGAATCTTCTCTTTTTGGGTAAAGTTGCTCCATTGATATTTGCTATGTTCGAATTGTTGTTTCATGTTGAAATCTCCTAATCTGATATTTATTGTAATAAATTGAGTATAGCAAAGATTTCGGTAGGATTCAAGCATATCTATCACTGATAAAATTGATAAAAAAGCAGAGAAAAAGTGAACACCTTATCGAATGTTCACTTTGTTTCTGTTTATTTCAAACAGAAGGAGAGAAAATATATATAAACGGTAGTAACCGGAGTTGTTAGTCGAAACAATCAACGGCGCCTTAGTCGATTGCTTCATTTCATAAACTTATAATACAGGGAAATTGTGTTTATTCTGTGTGAAAAGTATTAAAGAAATAAGAACAATTTTGAAATAAAATTTAACAAAAGGAAATGTGTAGATGAAGAAAAAAAACAAATTTTCAAGTATAAAAATGTTACAGCGTTACTCCAAGGGACTCAAGGGGTACATGGTACTAGCGATCCTATGTTGTGTCATCGGAAGTGCACTAAATACGGCTACACCACAAATCATTCGATTTACAGTGGATTCTATTATTGAGGGAACAGAGGAGACACTGTCGGTGCCAGTTCAACAGATTTTCTCTTATATAGAAGGGAGTACGAATGTAGAGAGTTTGTTCCATGTAGTATTGCTTATTGTAGCACTTGCATGTATCACGGGAGTATTTACTTATTTTACATCGGTATTGTCTTCCAAGAGTTCCGAAATGTATATCAAGCGGTTGAAGGATACTCTTTTTGCTCACGTACAAAATGTGCCACTTGATTTTCATGTGAAGCACCAGACAGGGGATTTGATTCAACGTTGTACCTCGGATACAGAAGTGGTGAGAAAATTTTTATCGACACAGTTGATGCAGGTATTTCGTACAGCGTTTATGGTAATCTTTTCGATTATTATGATGTGGTCGATGAGTATGAAATTATCGCTTATTGCAATTATATTCATGCCAATCATTTTATTTTACACAAGAATCTTCTATGAGAAGATTGCGAAGGAGTTTCATGTTGCAGACGCTGCCGAAGGAGATTTGGCTTCTGTTGTACAAGAAAATTTATCGGGAGTTCGTGTGGTGCGTGCATTTGCAGCGCAGCAGTTTGAAGTGGAAAAATTTGATGAGAAGAATGAAACATATGCAAATTCATGGATGCGACTAGGAAGGATAACGGGTGCGTATTGGGGGATTGGAGATTTCATCACTGGCTTGCAGATTGCAATCATTACAGCACTGGGTGTAGTAGAGGTTGTATCTGGTCAGATTACGACAGGTGAGTTCATTGCTTTTATTGCATACAATCAGAGTTTGATATGGCCGATTCGTACATTGGGTCGTATTTTGGCTGATACGAGCAAGATGAGCGTTTCTTTCGAAAGAATTCAGTATATATTAGATACGGAAATCGAAGTGGATGTGGATTCTGCAATTAAGCCTGCGATGGATACGGATATCGAATTTAAACATGTAAGTTTCTCCTACGAAGAACATAAAGTGTTGGATGATGTAAGTTTTCGAATCAAGGCAGGGGAAACATTTGCAATTCTTGGAGGCACTGGAAGTGGGAAGTCGACCTTGGTGCAATTGGTGAATCGTTTGTATGAACTGCCAGTAGAGAGTGGAAATATTACAATCGGTGGAGTGGATACAAGGGAAATTGAGTTGAAGTGGTTGAGAAAGCATATAGGAATTGTCTTGCAGGAACCATTCCTATTCTCGCGAACTATCGGGGAGAATATTAAGGCGGCTCGTCCGGAAGTAGATGACGTAGAGATGAGAGAGGCAGCGGATATTGCCTGTATCGATTCTTCAATTCAAGAATTTACAAATGGTTATGACACCGTTGTAGGAGAGAAGGGAATTACCTTATCTGGTGGGCAGAAGCAGAGGGTTGCAATTGCTCGGATGCTACTGCAGAAGGCACCGATTATGATCTTTGATGATTCTCTCAGTGCTGTGGATGCACAGACGGATAGTTATATTCGAAAAGCACTAAAGGATAATATGAAGCATAGTACGGTGATTATTATCTCCCATAGGATTACGACTCTTATGGGGGCGGATCAGATTATGGTTCTTGACAAGGGGAAGGTATCGCAGCTTGGCAGTCATCAGGAATTGTTGGACGAAGAGGGAATCTACAAGCAAATCTATGAGATTCAGATGAAGAAGGAAGTCGTAGAGTAACTGGGCGTAAAATAAAAAGAGATAAGAAGTAGGAGATATAATATATGGCAGGTTTTCATGAAAAAGAATATAATAATCCCTTTAGTCTAGCGATGTGGAAGAAGTTGATACCGTTTTTGAAACCGTACAGAAATAAAATCATCTTAGTCATTGCACTTATGATGTCGGCAGCAGGGATTGATATCATCCTTCCTTTGTTTCAGCGATTTGCAATTGATTATTTTATTGAGAGAGAGACCATCGACACTCTGTGGTGGTTCTTTGGTCTGAACTTGGTGGTGATTTCGGTACAGACGATTATTGTTATAATATTTGTAAAAAACTCTATGGACATCGAGATGAGTCTAGGAAAGGATATGAAGATGGCCCAGTTTCTACACCTGCAATCGCTGTCATTTTCCTATTATAATACGACGCCAGTGGGGTATATCTTTTCTCGTGTCATGAGTGATACCTTGAGAATCGCAGCGCTAGTAGCATGGAGTTTGATCGATTTATGTTGGGCAGCAGTGTATGTTATAGGTGCATTTATCGCAATGTTTATCTTGAATTATCAGTTGGCATTGATAGTGGCAATTATCTTGCCGGTTATTTCCCTTGCAACATATTTTTTTCAGAAGGCGATTCTAAAGTACAATCGTAAAGTGAGAAAGATTAATTCAGAGATTACCAGTGGATATAATGAGGGAATCCTAGGAACGAAGACATCGAAAGCCCTAGTAATGGAAGCAAGAAACCTCAGTGATTTCAAGGGTACAACAACGAGAATGTATGAGGCAACCATGCGTACTGTGATTTTGAATGCTGTATTTGTTCCTCTTGTGGGGCTGTTTTCCTCATTTGCCATTGCAATGGTATTATATCAGGGGGGGATTTTATCTATCGATGGTGCAATTCAAGTGGGGACATTGTCCGCATTCATCGCCTATGGGACAGGAATCTTTGAACCTATTCAGCAGATTGCAAGATTGATTGCCGAAATCATCTCGGCACAGGCGAATATCGAGAGGGTGACCGGTCTGCTCGAAACAAAAACAGAAATCATAGAACGTCCAGAAGTTATAGAAAAATATGGAGATAACTTCACTGGGAAGAAGGAAAACTGGGAAGAGTTGGGCGGAGAAATCGAGTTTGTGGATGTAAGTTTCAAGTATCCAGATGGACACGAGTATATTCTGGAACATTTCAATCTGAAGATTGAGAAGGGAACGACGGTGGCAATCGTTGGAGAAACAGGCGCGGGTAAGAGTACCTTGGTCAACCTAGCTTGTAGATTTTTCGAACCAACCGAGGGTCAGATTCTAATCGATGGTAGGGATTACAGGGAACGATCACAATTATGGCTTCATAGCAACTTGGGTTATGTACTACAAACACCACACCTGTTTTCTGGTACCATTGCAGATAATATTCGATATGGAAAGCTAGATGCTACACAAGAAGAAATTGAAGAAGCGGCGAAAAAAGTCTGCGCAGATACAGTGGTTGCGAAGATGAAAGATGGATATAAGAGCGATGTGGGCGAGGGCGGAGATATGCTTTCTACTGGAGAGAAGCAACTCATCTCATTTGCAAGAGCAATCATCACCGATCCGAAAATCTTTGTACTAGATGAGGCGACTTCCTCCATAGATACGCATACGGAACGGTTAATCCAGACGGCTACCGAATACTTGTTGAAGGACAGAACATCCTTTGTTATTGCGCATAGACTATCTACCATTAAGAATGCGGATTTAATTCTAGTAGTCTCTGATGGCAAGATTGTGGAGCAAGGCTCACATACAGAATTGCTGAAGGTAAAGGGAGAGTATTATACCTTGTATAATCATCAGTTTGAAGAAGAGGCACAAGCCTTGTTGTTAAAATAATAAAAGAGGGATGTCCTGAAAATATAAATTCAGGATATCCTCTTTTGTATAAATTGATTTTCTTGCGTAATAGGAAATGTAAAATATTTAAAAATTTATGTCAGATTTTCGATTGCACAATCGTTATATAAGGTATAAGCGCTTAAAATGATGAAGGAAGGTGAGGTAGTGAAGAAAATAAATAGCGAAGAACAATCAAAATTATCTAAACTATATCAGTTATATGAACAATTACTGTATCGTGTTGCATTTTCGATATTGCATGATAGTGGGTTGGCAGAAGATGTAACGCATGATACCTTCGTAAGGATAGCGAATAAACTTTCTTTGATTAAAGATTGCGAAAGCGAAGAAACGAAATATTATGTTGTTAAAGTGGCTAAAAATATTGCTATTGACAGATATAGAAGCCAAAAAAATGAGGCAAACTACGTTGATAAGAATGCGGAAATCGAAAGTTTGAACCATATTGTCTTGGAGAGAATGGAGGGAATGGAAGAGCACATTATAGAGAAACAGAATCTCTCATACCTGTTCTCTAAATTAGATTCTATGAGTAAGGAGATTATTAAGTTACGGTGTTTTCAAGAATTGTCTTATTGTGAAATAGGAAAGTTGTTAGAGATTAATGAATCCACTGCCATGAAGCGGTTTCAAAGAGCGAAGAGGAAGATGCAAGAAATGAAAGGGGCGTATGAATATGAGCAGGAATCAAGTGATAGAAGATGTTAGCATTGCATTGATGTTAGAGGAAATTTCTGAGGGGGAATATCATGAATTCTCGGATGAGTATAATCGAAAGAAACAATTGCTACTAGGTCGCGTAAGTGAAAATAAGATCCAAACGCGAAGTAGGTCTAAGAAATCTAGATGGTTATTAATAGCAGCGTCTATGGCATTACTGGTTATAACAGGTTTTGCAGGGGCTCGGCTATTCCAAGTAGAGGGCAATCGAGAAGCCGAGACTGGAAGCTATCGTTATGAGCATGATATTTTGACGGCTCAGGACATATACAAATATACTGCGATTCCAATGTATTTACCAGAGCGTTACGTGCAGTCGGAGGGTGAGAATAAATATTATTACACTGCGGAAGATGGAACAGTTCATGCAGTTTCTATACAAGAAGGAACCATGTATGAGGAGCGAGAAACCGCTTATACAAATGAGGTAGAAGAACTAGAAATCAATGGACTGCATGCAGAGTTGATTACCAAGATTGGAGTAGACTATAATCAAATTTTGAATGTATTCTATGAAGATAAAGGGTATATTGTGACTATTTATGCCACATCAGATATTTCAAGAGATGAAATAATCAAGATTGGAGAAGGGATTGAGATTCAGGTAGATGAGTCAGAAGTGTTGATGACGGCAGAAGAGGGGAAGGAGTATCTTGAGAATGTTGGCGATGATACGGAAGAAAGTAATCTAGATGTGGCTACAATGAACATCGGTGAAGTTGCAACGCTAACAGATTCAGACCTTAGCTATCAGGTAGAAGGGATTCAATTATTAGATGCACTGCCAGAAGATTTGAGGGAGGATGGATTCGCCAATCTGAAAGAAGAGCAAGAGATTGACTACTTTATTAATTCTGATGGAACGCCGAAACTATACTCCACTGAAATTTCAACATGGGATGCGTCAAAAGGTGAGTTGATTACATCAGAAGAAGAGAGGGAAATTCAGTTTGTAGAGGTGAAGATGAAAGTTGGAAATCTCTCAGATGCTCCGCAGGAAATGGTTTTTATGGATGTTATGCTAGGGGCAAAAGACGAGTCTTATCTATTGGAATCATCGCCAATCGGATATGATTATATGCCTATTTACTTTGAGCAGACGGATTATCCTGGTGGGAAAGAATATTTCTTTATGAATATGGAAGCAAGTGAGATGAAAGATATCCGACTAATCTTTGCCGTTTATGAGCAAGATGTGGATGCACTAGACTTTATAGTCGGGGCAAATACGGATGATTGTTATAAGTGGGATTTGTAAAAATAAAATGAAGTGAAATGATGAGAAAGGCTAGTACCTAGTTGAGGTTTTTAGGTATTAGCCTGATTGTTTTTATTTTAGTTCAAAAATTTTTGATTTAACGGTTGACATTTAGTATTTAATAGCATATGATAGTCATATCAAAATAAATTGATTTGAGAAAGGCGAAGATATGGAAACGATTAAAATGATTTGGGATTTCTTCCAATATCAAATTCTAGGGATGAAGTGGTTGAATGATCTGATAGGAAATTTGCTGACGACTCTGGGATTGGATATTCAATCACGTTTAGGTGGGAGCCTACAGTTCTTCATATACGATGTGATAAAAATTGTGGTTTTGCTATGTACATTGATTTTTATTATTTCTTATATACAGAGTTATTTTCCACCAGAGAGAAGTAAAAAGATTTTAAGTAAATTTCATGGAATTGGAGCGAATTTTGTTTCGGCATTACTGGGAACAGTTACACCGTTTTGTTCTTGTTCGTCAATTCCATTGTTTATGGGATTTACTAGTGCAGGACTTCCAATTGGAGTAACATTTTCATTTCTGATTTCATCACCGATGGTGGATTTGGGAAGCTTGGTTTTGTTAATGAGTATCTTTGGTTGGAGAGTTGCAGTTGTTTACGTTGTGTTGGGATTGATAATTGCTATCATTGGGGGAACTGTACTGGATAAACTTGGTATGGAGAAACACGTGGAGAGCTTTGTACTAAGTGCGGCTAGTGTGGATATTGAGTCACCTGACTTGACAAAGAAGGACCGCGTAATCTATGCAAAAGAGCAAGTAGTTGCAACATTTAAGAAGGTTGCACCATACATTTTGATGGGAGTGGGAATTGGAGCCTTGATTCATAACTGGATACCAGAAGATATTATTCAATCTGTACTTGGAACGAATAATCCATTTGGCGTCATACTTGCAACGCTAGCAGGGATACCAATGTATGCAGATATATTTGGAACGATTTCGATTGCAGAGGCATTATTAAGCAAGGGAGCACAGCTTGGAACGATTCTAGCATTTATGATGGCAGTGACTACATTAAGTCTACCATCCATGATTATGCTTAGAAAAGCTGTAAAGCCAAAACTTTTAGGTGCATTTATTGCAATCTGTTCTGTAGGAATTATCATTGTAGGATATTTCTTCAATGCAATACAGTACCTTATTATATAATGGAAAGAATAAGAGAAAAGAGAGGAAGTAAAAATGGAAGAAAACAAATCACAAGGAATAGGGTTTTTTGAAAAATACCTAACAGTATGGGTAGTGTTATGTATGGTGGCGGGGGTTTTGATTGGGAAGTTTTTGCCAGCTATACCAGATTTTTTAAATCAGTTTGAGTATGCGAATGTTTCGATTCCAATTGCCATTTTAATTTGGCTTATGATTTATCCAATGATGTTGAAAGTGGATTTTCAGAGTGTCAAAGATGTAGGAAAGAATCCAAAAGGTTTATTTGTAACGTGGATTACAAACTGGTTGATTAAGCCATTTACAATGTTTGGAATTGCATGGGTATTCTTTTTTGTAGTATTTCAAGGTTTTATCTCACCAGAGCTAGCGACAGATTATTTAGCAGGTGCGGTACTACTAGGAGCAGCACCTTGTACCGCTATGGTGTTTGTATGGAGTCACCTAACAAAGGGGAACCCCGCATATACAGTTGTGCAGGTGGCGACAAATGATTTGATTATCTTAGTAGCATTTACACCGATTGTAGCATTATTGCTTGGGGTAAGTGGTGTAACAGTACCATGGGGAACATTGATACTATCAGTGGTGTTATTTGTTGTAATTCCACTAGCAGGTGGAGTGATCACGAGAAGAGTGATTACAAAGAATAAAGGATTAGAATATTTTGAGAAGACATTTATTTCAAAATTCTCTAATATTACAATTATAGGACTTTTGTTGACATTGACATTAATCTTCTCGTTCCAAGGAGATGTAATTCTAGAGAATCCAACACATATTCTAATGATTGCAGTACCTCTTGTGATTCAGACATTCTTAATCTTCTTCATCGCATATATTGCGGCTAAAGTGTTGAAGCTACCACACAATGTAGCAGCACCAGCAGGAATGATTGGGGCATCGAATTTCTTCGAACTTGCAGTAGCGGTAGCTATTTCATTGTTCGGTACAGATAGCCCAGTAGCACTTGCTACGATTGTTGGAGTATTGGTTGAAGTACCAGTGATGTTAATTTTGGTAAAAATAGCGAATAAAACCACACATTGGTTCAAATAGGGACAGGGATTTTTTCATTGGGGACGTAGTTTTTTGAAGAAAAACTACGTCCCCAATGACGTTTATCCTTGAACATATGACTGTGATTTGGTAATATGAACAGTGGATGATTAGAAAAGAAAGTGAGAACAGTGATGTTTTTAGATACAGTGACTCTAGAAGAAGCGTTTCAATTGCTTGTTCAGGAGATACCGAAGTTAAAATTAGAGATTGAAGAGGTTGATATATCAGAGGCTACAGGAAGATATCTGGCAGAAGATATCACATCAGAGGTGGATATTCCGCCGTATGTCAAGTCAACGGTGGATGGTTATGGAGTGGTTGCAGTGAATACCTTTGGAGCGAGTGAAACAATTCCGACAATCCTAACCATAAGTGGAGAGTGTGAGATGGGAAAACTGCCACTAGGAGATATTGAAGATGGGAGTTGTATGTACATACCGACAGGTGGAGCTCTGCCTAGAAGTTGTGATGGGGTAGTCATGATTGAAGACAGTGAGAAATATACAGATACTATGGTGGGCATTTGTAAGCCTGTAGTAGCGGGGCAAAATGTGATACCTCAAGGTGAGGATGTAAAGTGTGGAGCACTCTTGGCTAAGAGGGGGCAGCGATTGTCGTTTTCCAGTCTGACGGCATTGAATGGCATTGGGAAGAAGAAAATTAAGGTGTATAAGAAACCGACAGTTGTGATTCTTTCTACGGGAGATGAGTTGCAGCCTTGTGGGGAGGGTTTGCAAGAAGGTAAAATCTATGACATCAATTCGCCTGCTTTGAAGTTGTTATCAGAAAAACTGGGGCTAGAGGTGCAGTATTGTGATATGGTGAAGGATGAGTTGAAATCCCTAGAAGAGGCAGTGAAAAAGGCGACGGATGTTGCCGATATGGTCTTGTTATCGGGAGGAAGTTCCGCTGGAGAGAAAGATTACAGTGCACAATCCATTCGAAATCAAGTGGATGGAGAGGTATTCGTGCATGGGATTTCGGTAAAACCAGGGAAACCTACTATATTAGGACGAGTTGGCAGGAAGCCAGTGTTTGCATTGCCAGGACATCCAGTTGCGGCAATCATTGTCTTTATGGAACTTGTTGCTCCATATGTTAGGGGGGCGATAAGTCATGGATATGCAAGTGAAGATACCGAGAAGAAAATCTTCGCATGTTTGACAGAGAACCTGCACTCGGCACCGGGAAAGACAACATTTCAGCCAGTGAAGATCCATAGAAAATCAAGGGAGTTTCTTGAGAATTCAGATGGGTATGAAGCGGAACCGATTTATGGAAAGTCTGGAAATATCAGTTTGCTACAAAAGGCAGATGGATATATCAAGATAGCGTCCAACCTAGAGGGTTTAGAGAAAGGTGATCAGGTTGCAGTTAGTCTCTTTGATTGAGGGAAGTGCATAAACATTAAAACAAGTAGATTTATATGAAGAGAATATCAAGGGTTACATTTCAGTCCCACGCTAATCACTCCGCTGATTAGTGATGGGCTAGTAAGT
>CAYJFY010000003.1:0-65100 GCA_964369755.1 uncultured Lachnospiraceae bacterium
TTTTCAAATACATATTATTTCTCTACCTTTTTCATCAGCTTTTTTATCGCTTCATATGCAGCTTGTTGCTCTGGTAATTTTTTGGAACGTACTACACCAGTTCCTAACATCTTATCTTCTAATGTTACCGAAACCTCAAAACTCTTGTTATGGTCTGGTCCCTCTTCTTTTAATAAATGATATTGAACCGAATGCTTATAATCCCCTTGAACAAGCTCTTGTAAGATGGTTTTGCTATCATAAAAGAGTTTTTTGTTCTCTATGTCATTTAAGACATATTTATGGACAAACTCTTTTGCACTAGCAACCCCACCGTCTAGATATATTGCTCCAATAAGCGCCTCAAATGCATCAGATATAACGGAATCACGACGATTCCCACCCATGTGCAACTCTCCACGCCCCAAAAATATATGTTCGCCTAATTGAATCTCTCTTGCACAATTGGCTAGAGACTGCTCACAAACAATACTTGCTCGTAATCTAGTCAACTCCCCTTCTTGGGTTTTTGGATATTGCAAAAAGAGAAATTCACTTGTTACCAATTCTAATACAGCATCTCCCAAAAACTCCATTCTTTCATTGGATTTTGTTTTTTTCATATTCTTTTCATTGACATAGGAGCTGTGTGATAACGCCTGTTTAAACAGGTTTTTATCCTTAAAACAATATCCAATCCTATCTTCTAATATTTTCAGTGAATCTACCATGATTCCCCTCTCTAAATAAAGGAAAAAACTCTTTGAAAATTCAAAGAGTGTTCATCCTCATTAATTACTTGCGTTTTTAATTTTTTCTACAGCATCTGCTACTGTTGCGATGCTCTCTGCTTCTTCGTTTGAAATCTCAATGTCAAACTCGTCTTCAATTCCTGTTATGATTTGAAAGATATCTAAGGAATCTGCTCCTAAATCATCGACGAATGTTGTATCCATCGTGATATCGTTTTCATTCACATTTAACACATCAACTATAATTGCTTTTAGTTTTTCAAATTCCATTTGCATTTCCTCCTGGGTCTTAAATTAAATTTTTGATTTTTTCAATGATTTGTTGCTCTTTGAATGTAACACATTGATGAATCGTATTCTTTACCTCATTCGCCTTAGCACTACCGTGTGTTTTTACCACAAGACCTTTTAGTCCTAATAGAGGTGCTCCGCCATGGTCTGAAACATCGAAACTACCTAAGGTTTTCTTCAATGCTGGTTTTACCAATAATGCGCCAATTTTACTTCTAAAGTTGGACATTAATCCCTCTTTAATCGCTTGTTGAAGCACGATTCCAACCCCTTCATAGGTCTTTAGAATACAATTCCCCGTAAATGCCTCACATACTACAACATCTACTGCTCCAAATGGGATATCTCTTGCCTCTACACTGCCAGTAAAATTAATGTTTTCTACTGCTTTTAATAGCGGAAATGTTTCTTTTACAAGTGCATTTCCTTTCTCTTCTTCAGCACCATTGTTTGCAATACCAACCTTTGGACTCTTCACGCCCAACACATGTTCCATATAGATAGAACCCATTTTTGCAAATTGTACCAAATGAGAAGCTCTTGCATCAACATTTGCACCACAGTCAATCAGCAATGTAGCCCCATTTTTCGTAGGCAATAATGGTGCTAATGCAGGTCGTTCTACTCCTTTGATCTTTCCGATCAGGATTTGACCTCCAACGAGTACAGCTCCTGTATTTCCTGCTGAAACAAAGGCATCTGCCACGCCGTCTTTTACTAATTTCATTCCTACAACAATCGACGAATCCTTCTTCGTACGAATCGCCATAACTGGAGATTCTGCTGTTTCAATTTTTTCACTCGCATGGACGATCGAAACAAACTCTTCATTGTATTGGTATTTCTGTAACTCTTCCTTAATCGAAGTTTCATTTCCAACTAAAATAAGTTTCATATCACTTCGTCCTTCAATAGCTAGAACAGCACCTTTTACGATTTCACCCGGTGCATTATCTCCACCCATTGTATCGACAACAATTGTAGTAATTTCCATCATTTTTATCCTCCTAACACCACCTATCATATTTTACTAAACATCTGATGAAAAAGCAAGCAAAAAAAGGAGAAACGATTGTTTCAATCGCTTCTCCTTTGCGCTCTAGTCTTGAGCAATGATTTCTTTTTTGTTGTAGCTTCCGCAAGCTTTACATACTCTATGAGGCATCATTAGCTCACCACACTTGCTACATTTTACTAAGTTAGGAACACTCATTTTCCAGTTTGCTCTTCTCTTATCTCTTCTACCTTTTGAAGATTTATTCTTTGGACAAATTGACATCGTTTACACCTCCTTAAAGTTCTTAAATACATCTCGGATAGCTGTCATTCTAGGGTCAAGACTTGTGTCCTCGCAGTCACAACTCCCTAGATTAAAGTTTTGACCACATGTATTACAGATGCCTTTGCAAGCATCATCACATAATATCTTCATTGGCCATCCTATCAAAATCTCAAAATAGAGTAATTTGTCTACGTCTAGATTATATCCGTCGATATAATTATTATTTTCTGAATTGTGGTCGTTGCTATCTTTTTCATTCAAATCAACCTCTCTATCAATCAGAATGCTAATTTCTTGAGTCGTAGTTTCCAAGCATCTATCGCATGGTATCTCTACTTCTACAGAAGTTTCACCCTTAACTAATATCTTATGTTCTTTCAAATGATGAATGTTCAACTCAAATTCCTTCGTCTGCTTAATCGCAAACTCACCGAAATCTGTCCGAATCGTGTCACTTTCATAACACACTGGAAATTTCGCTTCATTGTCATTCACTCTCACAACGTCTAATAGGTTAATTATCATATTATTCTCCTATTCACACCAAATAATTATACCATGTAATATGTTTTTGTCAAGCATAATTTTACTTAACTAATTCTGCAGTTTCTCTTGCAATTGCCAATTCCTCATTTGTAGGAATAATAGCCACTGTCACTTTTGATCCTGGTTTAGAAATTACGATTTCTTTTCCTCTTCCATTATCATTGATTTCCTTATCAATCTCAACACCAAGATATTTCAAATATTCAGAAACCATCTCGCGTACCAACTCATCGTTCTCGCCAACTCCAGCTGTAAATACAATATTATCTACACCATTCATAGCAGCCACATAACCACCAATCAACTTTGCTACACGATATGAGAATACTTCAAATGCTAAAGTCGCTTTTGGATTTCCTTCGTGATGTGCATCTGTTAAATCTCTAAAATCACTAGAAATATTATCCGAAACACCATATACTCCAGATTTTTTATTCAAGATTGCCATAACTCCATCAATATCTAATTTTTCTTTCTTCATCAAGAATTCGATGATGGATGGATCAATATCTCCTGAGCGTGTTCCCATTGCAACACCTTCTAGCGGAGTAAGCCCCATAGAAGTATCGATCGAAACGCCACCATCCACGGCACAGATGCTTGATCCGTTACCTAAATGACACACGATTGTTTTTGTTGTAGCCAAATCTTGTCCTAAAAATTCACACACTCTCTTAGATACAAAGCTATGACTTGTTCCATGGAAACCATATTTTCTAACAGCATGTTTCTCATAATACTCATATGGAAGAGCATACATATATGCTTTCTTAGGCATTGTTTGGTGGAATGCTGTATCAAAAACTCCTACCATTGGTGTTCCTGGCATCAACTCTTGACAAGCACGAACTCCGATGATGTTTGCTGGATTATGAAGTGGTGCCAAATCATTGCACAATTCCACATCTGCAATCACCTCATCTGTAATAATCACGGATGAAGTGAATTTTTCTCCACCATGCACCAAACGATGTCCTACTGCACCGATTTCATCTAAACTTTCAATCACACCGATCTCAGAATCCACTAATGAATCTAAAACTTTTTGAATTGCTTGTTTGTGAGTTGGCATATCCCAGCCTATTTTTAATTTCTCTCCATCCTTTGGTTGGTAAACAAACTGTCCATCAATTCCAATTCTTTCGCAAATCCCCTTTGCCAATACCTCTTCATTTGCAGTGTTGATCAATTGAAATTTCAATGATGAACTTCCGCAGTTAACTACTAATATATTCATGAGCTTCTATCTCCTTCACTTCTTTAAATTATATTTTGTATGTAATTTTTTTCCACATACAATGTACTTCATTTACATGTAAGATTTACATTTACATATTTTCCGCTTGTGCTTGTACTGCTGTAATAGCAACAACTCCTACAATATCTTCTGCACTACATCCACGTGATAAATCATTGACTGGTTTTGCAATTCCTTGTGTCACTGGACCATATGCTTCTGCTTTTGCAAGACGCTGCACTAATTTATAACCGATATTTCCTGCATCTAAATCTGGGAAAACTAATACGTTTGCTTCACCAGCAACTTTACTGTTTGGCGCTTTTGATTTTCCAATTTCTGGAACAATTGCTGCATCTAATTGCATTTCGCCATCTAGTGCTAGATCAGGATTGTTTTCTTTTGCAATTCTTGTTGCCTCAACCACTTTATCTACATCTGCATGTTTCGCACTTCCCATTGTAGAGTGTGATAACATTGCAACTTTTGGCGCTTCTCCCACTAATAATTCAAATGATTCTGCCGATGAGGCTGCAATTGCTGCTAATTTCTCCGCATCTGGGTTTTGCTCCAACCCACAATCCGAGAATACAAACGTTCCGTTTGCACCCATATCACAATCAGGTACTACCATTACGAAGAATGATGAAACTAATTTTGTTCCTGGTTTTGTTTTTAGTATTTGTAGACTTGGTCTTAATGTATCTGCTGTAGAGTGGCATGCTCCTGATACCATTCCATCTGCATCTCCCATCTTAACCATCATAACCGCATAGTATAAGTAATTTGTCAAAAGCAATGCTTTCGCTTGCTCTTCTGTCATGCCTTTTGCTTTACGAAGCTCAACCAATGTTTGAACATAAGCTGGAGTTCTCTCATCTGTTGCTGGATCAACAACAACTGCTCCTGTAATATCATAACCTTTTCCATTTTTCTCTACTTCTTCTTGACTTCCAACCAATACAATTTTCGCTGTACCTTCTTTTAAAATCATCTCAACAGCTTGATAAGTTCTCACATCTTCTGTCTCTGGTAATACAATTACCTGCAAATTCGCTTTCGCTTTTGCCTTAATGTCTTCAATAAATCCCATAATACAAAGGACTCCTTTCAAAAGTGTATTCATGTTTTATACTTAAAACATTATACTCCAAAAAAAAACAGTAAACAAGTGTTTTGTGCACTGTTTTACGATTATCTTGTATTTTCTTAGAAACATTTGGAATATTTTACAGAGTATACGAATTTCACATTCTTTTATGTTAAAATATTAACAAATAAACAAAACTATTTTATTTATAAATTGTAAATATATTGTATTCCTATGTTTTTTATGTTAAGCTACTACTAAAGAAAAGCATTTCTGATTGTAAAGGAAATGTCATTCTAAGACACTCGTTCTTGAGAGACATTTTTCTAAGCAAAAAGGCGCACGGATAATTTTAAGAAGCTTTGGGTAAATACTACCCTCTTTAAATCTGCGCCGACGTGCAGATTTTTTTCATTTATAACAAAGGAAGGAGGACTTGCAATGGAGGATCGTGTTGCTCTGATTGGAATCATTGTCAATAACAAAGAATCCATCACACAGCTAAACAACCTACTCACCGAATATAATCCACATATTATCGGAAGAATGGGAATTCCCCATTCGAAGAAAAATATATCCATCATCAGTATCGCCATAGATGCACCTCAAGATATTATTAGTGCACTTTCTGGTAAAATTGGCATGCTCGATGGAATTAGTTCCAAAACAGTATACACAAAATCATAATAAATAATACTAAAGGAGATGAAACCATGTATAATCCAAGTTCAAAACAAGCAGCAGAATTTATTGACCACCAAGAGATCCTCGACTCTCTTGCCTATGCAGATGCTAACAAGGAAAACATCGAACTAATCGATCAGATTTTAGAAAAAGCGAAACAAAAAAAGGGACTCACTCATCGTGAGGCCTCCGTACTTCTCGCCTGTCCAATCGAAGAGAAAAATCAAGAGATTTACAAATTAGCAATGGAGATCAAGGAGCAGTTTTACGGAAATCGTATTGTAATGTTTGCACCTCTATATCTCTCCAATTACTGCATCAACGGCTGTACCTACTGTCCGTACCATTTTAAAAACAAAACAATAGCAAGAAAAAAACTTACCCAAGAAGAAATTCGTAATGAAGTAATCGCACTGCAAGACATGGGACACAAACGCCTTGCCCTTGAAGCTGGAGAAGATCCAAAGAATAATCCACTCGAGTATATCTTGGAAAGTATTAAGACAATCTACAGCATCAAACACAAAAACGGTGCCATTCGCAGAGTTAATGTTAATATTGCTGCCACCACCGTGGAGGATTATCGCAAATTAAAAGAAGCTGGAATTGGAACCTATATCCTCTTCCAAGAGACTTATCACCGTGAGTCTTATAAGGAACTTCATCCAACCGGTCCAAAGAGCAACTATGAGTATCATACCGAGGCGATGGATCGCGCGATGGAAGCTGGTATCGATGATGTAGGAATTGGTGTACTCTTCGGGTTGGATAAATATCGCTATGAGTTTGCAGGTCTTTTGATGCATGCGGAACATTTAGAAGCTGTATTTGGTGTTGGTCCTCATACAATCAGCGTTCCAAGACTCTGTGATGCAGATGATATTGATAAAGATTCCTTCTCCAATGGAATCAGTGATGAAATATTTGCTAAAATCGTAGCCTGCACACGTATCTCTGTGCCATATACCGGAATCATCGTATCAACAAGAGAAAGCCAAGCCTGTCGTGAAAAAGCACTGACACTTGGAATCTCCCAGATCAGTGGTGGTTCAAAGACAAGTGTTGGCGGATATGCAGATGATGTACCGGAAGTTGAAAACTCCCAACAATTTGATATCAGCGACACACGAAGTCTAGATGACATCGTAAAATGGTTGATTGAATTAGGACATATGCCTAGTTTCTGTACCGCATGCTATCGCGAAGGCAGAACTGGAGACCGCTTTATGAGTCTATGTAAGAGTGGTCAGATTGCCAACTGTTGTCAACCAAATGCATTGATGACCTTAAAAGAATACCTAATGGATTATGCCTCAGAAGAAACTCGCAAGCTTGGTGATGCACTAATTGAACGAGAACTCGCAAAAGTTCCAAACGAAAAAGCAAGAGCCGTTGCTGCCGAAAATTTAAAGGCAATTGAAGAGAATAATCGACGTGACTTTAGATTTTAAACTATAAACATTAGAAAAGAGGTTCCTTATGACTATGAATAACACTCCATCTTCTGAACGAATTCATATCGGAATTTTCGGAAGAAGAAATGCTGGAAAATCCAGTGTCATCAACGCAATAACAAACCAAGACTTAGCAATCGTTTCTGATGTAAAGGGAACTACGACAGACCCAGTTCTAAAGGCAATGGAACTCTTGCCTTTGGGACCAGTTGTCATCATTGATACTCCTGGCCTAGACGACGAAGGAGATTTGGGGGCACTCCGGGTGAAGAAAGCCTATCAAGTCTTAAACAAGACTGATATCGCGATTCTTGTAGTGGATGCAACATTAGGTATGACTGATAACGATCAGGAAATCTTGAATCGAATCAAGGCAAAGAACTTGCCTTATATCATTGTGTATAATAAATCCGACTTATTAGATAAGCTGCCAGAAACCGTACCAACAAATTCTATTTACATCAGTACCGTGAATGGTTATCAAATCAATGGTTTAAAAGAAATAATTGCAAAACTTGCCCCGATTTCTGAAGAAAAATTCCAGCTTGTAGGAGATCTAATCTCTCCTTCAGATTTCATCGTGCTCGTGGTTCCAATTGATAAGGCAGCCCCAAAGGGACGTTTAATCTTGCCACAACAACAAACCATCCGTGATATCTTGGAAGCAGATGCCACCGCTATCGTTGTAAAAGAATACGAACTTCGCGAAACCCTAGATACACTAGGCAAGAAACCAAAACTTGTCATTACAGATAGTCAAGTATTTGCAAAGGTCTCTGCGGATACACCAAACGATATTTTGTTAACATCATTTTCTATTTTATTTGCTCGATACAAGGGAAACTTAGAAGTCTTGGTTGAAGGCGCGCGTGTACTAGATAGCCTAGAAGATAATGATATCGTCTTGATTTCCGAAGGATGTACCCACCATCGTCAATGCGATGATATCGGGACAGTAAAGTTGCCAAGATGGATAAACAACCACACAGGAAAGAAACTGAACTTTGAATTCACCAGCGGAACCGAATTCCCTGCTGATTTATCAAAATACAAATTAATCGTCCACTGTGGTGGTTGTATGTTAAATGAAAAAGAAATGAAATATCGAATCCGCTGTGCAAGGGATTCGAAGATTCCAATTACTAATTATGGAACTGCCATTGCACATATCCAAGGAATTTTAGAAAGAAGCTTAGAGATCTTTCATTTCTAAACACTTCATAAAACCTTCCATTCCTGTTCCGTCTTCTCGGCACTGATGAATCAAACGCTCTACTTCATCATAGCCGAGTAGCGGAACATATCTTGTGGCAAACGCCATAGACTCATCTAAATGCTTTTGACACATTTCCTCATTCACAGTTAAAGTTTCAATACATTTTTCTCGAAATACTTTGACTCCCTTTTCCAAAATCTCCAAACTCTCAAGCAATCGCTCTGCAATCAGTGGAAGAAATGCGTTTAATTCCAGATTTCCACTTGCTGCACACATGGTGATTGCATAGTCATTTGCCATCACCTGAATCGATATCTGAGTGATCATTTCTGGAATCACCGGATTTACTTTACCTGGCATAATCGTAGAGCCACTCTGCATCTTTGCCAGTGCAATCTCTCCAATTCCTCCATATGGACCAGAATTCAAGAATCGAAGATCTGTTGCAATCTTCATGAGATTCGTTGCGAGTGCCTTTAACAAACCCGACACTTCTACAAATACATCCTGGTTTTGCGTCAAATCCATAGGGTATTCAGCCCTTGCCAGACCCAACCCTGTAAGCCCTCTTAGAATCTCCGTAATCTGGTAGCTATAGCGGGAGGAGGTGTTGGTTCCATCTCCAATTGCAGTGCCTCCTAGATTGATCTGACGCAACCGCTCTTCTACTTTGTAGATTCTCCAACGGTCTCTTGCTATCGCTTGCGCATAGGCACCAAATCCTTGGCCTACTGTCATCGGAATTGCATCCATCAACTGAGTCCTACCCAATTTCTCGATATGATTATATTTTTGTTCACTCAATTGCAATGCCTCTTGTAGCTTGCTACACTCATCGCTTAAGGTTCGAACCTTTCGGATACATGCGATTCTTAATGCCGAAGGATAGACATCATTGGTCGATTGCTGCTTGTTAACATCATCCAATGGGTGAATCAGCCTTCCTAACTCTTCACTTGCCAGATTCGCTACCACTTCATTTACATTCATGTTTGTAGAAGTACCCGCTCCACCCTGATATGGATGAGTCGGGAAGTTTTCTGCAAAATCAATCTCTCTTGCCCTATCGCAAGCACTTATAATCGCATCACAAACATCTCCGTCCATGACTTCTAGTTTCTTATGCGTGAGGGCTGCCGCTTTCTTGATTTCCAGAATCGCTTGGATAAGCGATGCGTTGACACTTCTAGCATCAATGGAAAAATTATTCACCGCATGTTTCGTTTCTTCTCCTATATATCCCATTTCCACATCCTTAAATATTTTATTTTTTCGGTACTACCTCTAGCCAATATCCATCTGGATCCAAGATGAAATAAATTCCCATCGCCTTGTTCTCATAACAGATACATCCCATTTCTTTATGTTTTTGATAGGCACCATCAAAGTCTTCCACCATAAATGCTAGATGAAATTCATTTTCTCCCAAATTATATGCCTGTGGATGTTCATCTAATGCGGTAAGTTCCAATAAGAAATCTGACTCTTCCTCGCCTAAATATACAATTGTAAAACCCTCACCCTCGATTCTTCTTTTTTCTTTTAAGTTCAACGCCTTCGCGTAAAACTCCATACTTTCTTCGATATTTTTTACATTAAAATTCATATGTACCATTTTAAAATTCATAGCTAGTCTCCTTTTCTTTAAGATATGTTTAGTATATCATAATTTTTTATGAATTCAATGACAAAAAAAGCATAAACTATGATACAATAACAATAAATAATAGACCGATTTAAAGGAGGGTGATTGTTATGAAACTGACATTTATTGGTGCTGCCCATGAAGTCACTGGCAGTTGTTACCTACTCGAAGTAAACGGTACTTGTATTCTGGTGGATTGTGGAATGGAGCAAGGTCCTGATATTTATGAAAACCAAGAACTTCCTGTTCCTGCAAACAATATCTCCTATGTACTTTTGACCCATGCCCACATCGACCACTCAGGATTAATTCCTCTATTGGTAAAGCAAGGGTTTCAAGGAGAAATCATCACCACATTTGCTACCTATGATCTTTGCAACGTCATGTTACGAGATAGTGCACACATTCAGGAGTTCGAAGCAGAATGGAAAAATCGCAAGGCAAAACGATCTGGTGCCCCTTTGATTGAGCCTCTTTATTCTACCACGGACGCAATCAATGCGCTCTTCCTATTCTCGCCTTGTAATTATAATGAGCGAATCACCATTTCCGAGGGTGTGGACGTTCGTTTTACAGATGTGGGACATTTGCTTGGATCATCTAGCATTGAAATTTGGATGACAGAGAGCGGCATTTCTAAAAAAATTGTATTCTCAGGAGATGTCGGCAATCTCTCACAACCGATTATCAAGGATCCATCTCATGTGGTCGAAACAGATTATCTTGTAATTGAATCTACCTATGGAGACCGCCTCCATGCCGCTGAACGACCTGATTATTTAGGTGATTTCACAAGAATTCTTCGCGAAACATTTGATAAAGGTGGCAATGTGGTAATTCCTTCCTTTGCCGTAGGGCGTACCCAGGAATTCCTCTACCTAATTCGTGAAATCAAAGAAAAAAAATTATTGCCTCAGTATTCGAATTTTGAAGTATATGTAGATAGTCCTCTTGCAATTGAGGCAACAACGATTTTCAATAAAAATGGAAAGGAATGTTTTGATAAGGAAGCCTTGGATTTGGTAAACAAGGGAGTGAATCCACTTCATTTTCCAGGATTAAACCTCTCCATCACCAGTGATGATTCAAAGGCGATTAACTTTAATCCTAAGCCTAAAGTCATCTTATCGGCCTCTGGAATGTGCGAAGCAGGACGGATTCGTCACCACTTAAAACACAACTTATGGCGTGAGAATGCAACCATTTTATTCGTAGGATATCAAGCAATTGGAACTTTGGGGAGAAAATTAATTGAGGGAACGCCAACTGTGAAGCTCTTTGGAGAAAGTATTGATGTATGTGCCCGAATCGAGACCTTAAAGGGTGTAAGCGGTCATGCGGACCAAGATGGATTACTTGAATATATATCAGCGATCCAATCCCCTCTTGCTCATGTATTTGTCACCCATGGTGATGATACGGTAACAGATTTTTTCGCTGAACTAGTGAGTAATAAATTCTCTTGCAGTACATTTGCACCATATACAGGTGCTGTCGTTGACCTTTCTGAAAACATCATATTAGAAACTGGCAACAACCAACGCAAGGTAGCTAGCAAGGCAAAACAACGCAAGGCCTACTCAGCGCACCAGCGTTTGATAACCTCAGGAAAGTCCCTTATGGATGTGATTCTAAAATGTGAAGGCATGACCAACAAAGATCTTGCAAAATTCGAAACACAAGTTCAACAATTAATCGAAAAATGGAATTCCTAAGGGAATTCCATTTTTTTAATTATCTATTTCTCCATTTAATTAGACCAAATATACAAATGCTAGATTTACAATAAAGAAGTAAATTAATACCGAACATGAATCCACCAAGGTTGTAATCAGAGGCCCCGCCATGATTGCAGGGTCTAATTTTAGTTTCGATGCAAATAACGGCAAAAGACAACCAATTAGCTTTGATATTAGAATTGTAAAGATAAGTGTAAATCCTAGTACAATGGAAAGCGATAGGTTCTGATACATGAGAACCACACGGATTCCATTGATAATCGCCAGAAAAATCCCAATTTCCAAGGCAACTCTCGTTTCCTTCCATACAACCTTCCAGATATCAGAAAATCGTATCTCATCCACCGAAATTCCGCGAATAACAAGTGTCGCACTCTGAGATCCCGTATTCCCACCCGTTCCCATAATCATAGGAACAAAGCTAATCAACAGTGGTACTGCATTGGTTAATGCCTCATAATGGGTAATAATCATCCCTGACATGGTTGCCGAGAGCATAAGGAACAATAACCATGGCACCCGATTCATTGCATGTTGCCAAACTCCTGTAGAAAAATAGTCATCATCTGTATGCAACAACGCCGCCATCTTGTTCATATCCTCTGTAGTTTCGTCTTGAACAACTGTCATGGCATCATCTACCGTTACAATTCCGACCAAACAATTTTCATTGTCCACTACTGGCACTGCCAACAAACCATATTTTCGTGTAAGTTTTGCCACATCTTCTTGGTCATCATGGGTATGTACGTATTTGATATTGGTATCCATTATTTTTTCTACTTGCTCTTCGTCTTCGCTAGAAAGTAGATCTACTAGGGAAACATATCCTAATAGACGTTTTTTCTCAGTAACATAACAAGTATAGATCGTTTCCTTGTTAATTCCCACGTGACGAATCTTACGTATCCCCTCTGCTACTGTCATCTCTTTCTTCAGACTGATATACTCCACTGTCATAATACTTCCAGCGCTATCTTCTGGATAGTCTAGTATTTCATTGATACGTTCACGCGTGTCCTCATCCGTCATAGCCAGCAACCGCTCAACCACATTGGCTGGCAACTCTTCGATGATATCTACTGTATCATCGATATATAGTTCTTCAAAAACCTCTCTTATCTCCTCATCATTCAACATTGCAACAAGGGATTCTCTCACCTCGCTACTCATATATGTGAACGCCTCGGCTGCTTCTTCTTTAGACAGCAATCTAAATGCCAGTAAGACTTGTTTTTCACTCAACTCCTCAAACAAACTCGGGATATCAGCAGGATGTATGAGTGTCAATTGTTGTTTTAATTTTTTATATCGTCTCGCTTCTAAGAGTTCTTTTATCTTAGTTCTTGCCACTCTTTTCCCTCCCTACTTTTATAGTCGATATACATATATTACGATTTGATAATACACTACAATCGCTCCCGCATCCAAGAGTGTTGTAATAAGTGGTGCTGCCATCAAGGCTGGATCCACATGGATTCGCTTCGCCATCAACGGAAGCACACATCCTACCATCTTTGCCATGATAATCGTTGCAATCAATGTAATAAATACGGTGAATGCCATCAAAGTATCATGATACATCAATTGAATCCGAATTCCATTTGCAATTCCTAGAATCACTCCTACAATCAGTGAAATTCGAAATTCCTTCCATAAAATCCTCCAAACATCACCCAAATGTATCTCATCTACTGCCATACCACGAATCATTAATGTGGAGGTTTGGGATCCTGAATTCCCACCAGTTCCCATAATCATAGGAATCATCGCACTTACCAGAGGAATCATCGCTAATGATTCACTGTATTGAGTCATCCACACTCCTGTAATTGACGATGTAATCATTAAAATCACAAGCCATACACTTCTATTTTTTGCATGTTGAAATACGTTCGTTCCAAAATAAGACTCTTGACTCGGGGTAACAGCCGCCATTTTTACAATATCCTCTGTTCCCTCTTCTTGCTGGATTAACATTACATCATCAACTGTAACAATTCCAACTATGCATAAAGTTTTATCAACAACTGGGACAGCAATCATCCCATATTTTTTGAATATTTTCAAAACATCTTCCTGGTCGTCATTGGTATCCACACAGATAATATTCGTATCCATAATATCTTCAATTAATTTTTGATCACTACTGATTAATAATTCCTTGATGTCTACATATCCAATTAATTTTCTACGCTCTGTTACATAACATGTGTAAATAGTCTCTGAGGCGATTCCAATGTGTCGAATCTTCTGTATCGCTTCTGCAACTGTCATATCTCTCTGCAAGGAAACATATTCCGTAGTCATTATGCTACCCGCACTATCTTCGGGATAATTCAATAATTGATTAATCTGTTTTCTCGTTTCCGAATCCGTAACCATCAAGATTCGGTCCACAACATTTGCTGGCATTTCCTCAAGCATATCTACTGTATCATCTAAAAACATCTCATCAATTACTTCACGTATCTCCGCGTCTGTTAGCGCATTAATTAAAACCTCTTGCATTTCAATATTCATATATGCAAAAGTTTCTGCTGCTTCCTCTTTGGGCAGTAGACGAAAAATCAGCAATAATTCTTTGTAATCTAAGGTCTGTAATGCATCTGCAATATCTACTGGATACATTTCTAAGAGAAAATCTCTAGCTTCTTTGTAACGTTTTCTCTCCAAAAGCTTTAAAACAATATCCTTCATGTCTACCTCCCTTCCTATCACAACAAGATTAACTTGTAAACCATATAAATGTCAAGTAAAATTAGTGTATAATCTTTTGAATGAATAGTGTATAATGTAAATACACAAAAACTTAGGCTATCAGGGGGAATATTATGAAAGTTGTCGGACTCATCACAGAATACAATCCATTTCATAACGGACATTTATATCACATTAACGAAGCAGTTCGTCTCACTCATGCAGATCACATCGTGGTCATCATGAGCGGAAATTATGTTCAGCGCGGAACACCAGCTATCATGCCAAAACATCTTCGGACACAGATGGCACTGGCATCTGGAGTATCTGCGGTCATTGAGTTACCACTCCAATATGCAACTGCAAGCGCAGAATACTTTGCATTCGGGGCTGTATCTTTGCTTGAATCCCTATCATGCATTGATTATCTGTGTTTTGGAAGCGAGTGTGGAGATATCGAGTCTCTCACACGCATTGCAGATGTCTTAATTCAAGAACCAGAAGCATTCCAAAACATATTGCAAGAACAGATGAAATCGGGAGTTTCCTTTCCTCTTGCTCGTCAACAAGCCATGTTATCCTTCTTAGGTCCTGACTCCGTTGATGCAAGTTTATTAGAGTCACCAAATAATATTCTAGGAATTGAATATATTAAATCGATTCGACGTTTAGGCTCTAAGATTATCCCCTTAACAATACAACGAAAATCCTCCAATTATCATGATGCACACCTGAGTGAGAAATATAGTTCAGCCTCAGCAATCCGAAATCTATTGGAATACAGTCAATCCAATGTAAATTTCAAAAAAGGGACATCCTTTAAATCAGCTTCCGTATTCAATGCAACCCAACACCTACGCACTCAAATACCAAAGCATTGCTACTCCATCATGGAAGATACCTATATGGAGCGATTCCCCGTTTATACCAATGACTTCTCACTATTATTACGTCAAGTGCTATTGAATGAAACTCGTGAGTCTTTGGCAACTTATTTTGATGTAACCGAAGATATTGCAAACCGTATTATCAAATACCAGAATCGTTTTATAAATTTCGAGCAATTTTGTGAGACATTAAAAACAAAAAATACAACCTATACGAGAATATCACGGTGTTTGCTTCACATTTTATTGGGAATAAAAAAAGAAGATATTACATCTTCTTTGGAAGATATCACACCTTCTTTGGAAGATACTACCTCTTCTATTCACCATTACATACGCATTCTCGGTTTTCGCAAAGATGCTTCGAAACTTTTGAAGGTCATTCAACAAAAATCGAATTTGCCAATTATCACAAAATTAACTGCAATAGATGCCCTCAGTCCCATAGCGTGTGCTATGTTATCCAAGGAAATCTATGCAGCCAACCTATACGAAAGTGTGGTAACAAATCGTTATAACACTTCGTTTATTCACGAATTGGAACAATCTATTATCTTGCTTTAGCAACTGCAATTGCTAGTACACCATCACCTACATGGCAGACGATACTAAACGGAAGTCCAGCTAATTCTACCTCGTAATCTGGGAATCTTTCCTTTATTTCACGTTGCCATTCTAGGGCATCTTCATCCGTACATGAGTGAACTGCATACATTTTCATCTCTGTATTAGAAAAACGAGTATCCAAATCCTTCTGAATCGCTTCCAGAAGGGTTTTTTTCGCTTGTTTCACTCCACGAACCTTTGCGAATGCATCCAGTTTCCCCCCTTGAATCTGCAATACTGGTTTGATATTCAATACGGTACCGATTGCGGCAGCAGCTGGAGTTACTCTTCCACCCTTTTTTAAATATTTCAAAGTGTCAACCATAAGATAGATACTTGCTTCACTTTTGTCTGTCTCTAAAATCACTTTTATGTCTTTCGCACTCTTTCCTTCTGATTTTAATTTCAGTGCGTTTAGCGCCGCTTGTCTTTGAATCACTGAGATTCTCTTATTATCAACAACTTGAACTCTCTCATCATAATCCCTAGCTAGCGTCATACAGGATTCACATGTACTGCTTAACGCACTAGACATCGGAATATGTAAGATTTCATCATGTGTCTCCAACAGTTCATCCCATAGTTCACAGATGGATAGTGGTGTCGGTTGTGAGGTGCTCACATCTTGTCCTGCAATCAATCTTTCAAAGAATTCAGGGCGCCCCATCTCATAATACAATGTATCATTCATGTAAAATGGCATCGGCAACACATATATGCCCAATTCTTTTGCCTCTGTCGCCTCAATACCACTATTACTATCTGTTATAATTGCAACTTTCCTCATTCCATGTTCCCCCTTAATTTTTAAAGCTATGTATCGGCGCTGGGATTCTTCCCGTACGATTTATGAATGCGTCACATCCAAATGCATTGACAGGCATGATTGGCGCATAACCCAATAATCCACCAAATTCAGCTACCTCTCCAACATCTTTTCCTATTACTGGAATCAATCTTACTGCCGTTGTCTTCTGATTAATCATTCCAATTGCCATCTCATCAGCAATGATTCCTGATATAGTTGTCGGTTTTGTATTTCCTGGGATCGCAATCATATCTAGACCTACTGAACATACGCAAGTCATAGCTTCTAGTTTTTCAAGATTCAACGCGCCTAAATTAACCGCATCAATCATCCCTTGGTCTTCACTGACTGGTATAAATGCACCACTCAATCCCCCTACATAAGAAGAAGCCATAACGCCCCCCTTCTTCACTTGGTCATTGAGTAAAGCTAAGGCTGCCGTTGTTCCTGGCGCACCTACTCGCTCCAAACCGATTTCTTCTAATATTTCTGCCACACTATCTCCGATAGCTGGTGTCGGTGCTAATGAAAGATCCACGATTCCAAATGGAATGTTTAATCTCTTAGACGCTTCTTCCGCCACCAATTGTCCCACACGAGTAACTTTGAATGCTGTCTTTTTGATTGTTTCACATAGAACTTCAAATCCTTGTCCTCTTACTTGCTCTAATGCTTTTTTGACAACACCAGGCCCACTGACACCTACATTAATTACAGCATCCCCCTCTGTTACACCAAGGAATGCCCCTGCCATAAACGGATTATCATCTGGAGCATTACAGAAGATTACTAATTTCGCGCAACCGAGAGAATCAATCTCTTTTGTTGCTTCTGCTGTTGCAACCACCATTTCTCCACATAATTTCACTGCGTCCATGTTAATTCCACATCGAGTAGATCCTACATTGATCGAACTACATACACGTTCCGTCGTAGAAAGAGCCTTTGGAATAGAGCGAATCAACCATTCATCGCTCTTCGTCATCGCCTTCGATACCAATGCTGAATATCCACCGATAAAATTCACCCCTACTTCTTTTGCAGCACGATCCAAAGTGCGTGCAATCGAAACAAAATCTTCTGAACTCTTGCAAGCTGCTCCGCCAATGAGTGAAATTGGTGTGATTGAAATTCTCTTATTTACAATTGGGATTCCATACTCATCCCCAATTTGGTCTCCAGTCTCTACTAGATTTTTCGCTAGTGTAGTAATCTTTGTATATATTTTTTCATTTAAGACATCTAGATTCGAATCAATACAGTCCATAAGACTAATCCCCAATGTAATCGTTCTAACATCAAGGTTCATATCCTGAATCATTCGATTTGTTTCTTTCACTTCATACATATTAATCATAATAATATCTATCCCTTTCTTACCATCTGCCAACTTTGAACCAATTGTCTTATAATCGATGCATCTTTTCGAAAATCTCTTCACGTTGACACTGGATACGAACTCCGATTTCATCTCCTAGTTCACTCAAACCGCTTACAACCTCATTGTAACTTTGGTCTACCTCAGTAATATCCACAACCATCATCATATTAAAATATCCTTGGACTATCGTCTGTGAAATATCTAAAACATTTACTTGCTTCTCAGATAAATAAATACAAACCTTTGCAATAATTCCTACTTTGTCTTTTCCTATCACTGTAATTATACTTTTCTTCATATCGTGTCTCCTCTTTTACTATCCATTCAGAATAATCATTTCTGAAAGACCATCTTTCTTCGCAACCATCAATTTGAAATCTTTGCAACTAAATGGAACTTCACTTAAGTTCACTTCAAGTTTTACGGTTTCATAAGCCAACTCATCGTAATTATTATCCTTACTAATATGGCCTAGCATTACATATTTTAATTTTTTATGTAGTATATCACAAAGTAACCGTCCTGACAATTCATTCGACAAATGTCCTTTATTTCCTAAGACTCGTTTTTTTAAAGGATATGGGTATTTTCCTACTTCTAACATATGTACATCATGATTTGCTTCTAGAAAAACCGCATCCAGTTTACATAATTTATTTATTGTATACTCATCATAACATCCTAAGTCTGTTACAACCGCTAATGATTTCTCTTCATGTGTAATTTTATATCCTGTTGGCTCTATCGCATCATGTGAGATATGGAATGCTTCGATGACTAACTCTCCATGTGTAACAGGATGATTCACATCAATAGGATTCAATAATGCTTCTTGAATCTCTCCCACTGCTTTTGATTGTTTTATCCCCTGAATCGTCCCACTAGATGCATAAATCGGAATCGAGTAACCTCTTGACATCACACCGAGTCCCGCTATATGATCACTGTGTTCATGGGTAATAAATATCCCACTAATCTCAGAAACAGGTACTCCAATATCCGATAGACCTGCCTCTATCTTCTTCTTACTAATTCCTGCATCTATCAAGATGTGTGTATTTGCACTTCCCACATAAATACAGTTTCCACCACTACCACTTGCAATACTACATAATTTCATTTATTTCTCCTAATAAGCGTTTCAATTCTTTGTCAATTTTTTTGTGGAGTGACTCTAGTGTCCCGGTATTATCAATGATATAGTCACACCCCTCTTCAAACGCCTCGTTACTTAACTGTAGGTGGTTAATATCTAGAAATTTACCCTCCGTACAGTTTCTATTTTTTACAACTCTATCTCTGCGAATATTCACATCTGTTCTAATATACCATATTTCATCACAGATTTGTTGATATTTTTCTTCTAATAAAAGTGCTGCCTCTAAAACAAACACCTCACACCCTGATTTTTCATGTACTGCAATCAAACGATTGACTTCATTTTTTACCGCTGGATGCATAATTTGATTTAGCATTGCTAATTTCTTAGCATCTCGAAACACAATATTTCCTAGTGCTTTTCGATCGATATTTCCTACCTCGTCTAAAATTTCTGCTCCAAACTCACGTACGATCTCTAAATATGCAAATTTTCCAATCCCCTGAATCTCATGTGCTACTTTATCTGCCTCATATGTAACCACTCCTGGCTTTGTATTCAGATATTTAAGTGCCTCGCTTTTTCCCGATCCAATTCCACCTGTTATTCCTAATATTTTCATGTTCCGTCCCATCAAAATTCATAAATGACAGACAATGTTTCCACTGCCTGTCATCCTATGAAATTTTACTTATAATTTTCAATATGATTGTTAAACTGGATATGCTCCATCTTTTGTATCTGCGACATTCGCATCAATCTTAGTCTTTTGTGCATCTCTATACTTAAAGAACTCAATTGCAACCTGTGGGAACAATGCATATGACAATACGTCCTCATCTTGTTGCTTGTATTGCGCGATTTCTGCTTCCAAAGTATCTAATTCTGCAGGCAAAGTATCTGCAAATCTACATGTAATCGGCTCTACATCTCCGATAACCTTCTTCTGGATCTCTGGATCGAATGGTTTAACAGTTCTACCATATTTTCCTGCAAATACATCTTTTGTCTCTTTGGTAGCCATCTTATATCTCTCACCCATCAATACGTTAAATACTGCTTGAGTACCAACGATTTGTGAAGAAGGAGTAACAAGTGGGCATTCTCCTAAGTCCTTACGAACTCTTGGTACTTCTTCAAGAACTTCATAATACTTATCCTCAGCACCTTGTTCTTTCAATTGAGATGTAAGGTTTGATAACATACCACCTGGTACTTGATATAATAATGTCTTGATGTTTACACCCAAGTTCTTTGGATTCAACAATCCACTCTCTAGAGCCTGATCCTTTAATGGTCTGAAGTAATCTGCAATCTCAGCCAATAAATTTTGATCAAATCCTGTATCATATGGTGTACCCTTAAATGTTTCAACCATAACTTCTGTTGCTGGTTGTGATGTTCCAAGTGCAAATGGAGACATTGCAGTATCAATCACATCCACTCCTGCTTCAACTGCTTTTAGATATGTCATTGAAGCAACACCTGAAGTATAGTGTGTGTGTAATTGAATTGGGATCTCTACGGTATCTTTTAATGCTTGCACTAATTCCGTTGCCTGATATGGCAATAACAAACCAGCCATATCCTTGATACAGATTGAATTTGCGCCCATCTCTTGAACATCACGTGCCATATTCACCCAATAATCCTGAGTATATGCCTCTCCTAAAGTATAAGAAAGAGCAACTTGTGCATGTCCTTTTTCTTTGTTCGCTGCTGAAACTGCTGTTTGCAAGTTTCTAAGGTCATTCAAACAGTCGAAGATTCTGATAATATCCATTCCGTTTGCTACTGATTTTTGTACGAAATACTCTACAACATCATCAGCATATGGACGATATCCTAAGATATTTTGTCCGCGGAAAAGCATCTGTAATTTTGTGTTTTTGAATCCATCACGGAACTTACGTAATCGATCCCATGGATCTTCTTTTAAGAATCGGATAGAAGCGTCGAATGTAGCTCCTCCCCAACACTCAACTGCATGATATCCTACTTTATCCATTTTATCAATAATTGGTAACATTTGTTCCGTTGTCATTCTAGTTGCAATCAATGATTGATGTGCATCACGAAGAACGGTTTCCATTATTTTGATCGGTTTTTTCTCCATGTCTATTTCTCCTTATATTTTCAAATTTGTTTTATTGCACACCGAAGATTGCCATAAATGTACCGGCTGCAACTGCTGTACCGATAACACCAGCAACGTTTGGTCCCATTGCATGCATCAACAAGAAGTTACTTGGGTCTGCTTCCGCTCCCACCTTTTGAGATACCCTAGCTGCCATAGGAACAGCGGAAACTCCCGCCGACCCGATGAGTGGATTCACCTTACCTCCAGTTGCTTTACACATAATCTTACCAAAGATTACCCCAGCTGCTGTTCCAAACATAAACGCTACAAGACCTAGAGCAACGATATAAAGTGTCTGTAGATTTAGGAAAGCCTCTGCGCTTGTTGTCGCTCCTACTGAAGTACCAAGAAGGATTACCACGATATACATCAACGCGTTTGATGCTGTCTCTGTTAATTGTCTTACTACTCCCGATTCACGGAATAAGTTACCTAACATCAACATACCTACCAGTGGTGCTGTCGATGGTAAGATTGAACAAACCACGATTGTAACAATAATTGGGAATAAGATCTTCTCCAATTTTGAAACTGGTCTCAATTGTTCCATCTTAATCTTACGCTCTTTCTCTGTTGTAAGTAATTTCATAATAGGTGGCTGAATGATTGGTACCAGTGACATATACGAGTATGCCGCAACCGCAATCGGTCCCATGATTGCTGTCTGATCTAATTTACCAGCTAAAAAGATTGATGTTGGACCGTCTGCTCCACCGATAATTGAAATCGCCGCTGCTGCTTTGTCCGAAAATCCAAGTGCCATCGCTCCAAAATAAGCTCCAAAGATACCAAATTGTGCCGCTGCACCAAGCAAAAAGCTTTTTGGATTTGCTATCAATGGTCCAAAGTCTGTCATCGCTCCTACCCCTAAGAAGATCAGCGACGGCAATACTGCCCATTCATCTAGCAAATAAAAATAATGTAATAGACCTGCCACTCCATTAGAAGATTCTTCTGCCGAAATCATAATATCCGGATAAATGTTTACTAACAACATTCCAAAAGCAATCGGTACTAATAAAAGTGGTTCAAATCCATGTCTGATAGCTAAGAATAGGAAAAGGCAAGCAACTCCAACCATAACAAGGTTTCCCCATGTTAGGTTCATGAAAGCAGTCTGTTGCACAAGATTTCCTAAAGTGCTCATAATATAATCCATGTTTTAACCTCCGTCGTTACCTTAGTTTAATGTTGCTAATACTGCTCCTGATTCAATCATATCTCCTACTGCCACGTTCATACTTGCTACAGTTCCATCTTCTGGTGCAACAACAGGAATTTCCATTTTCATCGCTTCAATCACGACCACTGTATCACCTTTTTTTACTGCTTGTCCTACATTTGCTTCTAACTTGAACACTTTTCCAGCTGCTCCTGCTTTTACTTCAATTCCGCCTGCTGGTGCACTTGCTGCTGGCGCTGCTACTGGTGCTGCCGCTATTGGTGCCGCTGCCATAACTGGTGCTGCTACGGATGCAGATGCCCCTTTTTCTTCTACCGCTACATCGTATGCAACTCCATTCACTGTAATTGTATAGTTTTTCATCTTAAATTCCTCCTAAATTCTATCCATTCCACTGGTTTGATTTTCTACGTTTTATTGATCGAACCACAAATCCATCTGTTGTAGTTCCTTCTGCTGCTGCAATCGCTGCCGCGATTACTGCAATCAATTGTGAGTCATCTTCTTGAGCCGTTACCACTACTGGCTTCTCCTCTTTTACATCTTTCACAACTTCTTGCACTTCTGGTTTCTTATTAAATTTCGCTTCCAATGCAGGAATAAATTTAAATAATGAAATTATAAATGATATAAAGATTAGAACTACAAAAACAGTTCCCATACCCAAAAGTGTATTCATTCCTGCCTTTGCAAGGATTTCTCCCATCGTGTACACTGGAGATACCGTCATCGATTCCAAATGTCCCTCATCATTGAACATGAACTCGACACTTGCAGCTCTTTCTTCAAACTGTGCTTCTGTTTCTACAATCACATCACCATTTGATATTGTTGCCGAATACTCGCCATATTCCACAAGCATTCCACACTCTTCTATAGATCCCTTCCAAGCGGTAATCATTGTACGGAAGTCTTTTCCTTCAATCGGTAACTGTGAATTTGCCATAATCGCATCTAAGTCTTCATCCGAATATCCTAGGAATATCTCGAGGTCTGCCGCTTGCATCGCAGCAAAACTCTGAATCATAGTATCTGAAATCACACTCAATTCTTGCGTTTCTTGCTCAGGAGTAACCTCCGAGCTCGAGCATCCAACAATAGCAAATACACAAATTATCGTCAATAATAATAAGCTAATTTTTTTCTTCACTAATTGTCACCTCTCTAAATTGAACCATGTTTTTTCATCGGACGTTCTTCTCGCTTCGTGAATAACATCTCGAATGCTCCGATTACATATTTTCTTGTATCTGCAGGATTGATGATGGTATCAACATACCCTCTCTTCGCCGCTGAAATTGCACTGGATTGTAATTCACTATATTGTGCTGATTTTTCCTTGATTGTAGTTGGCTCAGAATCCGCATACATAATCTTGGCTGCCATATCCGCATCCATCATACCGATACTAGCATTTGGCCAAGCATATACCATATCTGCACCGATTGACTTACTGTTCATTGTCACATATGCACTTCCAAAAGCTTTTCCGATTACTACATTTACTTTGGGAACTGTAGCATTTGCAAACGCATAGGTCAATTTCGCTGCTTCTTTCGCAATTCTCTTCTCAGAACATTGAGTCGCTTCATATCCATTCACATTTGTTAATGTAAGAACCGGAATACTAAATGCATCACAAAATGTAATAAATTTACTTGCTTTGCTACATCCACTTGCTGACAAGCTTCCATCATAAGATTCAAGTACTTCTGCATTTGCATCATATACCTTTGTACGGTTTGCAATTACGCCAACTGTCATTCCATTCAAACGAACAAATCCTGTCACCATATCTTTTGAATAATCTTTTTTCGTTTCAATGAATAATTGGTTATCAGCAAGCATAGATAATACGATTGAAGTATCTTCTGCTGCGTTTTCAATATCTGCACATGCACGATTCAAGTCATCCGTACACTCGTCATATGCATCATTATCCTCATTGTTTGCTGGTAAGATAGCCACTAGGCCACGAATATTTGTAAGAATTTCTTCTTCAGAACCAACACCGTCCACAAGTCCAATTACCTCACTTTGGTACTGTGCTGTCGAGATATCGCATTTAGCTGCTGTATTTCCAGCCAAAGCATTTGGTGAATTCACGAATAATTTCGCGTTCTTTTCTTCCATATATGTGAAATCAGTCAATGCAGGAACTAAAGCCAATCCGCCTCCACACATGCCAAAAATCGCTGTAATCTGTGGAATTACTCCTGAGGCCATCACTTGTTTCATATACAATGAACCAAATGCATGTAAAGCATCTGTCGCCTCTTGTAGTCTTAATCCTGCACAATCAATTAACCCTATAACTGGTGCACCCATCTTCATTGCCATATCATAGATATTTGCAATTTTCTTGGCATGCATCTCACCCATAGACCCCTTCATAATCGAAGCATCTTGGCTATACACATAGACCAAATTGCTGTCAATCACTCCATATCCGGTTATTACACCATCTGATGGCATTGCATTTTCTGTCATGTTAAAATCAGTATTTCGAGCTGTAATTGACCCTCCAATTTCAACAAAACTACCCGTATCAAGTAATGACTCAATTCGTTTACTCGCTACACTGGATGTGTTGTTACTCATAGAATTTTCCTCCGTTTTCTAACTAATTTTAATAACTGTAAAAGTTATACATTTCTTATTATATGATAGGTGGAAATTCTTTTCAACTGTTTTGTGTAATTTATATCAATAACCTTACAAATTATTTACTTTCCTTGTGAAAAAGAGTGAATAATCTCTTGTATAGCTCAAACCACATATCGGTTTCCTCTATATTTTCCGTGGTGTATATCCCATCCACCTTCCAAATTTCACCATCTACTAAATAGCGCGCTGTCCCAACCAATGTATCCTCTTCTACTGGGGCTTTTATCACCCCAGGATATTCCAATAGAATTTCCACTTTCTCATCTTTTCTTTTTAAGAGATTGATGGTTTCTCCTGTTTCTACCTTGAGCAAAGTTTCATCTCTATTTTCTAAGTTTTTTCCATTCACATATGTAATTTGCTTCCACTGATCATCTCCAGACACCGTTCTTAATTCATAATTTTTATAATTTGTCTTCCCGTAACCAAATAACTCCATGCAATCTTCCCACTTATAATTCTTGTTATATGGCCACCCAGCACCTAGAAGTGCCACAATAAACGTCCGTCCTTCGCTTTCAATCGCACCCACATAACAATAACCTGCATCATTGGTAAATCCTGTTTTTCCTGTTACCGCCTCTGAAGTCATATCCAATAAGGAATTATGGTTATTTACAGAAAAACTCCTTAATCCATCTTCATTATGAAATGTGTGATTTTTTGTTTGAGTAATTCGAAGAAACTCATCTGCTTTTGGGGATTGATTCATACAATACATCAGGATTCGAGCCAAATCTTCTGCTGTAGTATGATGAAACCCTTGTTCGTCTGATGCATCGAGTCCATTTGGCGTAATGAAATAAGAATCTTCACATCCGATCGTGGCAGCCTTATGATTCATCAGAGATGCAAAATTCGTCACACTTCCTCCGACATGTTCTGCAATTGCAACCGCACTATCATTGTGAGATTCTAGCATCAAAGAATATAACAAATCCTCTAACACATATCCTTCTCCCTCCTGCATACCCAAGTGTACCTTTGGTTGCGTTGTAGCATTCGCACTCACCACAACTGTTTCATCAAGCATAGAATTTTCCAAAGCAATGATACAGGTAAGGATTTTCGTAGTACTAGCATTTGCACGTGGTTCTTCCCCTTCTTTCTCAAATAAAATACGCCCACTCTCACCATCCATCATGACGGCAGAAAGGGCGTACAGTTGACCTACTTCTTCATTTGCATATGTTTTCTGAGGTAACATCCACATCAGTGTGAGAATTAACATGACAGAACATATTGTTTTCATATAAAATTTTCTTTCTATTCGAATTTAGAATTATACATTTAGCTTTAATTGAATCTCTTCTTGTGCCTCTGACTTTAGTTCTTCAATCTGCGCCGTATCGATATATGGCAATTGCTCTAGTGATTGAACTGAGAATCTTCTTAGAAATTCTTCTGTCGTAGCAAATAGATGCGGGCGTCCAGGCGCATTCAACCGTCCAACTTCCTCGACCAACCCATATTCGATCAGTCGATTTACAGAATGATCGGATTTTACCCCACGGATATTTTCGATTTCAATTTTGGTGATTGGTTGTTTGTAAGCAATGATGGACAAAGTCTCTAACATTACTTCTGTCAGGACTAATTTTCGTGGTTGTTTTGCAATACGAATCAAGTATTCATAATACTCGTTTTTCGTACACATCTGATAAGAACCATTCAGTTCAATGATTTGCATACCGTACTCTTCGCTAGAGTAGCGCGATTTCATGTTCGCAATAATCTTTGCCGTCGTCTTCTCATCTTGCTCGATTGCTGCCGCTATTTTACTAAGCTCTACTGATTCTCCCATAGTAAAAAGAATCGCTTCTATAATCCCTTCTATTTTACTCACTTTCACATCTATCTCCTTCTTCTGTCAATTATGCCGCTGAATAAATATAAATATCATCAAAGAGTTCAGCTTGCTCAATAACAATCTTCCCTAACTTCATCAATTCCAAAACAGCTAGAAAGGTAACCACTACATGCATTTTACTCTCTTGTTCCATCAACAACGTATGAAAACTGATTTTATGTTGCAGCTCCACCCTCGACATCAAGTACGTTAATTTGTCATCCAGATTCACTTCTTCCCGTTCAATCTTACCGAATTTACTCCGAACCGGATCCACCTTATCATAATTTCGACGAATCACTTGTTGAAAAATCTTATCCAACAACCCAGTTGTCACTCCGTCTAATAATTCATCCAAATCGATAGGCTCTTGATATTGACGAACCTCATCGGGTATGGTAGGTGTCTTGTAGAAGGTATATTGTCCTCCTTGCTCTAAATCTTTCAGCTCTACAGCCATACACTTATACATCTTATATTCCAACAATTGTGCAATCAACGCCTCCCGTGGATCCTCTTCTTCCTCATCATCTAGAACCTCTTTTGGCAAGAGCATCTTGCATTTGATATCTAATAAGGTTGCCGCCATCAACAAAAACTCGCTCATGACATTCATATCCTTTGTATCCATTTCGCGAATATACTCCATATACTGATCCGTAATTAACACAATCGGGATATCATAGATATCTATTTTATTTTTGTCAATCAGGTGTAACAACAGATCCAATGGACCCTCAAACACCTCCAATTTCACTGGTATTCCCATATCCAACCTCTTCTATTTCTTCTCTCCATTCAAATGAACCACAACAACCTCAGGCTCATTGAACAACCGTACCTTGATTGTATGTTCACCTAATCCTCGGCTCACAATGATATCTGATTTGTCAAACCGATATTGTCCTCCCGCATAAGGTGGAAATAATTTTCCTTGGGGACTGATGGCACCTCCTAGAAATGGAATTCGAACCATCCCTCCATGATAATGCCCTGACAATACCAAATCCGCCCCCCAATTAATATATGTGTTGATATGCGCCGGATTATGTGCCAATAAAATTTGATACTTTTCTCGATTTCCCTCACCGATTAACGCTTCTATTTCCGTATGTTTCAATGTTCCCTTTGGAAATTTGCGATAATATTTTTCTGGTATTTCTACCCCAGTTATTTGGATTTTATCCTGAATCTCTGGTGAATAATATAATGATATGCTTTGATTCTCCAAAAAGATCACTCCACAATCTTTCAATTTCTTTCGATATATTTTGTAATCATTTCCGTATTTTTCTGGATGTTCCTTCATCCGTTGTTCATGATTCCCATTTGCATAATAAACCTTACTAATCTTTGTCAATCTTCGAATAAGTTTTAATGCTACATCACAAGGTTTTTTATCGATACCTAGAACCATATCTCCACCGATGAAGATACAATCCGGTTTCTCCTTTAATATAATTTTTATAATTTTCTCATTCGATTCCCCGTAGGTCTTGTTATGTAAATCCGTAAGAAAAATAATTTTCTTATCTTTTTCTAATCTCGGTAACTTCGGAGAATTCACACGATACTTCGTAACTTTTAGCGTGTGTCGCTCTCTTAGATTTTCTAGAAACATCACGATTGCAATCGAAATCAAACTTATCAACATCCACATAGTACTTCTCCACACCTTTATGATCTTACATCTATATCGCCTATCTCATCATAAGCAAAACTCTTTGAATATATGATGAAAAGCGAAAGAAAATGACATTTCATCTACAGAATCCATTGCCACTACATCAACTTTTCCTAGTTCTTCGCTTCCAATTTTATATCGGATTTCCCCAATTTTATCACCCTCTAAAATTGGCGCTTTCAAATCATCGAACAGCATAAGTTCCTTTGTAACCTTCGATAAATCATTACCATTTATATCAATATACGCAAACGGTTCAGCACTCTGACCTGTTATTGTATCTTTTGTTCCATTTATCACAGGTATCTCCTCATAGATATTCTCTCCTTGATCTGAATACTTCTGAGAAACACCAAATCCATAATCCAATAAACTGATTGCATCCTTGGTTCTATCATTGCCACTTGGAGCAGCCATAATAACCGCAATCATATCAATACCGCCATTGCTTGCTGTAGCAGATAAACAGTATTTCGCTAAACTCGTCGATCCCGTCTTCAAGCCCGTTGCATAGGCATATTGTTTTATCAATTTGTTTGTATTACTTAAGCCAAATACTGAACTTCCCTGCGCTGTTTCATGTACAATATCCTCCATCCATATCGTTGTATATTCATATATTTCAGGATACTTTGTAATCAGCTCTCTCGTCATAAGAGCAATGTCATAGGAAGTGGTTAAGTGACCTTCTGCATCCAACCCATTACAATTCACAAAATTCGTATCATCCATCCCAAGTTCCCTTGCACGCTCATTCATCCGAGCAACAAATTCCCCTTCGGTTCCTGCTATCATCTCTCCCATAGCCACACAAGCATCATTTGCAGAAGATATCACAATACACTTTATCATGGTATCCACTGTCTGACGTTCTCCAGGTTCCAAAAACACTTGAGAGCCTCCCATCGATGCCGCATGCTCCGAAACAACAACCTCCTCGGTTAATTCGATTTCTCCAGCTTCTAATGCTTCGAAAATCAATAACAATGTCATAACCTTTGTTACACTTGCAGGTGGTAATTTCTCATTTGAATTTTTTTCATAAATCACCTGTCCCGTAGATGCTTCCATCAAAACTACAGAAGGAGCACTTACTTCAGGCGCCTGCGCGCTTACCATAATAGGATTTATGATAATGACGGCTGTAAGAATGCACGATAATACGAATGCTATTTTTTTCTTCATGATAACTCCAACAATCATATTGTTATCTATACATATGTTGAAATTATTAAAATATGCAAAAGTTATCTTTGTACGTAAAATGAGGTCCGTATATACTACTATATACGACCTCATATGTTTTACAAAACTCTGCACATTAATTATATTTACGTTTTCTAGCAGCTTCCGATTTTTTCTTGCGTTTTACGCTCGGCTTTTCGTAATGTTCTCTTTTACGAATCTCTTGTTGAATACCGGCTTTAGCGCAGTTTCTTTTGAATCTGCGTAAAGCGCTATCTAACGTTTCGTTCTCTTTTACGATTACATTTGACATAGACTCACACCTAACCTCCCCTCCAGCCCTATATTGTGCATGATACGACTGTTCGGGTATTTTTTTTGCACTACGTATGATTATAACACATAATTATAATTCGTCAATACCCATTTTTAAATTATCTCATATATTTCTTCATATTGTAACGCTGATTGCGTCCAAGAGAAGTCTTTTTGCATTGCTCTATCAACAATTTTATTCCAATCACGCTTGCTATCATAGTAAATATGTTCCGCGTAACGAATGGTTTGCATCATTTCATGAGCATTGTAATTTGTGAAACTAAACCCTGTTCCGGTTTTTTCATATTCATTATATGGTTCCACTGTATCCCTCAATCCGCCTGTCTCACGAACAATCGGTATGGTTCCATATCGTAAACTCATCAATTGGCTCAGCCCGCATGGCTCAAATAGTGACGGCATAATAAATGCATCACAAGATGCATAAATCTTACGTGCACGATCCTCTGAGTAAAAAATATTCGCTGAAACTTTATTCGGATATTTCTGTGCAAAATCCCGAAACATTTCTTCATATTTTTCATCACCCGTGCCCAATACAACAATTTGGATTGAATCCTGACATAATTCATCCATCACACATTCAATTAGATCAAAACCTTTTTGATCCGTTAATCTCGAAACAATTCCTAGCATCATAATCTGTTTATTTACTTCTAAGCCCAACTCTTTTTGCAATGCTTCTTTGTTCTTGAACTTGTATTTTCTGAATGTTGATATCGTAAATCGTTTTGTAATGAGATCATCTGATGCCGGATCATATTCTGCATAGTCTATTCCATTTACAATTCCTCTGAGCGAATTTCTACGCGCAAACATCAAACCATCTAAGCCTTCACCATAAAACTGGCTTTTAATCTCCTCTGCATATGAATTACTCACTGTCGTAATCACATCAGAATATACGATTCCGCCTTTCAAATAATTCGCATCATCTTTTACACCCAGTTTATCAATGGTAAAATAATAATCTGGCAATCCTGTAATATCTTTGATACGTTTTATGTCCCATACTCCCTGGAATTTTAAATTATGTATGGTCATCACAGTTCGAATATTGGAATAATAATGATCCCAATAGCGATAGTTATCTAAAAATACCGGAACCAACCCTGTCTGCCAATCATGACAATGTATTATATCTGGTTTGTAATCGAGAATTGGCAACATCTGTACGATTGCTTTTGAAAAAAATGCAAATCGTTCCACGTCATCATAAGTATCTCCGTAAGGCTTGTCTCCGCTAAAATAATATTCATTATCAATAAAGTAAAATGTAACTCCGTCAATTTGTGTTTCTAGTATCCCCACATACTGTCTTCTCCAACTTAATTCCATGTAAAAATGTGTTTTGTACTCTAATTGACTCTTATATTTGTCATTCATACATGCATATTTGGGCAGTACTACTTTTACATCAAATTTATCTTTATCAAAATATTTTGGTAATGCTCCTACAACGTCGGCTAATCCCCCTGTCTTAATAAATGGAACTGCTTCTGATGCTGTAAAAAGTATTTTTTTCATATCCGTCCTCCACTAAAGTATAACTATTAAGTACCATTTCCTGACAATTATACAACATTATGTGCCGAATGGAAAGTTTTTTCTAAACAAAAAGGGTTTTTCTAAACGAAAAGGTTTTTTTCGTTTTATTTATTCATTTTATACTTTAATCTAATTGTATCAGATATCAATGCAATAAATTCAGAATTCGTCGGTTTCCCTCTTCCATTGCTCACCGTATAACCAAACAATTCCTCTATTGTATCAATTTTCCCTCTACTCCATGCCACTTCAATCGCATGTCTAATCGCCCGTTCTACGCGGCTAGAGGTGGTTCTATTTTTCTTAGCCACACTTGGATAAAGTACCTTGGTAATCGCATTTAAAATATCCATATCTTCCACTGACATTAAAATCGCATCCCGCAAATAATGATATCCTTTTATATGCGCTGGTATCCCAATTTCATGTAGCATCGATGTCACATGTTTTTCTAAGTCTTCCTCTTTATCTTGAAGAATAATTTTTGTAACATTGGAAGGCTTTTCGCTCGAATTCATCTGCTTAATTCCTTTTATTCTACTGATAATACTCTCCCGATTAAACGGCTTCATGATAAAATAATTTGCTCCCTTTCGAAATGCATCTTCCGTAATACTATCTTGTCCAACTGCCGTGATAACTATGAATCCTGGTAACTTATTCAACCCATGGTCTTGTTGAACATTTTCCATAACAGTCAATCCATCCATCCTAGGCATAATCAAATCCAACAGCACCACATCTGGCTCATGTTTTTTTATGATTTGACACATTTCTTCTCCATTGCTTGCTTTCCCTACGAGATGTAACTCCTCATCGCTATCGATAATTTCGCCTAAAATTTCTAACATTTTTTCATTATCGTCAGCAATAGCAACATTTAGCTTTTCCATAGCATCACCATTCCACATTCAACACACCACAAATGTATTATAATGGCATAAAAGAAGTAATGCAATAGCAAATTTATTATATTTTTCGACTATTTATGTTTATTTTCGTTAATTGTGTCGTATTTATACACAATTCAATCTTTTGCGACATGATTATTTATTCCCTTGTCGATATAACTCTTTCCATTCCTCTAATAATTGCTTCGATGGCTTGACCTGCAAGACTTCCTCGACGGAATTCGATTCTCTTTGTAGAATATCGTCTAACTCTTCATAAACTTCACTCTTAGCAATCAGCAACTTATACTCTGTCGTGTCCAAATGTTTTTTCGCTGCATATAAGTAACATTTTACAAACATTGGGTCATTATTAATCTGGAATGCTTTGTCATACATAGTCATTGCTTCTTGATACAAGAACTGCCTTCCATAGCAAGCGCCAAGACAAGCGTATATCTTCCCATAAAACAACTCATCAACTTTGTTATTATGCTCTTTCCTAAGAATGGATGTGTAAAACAAGATTGCCAATTCTACTTCGCCATTCACCAAAAGGTTATCTGCCTTTTTCTTGACAATTTCTACCTCTTCAAGGTAGTTGAGTTTTCTCAATTCTTCTTGCAATTGATTCAACTGCATATCAGAATACATATCACTACTTCTAAGAATCGTCAAAATAAATGTTTCTACGCTACATTTTGCATGCAATGAATCAATAATCTCACTTGAGAGCTCATCTAGCTTTAATTCTTCTGATAACCACACACATAATTGCTCATTCATAATTGTACTATCCACTAGATAAATATTCTTGCCCAAGTAATAGCACAACTCTTCAAACGTATATATTTTATGATGTATTCTAGTGATTTCATAGGGAGCAGTCGCTCTCACATTATGACACAGAATGATGTTTCCCATAGTTTCCCCCTAAAAATATTTTGGTCTCTGTTTCAAATCCAGAAGCTGGATAGAATTCCCCAAAGCCCAAGTCTGTCAATGTAATCGTACAGTTCTTTGCATCCATGAACTGCGTTTTAATCAAAACCCTTGTAGTAAACGACTCTCTTTCCATTAGCCCATCTAGTGGTATTTGGATTGATTTTAATTTCCCCTTATAAATGGATTCGACATTGAGTTCTAGGTCTTCCGTATCTTCTAACAACACTTCCCATTGATCCGTAGATTCATACCAGATTTTACCCCATTGAACCACTGGAAGAATCTGTGTTTCTCCTCTTGAAATCACTTTCAGCGATATCCGATGTGTCAATTTATGTTCATCGATATACAGTTGCCCGTCTGAGATTTTGTACCAACGCCTCATAGCACTAAAACATGCACCCTTGCTAAATAAATTACTTCCTAAAAATGTTCGTCTCCCATTGCATATACTTTTCAGAGACTCTGGATACCAATTGTTATCAAATCCTTCCCCAGTTAAATACACCGAAGAAATCACTCTTTGTTCAAATACATTTTGCAAAAACAATTTAAACCGCTCATCTGCTTCCCGTGCTCTCTCTCCATGCAACAAAGGGAAAATCGCATCCATTTCTTCTTTTTTTGCAAACGCAACATCTTCTACCGAGATAAAATTACTAGGTTCATCTCTAAGCGCCGTCTTTATCTTATACAACATGCTCGCTCTAATTTCATCTTTGTCACAGTATAACAGAGCAGCTTCATATTGCCACAACTCCTTTGGTTGGTTAAACATATAATTAGAAAAACTCTCATTATAATCTTGGACACAGATATTTTGAGTCTCTATCCCTATATGTCTTGCAACACCACGCAATATGTTGGCAAGTTCTTCATTTAATTCCGGCACTGTGAAAACAATCGCCTCGATACCTTCAAATTGTTCCAATGATATTTTAACAAATTTCGCCAATAGCCAAACTGCATCATAGGTTTTCCCATCTAACATAATTTTTTTTCTTAAAAGTGCGCTAGATACTAACTCTGATGCAATTTCTCCATCATGTAAGATCGAAAGCCTTTTTGCTCCGATTCCAATTGCCCATACATCATTTTTTTGACCGATAACCAACGGGATTTGAAAACTTTCCGGAGAAGCTTCATATGTTTCTGGCTCGTCCATATTCTCACTATAAAAACTAATTTGACAAGATGTGTCACTTATATCATATCCTATTATTTTTCCGTCCATTACTTTCTCCTAATCATAAGGTACAAACACCTTTTTTGCCTGAACATTTTCTAAGGCATAGGCTTTAAATTTCTCCTCATCTAATTTCTCTGATTGAAGCAATTCATTCAACCTACCATATTTCCCATAATATGTTTGCTCCGTGTTTGCCTTATACTGATATGTTTTACTATTGACAACTTCTCCATTCTTTTCCTCTTGAAAATAATACTGAAGTGTCTCATCTTGAAATATCAGTAACTTTTTCACGTAAATATTTTCATACATCGACATGAGAACCTCCGACTCGTATGCTGGCTCTTCCATCTCCTCTTTCAATAGACGATAGAATATGCGCACTTTTCCATTCCATTTCGATACATAGGATACCAATGTCTTATCCCAGAGCTGAACTTCTCTCAACCAAGTTTCGCTGTATCTAAAATAGAAAGAGAAATATATTTGTTTTTCGCAAAGTTCTTGCATACAGCGTTTTAAAAGTTCCACATCACCTGCATCATATTCTTGCCTTGAATGATAGTGCAATAATGCAATTTTAACAATATTTGCCAGCTCAACTTTTTGTACCAATTCATTCTTAATAATTTGTATGATTTTAGGATTAATCTGCTTGTTCATGACAAAATATTCCCTTGCATAAATGGACAAATATTCCGATACAACGCGTAAATTTGCTTCATTCTCGTAATAATAGAAAAATATTTCTTCACACCCCAAAATATTCCCAGTATATATTGCATTAGATAATATATTAGAGGAAAGTCGAATCACATCAATTTCATAGTCAATTGCAGCATTCCAAATATCTCTTTGAGTCTTTGTATCACCTGAATAATACATCGATAAATAGACCAAGATATTTCTATCATACACTTCTCTTTTAAACAAATACAAACATAGATACTCCAACAAGGCATCTTCTATAAATTCATTCTCTATGATTACTTCGTTACAGAACTCAAGAACTTCTGTTTCTTCAAATATATGAGGACCAATATTCCCTAGATTCTCATAATTTAATTCGATTAACTCTCGCTCCGCTTCTTTTTTTCCATAAATATCTAGATGTTTATTGCAAATCTCTACAAAGGGAATTTCATAAAACATTCGCTCTGATTGAAAGTCAACATTCCCTATCAAATGCTCTCCTGATTTCGTTTCCCATACAAGTATATCATCCTTGGAATCAAGCACAACAATTGCTCCTTTTTCCTTATATGATACTTTTTGCCTCATCAAACCATCCTCGTCAATTACACCGACACTCTTAATATTCTTAGCCGTTGTCTTCACAAGGTAAGAAAATGTAATATTGTAAATCGCTCGAATTTTTTCAATATTCATCTCATTTTCATTCAAGCAATATCGGTACAAAATCCTAAGATGCTTATTGATTCGTCGTTGCTCCAATTGCTGCATGGTAAATACAGTAATCCGCTCCCTATAATAAGCAAATAACTCACTTGATTCTTTTTCATAACTTACGAGATTCGCATATAAAAAGGCAAGCTTATTCTTAGGCAAGTTGCTTCCATGTGCAAAATATAAAAAGATCGTACGTGGCAGTTCTTCCGAATAAATTTCTTCATTGATACTACTCATATAGTATTCAAATATCTTGGCGATTTTCAATTCTTCTTTAATCGCAAGCTCATACCACTTGAAATATCGATTATCTGTGATATTCCCTTTAATCAAAATGGTACAAATTGTCATAAGCAAGGCGATATCATTATGAATCATATATGCTTCTTCTAAAACTTTCAAAATCCTCGGATTAAATTCTTTATGCTGCATCGCTAGATTTGCCGCATATAATGCCAATTCCTTAGATATTATCTTGTGTTTTGTGGCAAAATTAAGAATTTGAATTTCAAATTCACCAATCTTCTTTAAGTTACTACAACGACTAGAAAAGCATTTATACCCCTCTAGATACAAAATCATACTGTGAACTCCTAGATAATATTGGTGTTCCAGGGCGTGTTTCCGCTCAAATGCATCCGTATAATATGGGTCGATTTGTACAAGCATACATAATATTTTCCATGAACCTGAATATTTAATATATAATTTTTGTAGTTCGTCTACCACCTTTTTTGTATAACTAGAATTTTCTCTATGCAAAGCTGTCAAATATAAGTAATATGCATCAACCTCTACATCACGTCCGATGCCAAACTTATTATAATTATAATCATCTAAAATCCACTTTGCCTCTTCTTTTTGTTCATCCAAGAGATAGACATGCGCTCTCATCAGTTTATAGATACGATTTTGTGTATCACTTGCTTCTAAATCCATCAACAACTGAATAGAACCTTGCACCCATTTACTGTTAAAATCATGCTGTGCATCTGCTTTTACATAGCTCTTTATTAATCGAGCCATTAGAAAGTCTGCACTTCTATCGTCTTGACGCTCTATTCTACGATTTTTAATCGTAATACTAAAAACGATGCTATCAAAATCATTCTCAATGATAATTTGTCCATAATTATTCCCATAATGAAGCTCTTCATCATCTATTTGATAAGCCAATTCGTACTCCGTGTCTGTAAATTCATCTGTGCACAACTGGTCCTGTCCCAACAAAAGAAAATCCCCAACTGCGCGGATGTTCCATCTCATATATCCCCATGTGTTTTTTACGATTTTTATCTTATCAACAAATGTTTTGTCTACATTACTGTATTTTTTTTCAGATTCCGAAAAACTAATATATATCTTTTCTTTCTGCTTAATCGAAACTAAAAATTCTTCCAAATCTTTCGCCTCTAAACTCCACTTTCTCATATTACTATAGAGGTGCTTAATCTTAGAAGGTTCATACTTAATCAATTCGTAGAAATCTTTTGAATGGAATATCTTCTTTGCCTCTTCAAAATCATGGAATGCAACTTTTTTAAATCCTTTCAAATCCTGAATATTTCCTTGAGATGTGGCAATAAAAGGTTTTCTTATAATTGCGGAAAATGGTATCTCAAACTCTCCACCATTACACACAATATAGATATGCCCTTTCTCTACAAACCCTGGATGTAATCCCATTCCATTATACTGGAAACAAATTTTAACAGAACCACCATCTATATTATCTTGTAGACACTGTAGTCTGATAGAATTTGTGTATACAGCTCCATAGATATCATTTTCATTTGCACTTTCAATTACAAAGTTGCCACTGTATATTTCGCCCTCACCGATTTTCAAAACCAAATGGGTTTCAGAAAATACAACATCAGGTTTCCCCATCTGAAATTCATTACTTACAAAATGTTTAACTCTATGCTTCAATATCTCACCTACTTGTTATTCTTATTGATTTTTTTCTTAGACTCGCTATAATGAATTATAGCATTACTACTATCATTCATGCAATCAAATTCTTCTATACTTATATTAGAAATTGAGAAAGGATGTTACTTTTTACCAGTACACAAAGAAAGGACTACTGCTATGAATCATACACAACAATTTCACGGAAGTGATTTACATCAAATATCAGCACACTATAAGGTACCAATCGAAGAAATTATAAATTTAGCTGGAAATGTTAATCCGCTCGGAATGTCTCCAAACTTCTTAGAATATACAAGGGCTCACCTATCCTTGTTATCGGATTATCCCGATCGCAACTACACTTCACTTCGCCATTCTATCAGCAATTATTGCAATGCAGACTTCGAGCACATTATAGTCGGAAATGGTACAAGTGAATTAATTTCACTCCTTATTAATAACTTAGGTACGAAAAAAGCCTTGCAAATCGGTCCAACATATTCCGAATATGAGCGCGAAATCAAACTAGCTGGAGGAACACTCCATCATTATTTATTAAAACCACACGATGACTTTCAACTTTCATTAGACTCATTGTATTCTGAGTTAAATGACGAATATGATTTTTTGGTAATCTGCAATCCAAACAATCCTACTGGTACTGCATTAGATACTCAGCAACTCGTTGCTATATTAGATTACTGTCGCTCACACAATATCTTTGTTATGATCGATGAAACTTATATAGAATTTTCAAGCAATCTAACAGCCATTACAGCTATATCACTCGTGACAGATTATGATAATCTTATTATATTGCGTGGAACTTCTAAGTTCTTCGCTGTGCCAGGACTTCGATTTGGATATGGAATCACTTCAAATAAACAATTTTTAAATCATTTAAAGGCTGTTCAAAACCCTTGGTCATTAAATAGCATCGCAGCAAACGCCGGACATATTATGTTTGAAGATATCGATTACATCGAAGCGACAAAATCTTTAATCGAATCGGAAAAAAATTATATTTACTCCGAATTAAATGCTTCTAAGAAATTTCGATTATATAAATCCGAAGCTAATTTTATACTGCTTCAATCACTTGATGCAAGTCTAACCGCATCCCATCTATTTGAACATTGTATAAGAGAAAATCTTATGATTCGAAACTGTGATTCCTTCTTTAAATCCGACGGAGAATTCATCCGATTCTGCATCGGTCTACCACTACAGAACAAAAAATTGATAGAAACTTTAAAAGGAATAGATAGCTGTATATCCTAAAATACAGCTATCTATTCCTTTCTTTTTATACTGTCGCAATATCGATCAAAGTCAAATGATTAATGTCTGTGTTTTCTAAACTCATTACCAATGCATTGGCTGTATCCATTGCTGTTAATACATTTACTCCTGTTTCAATAGCATTTCTTCGAATAAGGAAACCATCTTTTGATTTTTCCGCTCCTTGTTGTGGAGTGTCAATAATCAAATCAATTTCATGACCTAGAATCAAGTCCATTAAGTTTGGTGATTCTTGTTCGATTTTCTTCGTTCTAATTGCTTTTACTCCAGCTTCGTTGAGGGCTTTTGCTGTTCCAACCGTAGCATAGATGCGATATCCCAATGCTTCGAATCTTCTAGCAACTTCAATTCCCTCTTCCTTGTCTTCGTCACGCAATGTCATAATCATATTTTTGTGTTTAGGCAAGTTGATTCCCGCTCCTAAGAACGCTTTATACAATGCTTCATCAAATGTCTTCGCAATCCCCAAACACTCTCCTGTTGACTTCATCTCTGGTCCTAGGCTAATATCAGCACCACGAATCTTCTCGAATGAGAATACTGGCATTTTAATCGCGATATAGTCCGCTTCTGGTTGAAGACCTGGTCGATATCCCAAATCTTTTAATTTGTGTCCTATAATCACTTGAGTTGCTAATGGCACAATCGGTATTCCTGTAACCTTGCTGATATACGGAACCGTACGACTAGAACGTGGGTTAACCTCAATGACATATACATCTTCATCACATACAATAAACTGAATGTTAATCATTCCAATCACGTGAAGGGATTTAGCCAAACGTCTTGTATACTCTTCAATTTTTGTTTTTACAGTTTCAGAAATACTCTGTGCTGGATATACTGAAATACTGTCTCCAGAGTGAATCCCTGCACGTTCAATGTGTTCCATGATTCCAGGAATCACAATGTCTTCCCCGTCGCAAACTGCATCTACTTCGATTTCTTTTCCTACAAGATACTTATCAACTAGGATTGGATGGTCTTGCGCAATTCGATTGATAATACCGATAAACTCATCGATATCATTGTCACTGATTGCGATTTGCATTCCCTGACCACCTAGTACATAAGAAGGTCTTACAAGAACTGGATATCCAAGTTCATTGGCAACTTTTTTCGCCTCTTCTGCTGTGAATACTGTTCCACCTGTTGGTCTTGGAATCTCACACTCTTCCAAAATCTTATCAAATAATTCTCTATCTTCTGCAGCATCCACATCTTCTGCCGATGTTCCTAAAATTGGAACCCCCATCTTCATCAATGCTTCCGTTAATTTAATCGCTGTCTGTCCACCAAACTGAACCACAGCACCGTCTGGTTTCTCAATATCAACAATACTTTCCACATCTTCTGGAGTCAATGGCTCAAAATATAATTTATCTGCAATATCAAAATCTGTACTAACTGTTTCTGGATTATTATTTACAATAATTGTTTCATAACCTTCTTTTTTGAATGCCCATGTACAATGTACAGAACAGAAATCAAATTCAATTCCTTGTCCAATACGAATCGGTCCCGATCCAAGTACCAATACTTTCTTCTTGGCATTTGTCTCTACCACTTCATTCTCACTTCCAAATACAGAATAATAATATGGAGTAGCTGCTGCAAACTCTGCTGCACAAGTATCTACCATCTTATAGGCTGCAACAATATTGTACTCTTTTCTTAAATCATGTACTTCTCGCTCTGTTTTTCCTGTCAATCGTGCAATCACATTGTCTGGAAACTCAATTCGTTTTGCTTCTTTTAGTAACTCTTCTGTTAACTCTTCACTCTTTAGCTGCTCTTCCATCTCCACGATAATAGAAATCTTGTCGATAAACCAAAGATCAATCTTGGTTATATCGTGTATCTCTTCATATGTGATTCCTTTTCTAAGTGCTTCTGCTATCAACCAGATTCTTCTATCATCTGTAGAATGTAGCTTATCTAGAATTTCTTCTCTTGATAACGCTGTATAATCATATGACATCAGAGAATCAACATGTTGCTCTAAGGAACGTATCGCCTTCATCAATCCGCCTTCGAAGTTATCACAGATGCTCATAACCTCTCCAGTCGCCTTCATCTGTGTACCTAACTTACGTTTCGCTGTAATAAATTTGTCGAATGGAAGTCTTGGTAATTTTACAACACAATAGTCTAACATAGGCTCGAAACTTGCATATGTCTTTCCTGTAATTGTATTTAAAATTTCATCCAAAGTATATCCCAATGCTATTTTCGCTGCCACCTTTGCAATTGGATATCCAGTTGCTTTCGATGCCAATGCAGAAGAACGGCTTACACGTGGGTTTACTTCGATTACGCAATATTCAAAACTTGTAGGATGTAGCGCATATTGTACATTACATCCACCTGTAATTTTTAATTCACTAATGATATTCAATGCAGATGTTCTAAGCATTTGATATTCTTTATCACCTAAGGTCTGCGATGGTGCAACAACGATACTATCGCCTGTATGAACACCTACTGGGTCAATGTTTTCCATATTACAAACTGTAATACAGTTTCCATTTCCATCGCGCATTACTTCATACTCTACTTCTTTCCATCCTGCGATGCATCGCTCCACAAGTACTTGTCCTACACGCGATAATCTAAGACCATTTTCTAGGATTTCACGAAGTTGCATTACATTATCAGCAATACCACCACCTGATCCACCTAGTGTATAAGCAGGTCGTAATACAATCGGATAACCAATCTTAGCAGCAAATTCCACACCATCTTCTACATTCTCAACTACTTTAGAAGCGGCCACTGGCTCATTGATCTTCTCCATCGTCGTTTTGAATTCAAGACGATCCTCTGCCTTTCGAATTGTTTCTGAAGTAGTACCGATAAGGTTTACTCCATGTTTCTTGAAGAATCCCTTCTCGTCTAACTCCATCGCAAGGTTAAGTCCCGCTTGTCCTCCAAGGGTAGGTAAAACGCTGTCAGGACGCTCTTTTAGGATTAATTGTTCCACTACTTCTACTGTAAGTGGCTCAATATATACACGATCCGCAATATCCTTATCTGTCATAATAGTGGCTGGATTTGAATTTAATAAAACAACCTCTATTCCTTCTTCCTTTAATGAACGACATGCTTGTGTCCCCGCATAGTCGAATTCGGCTGCTTGTCCGATTACAATCGGTCCAGAACCTAATACAAGTACTTTTTTAATATCAAGATTTCTAGGCATTCTTCATCCCTCCCATCATTTCTATAAATCGATCAAACAAGTATGCTGAGTCTTGTGGACCCGGACTAGCCTCTGGATGAAACTGTACCGTAAAGATATTCTTCCCAACGTATTTTAATCCCTCATTGGTATTGTCATTTACATTGACAAACGCTTCTTTTGCCACTTTTTCATCTAGATTATCCACATCTACGACATACCCATGATTTTGTGATGAAATATATACATGATTTGTTAGCAAATCTTTTACTGGATGATTTCCACCGCGATGTCCATATTTTAATTTATGTGTGTCTGCTCCATTTGCAAGTGCCATTAATTGATGTCCCAAACAGATTGCAAAAATCGGAATTTCCGTGTGATATAACTTCTTAATTTCTTCTATAATCGCTCCACATGATTTTGGATCCCCAGGGCCATTAGAAAGCATAATTCCATCTGGTTTTGCTGCGATGATTTCTTCTGCACTTGTGTTTGCAGGATAAATCGTAACTTCACAGCCTCTTTCGTTGAGTGATTTTGCAATATTTGCCTTTGCACCAAGATCCAATAATGCAACCTTATAACCTTCTCCTGGAAGAACATAAGCTTCTTCACATGTAGCCTTAGAAACCACATCCCCTACCGTATAAGCCTTCAATCTTGGAAGAACTTCATCCAAATCATAATTCTCATCTGTAGTAATCATGCCATTCATTGTACCTTTTTCTCTAAGAATCTTTGTCAATGAACGTGTGTCAATCCCTGCAATTCCTGGTATATCCTGTGCTTCTAGAAATTCTTGAATGGTTCCTTGTGAACGGAAGTTACTTGGCATTCTTGATAATTCTCTTACGATGAATCCATCTGGCCAAGCTTTTCTCGACTCCATATCTTCATAACACACCCCATAGTTACCAATCAGTGGATATGTCATAACAACCGCCTGCCCCGCATATGACGGATCGGTTAACACCTCCAAATACCCCGTCATAGAAGTATTGAATACAATTTCGCTAATCATTTCACGCTTTGAACCAATACTCTTTCCTGTAAAGATTGTTCCATCTTCTAAAATAAGATATGCTTTCATTTTTACACCTGTTCCCTTCACTTAATTATATCAATGCACAAATTGTAGAAAGTTTACCACAGATTCCGTAATAATACAAGCCTTTTATTTCAATTAATTGTCTAATAAATGTTTTTTTGTACTTACCACCTGTTCTTCTAGGCATGTAAATACCTCATCCACCTTCTTCGGTTTTGATTTGCCGCTGACTATACTCACGACTGGAACTACGATCAAGCCTGCAATCATCGCAATTGCCCCTGCATTAATCGGTGAACCGATGTAACCAAACATCAAATTAGACACTGTGATTCCAATTCCACTGACAAAGCTTGCTGCAACTGCAACCTTCGTCGTTCTCTTCCAATACAATCCATATAAGAATGGGGCAAGGAACGAGCCTGCTAATGCTCCCCAAGAAATTCCCATTAATGATGAAATGAACGTATTCGGATTTAATGCAATTATAACAGATATTATGATAAAAATCACTATCGCGATTTGCATAATTCGAACTTGTTTTTTTTCAGAAATATTCTTCATAACTGTTTCTTTGAGCAAGTCCAGTGTTAAGGTTGAGCTAGAAGTCAATACCAAAGAAGAAAGAGTCGACATCGATGCAGATAATACGAGCACCACTACGATTCCCACCAATATATCTGATAGGGTTCCTAACATACTTGGTATGATCGCATCATACATGATTCCACCCGCTTCATTTCGAATTGCTTCCGAATCAAATAATCTACCAAATCCACCTAAGAAATAAGATCCTCCCGCCACAACAAATGCAAAAATTGTAGATATTACTGTCCCTGTATTGATTGATTTCTCATCCTTGATCGCATAGAATTTACCAATCATCTGTGGCAAGCCCCAGGTTCCTAGCGAGGTTAAAACAATAACGCCTAATAAATTCAGCGGATCTGGTCCAAAAAATGAAGTAAACACCCCTTGTTGTTCCGCAGCAATCCCTGCATCACTCGGTATCTTAGATAGTTCGATAATCGCCTCGGTAAAACCACCTTGACCATTCAACACCGCTACGATGACCGCTGCAATACCTCCTAGCATAATAATCCCCTGTATGAAGTCATTAATTGCTGTCGCCATATATCCTCCTAGGATTACATACAAAGCTGTCATAAATGCCATTCCAATGACACATACATAATACGGAACATCAAATGCCATTCCAAACAGACGTGATAAGCCATTATAAATCGATGCAGTGTATGGAATTAAAAAAACAAACACAATCATAGATGCAACGATTTTTAAATTCTTGCTTTCAAATCGTGTCCCGAAAAATTCTGGCATTGTTTTTGACCCCAAATAGTGAGTCATAACACGGGTTCTTCTTCCCAAGATTACCCAAGCTAACAAACTTCCAATCAGAGCATTTCCAATTCCAATCCAAGTAGCGGAAACCCCATAACTCCAACCAAACTGCCCCGCATATCCTACGAAAACAACCGCTGAAAAATAAGAAGTTCCATAGGCAAACGCAGTAAGCCACGGACCTGCATTTCTTCCTCCTAAAACAAATCCCTCTACAGATTTGGTATGTTTTCTAGCATAAATCCCCACCAAAACCATAGATGCAAAGAACACCACAAGTAACAGAATTTTAATTAACATTTTTTTTACCCTCTTTTCTTTATTCTTACAGCACGTCAACTTCTCACTTTAAACCGTTACGCTTTAACGCGTTAAATCAACATGAGTATAAAATACCATACATCGATTGAGATGTCAATATTATTTCATCTGCTCTACTCTAGCTTCCACTTGTTTTGTGAAGTTTTCCACTCTACGAGTATACTTTTCATTCATATAAGACGAATGTAGCATAAAATCTGCCGTCGCAAAATTATTAGCAATCGGAATATCATACACGACTGCAATTCGAAGCAAGGCCTTTACATCTGGGTCATGTGGTTGTGCTGCCAAAGGATCCCACATAAAAATCATAAAATCAATCTGTCCTTCCACAATCTTTGCACCAATCTGTTGGTCTCCACCTAGAGGTCCACTATTATACGCTCTAACAGGCAACCCTGTCTTCTCAGAGATCAAGCGCGCAGTCGTTCCTGTCCCACAAAGAAAATGTCCTTTTAGGATTTCTTTATTTTTATCACACCACTCAACAAGTTCTTTCTTCTTCCCATCATGCGCCACAAGCGCAATATGCTTTGTCTTACCAATCTCAAAATCTACATAATTCATATCCATATTCTCATCTCCTATCTCTAATCAACTATCTCTTTTCTGCTATTTCACCTTGTTTTTTATAGATACTATTTTTTGGCACATAGCCTCTTACCATGGAAAGTGGATACACCGTAGCATCCGCACCGATAATTGTTCCTGGATTCATCACCGTCTGACAACCAATCTCCACATAATCTCCTACCATTGCGCCAAATTTCTTCAATCCCGTTTCAATACTTTCACCATTCTCTCTTACACTCACTAGTGTTTTATCCGACTTCACATTCGAGGTAATGCTTCCAGCTCCCATATGAGCCTTGTACCCTAAAATCGAATCTCCCACATAGTTATAGTGTGGTACTTGCACAGAATCAAATAAAATGACATTTTTTAATTCTGTTGAATTTCCAACCACGCATCCTTCTCCTACCAGTGCATTTCCACGAATAAATGCACAATGACGCACTTCTGTATTCTCTCCAATAATTGCTGGTCCATTGATGTAAGCTGTCGGTGCAACCTGTGCAGATTTTGCAATCCACACATTATCTCCTACCTGTGTATACTTATCTTGATCCAATTCCCTTCCCATTTTCAGAATATAGTCTCCGATCAAAGGAAGTGCTTCCCAAGGATAAGTCAGTCCTTCGAATATTTTACTTGCATTTGTTTTTGTCAAATCATATAACTCATGAATCATCAATTCTTTCATCTCAATAACCATCTCTTTCTCACTAACTATCCTTTATTTTGTTTTTTATAAAATGTTGCAGCATGGTCGAAACATCGTCTCAAAGCTGCTTGCTGATTCGTTTGAAGAACCGCATCTGTTCTTGCTACAATATATGCTTCTAATTTTTTCATATATTCATCTGATGTAATACTTCCTTGAGAAATATAAGTCAATCCTTTTTCCCAACTTGCAGTCAATTCTGGATTTAAGAGCGACTGAATAGAATGATTGGTAACATCAAATATCATTTCTCCTAATAAGGTTGGTGTAATAATCTGTGTCTTTTTATTCAATTGAAGATATTTATTTCCAATCAACTTCTTTAAAATTTCAGCCCTAGTTGCACTCGTTCCAATCCCACTCCCCTTAATCTGCGCACGGAGTTCATCATCTTCAATCAACTGTCCTGCATTTTCCATAGCCAAGATAATAGATCCTGAGTTGTAGCGTTTTGGTGGCGTTGTTTCCCCTTCTTTTATATCCATAGAAGCTACCGGTATTTCCATCCCCTTTTTCAATTTTTGGATGATATCAAATACCGATTGACTCTGCTCTGTCTGTTCTTCCTTATCGCCAGTGTTTTTCCCTAGAACCTTCAGATATCCTTCTGATTTCAAGACTTTAAAATTAGCAAAAAAATGTTCTTCCTTGATTTGAACCGCTAGGTTGATTTTCTGAAATTCTGCAGGTGGATAAAAAATCGCTAAAAATCGCTTCGTAATGCTATCATACACTTTTAATGACAAATCCGATAGCTTTGATAAATTCCCCATCCCTTGACCGGTTGGAATAATCGCATAATGATCTGTGACTTGTTTATCATTTACATATCGTGTCGATGCAAGCTTTTTATGACTTCCAAATGTAATAATTTCTTCTAGATAGGGCATCATTTTTCCATATTTTGATAATCCATTGAGATTCGTATGAATCTCTTTGGCTACAGCGGTAGTCAATACCCTAGCATCTGTTCTCGGATAGGTGACCATCTTCTTTTCATATAATTCCTGTACTACTTTCAAGGTCTCATCTGGACTAATCTTAAATAACTTTGCACATTCGTTCTGCAATTCGGCTAGGTTAAAAAGCAATGGGGGATTCTTCTTCTCTGTCTTTTTCTGAATCGACGTAATCTGTGCGCTCACATTTGGTTCATAGCATTTTTGAATCAGCGCTTCTGCCGTTTCCTTTTTCTTAAATCCATTCTCTTTATAGAGTAACGGAGACTGATAATATTCTGTCCCTTCTATGGCCTTCCATTCTGCCTCTATATTCTGATCTTCTAAGTTCATCTGTGCTAACACACGATAAAATGGAGTTTTGACAAATTCACGAATCTCTCGCTCTCTCTTAACTATCATTCCTAGAACACAAGTCATTACACGCCCAACAGAAATGGAGATATACTTCATCTTCAGGTAATTCGCAACGCTATTTCCATATTTCAAAGTTAATAATCTGGAGAAATTAATCCCCATCAAATAATCTTCTTTCGCTCTTAAATAAGCCGATGCACTCAAATTATCATATTCCGATAAATCTTTTGCTTCTCTAATTCCACGTAAAATCTCATCCTCTGTCTGAGAGTCAATCCAAACCCTCTTGCGAACCTTTCCGCTCACTTCCGCCATCTGCTCTACCAAACGATAGATATACTCTCCCTCACGTCCTGAGTCAGTACATACATAGATTGTATCTACATCCGCTCTATTTAAGATTGATTTTACTGTCTGAAACTGTTTTGCGACATTGGGAATAATTTCATATTTGTATTCAGCTGGCAAAAAAGGTAGGTTACTAAGACTCCACCTTTTCAAACTAGGGTCATATGCTTCTGGATAACTCATAGTAACAAGGTGACCAACACACCAAGTAATCACTGCTTCGTCAGATTCTAGATATCCATCTCCACGTCTCGTCGATAACTTCAGCGCCTTTGCAAACTCCTGTGCCACACTCGGTTTTTCTGCTATATATACTGATTTCCCCATATTTACTACACCAAAAACTTAAATCCTGTGGTAGTACGATAAGTCTCGCCCGCCTTTAAAATCGGAGATTGAAAATTCTCATGGTTAATCGCATCTGGGAACAGTTGCGTTTCAAAACACACTCCTGCCCGACCTCTTAATGGAACTCCACTTCGATCCACTTCAGATTCCCCAAGGAAATTCCCTGTATAAATCTGTACACCTGGAAGATCTGTGTAGGCTTCCATTTTTATTCCACTGTGTTTCGAGTACAAAGAACCAAACAACTGGTATTTGCCGCCTGTGTTTAGCACCCAATTATGGTCATACCCACTGCCGATTCGAAGCGCTTCATATTCCTGATTGATATCCTGTCCAATTGGCTTCGCAGCTCGAAAATCCATTGGCGTATTCAACACCTCTACGATTTCTCCTGTTGGAATAGATCCTTCATCTGTATTGGTAAATGCATCTGCATCCAACCACAATACTTGTTCGAGTACATCACCACCTGAATATCCATCTAGGTTAAAATAGCTATGATTTGTCATATTAATAATCGTATCTTGATCACTGACTCCTTCATAGGAAATCTGTAGCTCATTCTCTTCTGACAAGGAATAACTCACCTTAATACTCATATTTCCTGGATATCCCTGATCTCCATCAGGACTTTCTAATGAAAATGTAATCATCTGATCACTTTCTTCTACAACGTCCCAGATTCTAGTATGAAAAAAATCCAGACCACTGTGTAAATTATTTTGCCCATTATTTTTTTCTAGTTGATATTCTTTCCCATTCAATTGAAATCTTGCCTTTCCGATACGATTTGCAATTCTTCCAACAATCGCACCTTGAAAGGAAGTGCCCTGTTCATATCCCAAAACATCTTGGAATCCCAAGATGACATCTGTTGGTTGATTCTCACGATTTGGCACAAGCACACGTACCAATGTTGCCCCATAATTTGATACAGTAACTTCCATTCCACGAGCATTTGTCAATTGAAATGCTGTAATTGTTCGTTTTGATCCATCCTGTCCCCATTGAAGTTTTTTCATAGTTTCTCCTTTATCTAAATCGTTCAATTATTCTTCTTTCATTCTTAAGATATACTTTTGGAACCAGTTCAGTTTTTTGCGTTGCACCTTAACCTCTACAGTACTTGTCTCCAATGCCTCTTTGATAAAATATTCTTGCGCATTGATGCGCGGTTGCACCCACTTCACTTTTTCATAAGTTCCATCATTTCTCATATTTCTGATTTTTACATTGTCTTGTAACATAATCTGTAACATATCATAAAGACGTTTTTTAATACTCTCATCTAAAATCGGTGCTGCAACTTCAACACGCTTGTCCGTATTTCTCGTCATCATATCCGCTGACCCGATATAAATCTTCTGCTCCGCCCCTTCTCCAAAGCAAAAGATACGTGGATGCTCTAGATATCGTCCTACAATACTTGTAACCTTTAGGTTTTCCGTCTCCCCTTCCACTCCTGGTAGAATACAACAAATCCCTCTTACAAGCAAGTCTATTTTCACCCCTGCCTTGGATGCTTCTGCAATTTTAAGAATAAAATCTCGATCGGTCACCGAATTCATTTTCATAATGACGCGTCCTTGCGTGCCTTTCTTGATTTCTTCGTCTATTAAATATAAAACCTTTTGTTTTAGGCTAGTTGGTGCTACAATCAAATGCTTATATGCCCCATCAAGATTAGCAATCGCCATGTTTTTGAAGAATTCTGCAGCATCCTCTCCGATTTCTTGATTGGATGTCATCAATGACACATCGGTATACATGGTTGCTGTTTTTTCATTGTAGTTTCCTGTGCCAACTTGAGTCAGATATTTGATTTCATTTTTGTTTCGATAGGTAATCAGGCATAGCTTAGAATGTACTTTAAATCCATCAAATCCGTAGATAATTCGACACCCTGACTCTTCAAGTCTTTCTGACCAGTCAATATTGTTCTGCTCATCAAATCTAGCTCTTAACTCAATTAAAACCGTAACTTCCTTCCCGTTCTCCGCTGCTGCGCAGAGATATTCCACAAGTCTCGCCTTTGAAGCTAAACGATAGATTGTAATCTTAATATTCACTACACTTGGGTCCACCGACGCTTCTTTAATCAATTGCAAGAATGGTTCCATCTTTTCATATGGATAAGACAACAAGATATCCTTTTTCTTCACCTGTGCCATCACATTACTCGAAGAACAAGTCTTCGAAGGTTGCGGGCTGAATGGCTGATAGGCTAACTTTCTCTTAACCAAATCATCTACCTTATCGATTACTCCGAACATATAACCCAATTTCATACCAATTTTCGTTCGATAGATCTGATAAGGCTTGATATTTAATTTATCGCAAAAATAAGCTTGTGTTTCGGAATCCATGACATTCGCCACCTCCAACCGAACTGGTGCTAGTCTCTTTCGTTTATGCAAGGTAGCCTTCATCCTTGCTCTAAAGTCTTCATTTACATCTACTGATTCATCATCTGGTGAAATATCTGCATTCCGTGTCACTGAGATATAATTTTTATTAGAGACTTGATATAATTCAAAAATTTGCTCTAAAAATTCTGTAATCACTTTTTCCACACGCAAAAATCTTACCCCTTCACCCGGAAGATAAATCACATTAGAGATAAACTGCGGAACTGGTACGATACCAATCATTTTTTTGTTTTTTAGAGTCAAGGTCGCTGTCACATATATTTCTTTATTCACCAAATGTGGAAATGGATGTTTCGAATCCACAATTTGCGGAGATAACACTGGTAAAATCTGGTTTATAAAATACTTATATACATATTTTCTTTCTTTTGCATCCAAGTCACACATATTCAGTGCATAGATTCCATACTGTTTTAATTCATTTTTTATACTCAGGTATGTTCGATCTCTTTCTTCATATAATGGTGCCACTGCAGCATAGATTGCATCTAATTGCTCTCTTGCATTCATGCCAGTCCATTTATCCACCGTGTTATCACCAACGGTAGCGATATCATACAAACTACCTACTCGAATCATAAAGAATTCATCTAAGTTACTAGTAAAAATGGATACAAACTTTAGTCTCTCTAGTAAGGGCACACTCTCATCTTGTGCTTCTTCTAACACGCGATGATCAAATCTAAGCCATGATAATTCTCTGTTTTGTGTAAAATTATAAATTTTCTTCTCCATGTTTCACCTCATTGTTATTTTATCTTCAGATACCACAATCATAACATTTTTCTACTAATTTCTCAAACAATTTTATGTAAAATATATAAACTATATAAATAAAGTTTTCTATGTACACCAAAAGAAGCCAGCAGAATCTGCTGACCTCTCTATTTATTCATTCTTACTTATGAGTGATATAATCTTGAGCTACTAATGTTTCAGCACAAAGAACCGCTCCACCGGCTGCTCCACGTACTGTATTATGTGAAAGTCCCACGAATTTGAAATCATAGATGCTATCTTCTCTTAAACGACCGATAGACACTCCCATTCCTTTTTCGTAATCCACATCAGCTTTTACCTGTGGTCTATTATCTTCTTCAAGATACTGGATAAATTGTTTTGGTGCACTCGGAAGATTTAACTCTTGTGGAACACCTTTGTAGTTTACTAACTTTTCAATCAATTGCTCTTTTGTAGGCTTTTTGTTAAAACGGATAAATACTGCTGCTGTGTGTCCATCCAAAACTGGAACACGAATACATTGGCATGAGATTTTTGGCAATTCTGCTTTTGCAATCTCGCCGTTTTCAACCTTACCAAGAACACGTAGAGGCTCCAACTCACTCTTCTCTTCTTCTCCTCCGATAAAAGGAATGATATTCTCAACCATTTCTGGCCATTCTTCAAATGTCTTACCTGCTCCTGAAATCGCTTGATACGTTGTTGCTACAATTTCTACTGGCTCAAACTCTTCCCATGCAGCCACACATGGTGCGTAGCTTTGAATCGAACAGTTTGGTTTTACTGCTACAAAACCATGTTTTGTTCCAAGTCTTTCTTTTTGAGCTGCAATCACTTCAAAATGATGTGCATTAATCTCTGGAACTACCATAGGAACATCTTTTGTCCAACGATGTGCGCTATTATTTGACACTACAGGTGTCTCTGTCTTCGCATAATCATCTTCAATCTTCTTGATTTCTTCTTTGTTCATATCTACTGCACTGAATACAAAATCAACACTAGAAGCAACTTTTTCCACTTCATTCACATTCATTACTACTAGATCTTTTACGCTTGCTGGCATCTCAGTCGGCATCTTCCAACGATCTCCTACAGCCTCTGCATATGTTTTTCCTGCCGATCTCGGGCTTGCTGCTACTGTAACTACCTCAAACCAAGGGTGATTATCTAGAAGTGCAATAAAACGTTGTCCTACCATACCTGTTGCACCTAAAATACCTACTCTTAACTTCTTATCCATGTTCGTCCTCTTTTCATTTTTGTCTTTTCAGCAAATACATTTGTTCGCGTCTGAAAACTATTATAATACATTTCTACAAAAAATCAAGTAAATTTCTTCTCAAATTTTGTTTTCGCTATATATATGTAAGATATGTCATTATTTTATGAATTTTACATATTTTTTTAGTGATTCATACTAGTTTTCTAAGCCTTTATAATATGCAATCACTTTCTCCATTGCTGTTTTTCCTGGTGCACCTATGGTAAGTCGCTTGTTTACGCAAGTTTCCATACTGATCGCCTCGAATATATCCGCTTCAAACACTGGTGAAATCGCTTGATATTCTTCTAAAGTCATATCATCCAGTGCAATATCCTTTTCAATACAATACAATACCAATCTACCCACAATCCCATGCGCATCACGGAATGGAACTCCATGATTCACAAGGTAGTCTGCTGCATCTGTCGCATTGGTAAACCCATTCTTCGCACTGTTCTCCATCTCTTGCATCTTAAACTTAATTGTCGCGAGCATTCCTGTGAATAAAGCAAGACATCCTTTTACCGTATCTATCGCGTCAAACACCAATTCCTTATCCTCTTGCATGTCTTTGTTATATGCGAGTGGAATCCCCTTCATGGTCGTCAAAAGTGACATCAACGCACCATATACGCGACCAGTCTTACCGCGTACCAATTCTGCAATATCTGGATTCTTCTTCTGAGGCATAATACTACTACCCGTACTATAGGCATCATCGATATCGACAAACTGATATTCATTCGAATTCCATATAATGATTTCTTCAGAAAAACGACTTAAATGCATCATAATTGTAGACATGGCAGACAACAATTCGATGAGATAATCACGATCCGAAACCGAATCCATACTATTCAATGTAGGACCTTTAAATCCTAGTAACTGTGCAGTATACTCACGGTCCAAATCATACGTTGTCCCAGCCAAGGCACCCGAACCTAATGGACAGTAATTCATACGCTCCTTGATATCATACAATCGTTCTCTATCTCTTCGAAACATCTCATAATACGCCCCCATATGGTGTGCCAATGTAATTGGTTGCGCTTTTTGTAGATGAGTGAATCCAGGCATAAACGTCTCTAGATTTTCTTCCATAATCTTCAATAAGACAGCCAACAATTCCTCAGTCAACCCGCTGATTTCTTCTACTTCATCACGTGTATATAACTTCATATCAAGCGCCACTTGATCATTCCTACTTCTACCCGTATGTAATTTCTTACCAGGCTCTCCAATTCTTTGGATCAATGTCGCCTCAACAAAGCTATGGATGTCCTCATACTCATGAGAGATCTCCAATGTTCCCTCCTCAACATCTGCAAGAATCCCTTCTAAACCACTGATGATTTGACTCTCTTCCTCGTTTGAAAGAATGCCTTGCTTTGTCAACATCTTGACATGTGCAATGCTTCCCTGAATATCTTGTTTATAAAACTTTTTATCAAATGAAATCGATGCATTGAAATTATAAACTAATTTGTCTGTCTCCTTGGTAAATCTACCACCCCATAATTGTGCCATTTTGATTTTCTCCTTCTATTTTATATTTGTTTTCTTGCTTCTACTCTTCTATCTCGTTCATTTCTTGAATATACACACCCACAAAAATCTTGTCGATACAAACCATATTCTTTCGATAATACAACAGATCTCTGGTAACCATTTTTCTTCTTAAAATCTGAGACTAGATACTGCAACCCTTGCTCCTGGGCAATTTCCATCCCTATCCGATTCAAGACTTCTGCCTTTTTTAATGGACTGATTGTCAAAGTGGTCGTAAATAAACTCACATCCATTTCCTTTGCTAACTCTGCTGTTTTTTGCAATCTCAGTCGATAACATCGTTGGCAACGCTCACCACATTCTGGCTCGTCTTCCAATCCTTTCGCCACTTGATAAAATCGCTCCTTCTCATACTCACCTATCACACAATGAATCGGATGTTTTGTGCACATTTTATCAATCAGCTTTTGCTGCTCCTCTGCTCGTTTTCGATACTCCTCATCAGGGAATATATTAGGATTGTAATAAAATATGATTAATTCATATACTTCTGATAACTGTTCAATTACATAGGTGCTACATGGAGCACAGCAACTATGCAAGATTAATTTTGTATTCTCCATAGTATTTCACAGTCCTTTTCTCGACTCTCTTAACAGTCTTGATACAAAGTATAAGTAAATTCTATATATATGTCAATCTATTCCATATATTTTTTACTTTTCACAATAAAGTCGAAACTATTCGCAAGCACACACATATAATGATATAGAACTAGCGGGAGGAGACTACAATGAAAGAACTATTATCTTTTCAAGATGTTTCTTTTTCCTATCATAATATAGATGGAGAAACAAGAGCACTTAAGAATGTATCTTTTACAATAAACCAAGGAGAATTCGTTGCAGTAGTCGGTCCATCTGGTTGTGGAAAATCGACTCTGCTCTCATTAATTATGGGGTTATTCGAAGCAGAAGAAGGTGAGATTCTAATCTCTGGTAGGTCTATTCATGACAGCCGCACGAATATCGGATATATGTTACAACATGACCATTTATTTGAATGGAGAAGTGTTTATCATAACGTAGTTCTTGGATTAGAGGTTCAGCACATGTTAAATGCCAAGACCCGACAAAAAGCAAGTGAACTGCTATCCCAATACGGTCTAAGCGATTTTTCCAAGGCAAAACCTACAGAACTCTCAGGGGGTATGCGCCAACGAGCCGCCCTGATACGGACATTGTTACTAGAGCCAGAACTTCTATTATTAGATGAGCCTTTCTCAGCTCTTGACTATCAGACTCGGTTGAATGTAGGCGATGACATCGGACAAATTATTCGAAGAGAATCCAAAACAGCCCTTATGATTACTCACGATATCTCAGAAGCAATTAGTCTAGCCGACCGTATCATCATCTTGTCCGAAAGACCCGCAACGGTCAAACAAACCATCTCTCTGTCTTTTGATTTACACATTGACACACCACTTATGAGGCGCGATTCTCCTGAATTTAAGTCTTATTTTAATTTAATCTGGAAGGAGTTAGACTTACATGAACACAATTAGCAAAAACCAACTCCTCTATCTTCAGAAGAAAAAAAGAGATCGGATACTCATCCAGTGCTCTCGAATTCTCTTGCTTTTTTTCTTCCTCGGTTTATGGGAATTCAGCGCTTCATTTGGACTCATTGATTCCTTTGTTTTCAGCAGTCCTACGAAAATCTGGAGCGCCTTCACTTCCATGCTCATAGATGGAAGTATTTTTATTCATGCTGGGCACACACTGTATGAAACACTCATTAGCTTCATACTCGTCATATTATTCAGCATCTTAACCGCAACCTTATTATGGTTTTTTCCAAGAGTTGCACAAGTACTAGACCCTTTTTTCGTCGCGCTAAACAGTTTACCGAAGTCCGCACTCGCACCACTGTTAATTGTGTGGTTGGGTACCAATCAACGCACAATCATTGTCGCTGGAATGTCTGTAGCGATTTTTGGAAGTATTCTAAGCCTATATAATTCCTTTCAACAAGTGGACCCAGAGAAGATTAAGTTGATTCACACCTTGAAAGGTACAAACTGGCATGCTCTAACCAAGGTTGTACTCCCAAGCTGTACCTTAACAATTATTAGTCTGATGAAAGTAAATATCGGTTTGTGTTTAGTCGGAGTGGTAATCGGAGAATTCTTAGCTGCACGTAGCGGGCTAGGATATTTAATCATCTACTCCAGCCAAGTATTTAAGATGGATTGGTTATTAATGTCAATTATTTTATTGTGTATCATGTCCATGTTGCTGTATTGGTGTATTTACATGATTGAAAAACATTGGAGACGGAGGTAAAAAAGCGGGTGCAAAAGGGACGTTGTTTTTTGACAAAAAACAACGTCCCTTTTGGCGCCTTTTGGCGTACTTTTTATTCTTCGATATCTTTCATACTAAAGCTAATTCTACCCATTTTATCTTTTCCAAGGCAAACTACTTTTACAACATCACCGAGTGTTAACACATCTTCTACATGCTTGATGCGCTCTTTGCTAATTTTAGAAATATGAACCATTCCCTCTTTGCCAGGTGCGAATTCGATAAACGCCCCAAATTCTTTGATACTGATAACTTTACCTTCAAAGATCTGTCCTGCCTCGAACTCAGTTGTAATGATTCTGATAATCTCCATTGCTTCTTCAATCTTTTCTTTATCTACACCTGCTACCGAAACAATACCTTCTTCTGAGATATCAATTCTAACACCAGTAGCATCGATAATTGCGTTGATTGTCTTACCTTTTTGCCCTACCACATCACCAATCTTCGCTGGATCGATTGACATTTGTAAGATTTTTGGAGCATATTGTCCAACTTCCGCTCTCGGGCATGCAATCGCTTTATTCATAACCTCATCAATGATGAATGTTCTTGCTTTCTTTGTTGTTGCAATCGCTTCTTCAATGATTGGTCTTGTCAATCCATGAATCTTGATATCCATTTGAATCGCTGTGATTCCCTTGTGTGTACCAGCAACTTTAAAGTCCATATCTCCGAAGAAATCTTCTAGACCTTGAATATCTGTCAATACTAAGTAATCATCGTCACTATCCCCTGTTACTAATCCAGCAGAAATACCAGCAACAGTTGCCTTAATCGGTACTCCAGCCGCCATCAACGACATACTTGATGCACAGATACTTGCTTGAGAAGTAGAACCATTTGATTCAAATGTCTCTGAAACAGTTCTAATTGCATATGGAAACTCTTCTTCCGATGGAAGTACAGGCACCAATGCTTTTTCTGCGAGTGCACCGTGTCCAATTTCACGACGTCCTGGTCCTCTAGATGGTCTTGTTTCCCCTACTGAATAAGAAGGGAAGTTATAATGATGCATATATCTCTTTGTCTTTTCTGCTTCATCTAATCCATCTATTCTCTGTGCTTCTGATAATGGAGCCAATGTAGTGATTGTACAAATTTGAGTTTGTCCTCTTGTAAACATAGCTGAACCATGAACACGTGGTAACAAATCGGTTTCTGCTGCAAGCGCTCTAATCTGGTCGATTGCTCTACCATCTGGTCTCTTGCGATCCTTAAGAATCATCTTACGAACTGTTTTCTTTTGATATTGATATAACGCTTCGTCTAATTTTCCTAACCACTCTTCGTTGTCTGCAAATGCTGCTTCCATTTTATCACGTACTACGCGCATGTTTGCTTCACGAACTTGCTTTTCATCTGTAAATACAGCTACTTCCATCTCTTCTGGAGTAACAACTTCTTTCATCGCTGCAAAAAGTTCCTCTGGAACTGCAAAACTCACATAGCTCAACTTCTCTTTTCCACACTCTGCTACAATCGTATCAATGAATTTTATTATCTCTTGATTCATCTCATGTGCCGCGAAAATCGCTTCAAGCATCTTAGCTTCTGGAACTTCATTCGCTCCTGCTTCAATCATAATTACCTTATCTCTTGTTGAAGAAACTGTAAGTGCAATGTCAGATACTGCTTTTTGAGCTGCAGTCGGGTTAAAGACAAACTCTCCATCCACCATTCCAACTTGAGTCGTAGCTGTTGGACCATCAAATGGAATATCTGAGATTGATGTTGCAATTGCGCAACCCAGTGTTGCAGTAATCTCTGGGCTACAATCTTGATCTACAGACATTACTAAACTCTCTAATGTCACTTCATTTCTATAATCTTTTGGAAATAGAGGACGCATTGGACGGTCGATTACACGACAAGTCAATACAGCATTTTCAGATGCTCTACCCTCTCTCTTGTTAAATCCTCCTGGGATTTTACCAACTGCATATAATTTTTCATTATATTCTACACTCAGTGGAAAAAAATCAATTCCGTCACGTGGTTTTTCCGCTGCTGTAGCAGTAGATAAAACAACCGTATCTCCATAATGCATCAAAACTGCACCATTGGCCTGTGCTGCGACTCTACCTACTTCAACGCGTAGTGTACGTCCAGCTAAATTCATTTCAAATTTTTTAAACATAAACTTTACCTTTCTTTGTTTTGTATATGATTTTATCTAAATGGGGTTTACACAAAAAGTGAGAATGGTAAACCATTCTCACCTCTAAGTTCGAACTACTTTCTAAGTCCTAATCTTTCAATTAAAGAACGATATCTTTCAATATCTTTTTTCTTAAGATAAGCTAAAAGTCCTCTTCTTTGTCCTACCATCTTCAAAAGACCTCTTCTTGAATGGTGATCTTTTTGATGTGTTTTAAAATGATCTGTTAAATCATTGATTCTTGCTGTCAACAAAGCAACTTGTACTTCTGGTGAACCAGTGTCCCCTGTTCCTCTACCATAATCTGCAACAATCTGTTCTTTCATTTCTTTTGAAATCATTATAATTTCCTCCTAATAATATTATTTGTAATCGCCTAACATCAAGTAAGGGTTGGAGTGTCCGCTTACCGAATGTCGGTTTAATCATACTAACGAATTATATCATATTTGCAATGTATTGTAAATATAATTTTGAATATATTCCCTATCTTTTTTTATCTGTGTCTCCAGATCCCACAAATGGTCAAATCGTCGCTCCGCCCTTACATGATTCAGCAATTCCACCTTGATGATTTCTCCGTATATATCATCCGAGAAATCATAGATGTTTACCTCTAACAATTCCTTTTCTCCATAGGAAATTGTAGGTTTTCTCCCTAAGTTCCCCATTCCATAATACTCTTTGTCACGTAGGTATATTTTGCAAACATAAACTCCATAAGGCGGCAATGCTTTTTTGGCGTCAGGAGCGATATTAGCTGTCGGAAATCCCATCGTGCGTCCTAACTGCCTCCCACGGATTACTTCCCCCGTCAACGAGTACGGATAATCCAATAATTGATTCACCGCCTCCATATCACCTTCTTGCAATTTTTGCTTAATTAACGTCGAGCTAATTTCCTCATCACGATATTTTTCTTTTTCAACTACAACCACTTCAAATTGATATTGCTTTGCCAACTCTTGCAAATATAAAGCATCACCTTTTGCACCATGACCAAATCGAAAATCACTCCCGACTACAATCCATTTCACATGTAACCGTTCTACCAAAATCTCGGATACAAAATCCTTTGCTTCCATCTCGCGCAATTCATCGGTAAATGGATAGTCAATATAATAATCGACAAAAGGTTCCAAAATTTCTTTCTTTTCTTTTAAGGTCAACAGTTGTTTCACGAGTTGTTGATTGTTCTTTTTATATTCTGTCATATCAAAAGACAGCACAATACTGACGAAATCTTCTTTCTTCAGACCTCTTACTTGTTCAATTAACTTTTGATGCCCTCTATGAAGCCCATCAAATTTTCCTAATGTCACAATGGATGGTGCCACATCATGATACACTTCCAAGTTGTCCATATATTTCATGAATTTTCCTCTTTATAACTTTATCAAGTTTTATCTATCCAAAAACATCTTCTCTAATTTTAGACATCCGTTGTTTTTTTGATAGCGATATATCCCCACAAATTCTCCTGATTGCATATATGCACGAATTTGTTGGTCTTCTTGCCAATTCATCCCCTCTAGATATAAGGAATTTCCATTTGACGCCAAGGCCTGAAGCCCCTCAGGAATTTCATATCGCTCTAAACGTTCAAACACAGAATCCGTAGCACGAATACACGAACCAATTTCATCCTTTACTTTCAATTCTTGAATTTCTCCAAGCGTAACACTGTCCTGAATATCAAAAATCCCCACACGTGTTCGTACCAATTCTTCCATACAACCACCACATCCGAGCATCTGACCAATATCATGACAAAGGGTTCGGATGTATGTTCCTTTTGAGCACGTCACCTTCATAGTAACTCGTGGCAAATCCACTTTTTTTATCTCAATTTCTAGAATATTTACTGTTCGAGCAGCACGTTCGACCACTTTCCCTTCGCGCGCCAACTCATAGAGTTTCTTCCCTTGTACTTTTAGTGCCGAATACATCGGTGGCACTTGGTCATAAGCACCTACAAATGACTGAATACACTTTCGCACCCCTTCCTCTGTAAGACCTTCACAAGATTTTTCCATCAACACTGTTCCAGATATGTCCTGCGTATCTGTTTCTACCCCAAATAGCAAAACTGTCTCATAAGTCTTATCCTTTTCTGTCAACATATCACAGAGCTTTGTCGCCTTACCTAGACACACAGGCAAAACTCCTGTTGCATCTGGATCCAAAGTCCCTGTATGCCCAATCTTTCTCTGACCAACAATACCACGAAGCTTTGCAACCACATCATGAGAGGTAAATCCTTTTTCTTTCTTCACATTGATGATTCCGTTTATCATACCTACCCTCAAATTCTTGATTCTTACTACATAATTTCTTTTAATTTATCCAAAACCTGTTTCGAAACTTCCTCGATAGACCCATACAAAGTGAATCCCGCTGCTTTCTTGTGACCACCACCACCAAAAGTCACTGCGACTTCACTTACATCTACGGCATCATTTGCTCGTAAACTCACCTTCCATTCTTCCAGTGACAGCTCGTAGATAAACGCAGATACATCTACCCCTCTTGTGTTTCTCATCAGACTCGCTATTCCTTCTAAATCCTTTGCTGTAATGCCATATTCCTTTAACTCTTGCTCGGATACAGTCGCCAAGATTACTCTATCATCTATATATAATTGACTTTCCACCAAACATTTTCCTAGCATCTTCTGTTGCTGATAAGTTTTCTCATAAAAAGTATCTTCTATGATTCGATATCCCTGCACTCCTTGTTCTAACAAAGCTGCAGCAGCAATCATGGTGCTTGGTTTTGCGTTAGAATATTGAAATACTCCTGTATCATGAACAATACCTAGATATAGGCATTCTGCAATTTCTTTCGTAAGTTCTTGTGGCTCTATCAAGTTATACACCAATTCACTGGTAGAACTAGCCGTCGGAACTATATAATAATTTTCATCTTGATTCTGATTGCTGATATGATGATCGATACAAACTCTCACTTTCGCAGCTTGATATGCTGTTTCCGCAAATCCCAATCGATCCCACGCTCCACAATCCAAACAGAAATACAAGTCAAAATTTTTCTCCTTCTGAAATTCATGCAAAACCTTGTCTGCTCCAGACAAAAATGAAAATACATGCGGAAAAGTTTCCAGATAAACTGTTACTTCTTTATCTGGAAACCACGTCTTTATATAATTGTACAACCCCAAGCATGAACCCATACAGTCTCCGTCTGGTTTCACATGCCCACTGATGGCTATCGTTTCGGCATTTCTTATCAGTTGTTTTAGATTCATTACGATTCCTCGTCTTTCAACTCTTTGTTGACTTCTGCTATTTTCTTAGAAATCTCTGCTCCATATGCAATGGATTGATCTGGTATAAATGTAAGGTGTGGCGTATTGCGCATATTCAAGTTGCGCGCCAACTCTCTACGGATAAACCCTTCCGCTGCATTGAGACCTGCTAGCGTATCCACCTGTGCTTTTTCCTCACCATAAACACTGATGAACACCTTGCAAGTCTTAAGATCCGGAGCCACTTCTACTGCCATAACAGTCGTCATTAACGCCACACGTGGATCTTTGATTTCTGTACGGATGATGTTACTCAATTCTCTCTGCACTTCCATATTCACACGTGTGTTCTTAATGCTGTTTTTTCTCATCTCTAAACCTCTGGCATCTTATCGTGGTACTTCTACCATCTTATATGCTTCTACTTTATCTTCTTCTTTTACATCATTGAATTTCTCAAATACAAATCCACATTCATAGCCCGCTCTAACCTCTTTTACATCATCTTTGAAACGCTTCAATGATGCAAGTGGTCCATCGAAAATCACCTCGTCTTCACGCGTAACTCTTACAGAGCATCCACGCTCAAATGTTCCATCTAAAACATAAGAACCTGCAATTGTTCCGATACCAGAAGCCTTGAAGATTTGACGAACCTCTGCATGACCGAGTACCTTCTCTTCAAACACTGGATCTAACATACCCTTCATCGCTGCTTCCACATCTTCAATCGCGCTATAGATTACACGGTATAGGCGAAGGTCTACGCCTTCTCTCTCAGCTGTATCTTTTGCCGCTGCATCCGGACGAACATTAAATCCGATAATAATTGCCTTCGATGCAGAAGCAAGGATAACGTCTGATTCGTTGATTGCACCTACTCCACCATGAATCACCTTAACTACAACCTCCTCATTTGAAAGTTTAATCAAGCTTTGTTTCATAGCCTCTACAGAACCTTGAACGTCTGCCTTCACGATGATTGGCAATTCTTTTAGGTTTCCTTCTTTAATCTGAGAGAACAAGTCGTCTAATGACATACTCTTCGACTTTGTTTCCTCTAACATCTTCACACGATTTTGCGAGATAAATGTCTCTGCAAATGCTCTTGCTTCTTTGTCGTTTTCACAAGAAACGAACACTTCACCTGCCTTAGGAACATCATTTAGTCCAAGGATTTCAACTGGGATTGATGGCGTAGCTTCTTTGATTCTTCGGCCTTTATCATCCATCATCGCTCTTACTTTACCGTATGCAGAACCTGCTGCAATTGCATCTCCTACACGCAATGTTCCTTTTTGTACAAGTACAGTTGCTACAGATCCTTTTCCTTTATCCAGTTCTCCTTCTATTACAAGACCTCTGGCTTGACGATCCGGATTTGCTTTTAGTTCAAGAACTTCTGCCGATAGCAATACCATCTCTAACAGATTCTCAATTCCATCTCCTGTTTTCGCAGATACAGGTACAAAGATCGTACTTCCACCCCAATCTTCTGAAATCAATTCATGCTCTGATAGTTCTTGCTTCACACGTTCAATATTTGCTCCTGGCTTATCCATCTTATTGATCGCTACAATAATCTCAATATCCGCAGCCTTTGCATGGTTGATCGCCTCCACTGTCTGAGGCATCACTCCATCGTCTGCCGCTACAACGAGAATTGCAATATCTGTTGCATTCGCACCACGCATACGCATTGCTGTAAATGCCTCGTGACCTGGTGTATCCAAGAATGTAATCTTTTCCCCTGACACCTGAGTCACATATGCTCCGATATGTTGTGTGATTCCACCTGCTTCACGATCTGTTACATTCGTTTTTCTGATTGCATCAAGAAGCGAAGTCTTACCATGGTCAACATGACCCATAACACAAACAACTGGTGGACGTTTCACCATGTCATCTTCATTTTCTTCATTTTCTTTCAATAATTCCTCAATGACATCGACAACAACTTCCTTCTCGCATAGAATCTCGAATTCCAATGCAATCTCTTCTGCTGTCTCGTAATCCACTTCGTGGTTTACTGTTACGATTTTTCCTTGTAGGAATAATTTCTTGATGATTGTCGAAGAAACAATCTTCATCTTATCTGCTAATTCTCCGATTGTTAAGCTTTCTGGGATTGTAATCATCTTGATTTTTTCCTCTACCTTCGGCTCAACCTTCTTCTGTGGTTTTTGAATAAGTGCTACAGGCTTTTTACCCTTGATATTTCTTGGTCCCTTATCCACCTTATCAGTGTATTCTTTCTTCTTGAAGTCATTTTTATTCTGCTTTGTTCGGGTTGGCTTTTGTTCCGAAATAATTGGATCTGGTGCTCCTGTTTTTCTCTCATCGCGTCGATTATTATTATTAAATGGACGTGATTGACCATCGCGATTATATGGGCGATTGTCGCCTCCCTCACGGTTGTATGGGCGTTGTCCTCCATCTCGATTGTATGGGCGTTGTCCCCCATCTCTGTTATATGGACGGTTCTCTCCTCCCTCGCGAT
>CAYJFY010000003.1:65200-111197 GCA_964369755.1 uncultured Lachnospiraceae bacterium
GACGTTGCTGTCCATCTCGATTATATGGGCGTTGTCCCCCATCTCTGTTATATGGACGGTTCTCTCCTCCCTCGCGATTGTATGGACGTTGCTGTCCATCTCGATTATATGGGCGTTGTCCCCCATCTCTGTTATATGGGCGGTTTTCTCCACCTTCTCGATTGTATGGACGTTGTCCCCCATTTTGGTTTTGTAGACGACCCTCCGTACTTCTTGTATTATTTACTGGTTGTGTCGTAGCTACATGAGCAGTTTGATTCTTCACCTCTGTTACTGTTGGCTGTGGTTTCACGTCAACCTTTTCTTCAGCTTTTGGTGCTACTTCTACTTTAGCTTCCACTTTTGCTTCCACTTTTGCTGCTACAACAGGCTCCACTTTTGCCTTGACCTCTTGTACTGGTGCTTCCTTTTTCGTCACTGTATTTTGTTGCTTTGCTGTTGACTGCCCGCTCACTTGTCGTTTCATTCCTGTATTATTTCCAGTTTTTGAATTTTGTGGATTGAATACGCGAATTAACTTTTTCTTCTTTGGTTCTTCACCTGAAAAATGTTTCTTCACCATATCAACTTGCCCTTCTTCTAATGAACTCATATGGCTCTTCACATCCACCCCCTTCTCTTTCAATGCTTCTAATATATCTTTATTATTCTTATTTAATTCTTTTGCCAATTCATGCACACGCAATTTTGTCATGCGGTGTCCTCCTTATTCAGTTATGTTTGTTTCCAGTTTCATATACTCTTGAACCTTCTTTGCAAATCCATCATCAAGGATTGCAAGAGACGCTCTATATTCTTTTCCTATCGCATGACCCAATGTATCCTTATCACTATAAAAGTAAATCGGTACATGATAAAAATCACACATATTTCTAAATTTCTTCTTTGTATTATCAGATGAATCGCCTGCTATAATCACAAGCCTTGCCTTACCTGACTTCACCTCGTGTTCAGTTGCAAACTCTCCACTTGCCACTTTCCCTGCTTTTGTTGCAAGTCCAAAGAGTGATAAAATTCGATTATTTGCCAAATTCGTCCATCCCTTCACACAATCGTTCATACACTTCCTTTGGAATACTCATCTTAAATGAACGTTCCAAACCCTTTGACTTGATTGCCTTTTGTAAACATTCCTCGGATTTACACACATAGGCACCACGACCATTTTTCCTTCCTGTGTCATCCAATAGAAATTCGCCTTCTGGAGTTTTTATCACACGAAGCATCTCACTTTTGTCTTTCATTTCATTGCAACCCACACACTTTCGTGATGGAGATTTCTTGTTACTCTTCGACATCCGCAAATTCCTCTTCAAACACTACTTCTTCAAAATCTTCTGCAGTGTTTTCTGCCTCGTATTCATCTTCCATGTATTCATCTTCGATCATTTCACTCTGCATAAGTTCCAGATAGTTCTCTGGTAACTCTCCAGACTCAATCGCTTGTGTCTCACTCATGATATCGATTTTGTATCCTGTAAGCCTAGCTGCAAGTCTAGCATTTTGCCCTTCCTTACCAATTGCTAGCGACAATTGATAATCTGGAACAATAACACTTGCCGTCTTCTCATCTGGATCAGCCAGAACAGAAATCACCTTTGCTGGACTCAATGCGTTTTCAATCAATATCGCTGGGTTATCACTCCAATTCACAATATCGATTTTCTCGCCTCTTAACTCATTCACAATGTTATTTACTCTTGCACCGTTGATACCAACACATGCTCCCACTGGATCTACATTCTCATCATTTGTGATTACAGCAATCTTTGATCTTGAACCAGCCTCACGAGCAACGTTCTTGATTTCAACAATTCCCTCTCTCACTTCTGTTACTTCTGACTCGAACAATCGCTTTACTAATTCTGGATGTGTACGAGAAACTAAAATCTTTGCACCTTTTGGTGTCTCTTTTACTTCTACTACATATAACTTGATTCTTTCACCAATCGTATAGACTTCATTTTTCACTTGCTCGTTCTCTGTGAGAAGTGCATCTGCTTTCCCTAAGTTAATGCTTACATTATTACCAATCTGTCTCTGTACAATCCCTGTCACAATATCTTTAGACTTCTCGTAATATTGCTCGTAAACAACTTTACGTTCTTCTTCTCGAATCTTTTGTAGAATCAAGTTCTTCGCTTTCTGTGTTGCAATACGACCAAATTCTCTTGATTCAACTGGAATCCTTACGATGTCTCCGACTTCATACTTGTCATCCTTCATCTTCGCTTCCGCTAGGCTGATTTCTTCTACTTCATCTTCCACTTCGTCCACTACAGTTTTTTCCGCATATACAGAATACTGACATAGGTCATAGTCCATCACAACCTTAATATGACTTGCCTTTCCAAAATGTTTTTCACATGCATTGATCAATGAATTCTCAATCGCTTCCATCATCGTGTGCTTGCTAATATTTTTTTCCTTCTCCAATACAGTCAGCGCATCTAGTAATTCTGTATTTGGTGTATTTGTCACTTTTGCCTTAGCCATTTTCTTTTATTCCTCCTAAAATTTCAATTTCTATCTATAAACAATTACCAAGTAAACGACTGACGAATCAACGCGATTTCGTTTTTTTCAAACACAAGTTCTTTGCCTTCTTCTTCAATCGTGACACTCGCGTCATCATATGTTATCAAGGTACCAATAAATTCTTTTTTCTTGTCTCTCGCCTTGTAAGTTCTAACCTCAACTTCTTTTCCCATATTGCGGATATAGTCCTTTTCCTTTTTTAGAGGACGCCCTAGTCCTGGTGAGCTTACTTCAAATATATAAGCATCATCAATATAGTCCTTCTCATCTAAAATCTCCGAAAAACTCCTACTCACTTTTTCACAATCATCTACTGCAATTCCACCGTCCTTGTCGATATAAGCACGTAAATACCACATACTTCCTTCTTTTACATACTCTACATCCACCAGTTCAAACCCATGTTTCTCAACAATTGGAATCAGTAGTTCTTCTGTTTGCTTTTCATACATTTCTTTTTTTGACAAAAAAATTCCTCCTTGATCTCGTTACATAAAAAGAGTGAACTTCCGTTCACTCTTTTGCCAAACAACTTTATTTCTCCATATAGAATATCATATTCAAATCTAAAAATCAAGAACTTTTTTGTATAAATACTGCTTTTCAGATTTATAAAATAACTGCCATACAACTTAATCTATCTGATGTCTGTACAACTTCACCATCAATTTCAACAATTGGATAAGATAATTTATTTCGATTCACAAACTTAATCCTACCAATCGCACCATTGGACAGCAACACGCTTTTATCCACCAGCTCTGCCGTCATATTCGTCAAAAACAATTCTGTCAACTGATAATCCATATCCGAAAAACTTCCCAATGCGATTTGATCTAATACATAAAACGGATTCATAGCATCTTTGTAGCATCTTGCCGACACCATAGCATCATATGTATCCGAGATTGCTGTGATTCTCGCAAAAAGTGAAATCTCATCCCCTCTCAATCCAAACGGGTATCCGTTTCCATTTAGTCTTTCATGGTGGGAACGTGCCGCTTCTGCAACTTCTTCCTCAATATTTGGAATCTTGCAGATCAAACTATAAGAATAAAGCGCATGTTTTTTTATGATTGCAAATTCTTCTTTTGACAAAGCACGTGGAGCATTTAGTATATCTTGTGGCACTTGGGTCTTCCCAATATCATGCAAAAGTCCCGCCTTAATAATCAATTGTAGTCTATCCTCATCAAATCCTAACCAACGCCCGATCATTCCGTTTAGAGTCGCAACATTTGTGCTATGCCTCATCAGATATTCATCTACTGCATTTTCACCATTAATACATTGTAATAGAATGGATTTATCTATGATTGATATTCGCTCGCAAATCTCCTCTGTTACTTCCTCTGATTTTTCCGGATTAATCGTTCCATTTTGAAGCGCATCCTTGAGCAACATGTCCGCCTCATCTTTTAGCTTGGTATATCCTATCTCTTTTTCCAAGAATTCCTGACGCAACATCTGTGGAACTCCCGTTCCCACAAGTTTATAATAATAATTAGATTCCACATAGACGTTTCGATTCTCCGTCATATGGTTTTTGATTTTTTCTAACACTTCTGATGTCAAGAGTGTTTGTGCTTTCACTAATAAAACCGGAACATCCTGCATGACATATATTCCACTCTGAGTCAGAGTTCCGATAGGTAGATATTCCGCTGCAATCGCAAACAACCCTTCCATTTGTATTCTACCTCCTCTTTTGTTCTAAGTTCATTATCCTCTTTGTTTCGTCCCTTGTCCATCTCTTTTTGATAACTTCAATCGGTTGAGAGATAATTCCTTGTCTTTATACACTATCTTCGTTTCTTTCCCCTCCTCAAACACATGGGTTTGTACTACCCTATCATTTCTCACTAGCTTCATGCCACGCACACCGACTGCCGCTTTCTTCTTGATTGGTACATCACCCATACTAAATTTAAGAAAATAACCCGACTCCGTCTGCATAACTACAAGATTATTTTCTGCAATTACTTGTACACTTACTAACTCATCACCTTCTTGTAGCTTGCTTGCTGCAATGGTCTTTCGTTCCACTTGAAACTCAGACCCCTCCACTGTTTTTATAAACCCTTGTGCCGTGGCGAATATCAGCCTACTCGTTTCTAACACTCTTGCATCTAAAATAGTCGATATTTCCTCTTCCGCCGTATTATAATTACTCACATTATCAATCGGAGTTCCTTTGTCACGAAACTTTCCATGTGGCAAATCCAGTACCTTGATATAATGTAACTTCCCTAGATTGGTAAACACACAAAGCCTATTCGTGTTCAAACACTTTACCACATAATGATTCTCGGAATCTGCCGCCTCTTTGTTCCGCTCATATACAGCAACATCAACCACTCTCGCATATCCAAAACGATCCATCAAGAAAACAACCTCTTGGGCTTCGATTTTTTTCTCTTCGAATACAACTTCTCCAGCATTTTCGATTTCGGTCTTTCTTGTTTTGCCAAACTCCTTCTTATATGTTTTTAATCCATCCACAATCACCTTTACCATGGAACTGTAATTGTTCAGGATATCTTCATAAGTCGCAATATTTTTCAGTGTAATTTCATGATCTTTCAATAATGCAGTCAGTTCTAGTCCAATCAACTTATATAATCGCATTTCCAAGATGGCTGCCGCCTGCTTATCTGTGAAGCATAATTGCTCTGCTAACTTCTTTGACACCTGTGATTTAAATTGAATCCCTGTCACTTCCCCCGATGTCAAGCAGGCTTTTGCAACCTTCAAAGACTGACTTCCTCGCAAGATTTCGATAATCAAATCAATCACATCATAGGCCTTGATCAATCCCTCTTGAATCTCCTTTTTTTCAAGCTCTTTATTCAATAACGTCTGATATTTTCTTGTGGTAATATCAAACTGAAAGTTCACATGGTGCTCAATCAGACGTCGCAACCCCATTGTCTCTGGCTTACCTTCTGCTACTGCTAGCATATTCACACCAAAAGTATCCTCGAGTTTCGTCTTCTTATACAACATGTTTTTCAGGTTCTCTACATCTGCGCCCTTTTTCAATTCTAGTACAATTCGAATCCCCTCTTTTGAAGATTGATTCGATATATCCATAATATCTGTCGTTGTCTTGTTATCCACGAGATTGGCAACATCATTGAGAAATCTTCCGATTCCTGCTCCCACCATAGTATATGGAATTTCGGTAATGACAAGACGTTGCTTTCCTGCATGTTCCTCTACTACCACCTTACCACGCACCTTAATCTTACCAGTTCCGCCCTCATAGATTGCTAACAAATCATCCTGGTTAACAACAATCCCTCCTGTCGGGAAGTCTGGTCCTTTGATATACTTCATCAATTTCTCAGTCGTAATATTATCATTCTTTAGAAATGCAACCACTCCATCCACGACTTCACTTAGATTATGTGGGGGGATTCCTGTTGTCATTCCAACTGCAATTCCTTCTGCTCCATTTACGAGAATATTTGGAATTCGCGCAGGTAAAACAACTGGTTCTGTTTCATTCTCATCGAAGTTTGGCATAAAATCAACCACGTCTTTGTCCAAATCTGTCAAGAAAATATCTTGCGCAAATTTCTCCAATCGCGCTTCGGTATAACGCATAGCCGCAGCACCATCACCCTCTATAGATCCAAAGTTACCATGTCCATCGATTAAGGGCATTCCTTTTTTAAAATCTTGACTCATTACAACAAGGGATTCATAGATAGAACTATCCCCGTGTGGGTGATATTTACCCATCGTATCCCCAACGATACGCGCGCATTTTCTATATGGTTTGTCATAGCGAATCCCTAGCTCATGCATATCATAGAGAGTTCTTCTCTGCACTGGTTTCAATCCGTCACGAACATCTGGCAATGCTCTAGAAATGATTACACTCATCGCATAATCCAAATATGATTTTTTCATAAGCTCCGAATATTCCGTTCTTATGATCTGTGATTCATTCATCTTTCTAACCATCTCTTTCTATATATCTAATTCTGCGTCCATTGCATTTTCATAAATGAACGAGCGTCGCGGTGCTACTTCTGTTCCCATTAACATCTCGGTCACACTAGATGCCATGCGGGCATCTTCTACTTCCACTCGCTTCAATTTCCTTGTCTCAGGATTCAAAGTCGTTTCCCATAATTGATCCGCATCCATCTCGCCAAGACCTTTATATCGCTGTAATTGAAATGAGGATTTCTGGGTTTTTCGATATTTCGCCAACGCCTTGTCATCGTAGAGATACTCCTCTGCTCCATTTTTCGCTGTTGCCTTGTAGAGCGGCGGCATCGCAACGTACACATGTCCCTCATGGATTAATTGCGGCATAAAGCGATAGAACAACGTCAACAGCAAAGTAGAGATGTGTGCTCCATCCACATCCGCATCGGCCATAATAATGATTTTGTCATAGCGAAGTTTCGTAATATCAAAATCATTCCCAAACCCTTCAGAGAATCCACAACCAAAGGTATTGATCATAGTCTTGATTTCAGCATTTGCCAAAACCTTATCGATGGTTGCCTTCTCCACATTCAATATCTTACCACGAATCGGAAGAATCGCTTGATACATCCGATTTCTTGCTGTTTTCGCCGAGCCTCCCGCAGAATCTCCCTCCACGATGAAAATCTCACACTCCTCTGGGCGTCTACTCTCACAGTTTGCTAATTTCCCATTGCTATCAAAAGAATATTTTGGCTTCGTCAAAAGATTTGTCTTCGCCTTCTCTTCTGACTTTCTTATCTTTGCAGACTTCTCTGCACAAGACAACACCTTCTTTAAGGTCTCTATGTTTCTATCAAAAAATCTGGTAATCTCATCGTTGGTAACTTTTCCCGTCGCCTTGCCCGCATCTGGATTGTCGAGCTTTGTCTTCGTCTGCCCCTCAAATCTCGGATCCGGATGTTTGATACAAACAACTGCCGTCATCCCATTTCGGATGTCCGCTCCAGTGAAATTAGAATCTTTTTCCTTTAGGATTCCTAATTCTCTGGCATATTGATTCATCACAGATGTAAAAGTTGTTTTAAACCCTGTGATATGTGTTCCCCCTTCGGAGTTATATATATTATTACAGAACCCAGAGATATTCTCATGAAACTCATTGATATATTGGAATGCCACTTCTACCGTGATTCCATCTAATTCATTTTTAAAATAAACTGGCTCATGCAAGGTTTCTTTTTTTCGATTTAATTCCTTGATAAAACCAATAATTCCATCTGGTTCATGATAGGTGATTTTCTCAATCTCTTGTTTTCTTCTATCTTCAAATTTTATGGTTAATTCTGGATTCAAATAACAAGTCTCATGCAAACGACTCTTGATATCTTCCTCGCGAAATTTTGTCTTCTCAAAAATCGTGTCATCAGGCAAGAAGTTCACCTTCGTCCCTGTTTTTTTAGATTTGCCTATGATTGGCAATAATCCATTCAATAATTCAATGGTCGGAATCCCCCGCTCATATTTATCACAATGAATAAATCCATCTCTACTGATCTGGACTTCCATTCTTGTTGATAGCGCATTCACCACGGATGAACCAACTCCATGAAGACCTCCACTTGTCTTATAAGAAGAGTCATCAAATTTTCCACCTGCATGTAATGTAGTATATACGAGTCTCGCTGCTGACATCCCTTTGTGATGCATTCCAACTGGCACCCCACGACCATCGTCTATGACTGTCGCCGACCCGTCTGCCTCTAATATCACTTCAATCTCCTTGCAAAAACCTGCCAAATGCTCGTCAACTGCATTGTCCACAATTTCATAAACCAAATGGTTCAATCCCTTTGTCGACACGCTCCCTATATACATCCCAGGTCTCATTCGAACTGCATCCAAGCCTTCTAATACCGATATACTCGCTGCATCGTATGTGGTTTTTTCTGCCATCTATCTTTCCTCTTTCATATCTCATTTCCATCGATTGTCACATCGTATTTCTTACTAGGTCATACAATATTTGACATTTTGACTTAGGTATCATATCACAAAAAAAATAGCATGACAATATCAGCCTAGCATTTTTTACCACTTAAAACACTTGTTAATGCCCCACAAATACTTCCGCTAAAATTTCCGCAAGCACCTCCATTGCATTTGTCATCTCGCTCAAATGATTCGTCTGTGCTCCCGCTTCTATTAACATGGTTTTTGGCATAACATGCATGTTATATCGATAACTCTTCAAATAAATACTCCTTGTAAAATCTGGATACAACTCATCTGCCTTTAATTTCATCTGAAGAGACAGAGCTAGATTATCCTCTATATATGGATTTGGCAAATAAGAAATATCCCCTGTTGTAGCACTTCTGCTTAATCCATTGAAAAACATAATCTGAGCAGTCTGTTCCCCCTTAATCTCCGTAACTAACCGACGATCCTCAGCTACTCCATCCCTATGTAAATCTATCACAACTTCTATACTAGGATACTCCTCCAAAATCGGTGCAATACCAGCTAATGCTAGTTCATATGCATTGCTTCGATCCAACTTCCCATCGACCAAATCATAAACACCGTCATGATGTATGGTTTCAATTCCATACTCCTCATTCAATAACTGAGCCAAATATTCTCCCATTCCCGTGATCGTCGTCCCCAAATCCCCAGGTATTGAATCTACGAATGCTTCCTGTGAATGTGTGTGATAGATCAAAACCTTAGGTCCCGTCACTTCTTGACCAATGGTCATATCTTTTTCCAATAGGGTCGTTGCCTGAAACAAGGTCGAGTCAATCGACGCAGAAGTATCCAAGATATAGTAATTGGAGAGCAGATATTCCAAATCATTTAGTCGTGTCAGATCTATTGGTTCTTGCATTTCCATAACAATACTTTCTGGTTCTTCTTGAATCACCTCATTTATAATGAGTTCTCCATTCTCATCTACCATATTCTCGTCAAATGCTTGTGCTTGCAGTATCATCTCATAAGTCATCTCATCTTCCACTACAACTTCAACTTCCTCCTGCTCATGATAGTACTTTAGAACCGGTGTCACATACGATACCAATTCTGCTATGATATTTTCTGCTGGCTCATACTCCACTTTCGCCTGATAGAGATTTGGAACAAAGTTTTTTTCAATGACATCATTGATCCAAGCCACCCCTGTAATTTTAAGATAAGAAAAATATCCTACAAAATTACTTGCCAAACTTGTACAACACAAGATGGCAAGTAGGAATAACACAAGATATTTTACGATTTTTCTTCGACTCAAACCCACTCCTCAACTTTCTCCCCTTACTAGTTTTCATTAGAAAATACCATATTAATGCCTTCTGAAATCGTATAGCTCAATCGTTTCACTGTCTCATCGATGTCTTTTGGTGTCACAAACATCCCATTCAAATGTGGAGCAATCAATTCTTTTACCAATTGATATTTCTCGGCAGCATTGTATGATTTCAATACATCACCTACTCCTCTCAGCACATCTGAGGCCTCCATCTCCAATATAAAATTTTCCATGGTATCATTCACAATGGTTGCAGCGTCCACCACAGTTGGAATCCCAATTCCAATCACTGGAACCCCCACCGTTTCTAGATTGATTCCTCTACGATGATTACCCACTCCTGATCCTGGATGAATGCCTGTATCCGCAATCTGTATGGTTCGATTCAATCGCTTTGAATTTCGTGCAGCCAACGCATCAATCACGATGATACAGGTTGGCTTGGTCTCTTCCACCACCCCTTTTACAATCTCTACCGTCTCCATTCCCGTCTGCGCCATCACACCTGGAACCAAAGAACTTACAAGACTCACCGTTTCCCTCCCCATCGCGTATTTTCCATATTCCTTCACAATATGCCGTGTAATACATAGATTATCAACCACATTAGGACCAAGAGCATCCGGTGTAACCAAACGGTTTCCCAATCCCACCACCAAAACAGAGATATCTTTTTTCCGAGGCAACATCTTATGCAATTCCTCGCATAATATCTTGGAAATTTCACAATGATAACCCTCGTCAGGATTGCTCATATTAGGCGCCTCAATGGTAACATAGGTTCCAATCGGCTTCCCCATGGTCTTCGCACCTTTTTCTGTCTCAATCTTGACTACCGTAGTCTTAATCTCTAACTCCTCATTGTATTGCTCCTCTAAAACAACACCCTTAATCTCTACATTATCAGCTTCAAATCGCTCTTTTGTCTCTAAGGCTAAATCCGTTCGAATACTATATTTCTCTAACATTCTATACCCCCGCTTTTACTTTTATTCGTTTCTTTCTAGTTTTTACCTAATTACTCAAATTATGTATTGACATTTCATTCTTTTTGTCTTAGAATAAGTTAGTGTGTTTAGGAGGAACGTCCGTGTCCGAATTCCTCTAAACAAATTGACATTAATATCAAGTTTGGAGGTGTATCATGGCTAATATAAAATCTGCAAAGAAAAGAATCTTAGTAACTGAAACAAAAACAGCGAGAAATAAAGCAATCAAATCAAAAGTTAAGACAGCTATCAAGAAAGTTGACGCTGCTATTGCAAAGAAAGATATCGCAGAAGCAAAACCTTTATTAGTTGCTGCAATTTCTGAAATCAACAGAGCTGCAACAAAAGGTGTATATCACAAAAAAACAGCTTCTAGAAAAATTTCACGTTTAACTAAAGCAGTAAACGCAATCGCGTAATTAAAATGGATGAGGGTTTTCCTCATCCATTTATTTTAAATATACCAAATCTAATCACTTCATTGTTTCATCTCTATCTTACGAAAACACCTACTCATACTCTCTCTATAATCTGAATCTTATCACACCCAAAAATTACATCACACAAAAAATTGATTTTTGAATATAAAGAAAAATTTACATTGCTGTTTTCACACATTAGTAGTATAATTTGAGTAATAATGACTTGATATTATTTCTAGGCAAAAAGGGGGAAATTCATGGCTAAAAAATTACTACATCGCGTACACGTTCAGGTTGCAATTTTAGTTATCATTTTAGTAGCACTCAGTAATATCATCGTTTATTCCATCGTTTATACGATGACATACAGAGAAATGGTAAATGTCTTAGAAGAAAAAGCGAACTCTCTTGTAGCTCACATTGATGAGAACATGACCTCTCCCATATTCTCCGAGGTAAAAACCAAGGAAGATATGGCTGGCGAAACCTATGCACAAGCATATGATTTCTTGAATGAAGCACGCACTATCAGTAGCACAAAGTATCTATATACCGCAGTAAAAAATGATAATGGCGATTTGATCTACCACATAGATGGACTTCCTATGGATGATCCAGATTTCAGAAATGTAGGCGATTTGATTGAGCCTGATTTTCAAAAACCACTACTCACCGCGCTTGGAGACGAAGTGGTATTGCCAACCGATATCATGCACACCGAATGGGGAAATGTTTATGTTGCATACTATCCACTTCATGACGAAGATGGCAATGTCATTGCTGCGCTCGGAATTGAATTCAATGCTGATAGCCAAGCACAAGCATATCAGTCCATAAGTTTACTTCTGAATATTATCATCATTTCTACTATGATTGTATCTGGATTGTTGGCCCGATTTTTATTTAAACGAATCTCAAATCCTTATTTCAAAGATATCTACAATACAGATTCGTTGACCAAACTAAAGAACCGAACAGCATTTGACCTCGATATCCACAATAGCATTGAGCGTCACAGCCTAGAAGGTACTGTACTAGTCGCAACTGATCTAAATGGGCTAAAGCCTGTCAATGACAAGCTAGGGCATATTATGGGAGACTTTTATATCGAATCCTGTGCACAATCACTTCTTGTGGATGGCATGGAATATTGTATCGTATATCGAATCGGTGGAGATGAATTTGCAACGATTATACCTGCAGAACACAGTCACCAAGCCGAGAAATATATCGCTTCGGTAAAAGAAAGATTAATCGAATTATGCAAGGAAAGCATTCCAGCTGCATCTGCATCCATGGGATATGCCACATGCACTGGTACAACTCTAAAAGACTGGGAAAGAGCCCAAAAAGAAGCCGATGAAGCAATGTATGCAGATAAGCGTGCATTCTATGAGAAGAATAAAGAATACGATAGTCGACGCTAATGATAATACTTAATACTATCTAAGGAAGGAGGGATTGTTATAAACTACAACTTAGCAGCGGAATATTCCGCATTACTAATATTATGCATCGCCATGATTGGATTTTTCATAGAGAGAAATGGAGTCTCCGCAAGATATCAAGGGTTAAAGTGGATGTATTATTCCACACTCATTTCCATCGTAATTACTGTAGCAAGTGTCGTTACTGTCAATCTCTACGCCTCTGTTCCTCTTGCGCTCACCGATGGACTCAAGATGATGTATTTCTTCACATCACCATCACTGTCATTGCTCTATGTTTATTATTCGATGACCATCATCTACAATAAACTACGCTTTGGACAACTCATACGAAAATATATATGGCTGCTTGTTCCATACATGGTCTACCTTGTTTTTGTTGCCACAAATTCAATTCACAGATTGATTTATACCATCTCTCCTGAATTCGGATATGTCAAAGGCGCCTATTCACAAGTAAGCTACTATATTGCATTCGTATATTTTGCTATTTTAATCGCATTTAGCTTTAAACATCGCAAGGCACCACAAAAATATGTACTCCTTGTGATTTGTCTAAACTTTTTACTCTCCATCTGTGTTTTTGGACTGCAGATTTTCTTCCCGCTCGTCCAGCTTTCTGGATTGGCTTGTGTTTCAGGCTTATTGGTTATACACCTCTACATCTTAAGTATCTCCAAAACGCTAGATTCACTCACTGAGCTTTTTAATCGCCAAACACTGACCTTTCATCTGACAGAGATGTGTGAAAATAAGAAGACCTATTCTTTGGCAGTATTTAGTATCAGAAATTTCAAGAGTATCAACGAACGATTTGGATTAGAATATGGTGATGAGGTTCTTGCGGATATTTCTCTACAATTGCGAACCATATTACCAACCAAGCGCATCTATCGTTATAGTGGGGATGAATTCGCTTATCTAGAGACTGAACCAACAAAGGATTTCAATGAATTACTAAAAAGAATCGCAGATGATATCAGTCATCCTATTACTAGCGAAGAGAATCACTTTACTCTAGATGTTATCTATGCACGTGTGGACTTCCCAACCTTTGGAACGGATGCCAAAGAGATTGTATCCGCCTTAGATTACTCCGTATCTTCTATTAAAAAGAGTATCGGAGAAACCAGTTTCTTCTATGATTCCAAGATTTGTGATGAAATCAAACGAAGAAACCATATCATCGAACGACTAAAATACGCAACCCAAAACGACGGATTTGACGTCCATTATCAAGCCATCCATTCAACAAGCTCAAACACATTCACAATGGCAGAGGCACTTGTTCGACTCAAAGCATCTGGGGAACCTCCGATATCACCAGGAGAATTCATCCCCGTTGCCGAGGAAACCGGACTTGTTGGAAAACTAACCTTTATCGTGCTAGAAAAAGTATGTCAAGACTATCGATTTTTCCTAGATAAGTATGGAGATACCTTCCCCATATCATCGATATCAGTCAACTTTCCTTATGTGCTATTCTTGCAGCATGATACGGTACAAAAGGTTACTGAAATCGTAGAACGCTACGAAATAGATCCATCTCGAATCAAGATGGAACTGACCGAGCGTACACTCGTTTCTGATATCGCTACAACGAAGATGCTCATGGAGAAATTCATCGAAAAGGGATTTGAATTTGAATTAGATGATTTCGGTGTTGAATATTCCAACTTGAGCTTATTCTTCGATATTCCAATCAAGATCATCAAGTTTGACCGTAGCTTAGTTTATTCCGCTACATCAGATGAAGTGCGTCGCACCTTCTTCAATCATCTCTTAAAAGCAATTAAGGCAATGGATTTGCAGGTTGTTATGGAAGGCGTTGAGGAAGAAGAGCTACTAAGCTTCTTGCACTTAAACAAATGCGACTTTATACAGGGCTACGTATTCACGAAACCACTGCCTAGAGACGAATTCGCAACCTTTGTAATAAAATAAATTGGAATTTTTCTAGATCAAACAAGAAAACAGAGCAAAATTTTGTGCTTTTTGCTCTGTTTTTAATTCTTATAATTCCCCTTTTAAACCAATTTCTTCTGCTGATTCTTTCATTCCAGCAATGGTAATATTCATCACTTCATCTAGTTCCATTCCTAACATCTCACAGCCTTTGTGAACGGTATCTCTATCTACTCCTGCCGCAAAACGCTTATCCTTGAACTTCTTCTTCACAGACTTCAATTCTAGGTCTAGGATACTCTTCGACGGACGCATCAGACAAGTTGCATTGATTAGCCCTGTCAACTCATCGATAGTGAACAGCACCTTCTCCATCAGACTCTCTGGTTCTACCTCTGTACAGATTCCATAGGCATGACTATTCATTGCATGGATATAGAATTCATCTACACCTTTCTCTCGTAAGATTTCTTCTCCTTTTTTACAATGCTCTTCCGGATACATTTCATAATCGATATCGTGAATCAGTCCAACCACACCCCATAGCTCTTCATCTTCTCCATTTACCTTTGCAAATCCACGCATGGCAGCCTCCACAGCCAATGCATGATTTTGCAAGGCAGGCGTCTTTACATATTCTGTGAGTAACTGCCACGCTTCATCCCTTGATAATACTTTTTCCATAGTTCTCCTCCATATTTCAAATATCTCTTTTTAAAACTTTTATACTATCATATCAAGAATTGAAAGATTTGACAATCACTTTACGACTCACTCACAATGCGATAATAAGTTCTAGAGGTCAGAAAATAGATAACTCCATAGAATACTCCGAATACCACAAAACATATGCCCATTGAAAGTACGAGCAATAAGACATTACTAAGATTAAACATCAACAATAACTGTTTAATAATCGAAAACGCAAAGCACAGATGAATCCCCGCAACCACTAAAGGTAAGAAGAATACGGTTAATATTTGTGTATTGATACTTCTCTTAATTTCTTTTTTTGTAATTCCTACCTTCTTCATAATTTCGAACCTACCACGGTCTTCATATCCTTCTACAATCTGTTTATAATATATGATAAGTACTGTCGCTGAAATAAATAGAATGCTTAGAATAATTCCAACAAAGAATAGACCACCATACAATCCGTAGAAGTCGCTCTCTCCAGCCGTCCGCGATTCGATATCTGTACTCCTCATCTCTGGATTATCAAAAAACAACTCTACCGACGCCTCTTCTAAGCTATATTGTAATTCTACTTGTGCATCCTCCTCTAATCCCGTATTAAAATAATAAGCCAATCCTATACTCGTAAGTATGGATTCCCCCATGGAATTCTGAATATGTGCCAATCCATCTTCAATCACAGCAAAGTCTTCGACAATGATCATGATGGACGGAAATACATTCATTGCTGCAATAGAATCGCTCCATAATTCATCGACCACTTCTACTACTTGATATTGAAGGTCATCTGTAAGCCGAATCTGTTCTTCCTTGAATTCTGTTCTATGACCATACACCATTGCTTCGTCTGGATTCAATTCGATATTCGTTTCGTAGATTCTGTTGTAATCCTCTATATCCAAGAAGAATATTTGATAGATATCCTCTATGCCATTTGCATTACTCGACAAGAATTCAAACTCTCCATCAACCATCTGGCCCGCAGTCACGATTCTCTTATAGTACATCTCATCAACCACTGTTCCGCCCGCCACTTCCGTCTTCTCTGAAGCAACTTGTCGAATCGTCTCTATCACCTCCTCATCAACACTCTCCGCTCCATCATATGAGATGTTCATCGTGATGTCCCTTGGAAACCGTTGTTCCAACAAGTCTTCTTCGCTTAGATACAGACTGAGTGTAGATGAAATCATAACCAATACTGCCGTAATAAAGATACAGATTGCTGCTAATCCCGCTCCATTTCTTCTCATACGGTACGCCATAGATGACACGGATAGGAAATGGTTTGGCTTATAATAATATCCCTTATTCTTCTGTAGTAGCTTACATAGAATCACCGAACCCGATATAAATATCAAATAAGTGCCGACACACACCAATAACACCGCTACAAAAAACATGGAAATCGCCTCCAGTGGGTCTTTCATGGTAAGTGCAATATAATATGCCACTCCCAATACGACACATCCCAAGACACCCAAGAACCAATTCGCCTTGATTGGTTTCTCTCCCAAATTCGCACTCTTCAGTAACTTAGATAAATTCGTGAATAAAATATGCAAGACTCCACGAATCAATACTGCCAAGAAGATCACTGCATAGACTATGACTGTCATAACCACACTGCCAAAATTAATTGTTAAGTCAAAATTAATCTCCGCTCTAAGAATATTCAATAATCCCAATTCAAATATTTTATAAAACACAATGCCTAATAGAACCCCCTGACCTATGCTTGCAGTCGCTACCATGAGATTGTCCCAAAACATAATGCGAACGATGTTTTTCTTATTCATTCCCAGAATACTGTAGAGTGCATATTCCTTGTTCCTCTGTTTGGTTAAAAAAGAATTCATATATAACAAAAAGAAGAAAGAAAATATTCCAATGAGTGGTATTCCCATATTCAATATCATGGAAACAGAGCCCCCACCTCGCATATCCGCAATTGTTTCACTGATAACAATTGCCTGGATAATATAAAACATCATGACCCATAGGATGGAAATCAGTATATATGGTAGATATAGTTTCTTGTTTTTACAAATCCCTTGAAAAGCCATCTTGATATAGAATCTATTTTTCACCCTACTCACCGCCTCTCGCAAGTAGTGTCAATGTATCCGATATCTTTTGATACAATTGTTCGTTCGAATCATTCCCACGATAAATCTGATGAAACACCTCTCCATCTTTGATAAACAAGATCCGATTGGCATTCGAAGCCGCTTTCACAGAGTGGGTAACCATCAAAATGGTGTGTTTATTCTTATTAATATCAGAGAACAATTTCAGCAGTTCGTCTGATGATTTTGAATCCAATGCCCCTGTAGGCTCATCTGCCAATATCAATTTAGGTTCTGTGATTAATGCCCTCGCAACTGCCACCCTCTGTTTCTGTCCTCCTGATATCTCATATGGGAACTTCTTCAATATACCTGTGATGTTCAGAAGTTTGGCAATCGGTATCAATCGATTCCTCATCTCTGTATGTGACTTATTCGCCAATACGAGCGGCAGATAAATATTATCTTCTACACTAAATGTATCTAGCAGATTAAAGTCCTGAAATACAAATCCTAGGTTATCTCTACGGAAATTTGCGATAGACGCATCCTTAATCTTCGTAATATCTTTTTGATCCAATACCACCCTTCCACTTGTGGGCTTATCAATTCCCGCCAAGATATTCAACAAGGTCGTCTTACCAGAACCAGACTCCCCCATAATCGCCACAAACTCTCCATCTTCCACTTCAAAATTCACATTTTTCAAGGCTTCTACTTTATTACCTCCAATTCTGGTAGTATACACCTTCTGAATTCCTTGAATCTCCAAAATACTCATCCTAATAACCCATCCTTTCTCAAATATCATCTAAACTTGATAGGATTACTATAGCAAAAAGAAGAAATGTAATTCCATGGAATGCCCTTACATTTCTCCTTCAAATCTTACATTTATGTAAGATTTACGCTATGTATTGCTCGCAATACTCACTCTACTTCCAGAATGTATTGCTGTATACCCAATTTCACAACCGTCCCCACACCTTGCTCTGATTCTACACAGATGCTATGATTTAACCGATCGCAAATCACCTCACAGAGATAAAGCCCAATTCCACTCGCTCTCTTATCCACCCTACCACTGAGTCCTGTATATCCATGCTCAAATACTCGCGGTAAGTCTTCTCTCGCGATTCCAATTCCGCTATCCTCAATGCATAATTCTCCTTCTTCTACATATACCTTCACATATCCACTCTGCGTATACTTTAATGAATTGGATATAACTTGCTCAATAACAAAGGAAAACCACTTCTCGTCCGTCAATACAGTCTCGTCCATCGTCTCATAGATTAGTTGAATCTTCTTGTCTATAAACTCAGAAGAAAACCTGCGAAAACTCTGCTTCAATAACGAATCGAGAGAATGCTCCCGAATCACATAATCCGTTGTCTCCGAAGTCATCCTTACATAAGCCAGTACCATCTCTACGTATTGCTCAATGCGAAACACTTCCGAACTTAACTTCCTTGCCAACTTGCTATCTTCCTTCTGTAATGTCAACTTCATAGATGATATGGGCGTCTTAACCTGATGTACCCATAAGGTATAGTACTCCTTCATCTTCTGGTACTTATCCTGGTTGAATTGCTCTGCTTCCAACCTATCTCGAACCATAAGCTCGATTAATGCCCTATAACGTTTCTCTTCCTCACGCTTCCCTTCTGGCAACAAATCCAAAATCTGCCCTAAATCATCCTTGGCAGCCTCTAATCGTTTCATCCGCCTCTTATAATTCAAAAAATCCACTAAGAAATATAAAGCAAGCAACAGAGTACATATCATGGTGGGATATACGACTGCTAAAATCGGCAAGTGATATAGGTAGAATATAACGTAAAACACAACGACAAAAACAAGATTCAATAAGATAAAGAACCTTCTTTCCTTTATGAAATCCAAGAATAATTTCATTGCATCTTCACCACACAATTTTTTCGAAAGAATCCGATTCCATACTTCGTGATATCGGAATATCCTTCCGCATATAGTCCTTGTACATAATCTTGTTTTTCTATCTGTTGTAATGCTTCCTCTGCCGCCAACTCTAACTCAGTTGGTTTTCTTGCAACTTTGAACTCGAATATATATGCCTTCCCATCGAATGTAGGATACTTAAGAATCATATCCGGTCTTCCGTTTCCACTTTCTCTGTTGGACAATACCATATAATCCTTTATTCCTCTGTATAGCCCCAACATAATCCCATGGTAAAAAGACTCACCATTATCACTTCCACTTCCACTGTCGTAGAAACTAATCACTTCCATTAACACTTTCTTAATCTCTCTCTGCACCGTCTCGCAATCATTCTTCAACGTCGCTTCATAGAGCTCCGTTAAATCTTTTTGTTCGATTCTCTCTCGGCTCCATTCCATAATATGGTTCCTATAGATATACAACACCTCACTATTTGGAATTCTAAGCGTCGCGAAGATTTGTCCAGCCTCAAACCGCTCATTTACTTTTCTTAGATATCCGGTAAAGAATAAAAAGTTCCATAAATTGTCACTGCTTTTATAGATATCTCCGTATGTGATATCCTCCTGAATCGGCTTCTCAATCGTTCCTCCCGATAGCAAGATCTCCAATTCTGATTTTGTAAGCATATCCGCACGTTCCACCAAGTCCCTAACAATGCTGTTAGAACTAGTATTGGACCAATATGGCATCGGTATTTTCTTATCATTGACCAGAATCTGTTTCACATGATTAATCAAACTCCATGGATTATATACCTCTGTGTCGCCAAATAAATATCCGTCATACCATTCCTTAATCATATTCGCATGTTGCTCTTTATTATAATATTTCAGTATTTCTGCAACTTCATCATGGGTGAATCCAAAATATTCACCGTAATATTCATTTTGAATCGAAATGATTTCAAGATTATTCAGACCTGTAAAAATACTCTCCTTACTAATTCGAAGACAACCTGTCATGACTGCAAATCGGAGCGATTGATTGGTTTTCAATGCCACACTGAGAAGCCCTCTTATAAAATCTATCATTTCCTGATAAAACCCTCTAAAATGTGCATTCTCAAGTGGAACATCATACTCATCAATCAAGATAATTGCTTTTTCTCCATATGCTTTTTCAAGGCACTCCGATAGAAACTGTACAGCCCCAATCATCAGATCCTGCTCTGCCTCTTCGTTTTGAATTTTTGAATATTTTTTTATTTCTTGCTCCGACAAAACATTCGTATTCAATATTTGATTATGACGTGCAAACTCTCTTGCAATATTCCATTTTAATTTTGAATAAGACGACTCAAATGTAGCTTGTTTGCCTTCTTTAAAATTCAACATAATCACAGGGTATTTCCCCATATGTGACAAATATTTTTCATCAGAATTCGCAATATCCAACCCCTCGAACAAATAGGATTTGTCCTTCTCTGATTTTTCAAAAAAACACTGCAACATGCTTAAATTAAGACTCTTCCCAAATCTTCGAGGTCTTGTAAACAAAGTGACCTCTGAAGTGGTATCTAATAACTTTTTAATCAAACTTGTTTTATCTACGTAGTAACAGTTTTCTTCTATTAATTTTTCAAAACTATCAATTCCTATCGGTAACGGTTTGTACTCCATTTCTGACCCCCTTGCTAACCTCTACACTTTCCATATACATTCTTGCCTATATGTTAGCACAAGAAGACTATAATCACAATCATTTCACTACATAAGCAAATAAAAATTCTTTTCTTAGGTCAGATAATACCCCACACCAAACTTCGTAGCAACAAATCCACTCAGCCCAATCTCTTCCAACCGTTTTCTAAGTCGATTCACATTCACAGTTAATGTGTTCTCATCCACAAAACTATCTGTTTGCCATAGACTGTCCATTAATTTCTCCCGACTAACAACCTGTTCCTTGTTCTCAAACAACAACTGCATTATTCGGTATTCGTTCTTCGTTAATTCCAACCTTGCATCCTGATAACTCAAAGAACTATCGCTCATATTTAAAATAGCACCCTTATGTTGCAAGAATGTTGCCTGCGTGGTAAAGTCATAGCTCCGTCTAAGTATGGCCTGAATCTTCGCCATAAGAACATTGTAATCGAATGGTTTCGCGATAAAATCATCGCCTCCCATATTCATAGCCATCACAATATTCATATTGTCCGATGCAGAAGATATAAATATAATCGGCACCTTGCTATGTTTTCTAATTTCACTACACCAATGATAACCATTGAAATATGGTAATCCAATATCCATCAACACCAAATGCGGATTGTACTCCATAAATTCATCTATCACATTGCGAAAATCTGAGATACAAAGTGCCTCAAGATTCCACATCTCAACTTGTTGCTGAATAGCCGTTGCAATTCCATGATCATCTTCTATGATTAATATTTTATACACGAAATCCCTCTTTCCACTCCCAAAACTTTTTCTTTTGATAACTTTTTGGGAATAACCTATGATTAATATATCTTTTTTTTCAATTATTATCAAGTTCTGATTCATTTTATGATATATTAATACATAGAAAAGTGAAAGATGAGGACTATTATGACAAAAATTATATTACTAAATGCCAATCTATCTTCAATTAACCTAGACCAGTATCTTACCCACCTCTCTGCTGCAAGAAGAGAAAAAGCACAGAGCTATCACAATATGCAGGATAAAAATGCCTCAATCTGTGCATCTCTCTTGGTACGCTATCTTATGAACAGCGAATTTGGCATTGAAAACAACACTCAAGAGTATGCTGTTTCCAAACACGGAAAACCATACCTAGTTGACCACCCTAATATCCACTTTAACATCTCACATTCTGGTGATTATATCGCTTGTGCGATTGACTCAAGTCCTATCGGAGTGGATATTGAACAGGTTCGCAATTATAGAGAAAGCATTCCAAAGAAATTCTTCACTGCCTCAGAGATAAAATATCTGGAAAACTGTGTTGATGAAACAGAATCTTTTTACAAATTATGGACAATAAAAGAAGCCTATATAAAATACCTAGGAACTGGTTTATATAAGCCTCTTAATACTTTTTCTATCCAAATAGATGATACCATCTTTATTCATGATGAAGATACTTCTATCGATACCTCGAACTTATGCATACACACCTCTGCCATTCATCCTGATTATTATCTTGCATCCATTGGTCATAGTGATTTTGAGATTCAAACATGGAGTTACGACAACTTCATTCAAAACCTCGACAAGGAGTTATAGTTTTTCTCCCCATGTTCTTCGCTCAATTTCTTCTTTTAAAAACAATGTGCATTTTGCATACGACTTCACTGGTTCTATTTTCCTTCTCTGAATTAAATCACCTATATTCTGTCTTGTGCATCCCAATATTTCTGCTGCTTCAGCTGTATTAATGATATTGTGCTTACCGAAATATACAAAATCATCTACTGTAAGCGGAAGTGAGGTGCCATTCTCATACAATTCTCCCTCTGAGCAATCCAAGTCTTCATTCCAACTTATCCCATATCCCCCTGGCTCAACCTTCACTAACTTAAACAACTCTTCGTTATATAGTGCTCTAAACTCTGGATAGTCTTCCATAATTGGTTTTACATCAAATTTTTTAATTTCTCCCGTTTCAAAAAATACAAGTAAATTGACATTTGTTATAGGTGTAACCGCTACTACTTTCACAGACATCATACCATACATACCTCCTTGTCCATCTTATACTCTCTACCATTATCAAAGTGGTGGCAATTTTTTATAACCAAATAATAGTAATATATTTGACGTATGTCAAGTGTATTGCTGTTTTTTATATAAATAATTTCTTTCGTATAAATGTGTATCACATACCCAAACTATCATATAATAAAATAATATTGACAGACGTTTTTGTGTACATCATAATGTACATGTAGAAAGTGAGGTGACATAATGACAAATACCAATATAACGAATTTCAGAAAAAATATTGTTGATATGCTCGGTCAAACCATCAAATGGGGAGAGCCGCTCAACATAAGCACCAAAGACGGCAATGCCATTGTGCTTAGCGAAGAGGATTATAACGGTTTGATTGAAACTGCAAACATAAATACAAACCCTGTATTAAAGACAAAAATTGTTAATGGCTTAAACACCCCACTTTCAGAATGTGTTTCTGAAGATGAGGTACAATGGTAATGTATAAAATTGTTTACACAAAAAACTCTTTAGCCGACATACCAAAGCTTAAAGGTGCGGGGCTTGATAAAAAAGTAAAAATGTTGCTTGATGTTTTAAAGGAAAACCCATATCAAAACCCGCCGACTTATGAAAAGTTACAAGGGGATTTACTATAAATTTTATCCCATCAATTTTCTTGTCTCCAGATAATATCTCTTCTCTACTGCCTCTCCCATCGAGAATGTCTTACGTGGCAATGCCCCTCCTGCAACCACTGCCGGGAACAGGCTGGATTTTTCTATGGAATCTAGTAGAATACCGATTGCACCTTGTTCCACCAAGTCATTCACTGCATCCTCCCCATGTACATAATCAATCTCCCAGTCAGGATGTGCGTCCAAGAACTGTTGAACCGTTCCTACCGATAGCGGATGTGTCGGCGAAGCAATTTCTATTGCTTTCTTTCCTTCTTTATCTACAAAAATAAATGATTGCTTGTAATCTCCAATGCTTTCGCTCTCGCCGTATTTTTCCCATTCCGACATGAATTCCTCTTGTGACACCCCAAATACCACTCGATGAATGGCCTCGAATACAAGAGATTCTTCATGGAGGTTGTTGACTTCCACAAGTGCGTAGCGTGTCGGATGGCTCAAAGCTTCCTCTTCTGTCATATGTTTTGTAATCTGTCTATAGCTTTCTTTTGCCGATGCAAGAGAGTGATTGCCATCTCCTGCGGCAAATAACATTGGATGCTCTCCAACCATCAAGTCCGCTAAATGACTGAGTACACTTGCGACCTCTTGCTCTGGAATCAGATATCCCTTTGTATTTCCACCATACATCATAAGGTCAAAATCATAGATTTTTTCCATCTCTTCTTTTTTGTTAGAAAGTTCTTCTATCACTGTCTTCTCTGGATCATCGATCAGCATTAGCACATGGGAGTTATCTAGTGCGGCATTCTTTCGCACTTTAACACGCGGTGGTATGCGCTCCACTACGGTTGCCTCTGTTGCTCGAACAAGGGTTGTTGCTCCCTTTGTATAATCATAACAAGTGAGATCTAATAATCCTATGATTCCTTTTCGAATTTCTCCATTATGCAATGTACGTTCTGTATAAATCAATGCATTGGGATACCGATCAAAATAATCTTCTTTGATGTACGCTTCCATGGTACTATGAATCTCTTCGATTGTCTCCTCCTGCCCTTCTCGGTCTAACCGTGCTTCTGGTAATATAATGTGGAATGCAGATGGTTTGCCTTTCGTTTGCTCTTCCACCTGTTCCCAGTACTTGGGTTGGGAAGTGAATTGATCACAAGCCACCACTGCCCAATCTTCTAAAAATTTTTTCTTAGGAATTAAGATTTCTCCTGCTTTAAATGCAATATTCTGTTTACTCATTTGCATACCTTCTCTTTCTATTTTTCTTTTGTATTGACTGAATTTTTATCCATTTTCTCTGTCTTCTTCGTAATAATCATATCTGCGCAGAGCCCTGCGCTTACAATCATTCCACCAATTAGGTTAACCATAACAAATTCCCCGACTAAAATACTATCGATTAACACACCAGAAAAAACTTGTCCGATAAAAAGTAATATCGATAATTCATAGGATGGAATCTTGGACACACTTATGGTAGATAGGAACACTGTCATCGTACCGATCGCCCCTCCCATGTATAGTAGCCAGTTTCCTGGTAGGTGAAATTCTACTAACATGGGTTCTCCTTCTGCCAAAAGCAATAATACAACGATAGAGCCCAATAAACCTATCACATAGGTATAATATGTACTCACATATAAGTTTGTCTTCTCTGCTAGACTTCCATTGATGACACGCTGCAGGACGAGGGCTACCCCAACTGCAAATGCAACAATCATAGCAAGTATGTCTATTTGGCGAACCATGAATACAATTCCACCAAGCATAATAACTAATGCAATCAATCGGATTGGCTTTAGTTTATAAACTTTCATACCAAAGAGTCCGAATTGATCGATGACAAGTCCAGCAACACTCTGTCCTAGAAGACCTAGGGCTAGAATTGCTGAAACACCCAAGGGTTCAAATGCAAAGTTGCTTCCTACTGTTGCAACAATCCCCATAACCCCGCCAAGGTATAGATACCATGGTTGCATATTCTTTATCGGATTTACCCTCTTGGCTAGAAGCACAATTATCATAATCAAGAGACCCACAATATGAATGACAATGGAGGAGCTGTATAGACCGACAGCTCCCGAAAGCCCTCCATTTGCAGTAACCATTAAGGAGATTAGCACGCCTGTTATTAACGCTATTATATTATAAATCTTCTCTTCCCCCTCACACAATTTGCAATCACTATTCTATACTGATAATTGTAGATAGTTCCTCTCCATCTTTGTATTCAATGGTTACCCGATCTCCTACATCAAATCTCACTACATCGATATAGTCTAGTACTTTTACATCGAAGATTTCATTGGAATTCTCTAGTTGAATTAGATAATGGGTGTTGCCTTCCAAAACCACCTCTGATATCTTCTCAATTTCTCCAGTCAATGATTTGTCTTCTCGTTCATCTTCTGGCACTTCGGACACTCCATTTGCCAACAACAACTCAATATAGGCTTCTTCACAATCTATTACCGTGTCTCCGATGGCAACCAATTGATATTGTTGCACGTTGACCATGGCATATTTTTTCACTAAACCAGCACCGTCTTTCAATGCCACAAAATAAGTCGGTTCGTTGGATACATTGAGCAATAACGGGAATGTTGCACGGTACTGCAAGTTCTGAACTTGCCCCTCTGCCGATGACATCGCCGAAGTCTCCGTGGCTCCCTCGACGCTATAATACTTTGTCTCCATCGTCCTCTGATTCATCAATACAAATCCTACATTGGATTGGTCGCTTGTTACAGATGTCACCCCAGTATACACCCAGATATCTTCATCAATTGCTAGGTAGTTATACCCTGCAGTTGCAACCAAACAATCTCTTTGCCCTAAAACACTATTAATAAACCCATTCTTGAGTGTTCCGTGATAATCAAATAATTCAACTAACAAATCTGCTGGATATGCACGATCCCCCCAAGTCGGCACTTCATCAATGGTATACTCCCCTGTTTCTCCAGTCACTGCATTACACAAAACGACTTTCCCAACTGTCACACCACCAAATAAACCAATATTAAACTGCTTGACTGGTGCCACATAATAAGGGATTCCCTCATCATCTATCTCGAAACTCAGTTGGTCGAATATATAGGTCGGATAGTTAAATCGTAGATGTCTATGAATGTTGCGATTAAAATATTCGCTTTCCGAGTATTGAATTCCCTCTTCCAATCTCACCAACTCCGATTCCTGTGTCGTCATATCAATCATAATATATCCTGGAATCCCCTCCGATTGGTTGGTAAACCAACGAATTGCATCCGCATAAATTAGTGGAGACACACGATATGGTTTCCCCTGGTAGTTTATCTGCGAGTAGATGCTGTCTACTTCGAATTGAGATACCATATCTGCAATACTTCCCATGGTTCGATTCCCAAGTAGCTCTGCCGAGTCCTTGTCTAGAATCGGAATCTGGTCATAAGACAGTTCTTCAATATCTTCTGTAAATTCCCCATCTGCAACTGGAAGCAACTGCTGATACTGTCCCGCATTGACGATTGGGGAAGATAACACACTGCCGACTAGAAATACTAATATACCAGCAACCACGATTCCGACCTGAATCTTCATCGGTTTCGAAGTTCTGATTTCCTCTACCGTGAGCTTCTTTCGCATGGTGTAATACGCTGGAATACAGGCAAGGAGAAATATAATGAGTCCCCAAAATCCTGTGGAATGTATGCTGATTGCTGGTAAGGTTACATAATAGTATGCCCCAACTGCAAGCAATGCCGCAACAATAAATAATATCTTATGTCTTAGTTTCATATGACTGCCTCCCTTGGAATGTTCTACTTATTTTTATAAAACTTACTCCATATTATACATGGGGACGGGGGGTTTTGTCAAAAACCCCCGTCCCCAATGAATTATTCTTCTTGTGCTCTCGCCTCTATTTCTTTTTCTTGTACATCACTTGGTGCTTGTTCATAACGAACAAACTCATATTCATACTCACCATGTCCACCTGTCATAGAACGTAAACTCGTGCAATAACCAAATACGCCTGTCATTGGAATATCTGCTTCTATGATTTGCTTTCCGCCACTCACTGGTGTCATTCCGAGTACTCGGCCTCTTCTCTTGTTGAGATCGCCCATAACATCTCCAGTATAGTCATCTGGCACTGTTACCTTGAGATTCGCAATTGGTTCAAGAAGTACCGGCCCAGCCTCTAGGAAACCTTTTTTGAATCCTTGTACTGTGGCTGTCTTGAATGCCATCTCCGAAGAGTCTACCTGGTGATAAGATCCATCGTAGAGTGTTACCTTCACCCCTACAACTGGGTATCCTGCTAGAGGTCCCTTCACTACAGAATCTTGTAAGCCTTTTTCTACAGCTGGGAAGTAGTTTCTAGGAACTGCTCCACCAACAACCACCTCTTCGAATACAAATGGTGTCTCCAAATCTCCTGATGGCTCAAACTTCAACTTTACATGACCATACTGTCCATGTCCACCTGATTGTTTCTTGTATTTTGAATCGATATCCGCATTCTTCTTAATGGTCTCTCTAAATGCAACCTTAGGAGTCTCTAGTACAATGTCTACCTTATAGCGATCCGATAATTTCGATACAGCTACTTCTAGATGTTGGTCTCCGATTCCATAGAGCAATGCTTGTCTGTTCTCACTATCATTTACTGTCTTCAAGGTGACATCTTCACTCATCATCTTTGCGAGTGCCTGGGACACCTTATCTTCGTCTCCTTTTTTCGTCACGGTATATTTCATGTAAGTATATGGTTTCGAATATTCGGTTCTTCCATACACCAATGGTGTAGTCTTTGTAGAGAGTGTATCTCCTGTGTTGGTGTTTGATAGCTTAGCCAATGCACCGATATCCCCTGCATGAAGCTCTGGAACCTCAGTCGGCTTACCGCCCATCATTACATAGGTCTTACCAATTTTTGCTTCCATCTCTGTATCTGCATTGTATAAGGTATCGTCCCCTTTGACAACTCCCGAACACACCTTAATCATAGAGTATTTTCCAATAAATGGGTCTGCCATTGTCTTAAACACATATGCCGACTTTGCCTTAGAGAAATCATAATGCGCTTCATACATTGCATTGGTTTTCTTATTAATCGCTACACACTCTCTTCTGTCTGGGCTTGGGAAATAACGTACGATATCCGATAGCAGATTTGCCACACCTTGTGCATGTATATTTGACCCCATACCAATTGGTACTATGGAACCGTCCAATACACTCACACGTAGGGCTGCACGAATTTCTTCGATAGAAAACTCTTCTCCTGCAAAATATCTCTCCATAAATTCTTCGCTAGTTTCTGCCACTGCCTCAAGTAATGTCTCTCTACACATCTGTAGGTTCGGCATACAGTAGTCTGGAATTTCGCATTCGTCTCTCTGCCCTATTTCTGTAAATCTTCTACCTGCATTCTTAATTACATTGACATATCCTACCAATTTCTGATTCTCACGAATCGGAATTGCTCTAGGTGCAATACACTTGCCATATCTATCTGTTAAGTCTGCGACTACTTGTCGAAAACTTGCATCGTCCACATCCATCTCTGTCACATAGAACATACGAGGTATTTCGTATTTATTGCATAAGTCCCATGCTTTTTCTGTTCCAACTTGTACTCCAGCCTTTCCAGATACTACGATAATCGCTGCATCTGCTGCGCTGATCGCCTCTTCTACCTCACCTACAAAGTCAAAATAACCAGGAGTATCTAATACATTAATTTTTGCTTTTTCCCATTCAATCGGGTAAACTGTGGTGTTGATTGAAAACTTACGTTTTTGCTCTTCTTTATCAAAATCACCCAATGTGTTTCCATCTGTAACCTTCCCCATACGAGAAATAGCGCCAGATGCAAAAGCCATCGCCTCCAATAGGCTAGTCTTTCCACTGCCGCCATGTCCAAGAAGTACCACATTTCTAATTTCGTCTGTTCTGTAAACATTCATAACTTTATGCCTCCTTTGATGTCGTTCTATTTAGGTTATATTGTACTAAATTTCCAACAATTTTACAACACTTTTATCAAAAATACACAGAATTCATTTCCAACATTTATGAAACCCCTCTAATAGTGTATACTAGAACACAAGAAAAAAATTTACAGCAGATAGATTCGAAAGGAAAACTTATGATTATTACACCAATAAAAAAATTGCAAGGAGAATTCAATATTCCAGGTGACAAGTCCATTTCTCATCGCTCGGTTATGTTTGGTTCTATCGCAAAAGGAACTACAAGAATCACAAACTTTTTACAAGGAGCTGATTGTCTATCAACCATTGATTGTTTTCGCAGTATGGGAATTCAAATCCATGTATCCGATGAAGAAATCCTAGTAGAAGGGGCAGGACTTCGTGGTCTTCAAAAACCAAATACTACTTTGAACGTTGGCAACAGTGGCACAACCACACGTTTAATCTCAGGGATTTTAGCAGGGCAGGATTTCGAAACCACTCTCTCAGGAGATGAATCCTTGAATTCTCGTCCTATGAAACGAATTCAACTCCCTTTAACTCAGATGGGTGCTCAGATTGAGTCCATAAACCATAACAATTGTGCCCCTCTACATATTAAACCTAGTATATTACACGGGATCTCCTATGTGTCGCCAGTCGCATCTGCACAAGTAAAATCCGCAATCTTACTTGCTGGATTATATGCCAAAGAAGAGACCACTGTCATTGAACCAAGTCTATCACGCAACCATACAGAATTGATGCTGAAGCAATTTGGCGCTCAGATTAAGACATCACTCCATTCGATTGATGGAGTTGGTCTACCAGCTGCTACCATCGCGCCTTGTGATGAATTATTTGGTCAGGACATCGAAGTTCCTGGGGATATTTCTTCTGCTGCTTACTATATTGCTGCTGGAATCCTTGTGCCAAATTCTGAGATTCTGATTAAAAATGTCGGCATCAACCCTACTCGTGCCGGAATCTTAACCATCTGCCAACAAATGGGAGCTAATATCACCTACCTAAACGAACGCACCGCAGGTGGTGAACCTGTTGCTGACCTACTGGTAAAATCAAGTTCCTTAAATGCCACAACAGTAGAGGGAGACATCATCCCTACCCTCATCGATGAGATTCCGATGATTGCAGTTATGGCCGCTTGTGCCAATGGAACAACTATCATCAAAGACGCCGCCGAGTTAAAGGTAAAAGAATCTGATCGCATCCATACCGTTGTAACAAATCTAAAATCCATGGGCGTGGATGTCACCCCAACGGAGGATGGAATGATTATCAAAGGTGGAGCACCTCTACAAGGTACAGAGATCGATAGTTATCTAGACCATCGAATTGCTATGTCATTCGCCGTTGCTGCTTTAGTTGCAAGTGGTGAGACAAAGATAAAAGATGCCCACTGTGTGGACATCTCTTTCCCTGATTTCTTTCAATCTTCTCTCTTCATGATGTAAATACGACTCGCAAAGTCTGGGAAGTGGCGAACACGTTCATTGTAACCTGTTCCGCCAAATCCTTGACAGAGTCGCAATCCAATTTTATTCAGTGCACTTCCAGACACTCTATAATCTTCTATCTCACTCTCTAATTGCCTACTATTTGCAATCATATTGTGCAAAACTCCGTCTTGTTTAATATGAATTGGCATGATTTGATTGATCAAATCTCCCATCTCCTTGATATTAAATATCAATGGGCGATTGAATACATGATACATTGCCCCATCGTCCAATCCCTTGGTTTTGAAACTGCCTGTGATGTAGTTAGCCCTTACCTCTTTCTGTAGGTATAGACCAAGCGCCTCGTCTTTCGCTGAATCCACAATCATCCACTTATATATCCCTCTCTCACCACTCGTAATTCTATGAAATTCACCAAATTGCAGAGTACTTCGATAGGTTTTATACCACTTGATTTGTTCTCGTATCTGATCCAACTGTTCATCATTCATGTCACGAAGGTTACATTCATAGCCCAACACCCCAAAGCAAGCAACTTGAAACCTTGTATCCAATGAGGTCTTTCTAAGCGTCTGATGATTCGGCGATCCTGATACATGAGCTCCAATCACCGATTGCGGATACCCATAACTATATCCTGTCTGTATCTCCGCCCGACAGATTGCATCTGTATTATCACTGGCCCAAACCTGAGGCATATAGCACAACATTCCTAGGTCAAAACGATTTCCTCCTGACGCACAACTCTCAAACAATATCTTAGGAAAAGTTGCTGTAAGTTCTTTTAGAATCCGATACAATCCTATCATATATCTGTGATAAAATTCACCTTGCGAATTCGCATCCAATCCAGTGGAAAATGCATCGGATATAATTCGATTCATATCCCATTTAACATAGGTGATATTTGCACTAGAAAAGACTTTTTTCATCTCGGCAATGATATAATTCTGTACCTCTGTCTTGGTCAAATCCAATACCATCTGGTGCCTTCCCATTGCCTGGGCTTGCCCTGGTATTTCAATGGCATATTCTGGATGATTTCGATAACATTCACTATTTCTGCTGATCATCTCTGGCTCTACCCAGATTCCAAAATCCATGCCTAGTTCATTGATTTTCTCAACTAGACCTGCCAAACCATTCGGCAATTTCTTCTTATTGACATCCCAGTCCCCCAAGGAGGATGTATCATCATCTCTCTGACCAAACCAACCATCGTCTAATACAAATAATTCAATCCCAAGCTTTTTCGCTGCTTTTGCAAGTTTGATTAATTTCTTCTCACTAAAATTAAAATACATTGCTTCCCAACTATTTACAAGGATTGGTCGTTCTTTCCTCTTCCACTCCCCACGCACAACATGCTCTTTTACAAATCGGTGCATTTGACCGCTTACTCCCGAAAAACCTTTCGAAGAATATGTCAGTACCGCTTCTGGAGCCTCAAACGTCTCTCCCTTTTTCAGCCGATAAGAAAAGTTAAACGGATTAATACCAGCAACAAAATGCGTAGCATAGTAACTATTCACTTCCACTGCTTCATAATGATTTCCACTATAGATTAAGTTACAAGCATAGCAAGGTCCATGATCTTCCGTCGTTCCCTCCTTACTTAACATGACAAATGGATTACGTCGATTGCTTGAACTTCCAGTTTTAGAGTCATTGATTGTAATTCCAGCTCTACACTTGCAATCTTTTCTCTCCATTTCCCGAGCCCATGCACCCTCAAAAGTTGTGAACACATAATCTGAATCATCAAAGTCCAACTGACAACTTAGAAGTCTCTCTACTTCAATGCTTTCTTCTCCTCGATTACATAATTCGCTACTTCGCACAATCACATCCGTATGATAGAACAAAGAATAAAATAATCTCAATTCCACATCATAGTTTTTGTCTTTTAATACAATGACCAAAGTCTCTTCATGTCCTATTTCATCATATGAGGATGGTAAATGCTTCAACTCATGCTTTTTCTTAATCATATGAGACACATAAACAAAATCACTGGTTCGACTACCATTCTTATAGATTACTTCTACAAATGGTTCCCGAATATCGCTTTTTCCTTTTGTTGAAAATTCTAAGCATCGATTCTCCAAACCTAGATTTGGTGTGGATTCATCGTAAACATTTAGATTCCCTTCTACAAATTCTATCTTTGGAAATATTGCATCATATTCCTCCTGAAACTTTACCCTCTCTCCATAATATAAATGCTCTAGATGTCCCGTTGGCAATACCCGAAATACATAGCTCGTATTCTTTGTATTTAATCGAAACACTGGATTATCCGATAATATATGATGGTCTTTTACTTCTTTTTCCACGTTTATGCTCTCCTTTGAATCTCACCTGTTATTTATTCTCATTGATCTGTTTTCCGCTTAATCGAATCGCTAAGATTTTGACATCATCTAAGATATAGTCAAACGCTCCTGCCTTGTGCAAGTTAATTACAATGAGACCCAATGGAATGGCAATAATCATGCCTAGCACTCCATCTACTCGATATCCCACATATAACAATACCAATGCGACCAAAGGTTTGATTCCAACACTATCCGCTACTAATTTCGGCTGTATCAATTGCCTTACCCCTTGTGTCGTCACATAAGTGATGAGGAGAACAATCGCCATCGTATAGTCTCCCGATAGGAAACGAAAAATCGCCCAAGGTACCAATACAATTGCTGTTCCAAAAAATGGAAGGAAGTCCAAAAAACCGATTAAGATTGCAAAAAAGATTCCATAGTCTACTCCTAAAATGATAAGTGCAACTGCTACAATTGCTATCACTACTAGCATTATCTTAAATTGTGCCTTGAAATATCCCCCAACAGCATATTTAAAATTATATGTTATGATCTCCATTCGGCGTTGAATCGGTCTTGGTGTCACCTTCTTTGCCCAGAGAATAACACCCTCTCTGTCAGCGATAAAGAAATACGTCGCAACAATCATGACAATCGTTGAAATCAAGAAAGACGGAATCCCGCCAGCAATATTTCCTGCCATAGAAACTGTCGGTTCTCCAATCACCGGCAACAAGTCGCTAAGCGTTTCTCCAAGACGAGAACTCCAAGATGTCCACGCCTCTTGTATGGTTCCTGTCTCTAAATTAAATATATCTTCAAGCCGATCAATGACTAAAATAATTTCTTCATTGATTGCCTTGGAATATGTCGGAAATTCTCGCGCAATACTTTCTATTAGGTCAATCAAAGCAACGACTAAGAAATACCCCAATAATACAATGAGTCCTATCACAAGGATGATGATCATCGCCGAACCTATCTTACGCACAATCTTCAACCTTTTCTCTAGCCATCTCACCAACGGGGACGCAATCAGCGCAATGGTCCAAGCAATTACAAATGGAATGAAGTAAAATATCCCCCAGATTCCAATTGCGATTACAGCTACCGTTATGGTGATGTGAAATAATAGTTTTAATACAATCTTCCAAATACTTACGCTCTTTTGCTCTTCCATAGGCTGCCCTCACGTTCCTTTGCTTTTACTGCTCCACATCTCTTCCCAAAACCTCAGTATCTACTAGCTCCCAGATTTCATCTCTTCCTTGTTTGGTCAGAGACGAAAATGGAATAATAGTTGTTCCTGGAACCAGCTGGAGTCCTTCTCTTATCATCTTTAGATGTTTCTGTATTTGACTTCTCTTTATTTTATCTAATTTTGTTGCAATGATAATAGGTTGATACCCTTGATCCAAAACCCATTTATACATCATTTTGTCGTGATTTCCTGGGTCATGTCGGATATCAATGAGCAAGAATACTGCCTTTAGTTGCTGTGACTCATGCAGATATCGCTCAATTAACTTCCCCCAACGCTCCTTCTCTTTTACAGACACTTTTGCATAGCCATATCCTGGTAAATCAACTAGGTATAACTCTTTATTGATATTGTACCAATTGATCGTCTGTGTCTTTCCTGGTGTGGCAGATGTTCTTGCTAACGCCTTTCGATTCATCAATGCATTAATCAAAGAGGATTTACCTACATTGGACTTTCCTGCAAAGGCAATCTCTGGAAATTCTGTCAATGGCAATGTACTCGTAACCCCACATACAATCTCCAACTCTACTTGTTTTATCTTCATACTTTCACCACATTTCTGTTTTTCAACTATTTTACTAGAGCAATCTCGCATACCTGAGACATGCTGTCTACTGGTACAATCGTCATACCCGTCGTAATCTCTTCCGAAATATCGGCAAGATCACGTTCATTTTCCTTTGGAATAATCACCGTCTTCATACGCGCAACCTTTGCAGCCAATAACTTTTCCTTTAGTCCTCCAATTGGTAGCACTCTTCCACGCAAAGTGATTTCACCTGTCATTGCAACATCTGCATATACTGGCGTATTGGTAACTGCAGATAAAATCGCAGTTGCCATCGTAATCCCAGCCGACGGTCCATCTTTTGGCACTGCCCCCTCTGGAATATGAATATGGATATCATGTTTTGCAAAAAATTCTTCATCAATCGCGTATTCTTCCCCGATGGAACGGATATAGCTAATCCCAGTTTGTGCCGACTCCTTCATCACATCTCCAAGTTTTCCTGTTAGCATGACACTTCCCTTTCCACGCATCACATTCACCTCGATTTGCAAGGTATCACCACCTACTCGTGTCCAAGCCAAACCACGAACAATCCCTATCTCATTTATATCATTTTTTAGCTTAAATGTATACTTTTCTTTTCCTAAATATTTATTTATATTTGTGCCAGTAATTTGAATCTTGTCTGTATCAGACTCTAATAATTCTCTTGCAGATTTTCTACATAGTTCCGCAATTCTGCGCTCCAACTGGCGTACACCTGATTCTTTTGTGTAGTGTCGACACAACTTCTCAATCGCTGATTTGCTGATTGATAGTTGTTTTCTGGTCAATCCGTTAATCTTCAATTGCTTTGGAATCAAATGTTTCTGTGCAATGTGAACCTTCTCATTTTCAGTATAACTAGTAATCTGTATTACTTCCATACGATCCAACAGTGGTCTAGGAATCGTATCCAAAGAATTCGCCGTTGCTAAAAACAAGACTTCTGACAAATCCAAGGATGTCTCTAGATAATGATCCCTAAATTTTGTATTCTGCTCACTATCTAATACTTCTAATAGTGCTGAAAAAGTATCACCGCGGTGGTCGCGACTCACCTTGTCAATCTCATCTAACAATATCAGAGGGTTTTTCACTCCTACCGACTTCAACGCTGTTGCAATTCTACCAGGCATTGCTCCTACATATGTCTTACGGTGACCACGAATTTCAGCCTCGTCATGTACTCCACCTAGCGAAATTCTAGCATATTTCTTCTGTAAAGCATTGGCCAATGATTTTGCAATGGATGTTTTCCCTGTTCCTGGAGGTCCAACTAAGCATAATATTGGTGTATCACCCAAATCATCGTTCATTATACGAACTGCCAGATAATCTAATATCCGCTCTTTTACCTCTTCCAACCCAAAGTGTTCTGCATCTAACACCTTCTTGGCACGCTTGATATTCTTGTTGTCTTTGGTTTTTACATTCCATGGAATCTCAAGCATCGTTTCAATATAAGTATATAGCATACTATGTTCTGAAGATTGTGAGGATGTGCTTTTAAACCTTGTTATTTCCTTCTTGATTTTAGCTTTCACCTTATCTGGTGCATCCAACTCATCTAATTTTTGCTGAAACTCGTCAACGTCGGATACCTCTTCCTCACCCAAAGCTTTTTTCAGAACCTTCATGTGCTCTCGAAGTACATACTTTCGTTGATTGTCATCAATGGCCTCTCCTGCTTCTTCCGCAATTGTGACCTTGATTTTGAGCACCTCAACCTCATTCGATAATTTTGACAAAATCTCATCGTATAGTATCTCATTATCCAATATTTCAAGTAATTTCTGTATCTCAAGATACGGAAATAGTAGATTTGAGGAAACATAGTCCAACAGTTCATTAATTTCTTTAATTGGTTCGATCTGCCTTCCCGCATCTCGTCTTACCAAATGATTCAGATCAATATACTCCAAAAACACTTCTTTCAAAATACGTATCTTTGCTTCTTCTAGATTTTGATTCTCAACTTCATACCTTACTTGCTCTAATGGTTGTACATCGGCAAATAGGCTTGCTTTTGTTTCGTCTACTGATTCGAGAATTGCCTTCGTATTTCCTTGAACAATCACTCGTATTTCATCTTTTTTTATTTTTATAATTTGTTTGATATCAACAATCATACCGATCGAGAACAACTTGCTTGTTTTTTCTTCACTTTGTACTTCTGGATGTTTTGCAACCAAAAAGATCTTCTGATTCTTCTTCATTGCAATTTCTATTGCCTTTTTTGATTTTGGATTTTTCGCATCAAAATGCAATAACATATACGGTAAAATTGAAACTTCGTTCAATGCAATCATCGGTATCTGCATAACCTTATCCAACATTTTTCTTCTCCCTATAAAAAGCGGCGGAACAAATTGTCCCACCGCCACTAAATTCTAATATTCGTAAATCGGATTCTCTAATCCTTTGACGGATGCTTTTGTAATGATACATTTTTTCAATAACTCATCCGAAGGCGCCTCATACATTACGTCCATCATGCTCTTCTCCATAATCGCACGCAACCCTCTTGCTCCTGTCTTTCTAGCTAATGATATATCTGCAATTTCCTCTAGCGCATCTGGATGGAACTCTAACTCTACACCATCTAACTCCATTAGTTTCTGATATTGTTTTACAATTGCACTCTTTGGCTTTGTCAAAATCTGAATCAGAGCATCTCTGTCTAAAGCTTCCAATGAAACCACTACAGGTACACGCCCTACTAACTCTGGTATCAAACCAAACTTAATAAAATCTTGCGGCAGTGCTTGCCCCATCAGAACCCCTACATCATATTCGTGCTTTGACATGATTTCAGCATTGAAACCAACTGATTTTCGATCAATTCTAGTTTCGATAATCTTATCGATTCCTTCAAATGCTCCACCACATATAAATAATATATTCGTTGTATCAATATGCAGCAACTCCTGATGTGGATGTTTTCTTCCACCTTGTGGTGGAACTGACGCCACGGTTCCTTCAATAATCTTAAGTAATGCTTGCTGAACCCCTTCGCCCGAGACATCTCTCGTTATGGAAGGATTTTCAGACTTTCTTGTAATCTTATCAATCTCATCAATATAGATAATTCCATATTCTGCTTTTGAAATATCACCATCTGCTGCTTGAATAATCTTTAACAAGATATTCTCAACATCTTCTCCTACATAACCTGCTTCTGTCAAAGCGGTAGCATCTGCAATAGCAAATGGAACATTTAACATCTTTGCAAGTGTCTGTGCTAGCAATGTTTTACCACAGCCAGTTGGTCCAAGCATCAATATATTGCTCTTTTGTAATTCTACACCTAAGTCGTTTCCTGACATGATTCGCTTATAATGATTATATACCGCTACAGCTAACACTCTCTTCGCAGCATCTTGTCCGATTACATACTCGTCTAAAAACGCCTTAATCTCTTCAGGTTTTAACAGGTTGATATCATCAAACCCTGCATCAACCTCTAAATCTAGCTCATCTTCAACAATTGCACGACAATCATCTACACATTCATCACAGATAAACACACCACTTGGTCCTGCAATTATCTTACGAACCTGTGACTGTGGTCTATTACAAAATGAGCATCTAATTTCATCGTTAAACCCTTTATTTGCCAATTCTTCACCTCAACTAAATTTCTAATGCTTCGTAATTACCTCGTCGATCAAACCATATTCTTTTGCTTCCTCAGCAGTCATAAAGTTGTCGCGCTCTGTATCTCTGGCAACTTCCTCTACTGTTCTTCCTGTGTTTTCCGCTAAGATTTCATTTAATCGTTGTCTTGTTTTTAAAATATGTTCTGCCGCAATCTGCATCTCTGTCGCCTGTCCACGTGACCCACCTGATGGTTGGTGAATCATCACCTCAGCATTTGGCAATGCATAACGCTTCCCTTTTGCTCCACCTGATAGCAAAAATGATCCCATACTTGCTGCCATTCCCATACAGATAGTAGAAACATCACATTTGATGTATTGCATAGTATCATAAATAGCCAACCCAGCAGTTACAGAACCACCTGGACTATTGATGTATAAATGAATATCTTTGTCTGGGTCTTCCGCTTCTAATAATAATAGCTGTGCAACTATAACACTTGCTGCTTCATCCGAAACTTGTTCTCCTAAAAAGATAATTCTGTCTTTTAACAGTCTAGAATAAATATCATACGAGCGTTCACCCCTACTGGTTTGTTCTATGACATAAGGTACTAAAGGCATATCATCATCCTCCTAATTTTACTATTTAATGTTTGCTGATTCCTTTAAGAAAGTAACTGCATCTTGAACTGCCATATCTTCTTTCATTTGGTTCTTCTCAGCTTCACCCATATATTCTTTTAGCTTTTCAACTTCCATCTTGTAGTTTTCAGCCATTTTTACTAATTCTTCATCGATACGCTCATCTGAGATTTGAATATCTTCAGCTTTTGCAATTGCTTCAAGTACTAAACGTGTTTTAATACGGCTTTCAGCTTGTGGCTTCATCTCCGATTCCATCATTTCACTTGTCATACCTGTATACTGCATGTATTGCTCCATAGATAGTCCTTGTTGTTGTACTCTCATAGCAAAATCATTCACCATTTGCTTCACTTGAGTCGCAATCATAGGCTCTGGAATATCCATTGTTGCATTCTCAACTGCGATATCAACTAACTTATCTTCCTGCTCTCTCTCTCCTGCTTCTGCTTTAGATGTAGCAAGTTTAGACTTAATTTCTTCTTTATATTCAGCCAAAGTATCAAAATCTGAAACTTCTGATGCAAAATCGTCATCTAATTCTGGTAATTCTTTTGCTTTAATCTCGTGTACTGTACACTTGAATACTGCTTCTTTTCCTTTTAATTCTTCTGAATGATATTCTTCTGGGAAAGTCACGCAAACATCTACTTCTTTCTCTAATTCCGCACCGATTAATTTCTCTTCGAATCCTGGAATAAATGCTCCTGACCCAATTACAAGATTGTGATTTTCTGCCTTACCACCATCGAAAGCAACACCATCAACAAATCCTTCGAAGTCTAATACTACTTCGTCTTTGTCAGCTACTGCTCTATCTGTCACTGAAATTGTTCTTGCATTTTTATCTAATTCTTTCTCTAACTCAGCCATTACCTCTTCATCAGTTACTTCTGTATCTACTTTATCGATTTCGATTCCTTTGTAATCTCCTAGAGTAACTTCTGGCTTCGTAGCAACTTCTGCTGTGAAGATAAATGGTTGTCCTTTCTCTAATTGTACAATATCAATTGTAGGTTGAGAAACGATATCTAGTTCACACTCATCATATGCCTTGCTATACGCCTCTGGAATCAAGCTATTTGTAGCTTCTTCATAGAACATCTCAACTCCATACATTTTTTCTAACATTTGGCGTGGTACTTTACCCTTACGGAATCCAGGAACTGCGATTCCATTTCTTTGCTTCAAGTAGGCAGCTTGAATTGCTTTCTCTAACTCTTCTGCTGGTACTTCAATTGTAATTTTTGCCATGTTTTTTTCCATTTTTTCAACTTGTAAACTCATCTTAATTTATTTCCTCCTTATATGTGCTTAAGCATGATAGCTACTATACTATCGCTGTCACAGTCATTAAAGTAGTATAGCATATATTTACATAAATTTCTAGTAATAATTTATGAAAATTAGGTGACGCTAATTTATACGAAATTCCAACTTGAAAATGTTTCATATTGTTGCTTTTATGTATTTTGATACTATTCGTTGCTTATCACCATTTCACACATACAAAATGATAAACTACATCGTAGAAATAATATAAACATCACGGAGGGATTCAATGGCACACTTACAACTAATTAAAAACTTACGACTACTTCGAAGAAGCCATGGTTATACCCAACAGAATATAGCAGATCATCTAAAGTTATCGCGACAAGCCTATACAAACTATGAAAAGGGACTTCGCTCACCTGATATAGATACCATTATCTCATTGAGCAATCTCTATCAGGTCACGCTTGACCAATTGATTAGCCCAAATATCTACGCAAGTGCTACCAAGGCTCGTGAAACCAATTCCTATCACTATCGTAAAATCCAAACGGAGTCTAATAATACGATGTATCTTTCCGATGGAGAAACTGATCTACTGTTAAAATATCGTGAATTAAACGAAGAAGATAAAAAAGTTCTAGAGGGATTCTTATCAAACAAAGGGGCCGACTAATGATATGAATCATAACGGGGGGAGATATGAAGCTTCATATCTCCCCCGTTACGATTCGATGTTTAACAACATCCTTGTGCAAATTTTTGTTTTGCTTCTTCTACTTTTTTCATCTCCGCATCTGGAGTTGGATAATATCCCTTTCCATGCATTGCATTGAAAACATTATTCTGCATGGTGTGTTCTTCATCTAACATATTCAGTAACATACTTCTCACATTATCGTGTACACATTCGTTCGCATACATATTGTATAATGTCGTAGCTGTTTTTTGTGCCGTAAGCGCATCTGTAAACATTTCCTTTTCTGTGTATTGTAGCATTTGAGTTCTCCTTATAGTTGCGAATATAATTGGTTATAGTGTCTCTGATGAGTTGCCGAAATCTCTTCAAACATTGATTTCGTTGCACTATCCTCTGCCTGTTCTGCAAGAATCTTGAATTTTTTCACAAGAAGTTCTTCACTTCCTAATAATTCATCGATCCCTGATAATTCTTTTTCAGATACTGTTGACATCACCCATCCTCCTTTCCTCATTATGAGGATAGTTTGTGTCAATTATTTTTCTTTTATTCACATTTATAATCTTCCACTATTTTTTCAAACTCTTCTGCAGGCACTGCCTTTGAGTAATAATATCCTTGTACCGCATTGCAATTGATAGACTTCAATGAGCCTATCTGTTCCCCTGTCTCTATCCCCTCAGCCACAGTATACATTCCCAGTTTCTGTGCCAAGTCTACAATACTTGCAACTACGAGATTCGCCTTCTCATATTCTAACTTATCTTCAATTTCCACAAAAAAGCTACGATCTAATTTCAGAGTATCCACATTGAAATTTTTCAACATTCCAAGAGAAGAATATCCAGATCCAAAATCATCAATCGAAACACGAAAACCTGCGCTCTTCAATTGATTGATAACCACTTTCATCTCTTCCGCATTATCAGATACAACTGTTTCTGTAACCTCTATCTCCACATATCTCGGTTCCACCTGATAAGATCCTACTATCCGCTTTAATTCTTCTACAAAATAAATATTATGAAAATCCAACCGTGAAAAATTTACAGAGATTGGAACAATATCTTGATGATTGTCCTTCCAAAATTTAATGAGACGACACACTGATTTCAACATATATCTATCTAATTCAATGATAAACCCATTCTCTTCAAATAACGGAATGAATTCACCTGGGGATATCATACCTCCGCCCGCTTCATGCCATCTAACAAGTGCCTCTGCCCCTGTTACCTCTCCAGATACCATATCCACCTTAGGTTGCAAATACATTTTGAACTCTTCATTTGCCAAGGCATTTTGCATCTTATTTGCAATCTCTGCATCGCGCAAAGCCTTCTGTGCATATTTCTCATCATAATTCCACACTTCTCTCGTAGACTTTGTTTTTGCAATGGAGTGAGCTAAATTCACTTTACTTATAATGCTATTGACGTCGGTTTCATCGCGTTTGATATAATAGCGACCATATCGAAAGAAAAAATTATGCTCCTTAAGTTCTGGCACTAGTGTTTTGAAATAAGCTTGAAATCCATCTTTGCTCTCATCCAGCTCATAAACATGTGCTCCCTCACAAAAAAACATAAATTCGTCCACACCTGTCCGTGCTTGTAAAAAATAGTTTTCTTTCACGGTTGCCCCTGTATTTGCTATTGCACACAACACTTTATTCCCAACATCATATCCATAGATTTCATTTATCGCCTTAAAATTCGCAACATCAATCTTAACAATGCCGTATCGATCACTCGGTCTATCGTTCAATACTTGCTCCATGTGTAGTTTTAGTTTTTCGATATTAGGGCTATATGTTAACTCATCGTAATATGCCTTTTTCTCCAATTGTTTATAGTATTTATTCTTCGTAAGCACAACATAGAGCATCGTTGCTGCACCTAGGACAATAATTACAGCACTTACAGCACCTACAATCAAAGTTAATCTTGCTATATTTTCTGTCAACTCATCTTCGGAAACTTCAAAAAATAATATCCAATCATTTATGACGATAGTCCGATATTCTCCGAATTTCTCACTATCATTGTTTGTATAAGACACTCCACCTGATTGCCCAGATACAAAGTCATTGACAACGGCATTAAATGTTGCCTCCTCTTTGTACTTAGCATTCGCCAAATAGTTCGTATTCCCTAAATAGTCTGTATCTGTCATTGACAAATCTGTAGAAATAATAATTTCTCCTGCTCTATTTAAAATAAAGTTTTCTCCACTTTCATCCGTTAAATTAGCTAAAAGTGCCCTAAGATAATCAGCACTATACTCAAGCGCCAGCACGCCTTCTATCTTCCCCTCTTTCACAATCGGTGCTGAAACTGTGATTACTAATTTATCTGTTTCGTTCGATTTATGTACTTCTGTCGCATATGTTTCTCCAACTATTGCCATCTGAAAATACTCATATCCAGCGATATTGATATCCTTGCCCGTTGTTACAAAAGTATTTCCATCTTCATCCGATATCATCGCCAATTCAAATCCTAGAACTTCTTGTCGACTATATATATACTCTAATACCTGGTCTTCATTTTCGCCAAGAATCGCAATTGTATCTGCAGCGCCCATCAGGTTCTCCGTCATACTAGCCAATTGTCTATTAATCGCTACCTGTTGCTGATCTGCTAGATCCTCTAGTGACTCTCTTGCTGATTGAGTTAATTCATCTCCTATTACATTCACAAGGGCAACGGCCGACACCATTACGATTACTACGGTGAGTATACATAGTATAATTGTGTTTCGTACACTTTTTCTTTTGACCATTTTCCTTCGTACCTCCAACCTTATTAATTTTAATTTCAAACTAATTTTTTGTCAATACAAAGTATCATGAATTTATATGTATTTAATTAAAAAACTGAAATCACTGTACCACCATAATTTGCTTCTATAAATTCTCTAATTGACTCATGACTTAAGACTTCGACTAAAATTTCTGTCTTCTCTGAATCCAGTTGACCCGTGTGCACCGCTAAAATATTAGCATATGTTTGAGCAGACAGAGAGTCACTTGCTTCTGTTGCTATTGCATCCGTTCCAGATAGTCCACCTTGCAATGCATAGTTTCCATTAATGCAAGCCAAATCCACATCAGCTAGAACACGTGCTAATTGAGCTGCCTCCATCTCAACGATTTCTACATTATATGGATTTTCTTCGATATCTAGTTTCGTTGCGCTTACACCCACTCCCTCCTTTAAGGTGATAATTCCGTTTGCTTCTAGCAATAACAACGCACGTGCTTCATTGGTTGCATCGTTGGGAACCGCTATTTTTGCGCCTTTTGGGATTTCGTCTATATGTTTCACCTTATCACTGTAGATTCCTAGTGGTTCAAAATGTACGGATAATGCCGATGAAATATCTGTATCATTTTTTAAATTAAACTCTTCCAAATATGGCGTATGCTGAAAGAAGTTTGCATCCAAATCTCCTGCTTCAAGTGCAGTATTAGGCAATACATAATCTGTATATTCTACAATATTCAATTCATATCCTTTATCTTCCAGCAGTTCCCTCGTCTCCTCTAGAATCTCTGCATGTGGAACAACACTTGCCCCTACCGTAATAACTTTATCATTTGCTCCTAACTTATCCTTCTCTTCTACGGAAGTAGCCACTTCACTTCCACATGCTGTTAACAATACCGTTGCAACAATACTACTTACTATAAATTTCACCTTCTTCATCTTATAATTCTCCTTTTTCTTTTGATCATTTCGTATTTTATTTTTTTCTTTTATCTATTTTATTTGCCCATCGCATACCAACAACTTGAAAAAGTTGCACCAGCACAATTAGTAATACTAGGGTGATAATCATCACATTTGTCTCATATCGATATAACCCATAGTTGATTGCAAGAGTCCCAAGACCTCCCCCTCCTACGAATCCAGCCATCGCAGAGTACCCTAATATGGTCGTCACTGTGATAGTTGCACCCATCAACAATGCTGGCTTCGCCTCTACCAATAGCACTTTTGTTACAATTTTAAAATTACTACATCCCATAGATTGTGCCGCTTCTATCACGCCACATCCAACTTCTTTCAATGATGACTCTACCATTCTGCCCACAAATGGCGTTGCTGCTACCACAAGTGGTAAAATCATTGCACTCGATCCGATTGTAGTCCCCATAACAAATCTTGTAACAGGGATCAATGCCAATAGTAAGATAATAAATGGTGCTGACCGTAGGGTATTCACAATCAATCCAATCACCAAATTTATCTTACGGTTCGGCCGTAGACCATTTTCTGATGTTGCAAACAGCACCACTCCTAGTGGAATTCCAAACAAATATGCAAAAAAGCTAGATACCATCGTCATATACAAAGTCTCAACTGTTCCTAATAATAACAAATCAATCCATTGTTCACTCATCGCTACGCTCCCCTCCTTTCATATTTTACATCCAATATAATTCTTTTTTCACCAATCAATTCCTTTGTTGCTCTTGTCTTTGGATTTTGAAGCACCTCTTCGGTATCCCCAATCTCTTCGATCTTTCCATTCTTAAGAACAGCAACACGATTACACATCG
>CAYJFY010000004.1:0-6446 GCA_964369755.1 uncultured Lachnospiraceae bacterium
ATGAAAGAAAAAAACAAAAAAAGGGGTGTCAAACTTGACACTACCACAAATGAAAGAGAGGAAATTTAGATGAAAAAGAAATTAGTAAGCGCTCTGTTGTCATTAGTTTTAGTTGGAAGCTTAGCAGTTGGTTGTAGTTCGCCAGAGCCAGCAGGGGATGCACCAGCAGAGGGGGAGACAGAAGAAGCACCAGCTGAAGAAACGGCAGCTGGAGAAGAGGTAACATTACAGTTTTTGGCAAATGAAACTCCATTATTAACGAGAGATTTTTGGCAAGTAGTAGCAGATGGCTATATGGAAGAGAATCCAAATGTAACGATTGAATTAATCTACCAACCATCATCGAATGTAGATATTCGTGAGCATGCGAAGACTTTATTATCTACAGGGCAATTTCCAGATGTAATGGTAATGACTACACCGAGTGATTTCGTATCAGCAGGAGCTTTGCTACCATTAGAAGAAGCGGATGTTGATATGATAAACCCAGATTATATCTCTAAGATTGGTGGCGAAATCTATGTAGTGCCATATAAGATTCAGACAGGTGGAGTATTCTATAACAAAGACATGTTCGCGGAGCATAATGTAGAAGTTCCAGAAACATGGGATGAGTTTGTAACAGTACTTGATACATTTAAAGATGCAGGTATTACAGCAAATATCATGGGAATGAAAGATGGATGGGAGCATATCGTTCCATTTGCAGTGATTCAAACAGCGGATTTACTAACAGTAGACCAAGATTGGCCATCGAAGAGAATGGCAGGTGAGGTAACTTTTGCAGATACACCAGAATTCAAATCAGCTTTGGAAAAATATTCTATGCTAATGAATGATTACAATGTATCGGACAAGAGTAGTAGAACATTTGCACAGAACTCAGAGGCATTTTTCAATGGAGAAGCAGCAATGTATACTTCCGGATCTTGGATTCAAGGATCAGATGCAACCATCGAACATGATTTTGAAACAGGATTCTTCCCAATCCCGACAGAGGACGGAACCCCTCTAGTTCCGCTATGGGTAAATGAAGGATTATCAATTAGTGCGGAGACAGAACACCCAGAAGTGGCAAAGGACTTTGTTCGTTACTTCGTAGAAGATGAAGAGTGGGCATCACAATTCTTAGCTTCTGAACAATTATTTACACCACTTAAAACACCAGTAGAATATGAGAGCACAGACTTACATAAAGAAGTGGAATCATATGTGTCTAGTTCAAAGGGAATTCCAAACTTCTTTGACCAAGTTGGTGATAATGCTTGGCTACCAGGAGTAAGTGACCTGTTGATGAGAGAAACTTTGGCAATCGGTATGGACGGAAATACAGATTTGGATGCAGCAATTTCAAATCTAGATGAAGAGGTCGACAAGATTATCAATAACTAAACAAGAATAGCAAGTGGTGGGCATATAGAATTCTCCTATATGCCCTTCCTTTAAGAGGTGAGTAGATGAAGATAAAGAAGAAAGAAAAAATCACGGATGCTTTGTTTATGCTACCAGGAACCGTGATATACATTATGTTTATGATTGTTCCGATTCTGTACAGTTTTTATTATTCGTTCACAAACTGGGATGGAATTAGTAAAACATACGAATTTGTCGGGGCACGAAACTTCCAAAATATATTAACAGATGATAGTTTTTGGTCGGCGTTTCAAGTGACATTGATTTTGACAGGAGTAAGCACGTTGTTACAAAATGTTTTTGGAATTTTAATGGCAGTATGGTTGGATAAGGCAGAGAGGACTTACAAGATATGCAAGGCAATTGTGTTTATTCCAGCGATATTGAGTAGTGTGGTGGTATCGTTTATGTGGTCTTATATGACTCAAGGTGACGGAGGTGTGTTAAACACAATACTTGGTTGGTTTGGAATTGCAGGATTAGATTATTTTTCATCTACATTTGTTACAACATTAACGGTTACCTTCGTAATTTCATGGGCGGCGCTAGGGTTCTACGTAACGGTATATGATGCAACGCTGAAAACAATTCCATCATCATTATATGAAGCGGCAAGTTTGGATGGAGCAAATGCTTGGAGTAAATTTACACGTGTTACCTTGCCGATGTTGATTCCTGGAATTACAATTGGTACAGTATTTTCATTGATTGCTGGATTGAGACAGTATGACTTTGTAAAAATTATGACACCGATGACAATTGAAACCATTGCAGTCAATGCGGTTTCAAGAATGACGGAATATAATATGTTCGGATATTCAGTTGCTATCGTTCTAGTATTATTTGTATTTATCGCACTAGTAAGTGTTGCACAGAAATTCCTAATGAGTAAGATGGAGGTGGATTATTAATGAAAAAAACAGAAATAAAACCTACCATTTCAAAAATTCTTTTGGTACTAGTTGTTATCATATATGCAATTCCGCTCTATATTGCAGTGGTCAATTCGGTAAAGACATTTGATGAAATCATATTGAATCCACTAGCGCTGCCAACATCTCTAGAATTTAGCAACTTTACAGAAATTTGGGTGACAGCAGATATGCCTAGGCTTTATTGGAATAGTATTGTGATTACAGGCTGTTCTCTAGCAGTACTTGTTTTCATTACTTCCATGTCGGCGTTTGTTTTGGCTAGAAAAAAAGGGAAGAGATATATCCTAGTACACAGTTTCTTCTTATTAGGACTTATGATTCCAGTGCAGATGATTTTAATTCCAAGTATCAAGACGCTTCAGATTTATGGATTGTTTCACACACTTCCAGGAATGATATTATTCAACTGTGCAGTGTATTTTAGTACAGCGTTTTTCCTCTATTATGAGTTTTTTAAAACATTGCCATTGGAGCTAGAAGAATCGGCAAAAATAGATGGGGCGAGCAGATTTGCGATCTATAGGCAGATATTATTTCCGCTTCTCAAACCATGTACATCAACGGTCATGATTTTTTCGGGGATGTGGATATGGAATGATTTCTTGCCTCCGATGTATCTGTTAGATGCAGAAAGAGGAAGCACAATTACAACAGGGATTTACCGTTCGATTGGACAATATGTAACAAATTGGAACTTGGTGTTCTCAGCAGTGATTTTGGCATCATTGCCAATTATTATCATCTATTTGTTTATGCAGAAACAATTTACAAGTGGAATGGTGGCTGGAGCTGTCAAAGGATAAAGAAAAGGAGTTTTATAACAATGACAAATGAATTTTATATGTTGAACGACACAGTGAGCAAAACAATTTCCCCAGAAAATCCTACGGGGGCAAAAGGCTGTGGTGCAATGGCAGAACCACTTCCAGGGTCAGCAGGAGAGCGCCTTGGGAAGGGGTGGAAGTCGCGACCATTTATTACCATTCCACCAAAATCTACATACACACTTGTGGATATTGAAGGGGAAGGGGAGATTAAAAGTATCTGGCTTACAGGAGAAGTGGATCAAGGTGCAATTATCAGAATGTATTGGGATAATCAAGAACAAGCATCGGTTGAAAGTACGCTGACAGAATTCTTCCTCTATGGATTCGCACCACCATTTAAAATAGAAGAAAACACATGGAATAAAGGGCCGATTTACAAAGTGGATTCCGCTTTGATGGCCGTGAATCCGAACAGGGGATTTAATAGTTATATTCCGATGCCGTTCAGGAAGAGAGCAGTGATTACTATTGAAAACCGTACTGTAAATCCGAAAGTAATTTATTATCAAGTGAATTATGAGGAAAAATCAATTCCTCAGGAAGCTGGTTATTTTCACGCACAACTTCGAGTATCTATGCCTGTTCCATACAAAGGGGTGCATACAGTCATTGATGGAATAAAAGGAAAAGGAACCTATATCGGAACGGCTCTATATGTGGGATTGAATCGAGCGTCACGTTGGTGGGGCGAAGGGGAATTCAAATTCTATATGGATGGAGACCAAGAGTATCCAAGCGTTTGTACGACAGGATTAGAGGATTACTTCTGTGGCGCGTTCAACTGGGATACAGAGTCTGAATATCAGACATATAACAGTCAGTATGCGGGAATGCCGCATGTGGGAAAACCAGATGGTCTATATGAGGTACAACAAAGATTCAATCTATACAGATGGCATGTGGTGGATCCGATTCGATTTGACAGCGAGTTGAAGGTGACGGTTCAAGACTTGGGGTGGATTAAGAATGATGAGGGAAAATGGTCGCACTTCTTGCCACGAGAAGATGATTTTATCTCCGTGGCATATTGGTATCAACAACTTCCAACAGCACCATTTCCGAAATTAATAGATCATGAGACGCTGATAGAAAGGTTCTAGAGTCACGTAACTTGGCTGATAGATAAAAGAGGAGTCTGGTCAGGAGAATAAATCTCTTGGCTAGACTTTTCGTTCTATCAGAGAAAAATTCGTATGGTAAAAAAAGTCCACCGCTAGAGGTAAAATCTATGAGTTTTATTTTGGGAGCATATTTGGTAAAGTAAACCTATCAAATACAGGAGGAACGAGAAATGAAGAGTAGAATGAAAAAGATTACAGCATTATTATTAGTTGCAACACTAGGAGTTGTGGGAATGACAGGATGTGGAAGCACACCGGAAGAGCCAGCCGCACCAGAAGGTGAAGCGGAGGCGACAACAGAAGAAGAGGCGCCAGCAGAAGAGGAAGCGAGTCTTGAAGGTACAGAGTTAACACTTATGGCTTCACAGAACTGGATTAAAGAAATTGACAATGAACTGTTTGCAAAGTTTGAAGAAGAGACAGGAATCAAAGTAGAAGTGTCATTAACACCAGATAATGAGTATGCTTCACTACTCGGAACAACATTGACAGGTGGAAGTGATGCAATTGACATCTTTATGCATGCAGCAGGAAGTGAAATGGTTTCGGCTGGCATTCCAGATGTGGCACTTGATTTGTCTGGAGAAGAATGGGTGGATAGACAAGAAACTTGGGCAAAAGAGGCAAATAGCGTAGATGGTAAACAAATTGGATTTAGTACTTGGGGAGTTGACTATGAGGGTGTTATGTATAACAAAACTTTCTTCGAGGAAAACGACCTAGCAGTACCAACTACATGGGATGAGTTTATTACATTATGTGATGATATCCTAGCATTAGGAACCACACCATTATATGAGGGAATCAATGGTGTATGGCGTACTCAGAGTTGGGTATATGGAATGACGCCTACTATCGTTGCAGAAAATGCGGATTATGCGGCGTACTTAAATGAAAGTAAAGATAATAAATTTTCAGATTTCGAAGGATTTATGACAGGACTTGGACAATTACAAGAACTGCTTAGCAACACAGATTACTATACAAATGATGGTCAAGCAGAGGACTGGCATGGAAGTTATCCATCTCTTCAAGGTAGAGAGACAGTTATGATGTTTACATACTCAGCATATCCGGCAGAGCTAGCAGCAAATGGAGCAACAGACGAGTTTGGAATGTTCCCAGTTCCACTGATGGACAATCAGATCGCAGTATCTAACGGTGGTGGTATTTCGAAATTCATTAATGTAAACAGTAAAAATATCGATGCTGCAAAGATGTTATTTGATTTCTTAGCAGAAGATGAGAACTTAGAGGCATACTATGGAGCTAGAACAGATTTAGTTACTTCGGCATTCAAGGATGTTGAGAGTGTGTCATCAACAACGGCAACGGAAGAAATTCTTGCAGGCAATACAGATGATATTAAACCAATGTTCATCAAGGAAGTGTTATATTGGGATCCTGATGTATATCAATACCTACAAGGTATGGCAGATGGAAGTGTAACACCAGAGAAATTTGCTGAAAATGTTGACACATATCGTGCGACGATGTTCGACACAGTAGGAGAAGAGTAGGCAAAAGGGTTGAGCGGCGAAAGCTACTCAACCCTTTGTTAAAAAAGAGAGAGGAATGAACAGATGTATAGTAAAAAAATATATAAAGGCTATTTTGCCTACCCAGCTCTGATTATATATACCTTGCTATTTATGGTGCCAGTTGGACTTAATTTCTATTATTCTTTAACGAATTGGAATGCCGTAAGGCTAACAGGAGAAACAGCAAAATTTATCGGATTTGAAAATTTTATCACAATATTTCAAGATCCTGACTTGTTATCGGTAATCACTAGAACCATCTTTTTTGCATTAATTACAACCATATTAAAAAATGTATTTGGATTTTTATTAGCACTCGCATTAAATGAGGGGATCAAAACAAGAAATGTTCTTAGAGCGATATTCTTTTTGCCGAGTATGCTATCACCGTTGATCATAGGTCTTATCTTTGGATCCATTTTTATGACAGCAGGTTTCGCCAATCAACTGTTAAGCTTTGTAGGGTTAGAAGAACTAGCAACAACAGCATGGTTGACGACAAAGGAAACAGCACTTGGAACTTCTATGGGGGTAGAGGTCTGGAGGCAAGTCTCTGTGGATATGTGGATAAGCGCTATTTTAGCCGGATCTTTAAAAGTGAAAGTGGCA
>CAYJFY010000004.1:6456-102784 GCA_964369755.1 uncultured Lachnospiraceae bacterium
CATGTCGCCAAGTGAGTATCAGAGAGGAAATGAGTGATGCATGGAATTATGTAGTATTGATTCTTCTTCAACCATGACGTATAATATCACTATATATAAAGCGAAGATATTTGAAAGGTGGTGTGGATATGAAGTATAAACCATTGCCAATAGGAATTGATGATTTCGAAGAACTAATTACGCGTGGTGCATACTACGTGGATAAGACTAGACTGATAGAAAAAATAATAGACAACACAACAAAGGTAACGTTGTTTACCAGACCGAGAAGATTTGGGAAAAGCCTGAATTTAAGTATGTTACAGGCGTATTTCGAGAATGATGGTGTGGATAGAGCACATCTATTCGAAGAATTGAAGATTGCCGATGCGGGAGAGATATATCAGAAAGAACTAGGGCGATATCCTGTTGTAATGCTGAATTTCAAAGACGGAAAGTGGCCCACCTTTGAACAATCTTATGAGATGATTCGCTATAATATTGCGAGGGAGTTCGATCGACATTCAAAAATTCTACAGTCAGAAATGCTAGATGAGGTTGAGAAAAAAGAATTCAGGAGGATTCGATCTGGAGAAGCGGATATCAATGCTTATTCCCAGTCGATTGCTTTTTTGTGTGCATGTTTGGAGAAGGTATATGGAGAGAAGGCGGTTATACTGATTGATGAGTATGATGTACCCATTGAAAATGCTTATTTCAGAGGGTTCTATGATGAGATGATTAGTTTTATTCGTGGAATGCTAAGCCTAGCACTTAAGACCAATAAGTCATTGGCATTTGCGGTGATTACAGGGTGTTTAAGAATCAGCAAGGAAAGCATTTTCACAGGATTGAACAACTTGCAGATTGTATCGATTCAAGATCGAAACTATGGCGAGTTTTTTGGATTTACCAGCGAAGAGGTGTACGAGATGCTGGTTCATTATGACAAGCCACATCTGATGGAAAAAATTAAGGCATGGTATGACGGCTATGTGTTTGGGGTTACAGAGGTATATAACCCATGGAGTTTGCTGAATCATATGACACAATTACGTGCAGATGAGAATGCATTTCCGCTGCCGTATTGGTCCAATACGAGTTCCAATAGTATTATAAAAGATTTAATTGTAAGGGCAGACTGGGAAACGAAAGCGGAATTGGAAAAACTTATACAGGGTGGGAGCATTGAGAAATCAATTCATGAAGACATTACGTATGAAGATATTTATAAGGACAATGACAACTTGTGGAACTTTTTGTATTTCACAGGCTATCTAAAAAAAGTGAATCAGAGAATGGATGAGGAGCAAGTAGTTCTTACACTGGAGATTCCAAATCTAGAAGTGAAGTCGGTATATCGAAGGCAGATTATGGAGTGGGTAAAGGAGCAGATAGGGCAGAAGGATATGACAAAACTCTATGAAGCAACGCTGTCGGGAGATATACAGGCAATCGAAGCTGAGCTGAAACGAGCGATGATGGAGACGATTAGCTATCACGATTACAACGTAAGTTATTATCATGGCTTCATCGCAGCCTTGTATAAAGGAATGACGGAGTATCGTGTACAGTCCAAGGTAGAGTGTGGGCTAGGTCGACCAGATTTATTAATTAGCTATCCAATCCCAGATGGGAAGGCAGTGATATTTGAGTTTAAGATAACCAAGGAATTTTCCCAGCTGGAAGAAAAGGCAGCAGAGGCATTGCGACAGATTGAAGAGAAGAAATATATAGAAGGAATGCAGGCAAGAGGGTATACAGCTATACTGGTATATGGTGTTGCATTCTTTGGGAAAACTTGTAAAATCAAGTGTTTGTAAATTGGTTTTCTTTGTTATAAAGTGTTTTGTAGCCCAAGTTGAGGGATAGATACACAGAAAGTGAAACCACAGCAGCCAAGCAGATATTTATTGAAATCTGGTACAAAATTGCAGTTGTGGGAAGTTCACCAGATAAAATCTGTCCTGTCATCATACCAGGAAGGGACACGATTCCCATTCCCAGCATAGAATTTATCGTTGGCAGAAGTGCTGTTTCTAGGGCAGTGTTTACAAATGGTTTTAGGATGTTCTTCGGTGTTGCACTTTGGTTTAATAGCACTTCTATTTGAAGTTTGGAATCTTTGATTTTTGTCATAAATGTTCTCACGCCGAGTGTGATTCCAGTCATTGCATTACCTATAATCATGCCACTGATTGGGATGGTATATTGTGGGTTAAATATATTTTCGCCAATGACAACGGTTATAAAGAAGGTGATAATGACAATTGCCGATAAGCTTATGGATCCAGCGATAATCGCCTTGAATTTGTTGTTCAGCCCTTTGTTTACGGATAATATTCTATATACTGCAAATATGCTCATTAGGATGACATAAGCACATACAAGCATAGGCGAGGGATGATCAAAAATATAAGTTAGCACATATCCTGCAAGAGTAAGCTGGATGGTCATTCTTAAACTTGCGATAAGCAATAATTTGGTTTGATTTATCTTGCTTGCTTTCATTACGATTCCGACTATGATGAGCAATAAATAAATCAGAGCAAAGTTCAATATACTAATTTGTACCGCATCACTCATTGGTTTTACCTCCAGTTAAATTCACTATATTTTCCGCAAACATTTCTGTTAGCTTGTTATCATGGCTTATCACAATTAGAGTAAGATGATTTTCTTTTGCATAAGAAACGATATTCCCAAGTACTTTCACAGATAAGTTATAATCAAGAGCCGAGGTTGGTTCGTCTAGCATAATGGTTTCGGATTTCATGGACAGACAGATTGCGATATAAACCCGTTGCTTTTCGCCACCTGAAAGGTTATCGCAAGGTGTGTCTAGTGAAAAATTGGCTACTGTGAGATTCAGAAAATATTCCATTTGTTCGTCACTTAAACTAGGGCATTCACAATAATTATAAAAAAGATTAAAATTCTCTTTGATCGTTCCACTAAATAAAAATGTGGTTTGAGAGATAAGCTTTACTTCTTTTCGTAGTTTAATACTATCTAGTTCGGTGATATTCTGATCTTTATACAGAATCTCTCCGTCCGAAAAATTCTCCGTTCTGTTAAATAACTTTAAAAGGGTACTTTTCCCACAACCACTTTCTCCTGTTATGAAATTGACTTTTGATTTTAAAATATGTATATCGTCATAAAAGATAAAATCTTTGAAGACTAATTTTTTTGTTTTTAGCATGTTTTCTCCTTGCGTTCCTCGATATTTCATTGTATAATTTCGTTATCGAATTCAGATAACGAATATTGATATCGATTTTCGATAACAATACAATAGCATAGGGAGAATGAAAATGCAAGACCCGATTTTAAGAAAAATATTTTTAGGATTTATCCAAGTACATATACTGCATCACGCAAAAAAAGAGCCTGTATACGGAGCCTTTATGATTGAGGAATTGAAATCTCATGGCTATGAAATTAGCCCAGGGACACTTTATCCAATTTTTCATAACTTAGAAAAAGCGGAGCTGTTGACGGTAGAAAATAAAACGGTCGAGGGTAAGGTTAGAAAATATTACTCGATTACAGATAAAGGGGAGGCCGTGTTGGTAGAAGCCAAGAAGAAGATAAAGGAACTAACTATAGAAACCTTTTGATAAAAAGCGTATAATATCAACAAGGAATAAAGCAAAGATGATGGAAAGGCAGGGCGGATATGAAGCATAAACCATTACCGATAGGGATAGATGATTTTGAAAAACTAATAACGAAGGGTTCGTACTATGTAGATAAAACGAAGCTGATACAAAAATTGGTGGATACTACGACAGAAGTTACATTATTTACTAGACCGAGAAGATTTGGGAAGAGCTTGAATCTAAGCATGTTACAATGCTATTTTGAATCAAGCGCTGAGGATAAATCGCATCTGTTTGAGGGGTTATATATTTCTAAGCTCGGAGATTTCTATAAGCGAGAAATGGGAGCATACCCAGTAATCATGCTTAATTTTAAAGAAGGTAAGCAAGGGGATTTTAAAACATCCCACTATTTTTTGGTACAAAATATTATTAGCGAATATCGACGCCATGGGGAGGTTTTAACGAGCGATAAGCTTACCAGAGAAGAAGAACAGCAGTATCGGAGGATTCAAGAAGGGAAGGCAGAAAATCAAGAGCTGATTGGTGCGATAGAGTTTCTTTCCAAGTGTTTGCAAAAGGTTATGAGAATGTCGTTGCATATGGAATTGCATTTTGTAGGAAGGAATGCAAGATAGAACGAGTAGTATAGTATGGTGTTGCATTCTTTGGGAAAATTTGTAAAATCAAGTGTTTGTAAACAGTAAATGCATGGTTAAAAGCAGGAAATGTACAATAACGTATGTTTGCTGCTTTTTTAGATATGTTGACTTATCGAAAAAGGCAGTATAATAGATGAAAAGATATAAAATAGTAAAGGAGAGTAATGTATGACCTTATTAATTTTAGCTGCGGGACTTGGAAGTCGCTATGGGGGATTGAAACAGTTGGATGGGGTTGGACCAAATGGGGAACTCTTGATTGAATATGCCATCTACGATGCGATTCAAGTAGGATTTACCAAAGTGGTGTGTGTCATCAAGAAGGAAAATGAGGAAGATTTCGAGGAGAAGATTTCGAAAAAGATACGCAAGTATGTTGAGATAGAATATGCATATCAGGATATTTCAAATGTGCCAGGGGAGTACAAGGAGATAATAGCTTCACGTACTAAACCATTAGGGACAGGACATGCGATTCTTTGTGCGAAGGAACAGATAGGAAATTCATCATTTGCAGTCATCAATGCGGATGATTTTTATTCCAGAGATGCTTTTCAGAAACTATATACCTATATGGAGGGGCATGATGATTACTGTCTGTCTGCATTTGAAGTTCAGAATACGGTATCGGATAATGGAACGGTGTCGCGTGGAGTATGTGAGCCTGATGCAAAGGGGTATCTCGTTTCGATCTTAGAACATGAGAAGATTGATTCGAATTACTATAATCATTCTGAGCCCATGAGACAATTGACCGCAGAGACTCTTGTATCGATGAATTGTTGGGGATTTACTTCGGATGTATTTGAGGTGTTTGAACAAAGTTTTGTGAAGTTCTTAGAGAAAAATAAAGACGATTTAAGCAAGTGTGAGTTTTTCCTTACCTATCCGATTAGCGAGGTGATTGAACAAAAGACAAAACAAATCAAAGTGTTGCGAACGAATGCCATCTGGTATGGTGTGACTTATCAAGAAGACAAGGCGGCTGTTATGGAAGCACTTGCGAAAATGACTCGGGATGGAATCTATCCAGAAAGGTTGTGGGAGAAATGAAACTAACAGAGATAAAAAAAATTACAGATCAATTTGAGATTGAGGGGACTTTGATATACGGAGAACCATTTGGAGAAGGACATATTAATACGACATATATGTTGTGCTTTATCTTCGAGGCACAGCCAACGGCACGCTATATTATGCAGAGGGTAAATACTAGTATTTTCCTAGATTACAAGGGGCTCATTAATAATATCTATCTTGTGACGGAATATTTGAAAAAGAAGGTGATTGCGGATGGAGGAGATCCACTTCGCGAAACGTTGACTTTGATTCCGACGAAGGATGGAGCACATTATCTAGAGTATGAAAATGAAGTTTATAGGATTTATCATTTTATTGAAGAAGCTACTTGCTATCAAGCAGCGACTCCAGAACTATTCTATGAATCTGCTAGAGCATTTGGAAAATTTGCTAGACAATTAGATGGATTTGATGCTACATTACTAATAGATGGAATTCCAAAGTTCCACGATACAAAGAATCGTTATAAAAATTTTATGGCGAGTGTAGAACGAGATGCAAAACAGCGAGCAGATTTCGTGCAAGAGGAAATTGATTTTGTGAAACAACGAGAAGGTTTCTGCTCCATTGTTTTAGATGAAATCGAAAATGGAAGTATTCCACTACGTGTGTGTCACAATGACACAAAACTCAACAATGTTATGATTGATAACGAGACCAATACAGGCGTGTGTGTCATCGATCTAGATACCGTAATGCAAGGTTCTTTGTTATATGATTTTGGAGACAGCATTCGATTTGGAGCAAGTTCAGCACTCGAAGACGAAGAAGATTTGGACAAGGTGTACTGTGATATAGAGAAGTACGATCTCTATGTGAAAGGTTTCTTGGAAGAGTGTGGTCCTATCCTCAGTGACAAAGAATTTGAATTGCTCACTCAAGGTGGAGGAATCTTGATGACATTTGAATGTGGAATGCGTTTCTTGACAGACTATCTGGATGGAGATGTTTACTTCAAGACACATAAGCCAAATCATAACTTGATCAGAGCGAGAAATCAATTCAAATTAGTTGCGGATATGGAGGCGAAACTATCCGAGTTAATAAAGATTAACAACAAATATTATTCGAAATAATATGAGGTGAGGTCTATGGAACAGCCAGTTTTTATTAGTAGAAAGTGCAACAATATCATAAATGTTACATCCATTGTAACCCTTCATTACTTCGAGTTTACAGGTAGTTATGAATTCGAAGGGGAGTCCCATGCCTTTTGGGAGTTGCTCTATGTGGATAAGGGCTCCTTTCTTGTGACTTCAGATGGTTGCGAACATGTATTAAAGCAGGGTGAGGCAATCTTCCATAAACCAAACGAATTTCATACGAATAAGGCTTATAATAATACCAGTGCAAATGTATTCGTCATTACCTTTGTCTGTAACTCTCGGGCGATGAAGTTCTTCCAGAATAAGGTGGTAGCACTATCGTCAAATTATAAGAAGCTCATCGCTAATATGATAGAAATGAGCAGAAGTACCTATGATATTACATTCAATGATATCAATGCAAGAGAGTTGGTATTCTGTGAGAATAGCATTATCGGTGGACAACAATTGATTCGATTGTATCTAGAACAATTTCTAATCATGCAGTTGCAAGAGAATACAACTCTTCCGAATAAGAGTGTATATGAGAGCATGGATGTATTTGACGATGTTGTTGTAAATCAAATCATTTCTATATTAAAAGAACATGTATATACGACCATAACGATTGAAGAGATTTGCCAGAAGTTGAATTATAGTAAAACATACTTATCTATTTTTTTCAAAAATAAGACGGGTAAGAGTATCATAGAATATTATAGATATTTGAAAGTAAAGGAAGCAAAAGTTTTGCTGCGAAGTGGTAAGTACAATGTGTCTCAAGCTTCGGCAGCATTGAGCTTTGCCAATCCTTATTACTTCTCAAATGTATTTAAGATGATTACGAAGATGTCCCCAAGAGAGTATTTGCGAACCGTAGAGGGAAATCGATAGTTGATATTGCAAAGAGGACTAGATTTTAGTCCTCTTTTTGAATTGAAAATGAAGTATATAAAATCTGAAATTATATGTACTATATTTAGCGAAATATGCATTTTGTTTACTAAATTTACTGAATATTTGAATTAAATAAAGCGATAACAAGAAAATATAAATAGAGTTCATTCCAATTGACTAATCCTATGAGTATAATTAGAAAAAACAAATAGGAGGAAAAGAGAAATGAAGAAGAAAGTTTTAAGTGCATTACTTGGGGTAACTTTGGTGGTATCGATGCTAGCTGGCTGTGCAGCACCAGCGGCAGAAGAGCCAGCAGCAGAGGAGTCGGCAGGTGGAGAAGGCTCTGGAGACGGATCTGGTGGAGGAGATGGCTCTGGCGGTGGCAAAACAGTTGTTTATTGGTCTATGTGGAGCGAAGGCGAGGCACAAGCGGATATTCTTGTGGCAGCAGCGGAAGCTTATGAAGCGGAGACAGGAACAAAGATTGATATTCAATTCAAAGGACGTTCAGGAAATCGTGAAGCACTTCTTCCAGCGTTGGAGGCGGGACAGCAGATCGATATGTTTGATGAGGCACCAGACCGAATCATTCAGAACTATGCGAACCATGTATTGGATCTTACAGATATGGTAGCTGATTTCGAAGCAGAGCATGGAAACCCTGCACTATATAGCCTTGTTCGTAGCTATGCAGAAGATGGAAAATTATATGGAATGCCATATCAGCCATCTATGACAGGAATGTTCTATAACAAGCAACTTTTTGCAGATGCTGGAATCGAAGCAGCACCAACAACATGGGCAGAGTATGAAGAGGCTTGCCAAAAGTTGTTAGATTCCGGAGTGACACCTCTTACAATGGATGATGCATATGCAACATTGAACCTTGGAACACATCTTGAGAGATATATTGGTCAAGACGGAATTGCACAACTATTAGATGGAAGTTTGGCATGGGATGATGCGAAAGTAATGGAAGCACTTACTGCGATGGAAGACTTTGCGGCGAAGGGATATTATTCAGAAACTATCGCATCCAATGCTTATCCAGCTGGACAAAACCAAGAGTTCGCAATTGGTATGGCGGCGATGAACTACAATGGAGCATGGTTACCAAACGAAGTAAAAGAAGCGAAATCAGAGTGGGATTGGGGATTCTTTAACTACCCTACAGTAGAAGGCGGAGCAAGTGAAATCACGACAAACCACCTTACCTGCCAGGTAATCGGTGTGAATAAGAATTCTGCAGTTGCAGAAGAAGCAGTAGGATTTATCGAGTACATCACAAGTGGCGATATAGATATGCAATTCGTTGAAGCGGCACTTTGTATCCCTACAGACATCGCAAACACAGAATGGCCAGTGGAATTAGCAGAAGTTAAGACACAATATGAAGCGACAACAGATGGCATTCTTTGGGCGGCTGGAGTTGAGTTGAATAGTGATTTAACACCTGTAATCAAAGATGCGACAATCAAGTTGATGAGTGGTGGAATGACAGCACAAGAATTTGCTGATGCAGCGAATGCAGTATTCCAATAAGGATTAGTAGTATACATAGTAATTAAGAAAATGAGAGGTGGCGAGGCGTAGAGCGACGCCACCTCTATTCTATTATAAGAAGGGGGCTCTTAGATGAAAGTAAGTAAGAAGATGATAATTGGGTTTGTGACCCCTGCGGTGTTCATGTTTTTAGTTGTGTTTCTCTATCCGATAATCCGAACAATTATGATGAGTTTTTTCTATATTCCACAACCTACGACAGCGTTTGCTGAGTGGGAGTTTACAGGAATTGAAAATTTTGTAAGACTGTTTAATACACAGGTTTTTATCACATCACTGAAAAATATTTGGAATATTTGGTTTATTGGAGGAATCATTGTTTTAGCATTATCGCTTTTATTTGGAATTATTTTAACCAGTGGAATCAGAGGGAAAAAATTCTTTCGAGCGGTAATTTATCTACCGAACATTGTAAGTGCAGTTGCATTGGCAACGATGTGGCAACAATATGTGTTTAGTAATCGTTTTGGATTGCTGAAAAGTATCTTTGACTTTTTCGGTCTTGAAGAATTAGCGAACTATCCATGGCTTGGTGTAGATCAGAAGTTTTGGTCACTGCTTATTGCATACTCATTTGGTATGGTGGGGTATCATATGCTGATCTGGATGAGTGGAATCGAGAGAATAGGGGCGGATTATTATGAGGCGGCACGTATCGATGGCGCGAATCTAATCCAACAATTTCAACATATAACATGGCCTCTATTGCGAGGTGTTTTGAAGACGAATGTTACCATGTGGACGGTTAGTACAGGAGGATTCTTCGTATGGTCTCAATTGTTTACATCGGTTAATGCAGGTGAGAACGTTCTCGTTCCAGTGCAATATATGTACATGCAGATTTTTGGTGCAACGAGTATTGCCACCGAAACAAATGCAGGTTATGGTGCTGCGATTGGTATTATTATCTGCATATTTATCGTAGGTGTATTCACATTGTGTAATAAGTTTATCAAGAATGATGATTTGGAGTTCTAGAAAGGAGGAGCAAAATGGCAAAAGAAAAAGTATATAAACAAAAGTTTAACTTAAAAAAAGAAGTTCGTTTACTTCCAGGGTATCTCATAGTGATTCTCTGGGTTGCATTCACATTCGCTCTTCTTGGGTGGATTGTAGCGGCGAGTCTTTCGACTACGAAGGATGTATTCGCAGGAGAAGCTTTGTCGTTTCCGACAGGATTACATTTTGAAAACTATGTAGATGCATGGGGGTCAGGAGGGATTTCGACTTACTTCCTAAACTCTTTGGTCTATGCGGTTATTTCCTGTGTGTTACTGATATTAATCTGTGCGCCAGCGGCGTATGTGTTGGCGAGATATACATTTTTGGGGAATAAATTAATACAGACTAGTTTGGTTTCTGCAATGGGTGTTCCAATGATTATGGTTGTATTACCTCTTTTTGCATTGATTGCGAGTATGGGATTTATAGACACTACGATTGGAACAAGGGCAGTGCTGATATTTTTATATGTGGGAATTAATGTGCCCTACACAACAATTTTCTTGACTACATTTTTTGCAAATATATCAAGAACCTATGAAGAGGCAGCAGCGATTGATGGATGCCCTCCAACAAAAACATTTTGGAAAATTATGTTTCCGATGGCGCAATCAGGTGTGGTTACCGTAACAATCTTCAACTTTATCAGTGTGTGGAATGAGTATTTTGTATCCTTGATTTTCGCAAATGATAATGAGGTAAAATCTGTAGCAGTTGGTCTGTATAGCACATTGCAGGCAATGACGTATACAGGAAACTGGGCTGGGATGTTCGCAGCTGTAATGATTGTATTTGTACCGACCTTGATTTTATACTTGATCTTGTCAGAGAAGATTATTGGTGGTGTGACAGGTGGAATCAAAGGATAGAGGTGTAAGAAACTCAAAAAATTATATAGAACAATGTAGAGGTGTTTCAGAATGAAAATTAAAAAAAGTGTATTGAAGATGCAAGGTGTTTCAGAGCTTAGAGAAAATATTTTGCCAAAATTGAGAGAAGAAAAATTTGATAAAGACCTTATCAATTCAGGTCTATTACAAAAGGAAGAGGAGTTGTTCGCCTATATGACAGGTGACCGTTCGCTTCCATACCGTATGCAAGATAGTTATACAAGGGACAAAAAAGCTATGGAGCTAGAGGTGGTAGAGCTAGAAAACGAGGTGGTGAAGGTAGTGATTCTTCCACACCAAGGTGGTAGAGTTTGGTCGATGTATAACAAGGTCAAAGAGAAGGAAATATTATTTTGCAATCCCGTGTTTCAACCAGGAAACCTAGCGGTTCGAAATGCTTGGCTTTCGGGTGGTATCGAATGGAACTTGGGGCAATATGGACATTCTTCATTAACCATGGAAGATGTGTACGTTGGGATATGTCGAGCAGAAGATGGAAGAGAGTTTGTTCGCATTTATGAATATGAGAGAATTAAAGGATTGTTCTTGCATGTTGATCTGCACTTGCTCCCAGGAGATGAAAATCTATATGCGCATGTGACCATTCACAACACCCATAAGGAAGATCGGTCACTGTATTGGTGGACCAATATAGCGGTAGAGTTAAATCGGAACTGTCGAGTGCTTTCTGGGACGAAGGAAGTGGTTGCAACGACACCGATTCAAGGTGTAAATACCTTTGCACATGATCAGATGCCATATCTGAAATCCATGCCAGACAAAGATGCGTCTTATCCATTGAACTTTGCGTTTGCGTCGGAATATTTCTTCCAGAATGAGGCGGATATGAAGGCGACATGGGAGGTGGCTGCATATAATGATGATACAGCGTTTTTCGAGCGTTCTACAGAGGAGTTACCATATAAGAAGATGTTCTGTTGGAGTAATGATCAGGGAGGAGACCACTGGCAGCATTATCTTGCAACAGAGGAGGCACCACTATATGTGGAACTTCAGGCAGGGGTTTGTCCAACGCAGGTGCATGGAGGCGTAATCAAAGCCGAAAGCACAGTATCATTTACTCAGGCCTTTGGTGACTTGCAGATAGATTCCAAGCAAGCGCAAGACAGTACCTATGAAGACAGTGCTGATTATTGCTATAATGTGTTGGAAGCACATTTGTCACGAGAAGCACTAAAGTCGTATGACGAGGAATTTAAGAAAGCAAGTAACAATCCTGTGAACGAGCTGTTGTTCCAAGGAGGAGGATTTGCTCTATTAGAAGATTTGAGAGTGCCTGGATTTATTCCAGAGGGAATGAAATTTGCATGGAGTACAGAGGATGGTTCTAGTCAATGGCAAGCGTTACTGACAGAAGGGTGTGTGCCAGAATTCAACAATGGTTACGCAAAATCCTATTTGACGGATGAAATTTGGTTGCCTTATTTGGAGAAAGCAGCCGAAAAGACCTTGACAGGAAAATTTTATTATGGTATTGCTTTATATGAAAACGGATATACAGACAAGGCAATGGATGCGCTGGAAGAATATGCGACAAAGAGTGGCATGAGTATTGGATATCGAACACTTGCACATCTTTATGCGAGAAAGGGTGATACAGAGCACGCTCTGAAGTGGTATGATAAGGTGTTTGCATCAAATCAGGATTTGACATCTGACTACTATGAGGAGTATATTAAATACCTATCAAGCATAGAGAAATATGAAGCTGCATGGAACTTGTATTATAATGCATCTGAGGAAGTGAAGGCAGATGGGAATGTAAGATTAAGTGTGTTAGGAGCGGCAGTAGAGTGTGGAGCATTAGATTTTGCAAGACCGATGTTTGAGGTGGAGCATGCGAGTGTCCGAGAAGGGGAAGTGTTATTAAACAAATATTGGTATAAAATGAAAACCCTAGAATTTGTCCAAGCGGGAATGAGTATGGACGAGGCAAAGGCAAAAGCGGAATCATTAGAATTACCATATATTGTTGATTTTCAAATGAATTAATGCAATCATTCATATCCTCTCGAGAGATAACATGTATTCTTGAGAGGATATTTTAGCAGCAGGGGGAGGGAAGATGGCGTATTCGGTAGTAATAATTGACGACGAGAAGATGGTTCTCAACAGCTTGGCATTGGGGTTTGAGTGGGAAGAAACGAAGTTTGAGGTTGTAGAAACATTTCAAAGTAGTGTAGAGGCGTGTGAAAAACTGGAGTTTATTCGTCCGGACTTAATATTGAGCGATATAAAAATGCCAGTACTTACAGGGTTAGAATTAATGGAAAAAATCAAGCCACGCCTTCCGCTTACAAAGTTTATTTTTATCACAGGGCATGAGGAGTTTGCATTTGTTCGAAAGGCGATGCAACTAGGTGCAAGTGGCTATGTTCTAAAGCCGATTGAAGACGATGAAATTATTGAGAACTTGAATAAAGTAGAGCTTGAGCTAGAGAATGGTAATCTAGAGATGGAGAACTTAATCGAGCAAATTGTATCGGATAAGAATGTAAAGCGAGAGCATTTGCTGATACAGACCTTTCAGAAAATTTGTGTGGGGGAGGTTCCGTTTGATTTGGCGATTAGTATAGGGAGTGTGGCCGAAGAATTGAGTGGATATGTGAGTTACCATGAATGGAAGTTCAAGGATAATGTATTCTTTTACATTATATTTGATAGTGAATTTTTGAGAAATGATAAGTTTACAAGGCGGATTCGACAGTTGTTAATGAGGCAAAGGATTACGAATTTTAAATATGTGAGCATTCAGGAATGGAACCAGCTACATGGCTCGATTCGGTTGTTAATGAATGAGGTATATTCATTTTTTCTTAAAACTCCATGTTTTGAAGATTCTTTTGAGGTTAAAGTAAGTGTAGGAGATGAAAAATCACAGTTTTACCAAATGCTCGAAGAAATCTATCGAGACTATGGAATGAAGGATATGGTGGATGTACTATCGGAGTATGATGAGCGTTATCCGCTAGAGGCAAGGACGTTAGAAGAGACGGTGAAGATTTATAATCTTGTCATGACAACATTGTATCGACATGAACATAAGTATTTTGACAAACCGATCCATAGTGTGGGAGAAATGGCATCTAGTTTTGGAAGCATAGATGATATGATGACGCAATTGTTAGAAGAGTATGGCGGTCGTATGGCAGTCGGGGATGATATTAAACTATCCATTATAAAAAATGATACCTTCAAGCAAGTGTTAACTTATATCAATCTTAACTTCACAAAAGAGATTTCGTTTCAGCAGATCTGCAATATGCACCAGATTAATCCTAGTTATTTATCACAAATATTTAAGAGAGAAATCGGAGTGACATTTACGCAATATCTAACCGAATTGAGAATTAATTATTCAAAAGGTTTGCTAAAAAATTCGGGCATGACAATTTCTGAGATTAGCGAAAAATCAGGCTATCAACAGTACTTTTATTTTGCAAAAATATTCAAGAAGACAGTTGGTATCTCTCCTAGTCAATATAGAAAAGAACACCAATGAGAACCTATTCCGCTGGCAGACAGAGGCGAACAGTGGTTCCAGTATCATCACTATCGATATCTAGATAATACTCATCTCCATAGATGAGGTGGATTCGGTTATTCACATTGTAGATACCGATGTTTGTAGGGGCAGTATTTTGCATGAAATCACTGCTCTTATTTAATTTTTCCTTGATGTTGGACAAGCGATCGGCTGGAATAGGAATCCCCTCGTTATATACGGTAATGTAGAGTTTGTTCGTGGAAATATAGCTACGAATCTCTAATTTTGCAGAAGTTCGCGTGTCTTCAATTCCATGTACAATCGCATTCTCTACAATTGGCTGCAGAATCATTTTAGGAATCTTTCGCTCCAATACCTCTTCACTGATATCGTATTGGACATAAAAGCGATCTTCGAATCGCATAAGTTGAATGTAAACATAGCTCTTGATGATTTTTAACTCTTCTTGAAATGGAACAAGTGCTTCCCCTTTGACGCTATACTTGAATATGGTCGATAGTGCTTTGGTAAATTGCACGATGGAGCGATTACCGCTCTCTGCCGCCATGCCCTTTAGAGATTCTAAGGTGTTGTATAGAAAGTGTGGGTTGATCTGACTTCGCAGATATTGTAATTCGGCTTGCTCCTTGGCGATTTCTGCTTCATACAGTTTGGTTGTAGTAGAAAACACCTGTCGTGTTAGCGTGTTAATAGTGGCTAACATCCCATTGAATTGTTCGCTGATAATCTTCATTTCTTGAAATCCTGTCAAATCGATTCGCTTGCTTAGGTCGTTTAGAACTCCATTTTTTAACATGGAGATAAATGCGGTCAGTTTATTTAATGAACGGACAGCATTTGCTACGAATATATACCATGTAGATAGCAAGAAAGACAGGAGGAATAATAGGAGGAATACATACTTTTCATGGGTTGCATATAGATTGGAAAAGGTCTGTTCTTGTTGTGCTAAAACAAGGATGCGAAACCCTAAATTCTCCAATTCGTAGGAATGGGAATCGGACAAAGTCTGCTCGTCAACCTCCGTGATATCTATGTCATTGTTCTGCCATAAGCAGTTAGAATCCTCGTCTAGTAGATAGAGTTGGGTTTGTGAGTTCAAGTAAAGGGCGGTAGTATTTGCAGTAAAGGTGGAGGAATTTAATACCATATAGATTTTTCCAATCTTGCGATTCGTAGAATCGATTAAGTCCGTACTTGTTACAGGTGTTTGAAGGATAAAATACAACTCACCTTGTGGAGATTTGATAGAGTGTAACTCGGTTTTATTGTTCAGCGAAGTCTGGGGAGGGAGAGGAAGATTGCTTCCGAGCAAGGTGTAGGATTCCCCGCTAGAGTCCTCGATGATAAAGTCGACAATATTGGAATCAAGGGTCATAATATTCATCAAATCATCAAATAAAGTCTGATATAAATCATACTTGATGGTTGCATCTTCTATCATTAAAAATTCTTGCAATTCAGGTTGGAAAGAAATATAATGAATTATATTTTCAAGAAAGCGATAATTTTCGTTGATATTATCTTCTAACTGCTGAATAATCGTAATGGTATAGTCATCATTTGATTTTGTAAAAACGGTTTGAGTTTCTGAAATATATGATGAAATATACAGCGCGAAAAATATAACATTGATAGCAATGATGAGGATGAGCTGTTTTTTTAGTGAATAATCTTTTAATTTTTTTATCATAAGTTCCTCCGCAATTAGATGATACATGTAGTGTAACGAAAAAATGTCAATAATGCAATCAAAACGAAAGAAGAATGAGAAAATGACTAAAAAAACAATTGTGATAATCGGTCTATTGTCTGGGCTGCTCCTAGGTGTTTATTGGGTTCTCTTTGGTGCAAAAAAAACCATAGAGCAAGAGACGGCAATTGAGGATGGGTCTGATGTTATGGAAATCACCCTAGGGGTTTGGGATGCCATGGAGCTCTTGCAGAGTGATGAATTGCAGCAAGAATTGGAGGAGAAATTTCAGGTGAAATTCGTTCCGATAGAAATCAACTATTCTAATTGGGTAGATGAATACCAAAAATTAGCCGCTCTAGACCAGCTGCCAGATATCATGTCACATAACCTGATTGGAACAGTCACATACCAGACGTGGATTACACAGAATCTGATTACGATGATTCCAAAGGATTTAAAGAATTATCCATATCTGCAGGCATACATAGAGCAAGACTATATTGCAAATTATATGAATTCAGACGGGGAGCACTGGTCGATTCCCAGAATGGGATATGATAGTCAGGAAGGTTGGACGCTGGATCGAGCAATTATCGTGCGAAAAGACTGGAGAGAAGAATTGGAAATACCACCCATTCAAAGTATTGAAGAATTGTCCGAACTTTCCCAAGAGTTTCAAAATGGTGATCTAGATGGCAATGGATTACTCGATACGAGAGGTATAGAAATCAATAACATGTACAAGGTTGAGGGTTTGTATCTACCAGACTATCCATTGGTATCGAATACAGAGCGTGGGTGGATTGAGGGGGATGAAAGATTAGAGCCAGCATATCTGTCGAGTGATGTCGGAGAGGCACTCAATCTGACACAGCAATTATATCGAGAAGGAGCGATTAACGAATCATTCTTTTTTCAGTATGCGGAAGAGTCCTTCTCAAACTTTCTGGGTGAAAAAAGCGGGATACTGATTGCGGATTTTCCGAAACTAGCCTATCAGTGGATTGAGAAGTATCCAGATCGAAAACTGGAAGACTATATTGAAATCGTCGATCCATGGGTTTCGGAGGATGGAAATCGTTATCGCTTCACCACAACACTACATTGGTCTGAGCTGTATCTGAGTGGAGGTATGGAGGAAGAAAAGCTAGAGAAAATCTTGGAGATATTCGATTATCTCTTATCAGAAGAGTTCAAGATCAAACTAGAGAATCCAGAGGTGCAGAAGATGCCATCGAGCAGATTCTTTAATCAGTTAGTAGATTGGAACATGGGAGATTTTTATACCAATGAAGGGTGGTACAAAGACCAATTTCCAGAGAGTACCCATGAATTTCTGGAGAGTGAATTGAAGTGGTATGAAAAGAATACCATTCCTGTTCCATATAATTTTGAGCCAATCTATGTATCGGAGGATGAGGTGAGCCTTATGCCGAATATCGAACTGATATATGACATTATGGTGGAATGTATATTAAGTGAAGAGCTTGCCTCAGAGAAGTGGGAAGAGGAGATCGAAGAGTTTCGAGATGCCATCGAGTTGGATGCAGTAATTGACGGAATCAATCAGAAAATTAGCGAAGAGAAACTAGGTGAATAAAAGAATAAATGACAGTATCAAGTGAGGAAAAGTGAGGAAGAGAGGATGAGAGAAATGCGAACAAGACAAGTACATTTGGATTTTCATACATCGGAGCATATTCCAGATGTGGGAGGTAAGTTTGATAAAGAAGAATTCCAGAAGACTTTAATTGCAGGCAATGTAAATAGTGTAACGATATTTGGAAAATGCCATCATGGATACCATTATTTTCCAACGCAAGTCGGAACACTCCATCCAACCATGGGTAAAGAACAGGATTTGGCAGGGGATATGATGAAGGCTTGTCATGAAATAGATGTGAAGGCTCCGTTATATCTAACACTTGGATGGTCGGCATTAGATGCACAACTACACCCAGAATGGGTGTGTCGTACAAGGAACGGTGAGATGTATGGGGAAAATTACGATGTAAATGCAAAAGAAAGCGACACTAAACCAGAGTGTTCATGGCTCTATATGTGTTCGGCAGGAGGATACCGTAATTATTTATATGAGATGACAAGAGAAGCTTGTATGCGCTATGAGCGTCTGGATGGGTTGTTTTTTGATATCGTCTATATGGATGAGGTTTGTTATTGTGAGCACTGCAAAGCGGGTATGAAAGCAGGGGGGTATAATCAGGATGTGCTAGCAGATGCGAAGGCATATCATGAGCGTAAAAAACATGAAACAATTCAAGGTCTACGCTCTATTTTAGAGCAGTATCACCCTGAAGCGACGATTTTCTTCAATTCAGGAGGAGCAGAATTACATAAGCCACAATGGCATTATGCAAACACTCATTTTGAGCTAGAGGATTTGCCGACTACATGGGGCGGGTATGACAAGATGCCGATTCGTGCGAAATACTTTGCGAGAACAGGGAAGAATTACCTGGGAATGACAGGAAAGTTTCATAGAAGTTGGGGAGAGTTTGGCGGCTACAAGACCCCTGAAGCATTGAAATATGAATGTGCAGCCCTGATGGCATCTGGAGCATGTATCAGTGTAGGAGATCAGATGCATCCGCTAGGGAAGTTGGATAAAGATACCTATGAGATCATTGGACATGCTTTTTCTTATGTGAAGCAAATCGAAGAGTACTGCATAGGTGTGGAGGAAACAAGCAAGATTGGTGTATTTATCAATGAAGATATTTATATGAATGAAGCAATTGCAACACTTCTCTTGGATTGCCATATTGATTTTGATGTGGTTTATGATGCCAAGGATTTGATGAGATTCGATCTAATCATCATGCCAGATGGTTATTCAGTAGAAGAAGGATTTGAAGAAGTGCTCAATCAATACCTAGCACAAGGGAAGAAATTGGTTATGCTTGGGGGTAGTGGGTTAAATGAAGAAAAATCTCGATTTGGCTTTGATTGTTCGTTCGTATATAAGGGAAAATCAGATATGGATAAAGACTACTTCGAGGTGACACCGATGATAGGAGAAAACATAGTACAAGCACCAGTACTATGTTATGAATCGGCACATGTTGTCGAAGGGGAAGGTGAAGTTCTTGCTTATGTCAGAGAACCGTATTTCAAGCGAACCTATGGAGAATTTTGCTCCCATTACAATACACCATATACAGAAGAGCGTGCTAGTTATCCAGCAGCGATAAGAAATGACAATGTCATATATATTGCACATCCGATTGCAACGATGTATAAGGGGTATGGTGCGACATATCATAGAAGATACTTCAAAAATATTTTGGATAGTGTATACGAGGATTACAATGTAACAGTCAACAATTTCCCAACACAAGGTAGAGTTCATTTTGTGGAGCAAAGCAAAGAGAATCGTTATGTGTTGCATTTGCTCTATGCATCTCCAATTCAAAGGGGTAGCGTAGCTGTCATAGAGGACATTCCTGTAATACAGAACATACAAGTGGAGATGAGGGTGGACAAGTCGATAAAATCTGCAAAATTGATGCCCCAAAACATAGGAGTTGAGTACATTCAAAATGGAAACCATGTGAGTGTATCAATAGATGAAATGTGTGGACATCAAATAGTTGTATTGGAATATTAACAACTTGTTTTTCTGACGATTGTTATGTTTTTTCACGTAATAATACAAGAAAAGTCCCAAAATGTACTATATAATGATACCAAGGAACAAAAGGGTGGATTCTGAATGTTTTTAGGATTGCGGGAGTACAAAGTGCGTAGCAATCCGTAGGTATCATGAGTGATACTTACGTCACAAGTTATATAGATAAGACGAGGAGGACTTTTATGAGAAATTATTATTTGGCAATAGATATTGGCGCATCTAGTGGAAGACATATATTAGGGAGTGTGCAAGAGGGAAAGATAGTATTAGAAGAAATTTATCGGTTTGAAAATGGTATGGTTCGAAAGGATGGTCATCTGTGTTGGGATGTGAATCAATTGTTTTCTGATATTAAAGAAGGAATCAGGAAGTGCAAAGAGGTTGGCAAAATACCGACTAGCATGGGAATTGATACATGGGGGGTGGACTATGTGTTGATTGATGCTGCTGGTGAAATCATCGGTGAAATGGTTGGATACCGCGACGAGCGTACGGATGGAATGGATGAGGAGGTTTCGAAACTCATTTCAGAAGAGAAGTTGTACGAGAGAACGGGAATCGAGAAGATGACGTTCAACACCATTTACCAGTTAATGGCGGTAAAGAAGAATACTCCGGAGCAGTTTGAGCAGGCACAGGCCTTGTTGTTTGTTCCTGATTTATTTCATTACCTATTGACAGGTGTGCAAGTCAATGAGTACACGGAGGCGACAACATCTCAATTAATCAATGCTAGTACGGGTGAATGGGATGATGAATTGATTGAGTTGCTGGGATTTCCGAGGAGGATCTTCCAAGAGATTAGAAAACCAGGTAGTAGTTTGGGACATTTGAAACCAGAACTTGTAGAGGAATTTGGGTTCGATATGGAGGTGGTTCTACCGTGTACACACGATACAGAGTCAGCGATCTTAGCAGTGCCTGCCAATGATGGTGATTTTGTCTATATCAGTTCGGGTACATGGTCTTTATTAGGAGTAGAGCGAGAGTTTGCGGACTGCTCCCAGATCAGTAGAGTCAATGACTTTACCAATGAAGGTGGCTATGGAGATACCATATGTTATCTAAGAAATATAATGGGGTTGTGGATGATACAATCAGTAAGACGAGATTTGGGGAAACGATATAGTTTCGCTGAAATCTGTGCAATGGCGGAAGAAGAAAAAGACTTTCCGTCTAGAATCGATGTGACTGCACATTGCTTTATGGCGCCTGATAATATGATTGAGGAGATTAAGAAATATTGCTGTGAGACAAATCAGGAAGTTCCGGAATCCGTAGGAGAGATTGGAACAGTGGTGTATGCTAGTTTGGCTGAGTGCTATGCTAAGGCGATTTCAGACATCGAAGCTTCTACCGGAAGAGCTTATTCTAGAATCCATATCGTTGGAGGTGGGGGCAATGCAGCCTACTTGAATGAGTTGACTGCAAAGGCGACTAAGAAAGAAGTCCATGCAGGTCCTACAGAGGGAACGGCAATCGGAAATCTACTGGCACAGATGATTCAAAAGGGAGAGTTCAACTCTAGAGAAGAAGCGAGAGAAGCGGTGTACCGTTCCTTTGATATCACTGTATATAATTAGTTAGATATTTTTTTGGTGTAATACCTTTGTATTTTTTGAAGGTTTTAATAAAGTAGCTGAGGTCGTTGAATCCGCAGTTGAAGCCGACATCCGTTATGGAGTGCTCCGAAGTAATCAACTCGAAGCAAGCGGTTTCGATCCGATAGTAGTTAAGGTACTCAATTGGAGTGCGAGAGGTCATCTCCTGAAAAAACTTGCAGAAATACTTGGAATTCATCTGTGCAGCGTTGGCGAGATCATCGAGTGTGAGTGCTGTGTGATAGGATGTTTCAATCAGTTCCAAGGCTTTCTTGAGTTGTAGAATTCGCTTAGTATTCTTTTTCGAGAGGTTCGACGCTTGTACATAGTATTCGTGTTCTAGCACATAGCCGAGAAATCGGCTAATATGACCAAAGGCAGTCAATTCGTATCCGCTCGCACGCATGCGAACAGCATCAAATAAACTCCAGATGATTTCGTGTATTTTTGGATGACTAGTACGTGAGAAATAATTTTGTACCAAGATCGCTTCATTGATGATAGATTGAATTTGCTGATGGCAGACTTTTGTTCCGCGAAAGAGGTCAACGAGATCAAAGACCACGCATTCGTAAGTGCAATTATCGGGCAGCCCACCATGAAGAACCCCGCTTTGAATGAAGATGATATCGCCGGGTTTTGCATGAAACTTTTCATCATCTAAGGTGATGAGTAATTTCCCTTTTAGAATGCGAATAATTTCATACTCCATATGCCAATGATGAGACATGACATATCGTGGATGTGTTTTTACAATATGATAAAACTCCAATGGAAAATCACGTGTTCCGCGTGATTTTTTTTCGTGATAATCGGCATAGCGCATAATCGCACCTCCTCAAATAAGTGAATATTGTTATATTTTTTTCTATTATAGCACGAGAAAAAAATGAAATGCAAGGATATAATTATATCAAAGTCAAAAATGAAAAAGGAGATAAAGATATGGCAAAGAGCAGATTGATTGGAGATTATCCTGTAATAGGAATTAGACCCACAATAGATGGGCGAAGAGGAGCATTGGATGTTAGAGGTTCTCTGGAAGAGCAAACTATGGGAATGGCAAAAAGCGCAGCAGAATTATTTACTTCGAATTTGAAATATAGCAACGGGGAACCTGTAAAGGTTGTCATTGCTGATACCACAATTGGTGGAGTTGCAGAAGCGGCAGCGTGTGAGCAAAAATTTAAAAAAGAGGGTGTTGAGATTACATTGACAGTGACACCTTGCTGGTGCTATGGCTCGGAAACGATGGATATGAACAAGAATACCATCAAAGCAGTATGGGGATTGAATGGAACAGAGAGACCAGGTGCGGTTTATCTTGCATCCGTATTGGCGAGTCATGCACAAAAAGGCTTACCAGCATTTGGAATCTATGGACATGATGTGCAGAACGTTGGGGAGAGTGAAATCCCAGAGGATGTTGTAGAAAAATTATTAAGATTTGGTAGAGCGGCAGTTGCAGCGGCGACAATGAGAGGAAAATCTTACTTACAAATCGGTTCCGTTTGTATGGGAATTGGTGGGTCTATCATCGATCAAGATTTTATTGAAGAATACTTTGGAATGAGAGTAGAGTCGATTGATGAGGTAGAAATCATCCGTCGTATGTCAGAGGGGATTTATGATGAGGCAGAATTCCAAAAAGCATTGAAATGGACAAAAGAGAAGTGCAAGATTGGATTCGATAAGAACCCAGAATTTGTTCGTAAGACAGATGAAGCAAAAGAGGCTGATTTAGAATTCGTGGTTAAGATGATGTGTATCATCAAGGATTTGATGAATGGAAATCCGAATCTTCCAAAAGGTTGTGAGGAAGAGGCACTCGGACATAATGCAATTGCGGCAGGTTTCCAAGGTCAAAGACAATGGACAGACTTTTATCCAAATGGAGATTATGCAGAGGCATTGATGTGTACATCATTCGACTGGGAGGGTGTAAGAGAGCCATACATTTTAGCAACTGAAAATGATGTATTGAACGCATTTGGTATGTTGTTTGGAAAATTATTGACCAATACGCCACAGATGTTCTCGGATGTAAGAACCTATTGGAGTCCAGAGGCAGTAGAGAAGAATACAGGATATAAATTAGAAGGAATCGCAAAAGAAGCAAATGGTTTCATTCACTTGATTAACTCGGGTGCATCTTGTCTGGATTTCAACGGGGCAGCAGTAGACGAGAATGGCAATCACTTGGTAAAACCTTGGTATGATGTTACAGAAGCAGACCAAGAGGCTATTTTGGAGAACACAACATGGAATCCAGCAGATAATGGATATTTCCGTGGAGGTGGATACTCATCAAGATTCGTAACGAGAGCAGAAATGCCAGCAACCATGGTGCGCTTGAACTTAATCAAAGGTCTTGGACCAGTGCTACAAATCTGTGAAGGATACACAATAGATCTTCCAGAAGAAGTAACAGATAAGCTGTGGAAGCGTACAGACTATACATGGCCTTGTACTTGGTTTGTACCAAATACAATGGGTGAAGGTGCGTTCAAAACAGCCTATGATGTAATGAATAACTGGGGAGCGAACCACGGTGCAATCAGCTACGGACATATTGGAGCAGATATGATTACGCTAGCATCAATGCTGAGAATTCCAGTATGCATGCACAACGTACCAGAGGAAAAAGTATATAGACCTGCGGCATGGAATGCATTTGGAATGGACAAAGAAGGACAAGACTATAGAGCTTGTGCAACATATGGACCATTGTATAAATAAAAATAATTACATTTACAAGACTGCCCAGGCAGTCTTGTTGTGTATAAAGGTACATAAAATGTTTTGTTAGGAGTAAAGAGGATGGATAAAATAAAAGAAGATATTAGAATGGGTAACACATCGTTAGGCATTGAGTTTGGTTCTACAAGAATTAAGGCGGTTTTGGTCGGGGAGAACAATCTGCCAATAGCTTCTGGTATGTACGATTGGGAAAATACACTGGTAGATGATGTGTGGACTTATGACTTGGATCATGTATCGGTGGGGCTTCAGGTTTGTTATAAAAAAATGGTAGAAGATGTGAGAAACAAATATGATATTACAATTGATCGTATTGGTTCCATTGGAATTAGTGGAATGATGCATGGATATATGGTGTTTGATAAAGATGATAAATTATTAGCGCCATTTAGAACGTGGAGAAATACCATGACAGAAAAGGCAAGTGATGAATTGACGAATGTATTCCAGTACCAAATTCCGCAGAGATGGAGTGTGGCACATCTCTATCAATCAATTCTAAATGACTATGCGCACCAGAAGGAGATGCGGGAACAGGCATGGTTGCAAGGAACAGTGTGACAAAACGAACAGGAAGTGTATCGGCTGGGACATCGGTATTTGCAATGCTAGTGCTAGAAAAAGAATTGTCCAGAGTATATAAAGAAATTGACTTGGTTACAACTCCAGCAGGGGATTTGGTTGCCATGGTACATTGCAACAATTGTACCTCGGATTAGATTTATTGGTTCAAAATGAGGGTGTAAAAGTAGATGAAATACTAGGACACGGCGGGTTATTTAAGACCAAAGGCGTTGGACATAGGGTTATGGCTGCGGCAGCAAATGTACCAGTGACGGTTATGGAAACAGCAGGAGAAGGCGGGGCATGGGGCATTGCACTTCTGGCATCCTATATGAGAACAAAATCAGAGGGAGAAACATTAGACAAGTTTTTGGCAGGCAAAATATTTGCAACATCCGAAGGAACTACAGTAAAACCAGATGAAAAAGATGTAGAAGGCTTCGAGGCATTTATGAAACGATATAAAGATGGGCTTGCAATTGAGAAAACAGCTATAAACGCATTGAAGTAAAAAATGAACGGATAAAGGGGACAGGGGTAGGATGAGCTTTATGCTCATATCTCCCATAGTCTTGATAAAGGGGACAGGGGTAGGATGAGCTTTATACTCATATCTCCCCTGTCCCCTTACCGCTACACATTAAAATGAGACACATCTGCCTTGCAAATCGGACATTTATAATCAGGACCTTCTTTGGTAATATCTCCCTTGTACTGATAATTACAGATATCGCAAACATAGAGTTCGTCATCCCCAGCTGCCTCTACTTTTTGATAGCTTGGAGCATTTTTAGGGGAGGTACCTTTAATAACATTGTGATAGTAAGAATAAGTCATCGGTTGATTGGTGCTAAGTGCTTCGCATCCAACTACTTTTGCGACAAAGATGTCGTGAGTTGATGTTTCGGCAACACTTACAATGTCACAGATCAAATAGCCGACGCAATTGGTGTCTAAGACTGCTAAACCATCCACCGTAGAATACGGAATATCAGTCAACTTATCCACATCTTTTCCGCTTGCAAATCCGAGTTTCGAGATCACATCCGAAGGGGTGTTCTCGGAGAGAATGCTCACAGCGAACCTCTTCTCACGCATGAGGATTTGGTGCGTGTAGTTATCGCGATTCATGCTGAGGGCAATGAGTGGTTCTTGGCTCGTTACTTGAAACACAGAGTTAACGATACAGCCAGTGGGGCGTTCCCCATCTTGTACAGTGATTGCATACATTCCATAGCTTAGTCCAAATAATACCTTTAAATCCATAAATTTTGTCTCCTTTCGATAGCTAGTATATGAGAATCATACCAATATTTATCGAAGACTGCAATAGAAACATAAGAAAAAGAATGACGAAAAGCACGATGGAGATAAAGTGTAGAAAATGAAAAGTCCTTGAAATAAATAAGTGGAAAGTGTAAACTAAAGGAGTATAAAAAGATCCACTATTGAAAGGTAGGAATCTATATGAAGTGCAAGGGAATTGGTATCGGAATTGACAATTTTGAAAAGCTAATTAGACAGAATTGCTATTATATTGATAAGACGAGACTTATTGAAAAGATATTAGATATGAGGTCTGAGGTAACACTCTTTACAAGACCAAGAAGATTCGGAAAGAGCCTGAATCTAAACATGCTGAAGTATTATTTTGAAAACAGCGAGAAGGATAACTCAAAACTTTTTGAAGGTCTTTATATTTCTACAGCGGGAGAAGAATATACGAGGCATCAAGGAAAGTACCCTGTGATTATGCTGAATTTTAAGGATGGAAAACAAGAGGATTTTGCAACATCTTGCTTCATGTTAAAGCGAAATATTGAGCGGGAATATGACCGACATTCGTATGTCTTAGAACGAGGTGTCTTGACGGAGGATGAGATGGAGAAATTCCGCCTCATTCGTGCAGGTAAGGGAGAAAATTCGCTATATATAGATTCCATTGCATTTCTATGCACATGCCTAGAGAAGGTATATAAAGAAAAAGCAATTATTCTAATTGATGAGTATGATGTGCCGTTAGAAAATGCATATTATAAAGGATTCTATGACGAGATGATTTCTTTTGTACGAGGTATGTTGTCTGTTTCGCTTAAAACGAACGACTCTCTGGCATTTGCGGTAATAACAGGATGCCTGAGAATTACGAAAGAGAGTATTTTTACAGGGTTGAATAACCTAAATATTATCTCTATACAGACACCAGGATATGGAGAATACTTTGGATTTACGCCAAAAGAAGTAGAAGAAATGCTAGCGTATTTTGGTAAGGAATCGCATATCGAAAAAATAAGAGAATGGTATAATGGTTATATATTTGGCAATGAACAGGTATATAATCCATGGAGTGTGACTAAGTATGTGGCCACTGCCCTTGAGGATGATGAGTACTTGCCGCAACCGTATTGGTCAAATACAAGTTCCAATAGTATTATTAGGGATCTGATTACTAGGGCAGATGGGGAAGTAAGAGGAGAATTAGAACGCCTCATTCATGGTGGAAGTATTGAGAAACCGATTCATGAAGATATCACGTATGCGGATATCTACCAGGATAATAATAATTTGTGGAATTTCTTATATTTTACGGGATATTTGAAAAAGGTAGGCCAAAGAATGGATGAGGAGCAAATCTATCTTGCATTAGAAATCCCGAATCGTGAGGTAAAGTCGGTATATCGCAGACAGATGATGGACTGGGTGAAGGAGCAGATCGCACAAAAGGATATGACGAAGCTCTATGAAGCAACGCTGTCAGGAGAGGTGCAAACAATCGAAGCCACGTTGAAACGAGCAATGATGGAGACGATCAGCTACCATGATTACAATGAAAGTTATTATCATGGCTTCATCGGCGGATTGTATAAGGGCATGAAGGATTATCGTGTACAGTCAAATGTAGAGTGTGGCCTAGGACGCCCAGACTTGTTAATTAGATACCCAATACCAGATGGGAAGGCAGTGATATTTGAGTTTAAGATAACCAAGGATTTTTCCCAGTTGGAGGAGAAGGCAACCGAGGCATTGCGACAAATAGAAGAGAAGAAATATATAGAAGGAATGCAGGTGCAGGGCTATACAGATATTCTAGTGTATGGGGTTGCATTTCTAGGGAAAACCTGTGTGGTGAAAAAAGGGTAAAAGAGTGGTAAGAGGGTACACAAAGTGATTAAGATAACAAAAATTCAGAAATATTCTATTCATGATGGAGATGGAATTCGCACCACTGTGTTCTTTAAGGGGTGTCCACTTCGGTGTGTCTGGTGTCACAATCCAGAGACCATGGATTATAAGGAGCAAGTAATGCTTCGGGTGGAAGCGTGTACGGGATGTGCGTCTTGTGAGACGGCCTGTCCCAAGGAGGCGATTGTAATCGAAGCGGGAAGCGCTTATACAGATAGGAAGAGATGTGTACGCTGTGGAGAATGTGTGGACGAGTGCATCAATAATCTGCGTGAAATCAGTGGAAGAGAATATGCCATCGAAGAGTTGGTAGAAGAGATCAGGAAAGATCAAGTGTTCTATGAACAGTCGGGGGGCGGTGTCACTTTATCTGGTGGTGAAGTGATGACCATGAATATGGATGACATAGAAGAATTGCTGAAGCGGTTGAATAAGCTTGGGATATCCATCAATATAGATACTTGCGGGTATGCACCTTATGAGAATTTTCAGAGGGTTCTTCCTTTTGTAGATACATTTCTCTATGATGTGAAGATTATGAATGATAAGTTGCATCGGAAGTATACCGGTGTCGACAACCGGTTGATTCTAGAAAACTTAGTAAAGCTTTCTCGGGCAGGTGCAAGGATATACCTCAGGCTACCAATTATAGATGGCATCAATACCATGAAAGAGGAAACTGAGCTTCGGATGAACTTTCTAAGAGAGAACAATATAAAGCCAGAGCGGATTGATTTGCTGCCCTATCACGATATGGGGAAGGGAAAGTATCAGAATCTGGGATTGGATTATAGGGGAGAAGGATTAAAATCCCCAGATATAGAGGGCTTAAATGAAATGAAAATGATGTATGAAGAAAATGGATTTGTCATTGCAGTACAATAAAATATGGAAGGTTAAGGAGAGGGGCCAATGGATAGAAGAGGCATGAATGAGAGAATCAAAAGATTGCGTGAGCTGAGTGTGACAAGTGTTGCACATATCGATATGGAGCGGGCGAAAATTGAGACAGAGGTATATAAGCAATATGAGGGGAGTGTTTCGATTCCGATGCTGCGCGCTTTGGTTTTGAAGAATTATTTTGCCGAGAAAACCTTGTATCTGGGGGAGGATGAGTTGGTTGTTGGAGAAAAGGGAGATGCACCGCAGGCGGCGCCAACCTTTCCAGAGATTTGCTGTCATACCATCGAAGATATGCAAGTCATGAACGATAGAGAATTGATCAGCTTTCAGGTCAAAGAAGCAGACTACACATATCAGGAAGAAGTAGTAATCCCTTTTTGGGAAAGAAGGGCGATAAGAAATAAAATTGTTTCCAACGTGACAAAAAAATGGACGGATGCATATGAAGCAGGGATTTTTACGGAATTTATGGAGCAGAGAGGACCAGGTCATACAGTAGGATCCCATGAAGTATATGGAAAGGGCATGTTGGACTATATTTCGGAGATTGAGCAAGCGCTAGAGGAGTTGGATTTCCTAGGAGATGAGGAAGCCTTGAGCAAGAAGGAAGAGTTAGAGGCGATGAAGGTGGCTTGTGAGGCTCTTATTATTTTAGGACAACGCTATGCTGCTTATGCGAGAGAGTTGGCGGAAGGAACAGAAGATGAGGCTAGGAGAGTGGAGCTCTTGCAGATAGCGGAGAATTGTGATGTGGTTCCAGCGCACAAGCCGAAGACTTACTGGCAGGCGATTCAGCAGTATTGGTTTATTCATCTCGCAGTTACAACGGAGTTAAATCCTTGGGATGCTTTTTCTCCGGGAAGACTGGATCAACATTTGAATCCATTCTATGAAGCGGATGTCAAACAAGGAGTCTTGGACGATGACAGGGCACTAGAGTTACTAGAGTGTCTATGGGTGAAATTCAACAATCAACCGGCTCCACCTAAGGTAGGAGTGACATTGAAGGAAAGTAGTACCTATACAGATTTTGTAAATATCAATACAGGCGGAATTGCAAGAGACGGATCAAATGGCGTGAATGCGGTGAGTTATTTGATCTTGGACTGTATGGATGAAATGCAGTTGCTCCAACCGAGTTCCAACGTACAGATTAGTAGGAAGACGCCAGAGAAGTTTCTGCATCGAGCATGTGAGATTTCTAGGAAGGGATGGGGACAGCCAGCCTTCTATAATACAGAGGCGATCATTCAGGAATTGATGAATGCAGGAAAGAGCCTAGAAGATGCAAGATGCGGAGGAGCAAGTGGCTGTGTAGAAACAGGTGCCTATGGGAAAGAAGCATATATTCTAACGGGTTATTTCAACATTCCGAAGATATTTGAGCTTACACTGCATAACGGATATGATAAGGTGGCGCAAAAGCAATTAGGATTGGAGCTAGGTTATGCGACTGACTTCCAGACCTATGAAGAGTTATGGGAAGCATTTCAGAAACAGATCGCATATTTTCTAGATATAAAAATTCAAGGGAGCAATGTAATTGAAAAACTATATTCGAACTATATGCCAGTTCCATTCTTGTCCGTGATTACCAATGATTGCATCCAGCGTGGCAAGGACTATAATGCGGGCGGAGCCCGTTATAATATCAACTATATTCAGGGTGTGGGAATCGGAACCATAACAGATTGCCTCAGTGCAGTGAAATACAACGTATTTGATGAGAAAAAGTTCACCATGGAAGAGTTGATTCGGGCCTTGGATGATAATTTTGAAGGGCATGAGAGAATCTTGAATCTCGTGCAGAATCGGACACCGAAGTATGGAAACGACGATGACTATGCAGATGAAATAATGAAATCAGTATTTACATATTATAGGGATACGGTGACAGGAAGGAAAAATACCAAGGGAGGAAGCTATCGCATTAATATGCTACCGACAACCTGTCATGTGTATTTTGGAGAAGTGATGATGGCAAGCGCCAATGGTCGATTTGCGCATAAGCCTGTCTCTGAGGGTATTTCGCCAGAAAAAGGTGCAGATGTGAATGGACCAACAGCGGTAATCAAGTCTGCCTCCAAGATGGATCATCTAACAACAGGAGGGACGTTGTTGAATCAGAAGTTTACGCCAAGTGTAGTGAAAGGCGAAGAGGGACTCGTTCACATGGGGAATCTGGTTCGCTCTTACTTCAATATGGATGGACATCATATTCAATTCAACGTCATCGACAGAGAGACTTTGATTCAGGCACAACAGAATCCAGAAGAGTACAAAGATCTCATCGTCAGGGTTGCGGGATATAGCGATCATTTTAGGAATTTGAGCAAGGAATTACAAGACGAGATTATCAATCGAACGGAACAAACATTTCATTGATAGGAAGTATTGATAGAAAGTGAGGGAGCATATGAGAGCATGTGGAGTGTTATTGCCGATTACAAGCCTACCATCCAAGTATGGAGTGGGGTGTTTTTCAAAAAGTGCCTATGAATTTGTAGATTTCCTAAAGGCAGCAAAGCAAACCTATTGGCAGGTTTTGCCCATGGGAATTACGAGTTATGGAGATTCGCCATATCAGTCATTTTCCACCTTTGCGGGTAATCCATATATGATTGATTTGGAGCAACTCATTCAAGAAGGATTGCTAAGCAGTGAAGAGTGCGAGCGTGTGGATATGGGGGAACATCCCCAGTATATAGACTATGCGAAACTATATGAGAGTCGATACTACTTACTACATCTAGCATATGTGAGGCATAATTTAGAAGAGGATGAAAAGTATAAGAAGTTTATCAAGGAGAACAAGAGTTGGCTGGATGATTTTGCTTTCTTTATGGCGATTAAGAAAAAATATGGGGACGTTTGTTGGTTGGAATGGCCGAAACCTTTGCGCAGAAAACAGGAAAAAGTTCTGGAAATTGAGAAAAAGATACTGAGTAGCGAAATTGGATTTTATAAATATCTACAGTTTTTATTTGCAAAGCAATGGAAAGGCCTTAAGGCATATGCGAACAAAAAGGGAATAAAAATAATTGGGGATATTCCAATCTATGTGGCGTTAGATAGTTCGGATGTTTGGGCAAATCCAGAATTATTTCAATTTGATAAACATGGAAGCCCGATTGCAGTAGCAGGATGTCCTCCCGATGCATTCTCGGAGACGGGACAACTATGGGGAAATCCGCTTTATGCATGGAGGGAGCACAAGAAAACGAATTATAAGTGGTGGACCAAACGGATGGCACATTGCAAGCACCTGTTTGATTCTGTGCGGATTGATCATTTTCGTGGATTCGACGCATATTATGCGATTCCATATGGAGACAAGACTGCAGAGTTTGGAACATGGGAACAGGGACCGGGAATGGAATTGTTCGACGCCATGCGTGAATCTATGGGAGATATGGAAGTCATTGCAGAGGATTTGGGATTTATCACTGAGTCGGTCAGAAAACTTGTGAAGGATAGCGGGTTCCCGAGCATGAAAGTGCTAGAGTTTGCATTCAATGCAAAAGAAGATAGCGATTATCTTCCGCATAACTATGATAAAAATTGCGTGGTATATACAGGGACACATGATAATGAGACTATTGTAGGTTGGTATCAGAATTTGAAGAAGAAAGATCGACAATATGCCAATTGCTACCTGAATATCGAAGAGGAAGAAACAGAAGATATACACTGGAAATTTATCCGATTGGCACATTTTAGTGTGGCGAATTTGAGCATCATACCTATGCAAGATTACTTGGGATTGGACAATGCGGCGCGAGTGAACACGCCATCTACAGTTGGGGACAATTGGAAGTGGAGACTGGAAGAAGGAGAGCTGACAGAAGACCTTGCTAGGAAGATGAAACAATTAGCAAAGATCAGTCGAAGAATTCCAAAGAAGAACTAAAAACCTATAAATAACCGTCAAACAAAGGGGACAGTGGAAGGATGAGCGCCTGCTCATATCTCCGCTGTCCCCAATCATGTCCCCAATTTTTTTTGGCACTATTGAAATGACGACAAAGACAATCTTCTTTGAATTGAAATTCATTGGTCGGTGAAGCTATAATGAATTTAAGAAAAAGCATTGTGAACGATGATAATAGAGCATTCATAAATGTCTAAGAGAGAAAAGGAGAGAAAAGAGATGAAACAAAAGGTTCAAGTTTTTGGAAGGTTTTTAAGCGCGATGGTTATGCCAAATATCGGAGCATTTATCGCATGGGGGTTGATTACAGCATTATTTATTCCAGTAGGATGGTTGCCAAATGAGCAGCTAACTAATATTGTAGGTCCGATGTCAACTTATCTATTGCCACTATTGATCGCATATTCAGGCGGTAAATTAATCGGTGGAGAACGTGGCGGTATCATGGGAGCAATCGCGACCATGGGTGCAATCGTAGCAGCGAGTGTTACTGCTGAGATTCCAATGTTTTTGGGAGCGATGATTATGGGACCTCTAGCGGGTAAAGTAATCAAAGAATTCGATAAAGCAGTAGCGGGCAAAGTTAAAGCAGGATTTGAAATGTTGGTAAATAACTTCTCGGTTGGTATCTTGGGAATGTTATTAGCGATTGTTGCATACTACGGAATTGCTCCAGTGGTTACAACAGCAATCACTGCGATGGCATCAGGAGTTAACTTCTTTGTAGAGCAAGGATTGTTGCCACTAGCGAGTGTATTCATTGAACCAGCGAAGATATTATTCTTGAACAATGCAATCAATCATGGGATTCTATCCCCGCTAGGAATTGCACAAGTAGAAGAGTTTGGGAAATCAGTATTCTTCTTATTGGAGGCAAATCCAGGACCAGGACTTGGTATCCTATTGGCTTATTGTTTCTTTGGAAAAGGAAGTGCAAAAAGTTCGGCTCCAGGAGCGGTTATCATTCATTTCCTTGGAGGGATTCATGAAATCTACTTCCCATACATATTGATGAACCCAGCATTATTATTAGCAGTAATCGCAGGTGGAGCAAGTGGAGTATTTACATTCGTATTGACAGGAGCAGGATTGGTTGCACCAGCATCACCAGGAAGTATCATCGCAATCCTAGCAATGGCACCAAAAGGCGGAGCGATTCCGATTGTATTAGGCGTGTTGGTATCTACGATCGTAACATTTGTAGTTGCAATTCCATTGATTAAGCTTTTCTCAAAAGATGATGAAAAAGCACTAGAAGCAGCACAAGCGCAAAAAGATTCTATGAAGAGCGAGTCAAAAGGAGTGGTAGCAGAGACAGTAAAATCAGAGGCGACAGGAGAAACAAATAAAGATATTAAGAAAATTGTATTCGCTTGTGATGCTGGAATGGGATCTTCTGCTATGGGAGCAACCGTGCTTCGCAAGAAGTTAAAGGCGGTTGGACGCGAGGATATCACAGTAGAGCATGCATCGGTTTCTAGTATACCAGGGGATGCAGAAATTGTAGTCACTCATCAAACATTAGAGGGTAGAGCAAGAACAAGTGCGCCACAGGCAGAAATAATCTTAATTACAAACTTTATGTCGGCACCAGAATATGGTACACTAGTAGAAAGTTTAAAAAGATAGGGAGCAAAACAGCAATCGATAAAGTGAGGTAACGATATGATTACACCAAGAGTGCAGCAGTTAATTCTAATTTTATTGGATCAGAACAAACCGATATCGGTAAATGCATTAGCAACCGAAATTGGAGTGAGTAAGAGAACGGTTCAGAGAGAATTGGGCTATATAGAATATTATTTGGCCAAACAGAAGTTAACGCTGTGCTCGAAAACAGGTGTGGGAGTTTGGATTGAAGAAAGTGAAGGGCGTGAACGGTTAAAGAATCAGTTATTGGACAGTCAGGAAGATGATTATTCTGATCGGTTAGTAAGGCAGAAACGCCTCCAATACGAACTGCTGAAAAGCCGCACACCCAAGAAAATCTATTATTATGCAAACACCTTAGGGGTCAGCGAAACCACGGTGAGCAAAGATTTAGAGCAAGTCCAGAAGCGGCTTGCTCCTTACCGTATAGAAATTATAAAAAAACCTGGATTCGGCGTGTGTCTAGAAGGGAAAGAAACGGATTTTCGAGAGGCGATTCATGATTATTTTGTAGAGAATATCGATACTCCGTTATTAAAAGCATTGTTTGAGCGAGAGGATGGAAGTGAGAAAAACATCCTAGATTATAAGAATATTAAGAGAGAGTATCAGGTGTTGGATGGCGAAATACTGAATCGTGTCATCACCTGTTTCTCTAGTTTGAATGATATCTACTTCGGTGAGCTGACTCAAGACTCCTATATCAAGCTGGTCATTCATGCGACGATTGCGTTAGAGAGAATTCAATCCAATGAGTTGATTGAGGAGAATTCTCTAGAGAATGAAATCAGCACGGAGGATGACAACTATAAGTTGGCAGTGCTCACGGTTGAGAGCTTGGAGAAAGAATTTGAAATCCAGATTCCAGAGGTCGAGATTACATATATATATTGGCATCTAAAGGGTGCAAAATTGCAAAAACCGAAAACAGAAATAGACTTGTCGGAAGCCTTGAATACCCTGAGTATGGAGGAAGTTGCAAGAGAATTAATCGTTGCCTTTGATGAGGGAACGGCGTCTTTGTTTTTGGCAGATGAAGAGTTTGTAAGTGGACTAGTGTCCCATTTGTCACCAACCATTGTACGGCTACAACATCATATGACCATTGAGAATCAACACTTAGATGAGATAAAAACAACTTATCCAGATGTTTATGAAAAATGTTTGCGAGTCGGAAAGTGCTTGCAGGCAATCACTGGAAAGGTGGTTCCAGAGACAGAGGTGGGATTGTTAGCAATTCATTTTAGTGCAGCCTTGGTGAAGCGTGAGGTGATTCGGGAGGCCAGAAGGACGGTAGACATAGGAGTTGTTTGCGCTAGTGGAATCGGAATCTCCCGACTTATGGTATCAAAATTGGAGAAACTATTGAAGTCGAGGGCGAGATTTACTACTTATGGAGTGAATGATCTAAATGAATTTACCATCAATAGTATGGATTTCTTTGTCTCAACCATTCCTACAAATCGTGATGACGCAGACATTATATATTGTAACCCACTCCTGTCGGAGCATGATTTGAGCAGCATCGAGGAGAAGGTTTCGTATTACGAATGTACACCAAAGAAAGAAGAGTCAGATAAAAAATTCTCAAATCAATTGGAGGTTATCAACAAGGTGACTGCCAATATCAAGGAAATGATTGCAGAATTTCGCTGTATCTATGTGCATCAAGATGCATCGTTTAAGGAACTTGTGATTATGGCGAGCGAGGAGATCACGCCTTACCTTGCGCGGCAAAAAGATATCTGCCAAAGAATTCAAGACCGAGAAGAAATAGCGACACAGATCATTCAAGAACTGGGAATCGGATTGTTACATAGCATTACGATTGGAGTGACTCGTCCGAGTTTCTATGTGGTGAAACCACGAAGTGGAGAGTGTTTCTCGGATTTATATATGAGACAAGCGAAGGCGTGTGTGATTCTGCTTCTACCAGATGATGAATTTAAGTTACAGAACCGAGAGCTGCTAGGCTATATCAGTGAGAAACTAGTGGATCAAGAGGTGTTCCTACATGCGATTTGGCGAGAAGATGCAGAGGAGATTCGAGTCATCTTGGAGAAGATTCTAAAAGCATATTTCTTGAAATTTATAGAAAATCTGTAATAAATTTAATAAAGAGGTTTGGCACTAAGTACTAGTGACAAACCTCTTTTTGTATTTGTTGAAATTGGGTTTGACAGGGCATATAATTAGCTTAAAGAAACAACCCGAAGAAAACGTAAGGGACGAACAAATCATAGAAAGTAGAGGTATAAGTATGTTTTTTCATAAGAAAGAAGAGAAGCCAGAATTATTAACAATGGAGAACGTGGTAAAGGGAACGCAAGGAATCACAAAAGAAGATGCAATCAGACTCGTAGGAAATATGCTTGTGACAGGCGGTTATGTAAATGAGAGCTACATACCAGCGATGTTTGAGAGGGAAGAGACATTCGCTACTTGTATGGGAAATGGGATGGCGATCCCTCATGGAGTGGAAAGTGCGAAGAAAGAAATTTTGAATTCGGGTATCGCAGTATTAGCAGTGCCAGATGGAGTGGACTGGGGCACTGAAACAGTGAAGATTATCATTGCGATTGCAGGAAAAGGTGATGAACACATGGATATCTTAGCAAACATTGCTGAGAAGTTATGTGAGGATGGGGTAGTAGATGAACTCGTACAAAAACCGAAAGAAGAAATTCACAGTTTTCTTGTTGAGAAAGGAGAATAAATGATTATCACAGTAACCATGAATCCCGCGATAGATAAGACAGCAGAATTGGACACATTTGTACATGAGGGATTGAATCGCTTGCAAAATCCAATCAGCGATGTGGGTGGAAAAGGAATTAATGTATCGAAAACAATTCATGCACTAGGCGGGGAATCAATCGCAACAGGATTTTTAGCAGGAAACAATGGAAAAATGATTCAGGAAACACTTAGAATCCAAGGAATCAAGACTGATTTTCTCTTTGTAGAAGGAGAAACGAGAGTAAACTTGAAAGTGATAGAGCCTGGCGGAGTGTTGACCGAGTTGAATGAACCAGGACCTACAATCTCCGAAGAGGTCGTAGAGGAATTGATGCAAAAACTAGAGTCTTATGCAAATCCAGACAATCTCTTTGTCCTAGCGGGAAGTGTTCCAAAGGGAGTGCGTACAGGTGTATATGGGGAGATGATTCAGAGAATCAAGGCAAAGGGTGCAAAAGTATTTCTAGATGTGGATGGCAAGTTGTTTGAGGAGGCGCTTCCATATGGACCGAATATTATAAAGCCTAACAAGTTTGAGTTAGAGCAGTATTTCGCAAAAGGGGAGCTTGAAATAGATACCATGGTAGAGTTGGCAGCAGGGTTGAAAGAAAAAGGGATTGAAACCATTGCGATTTCCATGGGAAAAGACGGTGCGATTTTCTTAAATGAAGGAGAAGCGAAACGGGCACCAGGACTTAAGATTAAGGCGCATTCAGCCGTAGGAGCAGGCGATGCGATGGTTGCGGCAATCTCATATGGTATGAACCAAGGATATGAGATGGATGAGTGGATGAAGCTCGCAGTTGCCACATCGGCAGGGGCAGTAGTCACAATTGGGACGAAGCCACCGACAAAAGAGCTGGTGGAAGAGTTGAAGAAAGAAGTAGTAATCGAGTCAATTCCGAAACGATAAGCTTGTTGTTGTAGATGTTATAAAATCATTCCAGCAAGCACGCTCTCGCTTCGTTGTCGGTAGCAGCGGTACTAAGATATCAAAGTACTAAAGTACGATATCTAAGTGCCGGCTACGCCAAAGAGCATTGCTTGTAATGATTTTATAACATCTACAATTAGTAGCAGGTCGTGGGTTTCGTAATTGTCGAGTTAACTATGTAGAATAAGAATAAAGGAGAAGATTAGAATGAAAACAAGAGCAGTTAGAATGTATGGAGCAAATGATTTAAGATGTGAGGAGTTTGAATTACCACAGATCAAAGACGATGAAATCCTAGTAAAGGTAATCAGTGATAGTATCTGTATGTCGACTTATAAATTAGTGATTCAAGGGAAGGCGCATAAGCGTGCACCTCAAAACATCGATACAAATCCTGTTATCATGGGTCATGAGTTCGCAGGAGACATCGTGGAAGTCGGTGACAAGTGGAAAGACCAATTCAAACCAGGACAAAAATTTGCCTTACAACCAGCGTTAAACTATAAAGGAAGTTTGGCATCGCCAGGATATTCATATGAGTTTTTTGGAGGGGATTGTACATATTGCATCATCCCTCAAGAAGTAATGGAATTGGGTTGTTTATTACCATACGACGGAGATTCTTATTATGAAGCGTCGTTGGGTGAGCCTATGAGTTGTATCATCGGTGGATTCCATGCGAATTACCACACAAATAAAGTGAATTATGACCATGCAATGGGAACCAAAGTAGATGGAAATATCATCATCCTAGGTGGTTGTGGACCGATGGGATTGGGTGCGGTTAGCTATTCTCTAAGCATGGAGAACAAGCCAAAGAGAGTGGTTGTTACGGATATCAGTGATGAGAGAATTGCAAGAGCAAAAGAAGTAATCTCGGAAGAGAGTGCGAAGGAAAAAGGAATCGAACTCATCTATGTAAATACAGGTGAGACAGAAGATCCAGTAAAACAATTAATGGACTTGACAAATGGACATGGATATGATGATGTATATGTATACATTCCTTATCGTGAAGTGGCAGAGTTGGGAGACAAGATTCTTGCGTTTGATGGTTGTTTAAACTTCTTCGCAGGACCTACAGACAACCAATTCACAGCATCAATGAACTTATATAATGTTCACTACACAAGCTCACATATCATCGGTACAACAGGTGGAAATACAGACGACCTTGTGGAAGCGATTGAGCGTTCGGCAAAAGGGGAAATCAATCCAGCGGTAATGGTAACTCATGTAGGTGGATTGGATAGCGTAGCAGATACAACATTAAACCTGCCAAACATTCCAGGAGGAAAGAAATTAGTTTACACACAATTTGATATGCCACTTACTGCAATCGATGATTTCGAAGAACTTGGTAAGACAGAGCCGTTATTCGCAAAACTTTATGAGTGCTGCAAGGCGCATAACGGATTATGGAATGGAGACGCAGAGAAACTATTATTTGAGCACTTTAATGTGTAAGAAAGAAAAGAGGTAATAAAAATGGTAAGTCAAAATCTAGTAATTAAAAATGCATCAGGAATCCACGCAAGACCAGCGGGAGAATTAGCGAAAATTGCAAAATTTTGTAAATCAGACACATTAATCCTATACAAGGAGAAAGTAATTAATGTGAAGAGTGTAATCAATATTATGGCAGCAGGATTGAGACAAGGAACCGAGATTACAGTACAGTGTACTGGCGAGACGGAAGTAGAAGATTTGAAGACAATTGTGGACGCAATCGAGAGTGGTCTTGGTGAGGAAATTTAAAAATATTTTGCAATTGTTAAGCAAATAGGGTATACTTGCAAAGTACATTGAAAATTAAATAGACATCTATACACATATATCTTTGAAACTTATGAAACGTTCAGAAACCATCCATAGGGTGGTTTTTGAATGTTTTGATATAATAGTTACGAAAACGATACAAAAGCGCCAAGAGCCCGGACTGCCGGGACGACGAGGAAAAGGGCAATCGAAATATTCGGCGGATACCCTTTCGCACCACTTCTAGTGCGAAACATGAACAACAAATATGCAGGTGACTGCAAAACAAAAATTCATGATAGAAGACAAAGATGATTAGAATAGGTTCTATCGATGAAACCCATCAGATAGAAATAAAATAAGAACAAAAATAGAGTAGAGAACATAGGAGAATAGATATGTGTGGAATAATAGGATATACAGGTAAGAATCAAGCGGAGAGTATTTTGCTACAGGCATTGGAGACTTTGGAGTACAGAGGGTATGATAGTGCTGGAATTGCAATTATGGACGAGAAGATTGAGGTGCGAAAGTGTGCAGGACGAGTAGCAGACCTAAGAAAGGTTTGTGCAACAGCACCACTAACAGGAAGTTGTGGAATCGGTCATACGAGATGGGCGACTCACGGAGGGGTAACAGATGGAAATGCCCACCCACACAAACGAGGAAAAGTAACCTTAGTTCATAATGGAATCATCGAGAACTATGCAGAGCTGATTGAGAGATATGACCTAGTGATGGAGTCGGATACGGATACAGAAGTAGCGGCGGCTTGTTTGGATCGTTATTATCAGGGAGATGTGTTTGCAGCATTTGCAAAATTAGTACGCAAAATCAAGGGGACTTTTGCGCTTGTTGTTATGTTTGAAGATAAGCCAGGGGTAATCTACGCCATCAGACATGTCAGTCCAGTGGTGGTTGGTGTTGGTGCTGGGGAAAATATTTTGGCATCGGATATTATCGCCGTGAGCCCATATACAAAGTCGTATTTTGTCGTGCCAGAGCTTCACATTACAGAATTGCGCGAAGGAAGTGCGAAGGTATATGATCTTCAAGGGCAGGAAGTGGAGCAAGAACTTTTGACCATTGATTGGGATACCACGCAAGACGGAAAAGGTGGGTATCCATTCTATATGGAGAAAGAGATCATGGAACAGCCAGATGCGATCAGCAGAACCGTTGACCCAAGATTGGTTGGAGACACCATTGATTTTAGCGCAGACCAAATTCCAGATGAGCTTCTGACAGAGTGTAAACGCATCTGCATCATCGCATGCGGTACGGCTATGCATGCGGGCTTAGTTGGAAAAAGCCTGATTCAGAGAAGGTTAGGGATCAAGGTAGAGGTGGAAATCGCCTCCGAGTTTCTCTATACACATCCAGTCATCGAAGAGGGAACATTGGTCGTTGCAGTGTCACAATCGGGTGAGACCATTGATACACTCGAAGCGTTGAAATATGCGCAAAAAGAGGGCGCAAAAGCACTCGCAATCGTAAATGTGAAAGAATCTTCTATCGCGAGAACAGCAGATTACGTCATCTACACCAATGCGGGACCAGAGATTGCAGTGGCTAGTACCAAGGCATATACGACTCAGGTAGCAATCTTCTATCTTCTTACCTGCAAAATGGCTAGATTGGCTGGAAAAATGACTGCGGAAGAAGAAAAGGCTTATGTAGAACAGATTCGTTTAATCCCTGAGAAAATCAGCAAAGTGCTAGAGGATAAGGGAGAGATTCATAAGATCACACGCTCAGTAGTGGAAGCAAAAGATGCTTTCATGATTGGTCGTGGGTTGGATTATGCGGCATTATTAGAGGCATCTCTGAAGCTAAAAGAAGTGGCTTATGTACATTCAGAGGCATATGCGTCTGGAGAATTAAAACACGGAACCATTGCACTGATTACAGAAGAAACACCAGTGGTTGCATTGGTCACACAAACAAGCCTTAGAAGAAAAGAAATGCTGAATATCAAAGAAGTCCAAAGTAGAGGCGCAAAAGTCATCGGATTCATCAAGTCATCGTTCTTGGCAGATTCAGACGAAAGCAGCAAGGTAGAAGACTTCCAGACATATTATGCATTGCCAGATATGGAAGACGAATTTATGATTATGCCAGCAACAGTAGCATTGCAACTGTTGGCATACTATACATCGGCTGATAGAGGGTTGGATGTGGATAAACCAAGAAACTTAGCAAAAGTTGTAACTGTAGAATAAATAGGAAGCTATGTGTATAGACAATGTACGGAAAGGGGACAGTGGAAGGATGAGCTTTGCTCATATCTCCGCTGTCCCTAATTTGATTATCCGATAATACTAGCCATAACTGCTGCGATTGCTTCAGCATCAGCCACATTATTTGATGATACAGTAACATTTACATCGCCCATAGTTGCTGTAGCAACAGAGAACCCACTGTCATCATTCGCTGCCATAACTGCGGTAGCGCCTTCTGTCGCTAAGTCAGCAGTTGTCAATTCTCCATTGATTCCGTGAAGTTCAGCGTCTTTTAATATTTTAGAGGCTCTTAGGTTGTAGTCTGCTCCATCGAGTTTGAAGTTTACTTCAGCTGTTTCTTCTGCGATGATGTTGTAAGTAACATCAGTTGCACCTTCTGGAGCATCGATTGTAATTCCTAAATCAGCAAATGCATCTGCATTATCAACTGCTACAATTGGATTCTCCATTCCTGCCTCAGCTGGTGCTTCTTCTTTTGGTGCACAAGCAACAAGTGCTACCATACATCCCATAAGTGCTACCATACTTAATAATTTTTTCATTTTAATTTACCTTACCTTTGATTAAATTTATCATCATGTAATAATAGTAGATAAAAGTATATCATGATTTGCTATATATGTCCATGAACTTCATAGAGTTCACAGAGGTAAGAGAGTACGAGGAGCCCCTATTTATCAAGGAAAAGCTAAGTTTACATCTTGTTTTTTATATGCTATAATATGCCTAAGATTTTAGAACGTTTAAAGCAAAACTATTGGAGGGATTATGAAATTTATAACAGTCAAAGAATTATTTAGAGAACAAGAGAAATATATCGGTCAAGAAGTTACAGTCGGTGGCTGGGTACGCAGTATTAGAGACTCAAAAACTTTTGGATTCATTGTGTTGAATGATGGTAGTTTTTTTGAGCCGATTCAAGTGGTTTATCATGATACTATGGAGAACTTTGCAGAGGTATCAAAGCAAAATGTTGGAGCTGCACTTATTGTAAAGGGGAAATTAGTAGCAACACCAGAGGCGAAACAGCCATTTGAGATTCAAGCAGAGTCTGTTGAAGTCGAGGGGGCATCTGCGCCAGATTATCCATTGCAGAAGAAGAGACATACCCTAGAGTACTTGAGATCTATGTTACATTTAAGACCTAGAACGAATACATTTCAAGCGGTTTTTCGTGTGCGTTCTTTGGTGGCCTTTGCGATTCATCAGTTCTTCCAAGAGCGTGGGTTTGTCTATGTTCATACACCAATCATCACTGGAAGTGACTGCGAGGGAGCGGGAGAGATGTTCCGTGTGACAACCATGGATTTGAATGAGATACCAAAGACAAAAGATGGCCAGATTGACTATGGACAAGACTTCTTTGGCAAGGAGACAAATTTAACAGTAAGTGGTCAATTGAATGTGGAAACATTTGCACAAGCATTTCGAAATGTATATACATTTGGACCGACGTTTAGAGCGGAAAATTCAAATACAACGCGACATGCAGCAGAGTTTTGGATGATTGAGCCAGAAATTGCATTTGCGGATCTAAAAGATGATATGATGCTTGCAGAGAGCATGTTGAAATACGTGATTCGTTACGTGTTGGAACAGGCGCCAGAAGAGATGAACTTCTTTAATTCTTTTGTGGATAAGGGATTGATCGATCGATTGAATCTAGTAGTACAATCTGAATTTGCACATGTGACATACACGGAAGCAATTGAGATTTTAGAAAAGAACAATGAGAAGTTTGAATATAAGGTTTCATGGGGAGCAGATCTGCAGACAGAGCATGAGAGATATTTGACTGAGGAAGTATTCAAACGTCCTGTATTTGTGACAGATTATCCAAAAGATATCAAGGCTTTTTATATGAAGATGAACGACGATGGAAAAACAGTTGCTGCGATGGACTGCTTGGTTCCGGGAATCGGAGAGATTATTGGTGGAAGTCAAAGAGAAGATGATTATGACAAATTGAGCAAGCGAATGAAGGAAATGGATTTGAATCAAGACGATTATGATTTTTACATGGATCTTCGTAAATACGGAACCACACAGCATGCTGGATTTGGATTGGGATTTGAGCGTTGTGTGATGTACTTAACCGGGATGTCTAATATCCGTGATGTAGTACCTTTCCCGAGAACAGTGGGGAATTGCGATCTATAGAATCCAGAAACTGCAGGATATCAATCAGGAGGACGGTGGCTTATGAATATTTTAGTTGTAGACGACGAAAGAGAAATTGCGGATGTAGTAGAGTTATATTTAAAGAGCGACGATTATGATGTGGTGAAATGTTACAGAGGCAAAGAGGCACTAGACTGTATTGAAGAAACGAAGTTCGATCTGGCAATTTTAGATGTAATGCTGCCAGATATCGATGGATTTACAATTTTGAAGAAGATAAGAGAAAAACATACGTTTCCAGTGTTGATGTTGACAGCAAAGACAGAATACATGGATCGTATCAATGGATTGACGATGGGGGCGGACGATTATATAGCCAAGCCATTTAATCCATTGGAGCTGGTGGCGCGTGTGAAGGCGCAACTGAGGAGGTCGAATCAATATAATGAAGGCGGAAAAGAAGTGGAGGAAATCATTGATTTCGCTGGACTGGTATTGAATCGAGAATCTCATGAGTGTTTTTATAATGAGAAATTACTGACGTTAACGCCGATTGAGTTTGACATTCTGTGGTTGTTGTGTGAAAACCGTGGAAAGGTAATTAGCTCAGAACAATTATTTGAAAGTGTTTGGGGAGAAAAATACTATAAAAATAGCAATAATACGGTAATGGTTCATATTCGGCATCTAAGAGAAAAGATGAGTGGACCAGCGGGCAAGTCGGACTTTATAAAGACAGTGTGGGGGGTAGGTTATAAAGTTGAAGAATAAGTACAGGAAGTTACGACTTAGTATCTTGATTCAGACGGCTCTCATTACAGCGTTCACCTTATTTATTGGTCAGATTCTCTTTCAAATCCTGCAAGATGTCGGGATGAATGACTATTTCTTGCATTTTGTGGTCAGAGTATTTTCCGTATTTGGCGTTGGTGAAAACGATGCGATGATAATCTATCAAACATTTGTGGAGCAGAATGCCAATCTACTGATATTCGTTGGGTATTTAACCCTGTTCTGTGTATTCTTCTATATTGCACTGGCGCAGATGACAAATTACCTCAACCAAGTAGAGAATGGAATTGATAATATTGTTTCTGACTCTATGGAGCCGGTGCAACTATTTCCAGAATTAGCACCTATTGAAGAACGTTTGAATAAGATTAAGATGAATCTGAAACAGCAGGAATTGGAGGCGCAAGAGAGCGAGCGCCGAAAAAATGAACTAGTTGTTTTTTTGGCCCATGATTTGAAGACGCCACTAACATCCATTCTAGCATACCTAACAATCTTGGAAACTAGACCTCAAATGTCAGAGGAAGAGCGTGCAAAATATACGAATATTTCCTTGCAAAAAGCTGTGCGACTGGGTGAACTTATCAATGAGTTTTTTGAGATTACAAAATTCAACCTTCAAGACATAAATTTAGAAAAACATCCACTAGATATTGCGATGATGTTGGAACAAATCGCGGACGAATTATATGGGGTGCTTCGAGAGAAGGCTTTAGAGTGTAAGGTGGATATAGAGGAAACCTTGGTTGTAGAAGGTGATGCAGACAAGCTTGCACGTGTATTTGACAATATATTGAGAAATGCAGTTGCATACTGTTATGCGCATACAGAGATAGAAATTCATGCATCCTATGAAGGAGATCAGGTGAAAATTGTCTTTGTGAATCAAGGTAAGACCATTCCGGAAGAGAAATTATATACGATATTTGAGAAGTTCTATCGAATCGATGATTCACGCTCTAGTATCACTGGAGGGGCTGGACTTGGACTTGCAATCTCGAAAGAGATTATAGAACTACACGGAGGCAATATCTACGCAGAAAGCGAAGAGGAACAGACGAGATTCATCGTCTTGCTACCAAGGATAAAATAAAAAAGTCAAAAAATTTCCGTCAAACAAAGGGGGACGGGGGAAGGATGAGCTTCGCTCATATCTCCCCCGTCCCCTTATTGGCGTGATTAATTATTTAATCACCTCATTATTTTGAAAGCGCTTGAGCACGTCTTGGATTCGAGCGGCAGGGCTTAGCATATGACTCAGTGATGTGTCATGGTTCAATGAGTCGATAATCAAAGCGATGTACTTGCTCATATCACAATTGATGTAATAAGGCTTGCTTAACAATTCTGGTGTTTGATAGATTAGGTTTGTAGTCAATACACGATAAATCAGACCATCTTCATATGCTTTGTCAAAGATGTCTAGTCCATTTGTAAATAATCCAAAAGTAGAAGCAGCAAAGATACGGTTTGCTTTTCGCTCTTTTAATTGCTTTGCAACATCTAGAATACTGTCCCCAGAGGAAATCATATCATCGATAATGATTACATCTTTTCCTTCTACGGAATCTCCTAGGAATTCATGAGCGACAATTGGATTTCTACCGTCTACAATTTTCGTGAAATCACGTCTCTTATAAAACATACCCATATCGATTCCAAGTACGTTTGCCATATAAATTGCACGACTAGTGGCGCCTTCGTCAGGGCTAATAGCCATCATGTGCTCACTATCAATTTGAATATCTGGAACATTTTTTAGTAGTGCCTTGATAAACTGATAGGTTGGTGAGATTGTCTCAAATCCACTCAGTGGGATTGCATTTTGTACTCGAGGGTCATGGGCATCAAAGGTGATGATATTGTCAACTCCCATGCGCACAAGTTCTTGTAGGGCAAGTGCACAGTCGAGAGACTCCCGGGAGCTTCTCTTATGTTGTCTGCTTTCGTATAAGAACGGCATGATGACATTGATTCTACGCGCCTTTCCAGCTGCAGAAGCGATAATTCGCTTGAGATTCTGAAAATGATCGTCAGGAGACATGTGATTCGTGTGCCCAGTAAGCGAGTAGGTCAAACTATAATTACATACGTCTACAATCAAGTACAAATCCTTTCCACGAACAGACTCAAGAATAATTCCCTTTGCTTCTCCCGAACCGAAACGAGGTACTTTTGCATCTACCAAAAAGGATTCCTTAGAATAGTCAGTATGGAAAGCATCTTTTTTGTGAGTGAGCTGCTCATGGCTCTCTTTTCTCCACTTGCTTAGGTATCCGTCTACTTGTGTACAAAGTGGCTCGGCGCCAGGTAGGGATATGATGCCTAATGGTCCTACGGGAATGTTTTCGATTAGACGTTCTCTTCTTTTTATCATTTTTTTAAATCTCCTTGTTTTGCATTTTTTTCTTGATGCGAATGTCATCGCCTGTAATTTTTAATAAAGTATAGTTGCTTATTATTCTGGAAAAAATTCGCTCAGAATATATATCCATCAACGAAGATAAGGATAGGTTGGTAGAAATAATAATAGATTTCTGTCTTGCATATCTTTCGTTAATACATGTAAATAGTTGTGAACTTACAAAGGCATTCGTTAATTCAGTTCCCAAATCATCGATAATCAGTAAGTCGCAGTCGTAAATATATTCATCCATATCTTGTGCATTGCTATCCTTTTCAAAATGGCTCTTAGCAAGTACTTCAAATAACTTTGAAGCGGAAAAATATATCACGGAATAGGATTTTGAAATCAGCTCCTTTGCAATGCAATTGGAAAGAAAGGTTTTTCCAACGCCAGCATCGCCGTAAAAAAACAAGTTTTCTACAGGAGTATTGCCGAAATTAGCGATGTAATTCTGGCAGGTATCGTATGCAGATTTCATCATATCATAGGAGGAGCGTTTGCTCTGTTCATCTATGTGAGTTTTTGAATACAAGGATAGATCAAAATTAGAGAAATTTTCTCGATCAAGAACTCCGATTAAATTTGATTGAAGGTATAGGAGTTCGACGGCTGCTTTTTTGAAACATACACATTTACGGCTATCTACGTATCCGGTATCATTACAAAAAGGACAAGTATATGTTGGATCCAAGAAGTTTTCTGGATAGCCGTAATCGGCTAATAACTGCTTGCGGCGTCCTGTTAGTTCGTGAATGGAACGCGAAGGGTGGCTAGATGATTGCGATAGGAGAGAGTGGACTCTCTCGACAGCTAAGTCAGCAATGGCCTCATCTAGTTTGGCGAGTTCGGGAATTTTTGAATAAGCTTCCTCGGTACAACGCGCTAAAGCAGCTCGATTTGCAAGCTGCTTCTCCTCGTAGTCACGCATTATTTTATCATATTGAGAATTTGTTAAGGGCATGATAAACTCCTCTGTTATCTAATTGCTTAATAGTTTTTTTTCTAAAGATGCTATATCATAATCTTTGGACTCGAAATTATTAAAGGAAGTAGAAGTTGTCTTCTTGGCTTTTGAAGGCTTCTGCGCTGTATTTGAGCTCTTGAATTCCGCATCTAATACATCCAAATCTTTTAGAAAGCATATATTTTTCTTCTTCCAACTCTCGAGAATTGAATTTGTATACTCGAAACTTGGTTGATGTATCTTGGACATAGTGCGATTACAAGCCTCACAGATTAGTTCCAAATCAAAGCCCATATCCTTTGTCCATTTATCCACATATTGTTTTTCGCTAGCGGCAGGTCCACGGCCTGTAATTCCGTATGCTTTGAGCACTTGGTAATAGTCCTTGTTATAGGTAAGGATTTGATTTTTGGCTTCGCTGACAGTTAAAATGCCTGCATCAAACCAGCTCAAGGCAACCGCATGGATGTAATGAAAACTTTTATGATTGTTTTCGGCACAATATTCAATCAAATACTCGATTAAGTCAAATGGAAATTGAAGGTCATCGGAGAAGTATCGAATACGGTCCACATCTGTTTTGGTTAATGTTTTTCCAAGGTATTGCTCTGCCACAAATAATAACTGTTGAAATTCCTTCCGATTATGGGCAGAATCTTCTGCAGGCTTTGTGATTACCGTTGGTTTTTTGATTGCAACGATTGGTTGGGGCGTTGGAATCTTGGTTAGAGGCAACGCATCAATATTATTTGCAGATATTGTAGCGATATCGATGCCGATAATTTTACCATTTTCATCGTTCTCTAGCATCAGCAATCCTTGCTTTTCCCAGTATTTCAAAGCTCTTAGTACATCCTTCTCAGTGTGATCCAGTGAATCGGCAATCATTGAGAGTGAGATTGAATTATCGGGAGCGTTCAAGTGACGAATCAAATAGAGATATACTTTCACATATTCGCCATTTGCACGCACCATATAGGTGTCTATAAATTCATTCTCGATGATAGTAGTGTTGCTTTTGCAACGTGTTTTTAGTCTTAATTTTCCCATGTCCTCATTCCACCTTTATTTCTTTTGGTATGGAGTATTATAACATTGTGATTAACAATTACAAAGTATTTTTTTGTGGACAGGACAAGTTTTTTGTGGATAAACTTGTGGATAAAACTGTGGGTAACTGCTACTTGAGCAAGGATTCCCCGATGGTTACAACATCACCGGCTCCCATAGTTATCAACAGATCCCCAGGTTTACAATTTTCCTTGATAAAATCTTCGATTATCTGAAAATCTGGCAGGTAGTGAGCGTCACAACCCAAATCCTTGATTGTGCGGACTAGTGCCTCGGAGGAAACGCCTAAAGTATTGGTTTCTCTTGCAGCATAAATATCAGTTAAAATCAAATGTTTTGCTGGAGCGAGAGCTTCGGCAAACTCTTGGAAGAACGCAGCGGTTCGTGTATAAGTATGTGGCTGGAATACACACCAGAGCTCTTTGTGTGGATAATGCGTTGCAGCAGTAAGTGTTGCGATAATCTCTGTTGGGTGGTGAGCATAATCATCGATGATGGTGACGCCCTCATAGGTTCCCTTGTATTCAAATCGGCGATCTGTTCCCTTGAACGAAGCGAGCCCTTTTTGAATCACATCGATAGGAAGACCTAATACCTCGCCCACTGCAATTGCAGAGAGCGCATTCGAGGCATTGTGCTCGCCAGGAACTGAAAGTTGCATGGTGGCAATGAACACCTTGTTTTTATAGAAGTCAAAGGATACGTGACCATTCTCATTGTGTTGAATATTCTTTGCACAATAATCATAGTCGTCAGAGAATCCATAAGTCAGAATCTTGCAGTTTACGCCAGTAGTCACTTCGTGAACGTGGTCTATTTCACCATTGACAATCAATGTTCCATCGTCTGGAAGAAGATCAACAAACTGATGGAAAGATTGGCGGATATCCTCGATGTCCTTGAAGAAATCTAAATGGTCTTCTTCTATATTTAATATCACGCTGATTTTAGGATAAAAATTCAGGAAACTGTTGGTGTATTCGCATGCCTCTGTGATGAAAACATCTGAATTACCAACACGAATATTACCACCGATTGCTCGTAGGATTCCACCAACAGAAATAGTAGGATCTAAATTGCCTTCTAATAATATATGAGACACCATGGAAGTTGTAGTTGTTTTCCCATGAGTTCCCGAAATTGCGATTGGGGTTTTGTAGTTTGTCATCAATTGCCCCAAGAACTCCGCGCGGGTGAGTAGTGGGATTTTTTTCGCTACGGCTTCAATGAGCTCTGGATTTTCACGACCGATCGCTGCAGTATAAATCACAACGTCGATATCAGTGGTGATATTTTCTCCGACTTGCTTGTAATAAATTCGTGCGCCACGGTTCGCGAGCTGTTGGGTGAGTGCGGATTCCTTCGCGTCAGAACCTGAAATCGTAAAACCTTCGTTTAACAAAATCTCGGCGAGTCCACTCATGCTGATTCCACCGATTCCGATAAAGTGTACGTGTAGTTTTTTTTTAAAATCAATTTTATACATTTTTGTATCCTGCTTCCTAAAATTTGAATTGATCAGTATATCTAATCATATATAATATAATTATACTATATGATTAGAAAAAAAACCACCGTATAAAATTTAGGAAAAATTATTGTGAAAAATAATAAAATAAATAAAAATACAAAATATTCCGTGAATATATTCACAAAACTGGGTGACTTGTGGTATAATAATTAAAAAATCTAAAGAGGGGTGAATGCATGATTAAAAAAGAGATGATAGCAATGTTGCTGGCGGGGGGGCAAGGCAGTAGACTTGGAGTATTGACATCAAAGGTAGCAAAGCCGGCAGTTGCATTCGGTGGTAAGTACCGAATTATTGATTTTCCATTGAGCAATTGTGTGAATTCAGGGGTTGATACCGTTGGAGTATTGACACAATACCAGCCAATGAGACTACATACACACATAGGAATAGGAATTCCTTGGGATCTGGACAAGAACTTAGGCGGAGTGTCTATTTTACCACCTTATGAAAAAAGCAGTAACAGTGAATGGTACACAGGAACAGCAAACGCAATCTACCAAAACATGGATTATATGGAGACGTTTAATCCGGATTATGTTTTGATTCTATCGGGAGACCATATCTACAAGATGGACTACGAAGTAATGTTAGAGAACCACAAGGCGAATAATGCAGATGTTTCGATTGCGGTAATGTCTGTACCGATGGAAGAAGCGAGCCGATTTGGAATCGTGATTACCGATGATGACGGTCGCATTACAGAGTTTGAAGAGAAGCCAGAGAACCCAAGAAGTAATTTGGCATCTATGGGGATTTATATCTTTAGTTGGAAGGTGCTAAAAGAGGCACTTGAATCACAATCAGGAGTAGCACAATGTGACTTTGGTAAGCATGTAATTCCATATTGCCATGAAAAGGGACAACGTATCGTATCTTATGAATTTAGTGGATATTGGAAAGATGTTGGAACTCTAGGTTCTTACTGGGAAGCGAATATGGAATTGATTGATATCATTCCAGAGTTTAACTTGTATGAGGATTATTGGAGAATTTATACCAGTGGAGAGATTATTCCACCACAGTACATATCAGAAAACTCTACGATTTCGCGGAGTATCATCGGAGATGGTGTTGAGGTGTATGGAGAAGTATACAATTCAGTGATAGGCGCAGGTGTGACCATAGGGGAAGGAACTGTGGTTCGTGATTCAATCATCATGAAGGATGCAGTGATTGAAAAGGGTTGCGTGATAGATAAGGCGATTATTGCAGAGGGTGCAGAAATCGGAGAAAATACAGTGGTTGGCGTTGGAGCAGATGTGCCAAACAAAACAAAACCGAATATTTATGGATTTTCACTTGCTACAATCGGTGAGAAGAGTGTAGTACCGGCAAATGTTCAAATCGGAAAAAATACTGCAATAGCAGGCGTAACAACATTGGCAGACTATCCTGAGAGCGTGCTAGCAAGCGGGGAGACATTGATAAAGGCAGGTGGAAAATAATGAAAGCGGTTGGATTGATATTAGCGGGTGGTAATAACAATAAGATGCGGGAGTTGACGACGCGAAGAGCGATTTCAGCAATGCCGATTGGTGGGAGTTACAGAGCGGTTGACTTTGCACTCAGCAATATGGCAAACTCACATGTACAAAAAGTAGCAGTTCTCACACAATATAATGCAAGATCTATGAATGAACACTTGAATTCATCGAAGTGGTGGGACTTTGGACGTAAGCAAGGTGGATTGTATATCTTTACACCGACCATTACAGCGGATAATGGATATTGGTATCGCGGAACGGCGGATGCCTTGGCACAGAATCTGGATTTTTTGAAGAGATGCCATGAACCATATGTGATTATAACTTCTGCTGATGCAGTACATAAGCTAGACTACAATGATGTTCTGGAATATCATATTGAAAAAAAAGCAGAGATTACAGTGGTTTGCAAGGACTTAGATGCAGACGAGGATCCTTGTAGATTCGGAATCGTAAAAATGAATGAAAACTGTCGAATCACGGATTTTGAGGAAAAGCCAATGGTAGCAAGCTCCCAGACAGTTTCTACAGGAATTTATATCATGAGACGTCGACAGCTAATCACATTGTTAGAGCAGTGTGTGGAAGAGGAACGTTTTGATTTTGTACGAGACATCTTAATTCGATATAAAAACTTGAAGAAGATATATGGTTACAAAATGACAACATATTGGAGCAATATATCGACAGTAGAGTCTTATTATAAGACAAATATGGACTTGCTAAAAGCAGATGTAAGAAATTATTTCTTTAAAGAGAGTCCAGCAGTGTTTTCCAAAGTAATCGACCTGCCACCAGCGAAGTATAACCCTGGATGTGTAGTGAAGAATAGCTTGATCGCTAGTGGTTGTATCATCAATGGTGTGGTAGAGAATTCGGTAGTGTTTAAGAATACATACATTGGAAATAATTGCGTGATAAAAAACTCCATTATACTGAACGAGGTGTATTTGGGAGATAATAGTTACATTGAAAACTGCATAGTGGAAAGCCGAGACACAATTCGTGCAAACAGCAGGTTTGTTGGAGAAGGTTCAATTAAGGTTGTTTTAGAGAAAAACGAGAGATTTTCGATATAGATAGTGTGAAAATAAATTTTCACACTGCAATTTGTCCCTTGTGGGACAAAGTTGCTAGATAGCCAGGAAGAGGTTGTTATTACTGCGGGGGGATTTCTGAATTTGACACACAATTTAATGCACATACAACAACATGAGAAAGGAGGCTTTGCTATGCAAATTACAGACGTGCGTGTAAGGAAGGTAACAAAGGAAGGTAAGTTGAAAGCAGTAGTTTCGATTACTTTAGATGAAGAGTTCGTTGTACACGATATCAAAGTGATTGAGGGCGACAGGGGATTGTTTATCGCAATGCCAAGTAAGAGAGGCACAGATGACGAATATAGAGATATCGCGCATCCGATTAATTCGACTACCAGACAGAGATTACAAGAAACAATACTAGCGCGTTATGATGAATTGAAGCTAGAGGTGGAAACTGTAGGTGCAGCAGTGTGAAGTTAGCCAGATAATTCAACGTAAAAACAAAGCAGCCTAGGGATTTTTTCCTAGGCTGCTTTGTTTTTGTGTGATAGGAAACGGTACTTCTATTACAAAAGCGCTCCGCATGGATGCCCACCTTTTTCTATCTGAGATTGTGGAGTTATAATTGATAAGAAAGATGTTCTCTCGTGAGGGGGTGTTGGAACTCGAGCTTGTATGCGCATAAGGCGATACCGTTTATCCCACAATCTAAAGAAAGGATGGTAGCACCATATTTGTCATCGCCAATAATCGGGCAGCCGATGGTGGACATCTGGACACGGATTTGATGGTGTCGTCCAGTCTCTAACTCGATTTCTACTAGGGGGTGAGTCATCAAATCCGTTGTTGGGTGTTCGGTAAAAATCTGGTAGTCCTTTGGCTTGGCTGATTCTAGGACACGGTATGTTAAAGCCGCCTTTTTGCTCCTAGCGTCGTTTTTTGTGCAAACAAAGGAACGGTTCGCGCTACTATCCTTTTGGAGATAGTGAATGAGATGTTGTGTCGGAGGATCTGGCTTGCGGCATAAAATAGCCCGGTAAGTTTTGGAAAAATCATGGGCCTGGAGTTGTTTGCTTAACTGCGCTGCCGCCCGAGGGGATTTGGCAAACACTAGAAGTCCACAGACGGGTTGGTCTAATCGATGGATGACAGATAAATATGGTTCACCGCTTGAAGCAACTCCGTTATTTTTTGCGTTTATATAGAGATGTCTTTTTAGTAGGGAAACTAAGTCGGGTTCTCTTAATTTTTTTGTCTGGGTCGCAATGCCTGCTGGTTTGTGACATACGAGAATGTCGGAATCTTCATATAGAATTCTTGGTGTTTTTTTAAAAATCATTTGAACCTCCTTCATATAGAACTTGACAAGACTTATTTGCATAGTTACACTTAAGTACATAGGCTTATTTAATCATAAATCAGGTTGAACTGTCAACCGAAGTATAAGGGAGAAAAAAGATGGAATATGTATGGCTAGTATTGGGCTTTGTGTTATTGATAAAAGGAGCGGATTTATTTGTTGACGGAAGTTCAAGTATTGCAAAATTAATGAAGGTGCCGACGATTGTAATTGGTTTAACAGTCGTGGCGTTTGGGACTAGTATGCCTGAGTTGGCGGTTAGCCTTACGGCTTCGCTAGAGCAAGCGAACGAGCTGGCAGTTGGAAATGTTGTAGGATCTAATATTTTTAACTTGCTCATTGTACTTGGAATGAGTGCCTTGTTTGTATCGGTGCAAGCGAATAAAGGGGTTCTGAAGAAGGACTTCCCGTTTTCTATTTTGATTGTTGTGGTATTTCTTGCTATGGTGTGTGGGATACAATTCACAGATCTCCTCAATGGAACAGGGACGTTTACAGTGGGAAGAATCGATGGAATTCTATTGTTGGGGCTATTTGTATTCTTCTTGTTCTATACAGTGAGAGATGCATTAAATGCTAGAAAAGAAGCACAAGCAGCACAGGTGGATGGGGAAGAGGAAATTAAGGTCTTGTCTCCGATTAAGAGTGCAATTTTTATTGTAATTGGTGTTGCAGGAATTGTAATTGGAGGGAACTTAGTTGTACAATCCGCTTCTATGATTGGAGTGTCGTTCGGATTGAGTGAAAGCTTTATCGGACTTACCATTGTTGCACTTGGAACCTCTCTGCCCGAGTTGGTGACATCTGTAGTGGCAGCGCGAAAGGGTGAGAATGACTTGGCACTCGGGAATGTAGTTGGGTCTAACATTTTTAATGTACTATTGATTATTGGGACATCGGCTGCAATATCACCTATTTCAGTATCGGTAGCCTCGGTATATGATATTGCATTGATGCTTGGGTTTACAGTGCTTGTGTACTTGATGGCAAGGTCGCGCCAGCAGTTGACACGTATCGAAGGGGTTGTATTAATCATTGCTTATATTGGATATTTCATCTATATTTTTAATCGTTAAGGGGAAGTATGAGATTACCAAAAAATGTAAAAGAAATCATTGAGACATTACAGGCGGGCGGATATGAGGCTTATGCAGTCGGTGGGTGTGTACGCGACGGTATTCTAGGGAGAGTGCCAGTGGACTGGGATATTACGACTTCTGCTAAGCCGCATGAAGTTAAGGCTTTGTTTCGCAGAACCTTTGACACTGGGATTGAGCATGGAACAATTACGGTTTTGCTAGAAGGAGAAGGTTACGAAGTCACAACCTATCGTTTGGATGGAAAATATGAGGATCATAGGCGGCCGAAAACGGTAGAGTTTACGAGAAGTCTGGAAGAAGATTTGTTGAGAAGAGATTTTACGATCAATGCAATGGCGTATAATAGCGAGGTTGGATTGGTCGATATTTTTGGTGGGCAAAGAGATTTGCAAGACGGCGTCATTCGCTGTGTGGGCGTTGCCACGGAACGGTTTGGCGAAGATGCGCTGAGAATTTTGCGGGCAATTCGGTTTGCAGCTCAGCTTGGATTTGTAATCGAGGAGGAGACGCAGGAGGCTATTCGTAGCTTGAGTCCCACACTGAGTAAAATTAGTGTAGAAAGAATCCAAGTAGAATTAGTAAAGTTAATGGTGTCCGCACATCCAGAGTTTATCGATGACGCATATCGCTTAGGCGTGACGAAGGTGATTCTCCCGAAATGGGATGAGGCAATGCAAAATTCGGATGGACAGAGGGATGTATTAGAACGATTACAAAAGGTAGAAGCAGACAAGGTGTTGCGACTGACGGTCTTGTTCCATGAAATGGCGAGTGTGCAACTAGTAACGGAAGAAGACAAAGAACAGTTTGTCAAGAAGGTGTTAAGAGGTTTGAAATTCGACAATGACACGACCAATAAGGTGAGTAAACTTGTTCGTTTCTACGAATATGAGATCGAAGAAAATCGTTCTGCTGTAAGGCATGCGTTGCACGAAATGACTGAGGAGCTTTTCTTGCTGTACCTGAAGATTCAATACGGGAAGAATTTGGTGAGAGAGGAGTCGGAACAGGAAGAGGGCGCTCTACATCTAGAAAAAATAAAAGGATACCACGAGGAAATAAAAAAGTTTCACGAACCACTTGTCTTAAAAGATTTGGAGATAAAAGGAAGTGATTTGATCGAATTGGGAATCGCACAAGGGAAGCAAATTGGAGTAATATTAAATAGATTATTAGAGGAGGTTCTAGATGAACCGTCTCATAACCAAAAAGAATATCTCATCGCATTGTCAAAAAAAATAGCAAAAGAAAAATAAAAGACTCATGTTTTTTCATACCGACTCATACATTGAAATGAATACGATTGATGAATGAGGGGGACAAGATGAAAGAGTATGAAAAAAAATTAATGGAACAATATTGTGTAGAGGTGAATGGATTGCGCAAGACGCGAGGGGGCTTTTTGTGTGATACAAAACAAGGGCTTCTACTTTTGAAGGAATTGTCTTCCTCTGAAAAGAAAATAGATTATATGAGGTTCATATGCGAACAGCTGAAAGAGAATGACTTCCAAGCAGTGGATAGCATCATCCCGGATTCGGAAGGGAATAACATCTGCGGAAGACGAGAGTTCGGAAATTTCATATTGAAAAAGTGGTTTCATGGGAAAGAGTGCGATATTACACGAGAAAGAGAAATCATAGAGTCGACAAAGACACTTGCAAGTTTACATAAGGTGTTAAATGAAGTTTCATACCAAATCCTATTGCAGCAAGAGGATCTTCTAGGGGATAAGAGCTGGGAAGATTATTATGCAGGGAATCTGATTGAAAACCTGGAGCGGCATAATATGGAGTTGAAGAAGGTGAGGAGATACATTCGAAAAAGAGTTGAAAAAGGCGAATTTGAATTTACATATCTGAAATATTTTTCGTCCATGTATCACTATGCAGATTCTGTGGTTCAGCGTTTGAATGAGTCTAGTTATCTCGAGTTATATGAAGCGGCAAAGAAAAATTATCATATTTCCCATGGGGATTATAATTATCATAATGTTATGAACGTAGGGCAGTATATGGCTGTGACGAACTTTGAGCATTTTCAGATCGACATTCAGGTTACAGATTTATATTATTTTATTCGCAAGATTATGGAGAAGAAGAATTGGGACGTAGAACTAGGTCGCAAGATGTTAGAAAGTTATGAAGAGGTGAGGGTGCTTACCGAGAAAGAAAAGGAATATATCGCGCTTCGTATGGCCTATCCTGAGAAGTTTTGGAAGATTACAAATTTCTATTATAATAGCAATAAAGCTTGGATTTCAGAAAAAAATATAGAGAAATTAAAAATATCGATTCAACAACAAGAAAAAAAATATGAATTTATTAATGAGATATTCTCTTTTCATTTTGACAAAGCTAGTATATAATAGTCGTGAATAGAGAATAATAGGGAGGAAATCATATGGATTACAAAGAGAGTTATAGCGAATGGCTTAGTAATGATTATTTTAACGAGGAAACAAAAGAAGAGTTAAAAGCAATTGCAAATAATGAAGATGAAATAAAAGAAAGATTCTACAAGGACTTAGAATTTGGTACTGCTGGATTAAGAGGGATTATCGGGGCAGGAACAAATCGCCTGAATATTTATACAGTGAGAAAGGCGACACAAGGACTGGCAAACTATATCATCGATTGCAAGCAAGCAGAGCGTGGAGTTGCGATCGCGTATGATTCTAGAAATATGTCGCCTGAGTTTGCAGACGAAGCTGCATTGTGCTTGGCAGCAAATGGAATCAAGGCATATGTTTTTGAGTCTCTTCGTCCAACACCAGAATTATCCTTTGCAGTTCGTGAGTTAAACTGTATCGCTGGAATCAATATCACAGCGAGTCATAATCCACCAGAGTACAATGGATATAAGGTATATTGGGAGGATGGTGCACAGATTACACCACCGCATGACAAGGGGATTATGAGTCAAGTTGCACAGATTAGCGATTATACGACACTAAAATCGACTGACATAGAGAGTGCAAAGAGCAACGGTCTATACGAGGTAATTGGAAAAGTAATCGATGACGCTTACATTGCGGAGTTGAAAAAATTAGTGATTCACGGTGATGCCATTAAGGAAATGGGAAAAGAGCTAAAGATTGTTTATTCTCCGTTACATGGAACTGGAAATATTCCGGTGCGTAGAGTGTTGGCTGAGCTTGGTTTTGAGCAAGTGTATGTGGTGAAGGAACAAGAATTACCAGATGGAAACTTCCCAACGGTTTCCTATCCGAATCCAGAGGCAGAGGAAGCGTTTGCGCTAGGATTGAAGCTTGCGAAGGAAGTGGATGCGGATTTGGTTTTAGCGACAGATCCAGATGCAGATAGATTGGGCGTATACGTAAAAGATACGAAAACAGGCGAATACAGAACTTTGACAGGAAACATGTCAGGATGCTTACTAGCAGACTATGAAATCGGACAAACAAAAGCTAAAAAAGGATTGCCAGAAGATGGATATTTAATCAAGACGATTGTTACATCTAATATGGCAGACGCTATCGCAGCACATTATGAAGTGGGCTTGTTGGAAGTGTTGACAGGGTTTAAATATATCGGACAAAAGATTCTTGGGTTTGAAACATCAGGTAAGGGTAGTTATCTGTTTGGTTTCGAAGAGAGCTATGGTTGCCTGATTGGTACACATGCGAGAGATAAAGATGCGATTGTTGCAACACAAGCGTTGTGCGAGGCAGCAGCGTATTACAAGACAAAAGGTAAAACCTTGTGGGATGCAATGATGGACATGTATGAAAAGTATGGCTATTATGTAGATGATATCCAAGCGATTACCCTACAAGGAATTGAGGGAATTGCAAAAATCCAAACTATTTTGAAGACATTGAGAGAGACACCACTGAAGGAAATCGGTGGATATCAAGTGTTGAAGATGCGCGACTACAAGGCAGATACAGTATTGGATTTAGCTACAGGGGAAGAAACAAAAACTGGACTGCCAAGTTCGGATGTATTGTATTATGAGCTGACAGATGATGCGTGGTTCTGCGTGAGACCATCTGGAACAGAGCCTAAAATCAAATTTTATTATGGTATAAAAGGCGAAAATTCGGAAGAAGCGCACAAAAAGTCAGAAAAATTCGGAAAATCTGTTGTTGAAATGGTGGAAACCATGATATAAAGCTTGACAAACAAGGGTTTACAAGGTATAACATTAACTAAGAGTGTTGTTAAAAGAATTCAGACATAAAGACAATGCAATATAAAAACTTGATAGTATATCACGAGGAGGACATTTTAAGATGAACAAAACAGAATTTGTTGCAGCAATCGCTGAAGCTGCAGAAGTATCAAAAAAAGACGCAGAGAAAGTAGTAAAGGCATTTGCTGATGTAGTAACAGAAGAATTAAAAAAAGGTGAGAAAATTCAATTAGTTGGATTCGGAACATTCGAGACAAGCCAAAGAGCTGCTAGAGATGGAAGAAACCCTAAGACAGGCGAGACAATGAAGATTGCAGCTAGCACATCACCAAAATTCAAGCCAGGAAAAGCATTAAAAGACGCAGTTAACGCGTAATAAACAAAGGAACAGGGGTAGGACGCATAGCGTTTTACCTCTATTTTTTTAGGGGACGGGGGAAGGGTGAGCGCAAGCTCGCATCTCCCCCGTCCCCAACAAAAGGAGGAAAGTTGAAGTGAGATTAGATAAATATCTAAAAGTATCCAGATTAATCAAAAGAAGAACGGTTGCCAATGAAGCTTGTGAAGCAGGAAGAGTATTGCTCAATGACAAGGTTGCAAAATCATCGGCACAGGTGAAGGTTGGAGATTTGATTGAGATTCAATTTGGAACAAAGAATGTAAAAGTTGAAATTCTAGACATTCAGGACACTACAAAAAAAGACGAAGCAAAAGAACTATTTAAATATTTATAAAAAATGATAGAAAAGAGTCATAGTCTCGTCCCACTCATCATATATTGTTAAAGAAGACGATCTAGGTGAGGGAGGAGTGTTTTAATGGAAGAGAGGCAAATGACAAAACCGCACAAACTAGTTGTGAATAATAGAAAAACAAGTTTAATTACAGGGGTTAAGGATGTGTTGGCCTTTGATTTGAACGAGGTGTTACTAGAGACGGAACAAGGGATGTTGATGATCAAAGGATTGGATTTGCATGTGAATCGATTGACGCTAGAAAAAGGCGAGGTTGATATATCCGGTCATATCAACAGTGTTGCTTATTCGGATGCGCAACAAACGAAGAATCAAAATGAAAAGCTGTTCGCAAAGCTGTTTAAATAGTGATGTTGGAAATAGCAGAAGAGTTATCAATCTGTTTGTTTGCAATATGGACCGGCTTTGTCGTAAGTGGTTGCTATCTCTTAATTATTTGTTTTAGAAAACTTGTAAAGCACTCATTGTGGATGATTCAACTAGAGGATTTCTTTTTCTTTCTTATCGCAAGCATCTATGTGTTTCGCCAGATTGTATTATCATGCCATGGGGTCATTCGATGGTACTTCTGCGTGGGCATGTTTTTGGGCGGGGGATCTCTGTATGTTTTGTGGACGGCCATGGGCAAGATGTGGCATGTCATAAAAAAGAACTTGCAAAAAAGAGGCAAAAGAGGTATGATGATGTAATCATAGTAGTATGTAATTAGTGAGGTGCGTTTATGGGGAGAGATAAACAAAAGCAAATTACTAGTAAACCAAGACCGATGACAAAGAGAGCGCCAAAAGTACGAAGATCACACAAGTTGCTTGTGGGGGTTTGTTTGCTTGCGGCTACAATTGCGGTAGGGGTATCTAGTATTGATTTGCTGAGTCAAAGCAGAGAGCTCGAGGTGACGGAAGCGGAGTTGTTAAAACAACTTGAAGAAGCACAGGCTCTTGCAAAGGAAATAGAAGAATTTGAGGAATATTCTAAGACGGAAGAATATATAGAAGAGGTGGCAAGAGAAAAATTGGGATTGGTATATCCTGATGAGATCGTATTGAAACCAGAACAATAACAAACGAAAGCTTTAGAGGACAGAGTGGTCTTCTAAAGCTTTTCTTTATATAAGGGGAATTCCATTTCCTGATTTATAATGAGAATGAAGTAGAGGTGAAGGATGGAGAAGGCATTAAAGGTAGGACAAGGGTTAAAATTAAATCCGTATACAGTTCAGATGGAAAAGCTTGCAGAGTCACTAAAGAGGATGTCCCTTCTAGGGAATCACAAATATGAGAAGAAGAATTATACAGAGGAAAACATTCTGGAGATTACAAAGCGAGTGGAGGGCGAGTTGTGCAGGGGCTGCCGAGCGAAAGTCTGCGAAGCCTTCGAAAATGGGACAACCAGAGGCTTGGTCACAGAGATGGTTGAGGCCTTAGATGAGTATGGAATAGAATTGAATGTAATAAAAAAGCGAAGCATACAGACGCAATGTGGAAAGTTTGATCAACTGAAGGCAGTAATCGAAGAGGGATTTTCTCAGATAAAAAAAGATTATATTTGGGAGATGCGAATGGAAAAAAATAAGGAGGCTTCTTTGCAGGCTGTGAAATCAGTTGCTGATGCAATTGAAGAGGTTGCGAGGGAATTGGAGGCTAGTATCTTTCAAGACGAAAGATTAGAAAAAAAACTCGCGCAGGCATTGAGAAAAATGGGGATGCGTTTGCTTAAGATTACGTTTATGGTATCGGAGCAAGGACAATACGAAGTTCAACTTTCGGCAAAGGCAAAAAAAGGAGGGTGCATTGAGATTTCCAAAATAGCAGATGTCATTTCAACAGTCTTGGGACACAAGTTTGTATCGGAGGTAACATCCAACTTTGTGCTACAAGAGGAATATACCACGGTGATCTTTATTGAGAAACCGAGTTTTCAGACCATATATGGAGTTGCGAAAAAAGAAAAGAATGGAAGTGAAATTTCAGGAGATAATTTTCTGGTAATGGATATACCAGGAGGGAAGAAAGGAATTCTTATATCCGATGGAATGGGGAGTGGAGAGGAAGCATTTGCAGAAAGTGGTTGTACCATAGAGGCGGCGGAAGAACTTTTGGAAACAGGGATTTCCGCAGAGTTGGTTGTGGAGATGTTAAATGCGATGCTTGTCAGTAGAACGGCAGAAGAGAGGTTTGCAACCTTTGATCTCTGTGTTTTGGATCTATATCAGGGAGTGGGAACGCTGATCAAAGCGGGTACGGCTCCAACCTATATCAAAAACAAAAACAAAACGCGTCGCTATGAGGCGAACTCACTGCCGATTGGAATTGTGCTTGAAAGCGAATTTGAAGCATACCATTTCATCGTAGGAGAGGAGACCTATATTGTGATGATGACGGATGGAGTTTTGGATATGATTCCATTTGACTTGAGGGAGCATTATGTGGAGAAATTTCTGAGTTGTGTAGAGACGAAAAATCCGAACGAGATTGCGAAAGAGCTCCTGAATAGTATCTTTCATCTACAAGGGGAAGAAGCGAAGGACGATATGTTGGTATTGGTAATGGGAGTTTGGAAGCAGTGATTGGTGTGGAGGAGAAATCGAACCTGCGTCTTGCATTCACAAGGGAAATTAATTATACTGAAAGAAATAAAATTTGAAGGTAGGATAATGATTAAGAAAATACGGGAATACATGGAATGCCATGACATGATTGAAAAGGGAGATTCGATAATCGTAGGCATATCAGGCGGAGCCGATTCGATATGTCTTTTTTTCGTGTTGCTTGAGTTGCGAAAAGAGTTGGATTTGACCTTGCATGCGGTGCATGTCAACCATAATCTAAGGGGAGAGGAAGCCTTACGGGATCAGAAGTATGTAGAAGGATTATGTGAGTCGGTAGGAGTCCCACTTACGATAGTCTCCCAGCAAGTCGGGCGCATAGCCAGAGAACGGCGAATATCCGTAGAAGAAGCAGGGCGGGAACTCCGACGAGAAGCATTTCTAGAGAAAATGGAAGAGGTGGGTGCAACGAAAATTGCGTTGGCACATCATTGCAATGATAATGCTGAGACCCTATTGTTTCATCTGGCAAGAGGAACAGGAAGTCAGGGGATGCGAGGGGTTCTGCCGAAGAATAAGCAATGGATTCGTCCGCTTCTTCTGCTAGAGAAGCAGGAAATTCTCGCATACTTGCAGGGAAAAAATCACGCATACTGCATAGATTCTAGTAATATGGATAATGTTTATACAAGAAATAAAATAAGAAATTGTATTTTGCCACTATTAGAAGAGATTAACCCAAGAGCAGTTCGACATATCGGAGAGGCCATTGAGGATATTCGACAGATGGATGAACTGGTGATGGATTTGGTGAATCAGGCGTATAAAAAATATGTTCAAGAAGAAATAGATGAGAGAAGCTTCCTGATATCTAGCGATTTGTTTGGTGAAAAAGAAATGATACAGTTGAGAGTTTTGAAGCTAGTGCTAGAGAAGTCAGCCAATTGTCAGAAGGATATAGGACGGCGGCATATTCGGGCCGTAAAGAAGCTGATCGGTTTGCAGGTTGGGCGACAGATGGAATTGCCGTATGGAGTACGCGTGTATCGTGTATATGAAGGAATTCGTGTGATGCGAGGGGAAAACAAAGAGAACAAGAGCAGTGATAAGAGTTGTGAGGTTGGTGTTAGTTTACAGATTCCAGGGATAACAAAATTGCCCAATGGAGATGTGCTCACTGCGAAAATCTTGGAAAATCCTGCGACAGAAAGTTTCACAGAAACACTATACACGAAATACTTCGAGTGTGATATAATGAACTATAACGCAGAAATCAGAACTAGAAAAAGCGGAGATTATCTGATATTTAATTCGCAAGGTGATAAGACCAAATTAAAAAAATATTTTATCAATGAGAAGGTACCAAATGTCATAAGAGACGAGATATATAATATCGTGATTGGACAGGAAGTCTTGTGGGTATTAGGATATCGGAAAAGTGCTGCTTACGGTGTGAAAGATTATAAAAAGTCGTTTATACAATTAGAATGGAAAAGAGATAAGGAGAATACGAAATGGAAAAAATCAGAGTAATGATCACGGAAGAAGAAGTTTGCAAGAGAGTGAGCGACCTGGGCAAGAAAATCAGTGAGGACTATGCAGGAAAGGAAATTCACCTAGTGTGTGTGTTAAAAGGTGGGGTCTTTTTTATGTGTGAACTGGCAAAGAGAATTACAATTCCAGTAACCATGGATTTTATGAGTGTGAGTAGCTATGGGGATGACACAAAATCTAGTGGAGTTATCAGGATTGCCAAGGATTTGGATGAATCACTAAAAGGAAAGCACTTATTGGTAGTAGAGGATATTATCGATTCGGGAAGAACGCTTTCATACTTGATGGAGATGTTCGAGCAGAGATTGCCAGAGAGTATCAGTCTATGCACCTTATTGGATAAACCAGATAGACGTGTGGTAGATGTGAATGTAGATTATGTGGGATTTGAAATTCCAGATGAATTTGTGGTTGGATATGGACTAGACTATGCACAAAAATACAGAAACTTGCCGTATATCGGAGTGGTTGAGGGTGTAGAATAGAGTAATATAAAATAAAACATAGAATAGAGGGCGTACAGATTGAATCAGAACAATTTGAACAACAATAGGTTTGGCATGATGAGATATCTCCTATATGCGGCTTTGATCATGGTTGCGATATCATGGTTTGTTAATTTTAGCGCGCAAGGAGCAGCAAGCTACACATTTCAAGACTTTGAACAAGATGTTGCAGCAGGAAAAGTGGAGCATGTGACGGTTCTACAGAATCAAATAGTTCCGACCGGTGAGGCGGAGATTGTGATAGTAGGTGAGGGTGCTAGGAAGAAATTGGTGCTTTCAGATGTGAATGAGTTACAAGAACTACTAAGGGAAGAGAATGTTTCTTACGAAGTGAGGGCGATGGCGAACACCTCTTGGATTTCTGACATTTTATTGCCACTTGTACTTGTTGGAGTTGGAGTTTTTGTGCTTTTCTTCGTTATGGGTAGACAGGGAAGTTCGAACTCAAAGGCCATGAACTTTGGAAAGAACAAGGCAAAGATGAATGTGGACTTTAACGTGAGTGTAAACTTCGAAAACGTTGCTGGACTTGAAGAGGAAAAAGAGGAGTTACAAGAGATTGTAGATTTTCTTAAGGAACCCAAAAAATATGTAGAGGTAGGGGCTAGGATTCCAAAGGGTGTTCTCTTGGTAGGACCACCAGGAACAGGTAAAACATTGTTAGCGAAAGCGGTTGCGGGAGAAGCAGGAGTTCCATTCTTTACAATATCAGGTTCTGATTTTGTTGAGATGTTTGTCGGAGTTGGAGCATCCCGTGTAAGAGAGTTGTTTGCAGATGCGAAGAAGCAGGAACCTTGTATTATTTTTATCGACGAGATAGATGCCGTAGCTAGACGTCGTGGTACTGGAATGGGTGGTGGACACGATGAGAGAGAGCAGACATTGAATCAGCTCTTGGTAGAGATGGATGGATTTGGAAGCAACGAGGGAATTATTGTGCTCGCTGCAACAAACCGTGTAGATATCTTGGATCCAGCGATCCTACGTCCAGGACGTTTCGATCGAAAAGTTGGTGTTGGAAAACCAGATATCAAAGGCCGTTTCGAAATTCTGAAAGTCCATTCGAAGGGCAAGCCTTTGAGTGAGGATGTTGATCTGCAACAAATTGCTCAGACAACAGCAGGATTTACTGGGGCGGACTTAGAGAATCTGATGAATGAAGCAGCGATATTGGCAGCCAAAAACGAGCGTGGTTATCTGATGCAGCAAGACATCAGAGATTCCTTTGTCAAGGTTGGAATTGGTTCAGAGAAGAAAAGTCATGTGATTACGGAAAAAGAGAGAAGAATCACGGCTTATCACGAGGCTGGGCATGCAATTTTATTCCATGCACTCGATGAAGTGGGACCGGTTTACACGGTTTCTATCATTCCGACAGGTATGGGGGCAGCAGGATATACTATGCCATTACCAGAAAAGGATGAGATGTTCCACACGAAGACGAAGATGTTACATCAAATCATGGTATCTCTAGGTGGACGTATCGCAGAAGATAAAATAATTGGAGATATCACAACAGGAGCTTCGCAAGATATTAAATCAGCGACTCAAATCGCCAAGGCGATGGTGACACAATACGGAATGTCAGAATCCTTAGGAATGATCTGTTATGGAGATGACGGACATGAAGTGTTCTTGGGGAGAGATTTTGGACAGTCGGCGAAGTCTTATAGTGAATCGATTGCAGCACGTATCGATAGTGAAGTGAAGAACATTATTGATGAGTGTTATGTAAAAGCTACAGAATTGTTAATGGAACATGAAGGTGTGTTACATGCCTGTGCGCAACTGCTCTTGGAAAAAGAGAAGATAACTGCGGAGGAATTTGTAGCATTGTTTGAAGAAAAGTAGAGGGTCTTAAGATGAATAGACAAGCATTGTTTTCGGATTGCACTCCTAATTATGTTACACCAGCAGAACCAAAGGCGGGAAATACCGTTACCATACGGTTTCGGACGCTAAATGGTGACGCGGACAGGGTAAGATTGTTGGTTGATAACCACAAGTACAACATGGAATTAGAAAAACAAACAGAGCTATTTGACTACTATAAGATTGACTACACATTAGGAGATAAACCCTTGCGATATTATTTTGAAGTATCGCAGGGGACAGAGATATGCCAATATCATCGAATGGGCACAGATGAGATGGTGAAGGATCAGTATCCTTTTGAGATTGTACCGGGATTCTCCACCCCAGATTGGGCAAAGGGTGCGGTGATGTATCAGATTTTTGTGGATCGTTTCTATAATGGCGATGAAACAAATGATGTGGTAGATGATGAGTATTATTATATCGGTGGCAAGTCGGTTCATGTAAGGGATTGGACGAAGCCGCCTGCCAATGTAGGGATTCGTGAATTTTATGGTGGAGACTTGCAGGGGGTTATGGATAAATTAGATTATTTGCAGGATTTGGGGGTTGAAGTTTTATATCTGAATCCTATTTTTGTCTCTCCATCTAATCATAAGTATGACATCCAAGATTATGATTATGTAGATCCGCATTATGGGAAGATTGTAAAAGATGGAGGAGAAGTACTTGAAGGTGAGCGGGTAGATAATCACAATGCGACGAAGTACCAGATTCGAACAACGGACAAGGAGAATCTAGAAGCGAGCAATCAGATTTTGATACGGTTGGTCGAAGAGGTGCACGCGCGCGGCATGAAGATTATTCTAGATGGAGTATTCAATCACTGTGGTTCCTTTAATAAGTGGATGGATAGAGAACGAATCTACGAAGATAGCGAGGATTATGAAAAGGGTGCCTATATTTCCAAGGAGAGTCCGTATCATAGTTTCTTTCACTTCCATGCAGATGGCGATGAAAATTGGCCTTACAATGGAAGTTACGATGGCTGGTGGGGACATGACACTCTTCCAAAGTTGAATTTTGAGGATTCAGAAGAACTGGAAAATTATATATTAGAGATTGGGAAAAAATGGGTGTCTCCACCATATAATGTGGATGGATGGAGGCTAGATGTGGCAGCGGATTTAGGCCGAAACAATGAATATAACCATTATTTTTGGAATAAATTCCGAGAGGCTGTAAAAGCTGCCAACCCAGAGGCTATTATTTTGGCAGAACACTATGGAAACCCACAGGATTGGCTGCGCGGCGATGAATGGGATACGATTATGAACTATGATGCTTTTATGGAACCTCTCACTTGGTTTTTTACTGGAATGGAAAAACATAGCGATTGGCAGCGCGAGGACTTGGAGGGAAATGCGGATCATTTTGCATACTCTATGGGGCATCATATGTCGCTGATGCTGTATCCTTCCTTATTTACTTCGATGAATCAGCTATCTAACCATGATCATTCCAGATTCTTGACACGGACAAACCGCAAAAGAGGTCGTATCGAACACTGGGGACCGGCAGCAGCAAATGAGGCAGTGATGCCTGAGGTAATGAGAGAAGCTGTCGTGATGCAGATGACTTGGCCGGGTGCTCCAACAGTTTATTACGGAGATGAAGTAGGAGTTTGTGGATTTACAGATCCAGATAATCGGCGAACCTATCCGTGGGGGGCTGAAGATATGGAAATGTTGGAATTCCACAAAGATATGATTCGAATTCACAAGCAAGAAAGGGCATTGAGGGAAGGCTCAATTTATTTGTTGCAGTGGAATTATAATTTGATTGTGTTTGCAAGGATGACTGCAGAAGAGCAAGTTCTTGTGGTGGTGCATCATGGGGATAGTCTAAAGACAGTTCGGATGCCGGTGTGGTATGCAGAGGTTCCACCAGACGCAAAGATGGAACGTTTGTTATATACATACGATATGGGCTATACGATAGAATCCGAAGAATATCGCGTTCGTGATGGAATCTTGTATGTAAATATGGGGGCACGTTCTGCGCTTGTTTTGAAAACTATTCGTTAGAGTCGTCGATACACGGCAGGGGCGATAACCAGTACTAGTGCCATTTTCACAATATCTCCAATCATATATGGGAGAACACCAACTCCTAGTGCGGCGAGAAATGTCAAGTCAAGTTGTTTGCTGAGCCAAAAAGTGCCTAAGAGATAGCAGACAATGGTACCGACCATCATACCAAGTGCTGTGGGAAGTGGTTTTCTGTCAAATTTCTCCGCGAAGAAGCCGGTAAAAAAAGCAATAAAGATAAAGCCGATTAGATAGCCACCCGTAGGACCTAGGAGTTTGCCGAGTCCGCCTTCAAAGTTGGAGAAGATCGGTAATCCTACAGAGCCGAGCAATAGGTAGATGATAACACTGAGTGTCGCATGTTTTGTGCCGAGTAAATACGCACTGAGGGTGACTGCTAAGTTCGTCAAGGTAATAGGCACGGGTGAAAATGGGAGCGGGATGGAAAAAGGAGCCACCACACAGGTGACCGCGGTCATTAAGGCAATCCATACCATGGTTTTTGTTGAGAGCTGTAGATTGTTTTGTTTTGTTTCTTGATGCATAAGGTGTCCTCCAATAGATTCTGAATGTTTGAGGATTGCGAGAGCGCAAAGTGCGTAGCAATCCGTCTGTATCATAATATGATATAAAAGCTGTATTGTCAACTAAAAATACGAAAAGGTTTACAACGAATGATTGCTGAATAAAATATATTGTGCAAACAAATTAAAAAATAAGTAATAAACAGACAATTTGTCGCGTGAAAGAAAATAGATAAAAATTATAATTATTTTTATAAAATATATTGACATAAAGAGTTGAGTGTGTTAATATACAGTTAATCCAAAAAAGAACCAAATAAAATAAAGATTAAGTATTTGGGATCTTGGACAAATTGTTGAAAGGAGGCTCAGCCGTTGGAAATCTTTTCAGTAGAAACTCAATATACAGGTGATATGGTAAACAGATCCTACGTTATAAGCCTATCCTTGAAAGTTGAAATTTCGGTAAGATAAAAAAGTATTCGAAGAGAAATAAACCGGAATAAAGAACGATTTAATAGTTTACAAGTATATTGAGAATAATATCACCATTAATTTAAAGATTCAGAGGTGTGTAAAGAAACATTATCTGGGTGGTTTGAATCATCAATCGATATGATATTACTTTTGTTATTTTCGAGATGATTTTTCGAAATCATTTATGTTGATGATAAGAACATGGAAGACATATAAATAGTCGGAAGCTTTAGATTATAAATTTTAAAATATAATATAGTAGATATATTATTACAAATCCCAAAAAGAAGATATAACAATTGTAATGTGTAGAAGTGAGATATTAATTTAAATTGAGACTACGTTGTATAAACAGAAATTAAGGATATGTAGTGTAGTGTGAAGTCAAGAAAGGTTAGTATAGATTGAGAAGTAAACACATATGAAGTTGTTCAAGTTTCTTGAAGGAAGAGTAAAGATAGAAATAAATATGCATTGAGAAACGGTTTGCGAAATATAAGGAGTTGTTAGTATATAGAGCAGGATGATGTATATTAAAATTAAGGATAGAGACGTAGGAATAAATCAAGAATCCTTCGATAAAATAAAAAATAATAAAATTGAATACGAAGAATGAAAATAGCCACTATAAAAGAATTGTAGTGGCTATTATTTTGACATTGTAACCAATATGTGTTAAAATTATCCTATTGGATTGCAGAATTTTAACAAAATTATTCCGAAATAAATAATAAACAACAGAGGTGAAGAGAGTTGGATAATTATGAATATCGAGTGAAAACTGAACAGATGTTAGGATATGTGAAAACAAAAAACTATGTACAGGCGATGATCATCGCAGATTCTATCGACTGGAGAAGAGTGCGCAATGTTGATATGTTGTGTACTGTGAGCGATATCTATGAAAAAAGCGGGAAGAACGGGAAGAGCAGAGATATTTTGTTTTTGGCATTTGATAGAGCACCAGAAGAAAAGAAGATTGTATATAAGTTGGGAACTTTGGCTCTGAAACTAGGAGATGTTGATGAGGCGCAAGAGTGTTTAGAAGAATTTGCTACCATTGCACCGAAGGATCCGAATAGACATATCTTGAGATATAAAATACTTAGAGCGCAAGGAGCAAGTGTTGATAAGCAAATTGGTGCGTTGGAAGCATTTAATAAGAGTGAATCAGTGGAGCGCTGGTCATATGAGCTGGCATCACTTTACTACGAAGCGGGGATGCTATCAGAATGTGCAGCTCAGTGTGATGATTTGCTATTGTGGTTTGGCGACGGAAAATATGCGAAAGACACGGTTTCCTTAAAGCTAAAGTTCAGGGATCTCACACCATCACAACAGGAAAAGTATCTTGGAATACCAAAGGAGAAGCCGCTTGCAGAGGCTCAAGCGAAATTAGCAGAAGAAGTGGCGCCGATGGTGGAGAGGGAAGTGAGTAAAACGCAAGTCGTGATGGATGCATTAATTACTCCAACTCCAGCTTCTGTACAGCCTTCTACAAATATAAGCAACACGATTAGTCCACAAATTACAGGACAGATGCGAATAGAGGAAATCCTTCAAGGTTGGGAGGAGACTCAAAAAGAAGTTGAAGTTGCCATAGAGATTGAAAAACAAAAGGCAGAAGAAAGAGCACGAATTGAAGCACTAGAAAGAGAACAAGTGGCAAAAGAGAAGCCACCAGTTCAGGAATTGCCTGAAGATATTCGATTGATGATGGCAATCGAGGACGGAGAAGCACCTGATTTGCAATATGCGAAATCAGTTAGCAGAGAAGATAGTGAGGAAGAAGTCACAGAAGCGCCAGTAGAACAAAACGTCATTAATCTAGATGAGATGGGATATGACGATGAATTTGAATCGCTCGATGATGACTATGAAGAAGAGTTCGAAGACGAATCCTATGGTGATTATGAGGAAGAGCTAGAAGATGACTCTTATGAAGATTATGAGGAAGAGCTAGAAGATGACTCCTATGATGACTATGAGAAAGAGCTAGAAGATGACTCCTATGATGACTATGATGAAGAGTTAGAAAATGAGTCATATGATGAGTACGAGGAAGAGCTAGAAGATGACTCTTATAATGATTATGAGGAAGAGTTAGAAGATGACTCTGATGATGATTATGAGGAAGAAGAGTTTGACGAGCAGGGAGAAGAGTTGGCAGAGGGATTTGAACATGATGCAGACCAAGCGGATAGCATCGAAATTCCTATGGATTTAGAACCAATCGATTTGGGTGCAGTGAACGGAAACGAGCCAGAAGCTGAAGACGATTTTGAAAATATCTGGAGTGAAAATGCAATTGATGATTTGTTATCAAAAGAAGATGCATTACATGAGACAGAGAATAGCCAAGAGATTTCAGTAGAAGATCAAGAATTTGAATTGAAGCAGGAGGGGGATAAACTTCTTGTTTTGGAGGAAGAAAAAGCAGCTCCATCTAGAATAGAGATGGCGAAAGCGGTTGCAACAGGAAAAACAGCAAAACTACCTACGGCTGAGATTGCAAAAATGGTGGCTGCTGGTGGAGCAATTGGACAAGATACGGGATATATTGTTCAAGCGAGATATGATTTAGATGCACAAAGTGAAGTTGGATTAAGGGCTGGGCTTTCAGAAGAACAGAAAAAAATGTTCTCATATTTTGTTCCTGTTCGCGGTATGAGTGACCAGCTAGTAGAGGTGCTAGAGAGAGATAGACAGTGCACTGGAAGAAAGGGCACATCTAGCACAGGGAATTTATTAGTGATTGGGCACAAGGGGTCTGGTAAGACAGTACTCGCAGTTGATATTGTTAAGGCGATTCAAAAGAATAGAAATATTAGACAAGGTAAGGTTGCAATTGTAACAGGGGAGTCCTTAAATCGTAAGAAGATCAGCGACATTATCGGAAAATTATACGGCGGCGCGCTTATTATCGAAAAAGCAAATCAAATGAGTGAGAAAACAATCATTCGTTTGAATAAGGCGATGGAGAGAGAAACTGGAGAGATGCTATTCATCCTAGAAGACGAAAGAAAACCATTGGATCGATTGTTGTCTTCGAATGCAGAGTTTAGACAAAAATTCACATCTAGACTGGAAGTTCCTGTATTTATTAATGATGAATTGGTTACCTTCGGTCAAACATATGCCAAGGAAAATGGATATAAAATTGATGAAATGGGTATTCTAGCACTTTATAGTAGAATTGATTCATTGCAAAGAGAGGATCATGCAGTATCCGTTGCTGAGGTAAAAGAAATTATGGATGAGGCTATCGACTTTTCACAAAAAATGGGTGTGAAGAGAATTGCAAAACGCCTTTTTAAGAGAGATACAGAAGATAAATCAAAAGTAGTATTGACAGAAAAAGATTTTAAGCATTAATAAGAAGACGATGTAATATAAAAGTTGCATCGTCTTTTTGAAAATAATTTAAAAGAGGTGCAGCGATGATGAGGATGAAAGCTAAGAACGATTGTTTTTTTGGAGAATTTGATCATTATTTATTTGGACAGGGAAATCACTATGAGATTTATAAAAAAATGGGAGCACATTTGATGGAGCAAGATGGACAGAAAGGTGTTTATTTTGCAGTATGGGCGCCAAATGCGGAAGAAGTTTCGGTAGTGGGTGACTTTAATTTTTGGGATAAGGACAGTCATATTATGGAAAAACAGGAGCCTTTGGGTGTTTTTGTTTGTTTTATTCCAGGGGTTGGAGAAGATGTGTTGTATAAATATTCGGTGAAGTCAAAAAAAGGAGACTATGTTCTAAAGGCAGATCCATTCGGGAATTATACGGAGAGATTGCCTGGTACAGCTTCAAAAGTGGTCGACTTATCCAAAAACAAATGGACAGATAATGATTGGATGAAGAAGCGAAAAGACTGGGATTGTACGACTAGTCCAGTATCCATCTACGAGGTACATATCGGTTCGTGGATGCGCCACATCATTGAAGGAGAAGAAGGGTATTATAACTACAGAGAATTTGCACGTGCGGTAGTAAAATACATGAAGGATATGGGGTACACGCATATTGAATTGATGGGAATTGCCGAATATCCATATGATGCATCTTGGGGATATCAAGTTACAGGATATTATGCACCGACTTCAAGATATGGTTCGCCAGAAGACTTTGCATATATGATTGATTATTTCCACAAGAATAAGATAGGGGTCATCTTAGATTGGGTGCCTGCGCATTTCCCGAGAGACTCACATGGACTAGAGAATTTTGATGGAACACCAACTTATGAGTATGCGGATCCGAAGCAAGGAGAGCATCCAGATTGGGGTACAAAGATTTTTGATTATGGCAAGCCAGAGGTACGAAACTTCTTAATTGCAAATGCCTTATATTGGATCGAGGAATTTCATATAGATGGACTAAGGGTGGATGCGGTTGCATCAATGCTCTATTTAGACTATGGGAAGCAAGATGGCGGATGGGTTGCAAATAAATATGGTGGAAATGAAAATCTAGAGGCGATTGAGTTCTTTAAGCATTTGAATTCTGTTGTCAAAGGAAAGCATCCTGGTGTATTGATGATAGCCGAGGAGTCTACTGCGTGGCCGAAGGTGACGGGAGATCCAGAGGATAATGGTTTGGGATTTAGCATGAAGTGGAACATGGGGTGGATGCATGATTTCTTAGAATATATGAAATTGGATCCGTTGTTCAGAAAACACAATCACTATAGTATGACATTTTCTATGACCTATGCATACAGTGAAAATTATGTATTGGTGTTATCACACGATGAGGTTGTTCATCTGAAGTGTTCTATGCTGAATAAGATGCCAGGGTTAGGGATTGACAAATATAGAAATCTAATGGTTGGATATGCGTATATGATGGGACACCCAGGGAAAAAGCTACTGTTTATGGGGCAGGATTTTGCTCAATTACGTGAGTGGAGCGAGGCGAGGGAGTTAGACTGGGGATTGTTGCAAGAGAAAGAACACCAATATGTAAATAATTTTACAAGAGCATTATTAAAGCTTTATAAGAAAAACAAGGCATTTTATGAATTGGACAATCATCACGAAGGATTCCAATGGATTAATGCGGATGATATGTATCGTAGTATCTATAGTTTTATGCGACATTCCAAAGATGGAAAGAAAAACCTCTTGTTCGTGTGTAATTTCACACCGATGGAACGGTCAGACTACAGGGTTGGAGTGCCGAGGAATAAACAGTACAAATTGATCCTTAGTACTGATAGTCAAGAATTTGGTGGAGAAAAGGATGTGTTACAGGAGAAGTACAAGGCACAAAAGGGCGAGTGTGATGGAAGACCGTACTATCTTGAGTATCCATTGGCGCCATATGGTGTTGCAATCTTCGAATTTTAAGATGGGGGCGAAAAGGGGACGGGGGAAGGATGAGCTTTTGCTCATATCTCCCCCGTCCCCATTGTCCGTCCTCTTGTCGCTCCCGTCTTTGTTTAGTCGAGGCAAGCGTTTACAAAGAATTTGAACATCGGATGTGGTCGGTTTGGACGCGTCTTAAATTCTGGGTGATACTGTGCTGCGATATAGCATTTGTGGCTAGAAATCTCAACAGCCTCAACCAAGTGGTTATCTGGGGATGTCCCAGAAATTGTCATTCCAGCAGCCTCGAATTGCTCTCTGTAGCTGTTGTTGAATTCATATCTGTGTCTATGGCGTTCTTGGATTTCATCTTGACCATAGGCTTCATGTAATTTTGTTCCAGGTTTTAGCTTACATGGATAAGCACCTAATCTCATGGTTCCACCTTTTGGTAGATTGCCCTCTTGATCTGGCATTAAGTCGATGACAGAGTACTCTCCATCGCTCACAAACTCGCTAGAATTTGCATTTTTTAATCCTAATACATTTCGTGCATACTCGATGACTGCAATCTGCATTCCAAGGCAAATGCCAAAGTAAGGAATGTTATTTTCACGCGCATATTTTGCTGCTGCAATCTTTCCCTCGATTCCACGACTTCCAAATCCACCAGCAACTAGGATTCCCTTGCAATCACCTAGGATTTCAGAAATATTCTCATCAGTTAAGTCTTCTGAATCAATCCATTGAATATCAACTTTTGCACCGTAATCGTAACCCGCATGTTTTAATGCTTCTGCAATTGAAAGGTAGGCGTCGTGGAGTTTTACATATTTTCCAACTAACGCGATTTTGACTTCTTTGTCGCTACCCTTAATTCGTTCTAGAACGTTGGTCCACTCTGTTAAATCAGGCGCTGGGGCTTTGATGCCTAGCTTGCGACATACGATGTTGGAAAAATTTTGCTCCTCTAACATCATCGGTGCTTCATATAGAACTGGGAGTGTGAGGTTTTCGATAACACAATCTTCATCTACGTTACAAAAGAGTGCGATTTTTTTGGTCACATCTTCGTCGATTTTATAATCGGAACGAGTAACAATGATATCCGGCATGATTCCTAGGGATTGTAACTCTTTTACACTGTGTTGTGTTGGCTTTGACTTGTGTTCCTTAGAACTTTCAAGGTACGGAACCAAAGTCACGTGTATGAATAGGCAATTTTCTTTCTTTACCTCATAGGAAAATTGGCGAATCGCTTCAACAAATGGAAGGCTTTCGATATCGCCAGTTGTTCCACCGATTTCGGTAATGAGCACATCTGCCTCGGTTGTTTTCGCGGCACGATGAATAAACTCACGAATTTCATTGGTTACATGAGGAACAACCTGTACGGTGTTACCTAGATAAGCGCCTTCACGCTCTTTTGTAAGAACATTCCAATAGACTTTTCCGGTTGTTAGATTCGAGTACTGGTTCAGATCTTCGTCGATAAAGCGCTCATAATGTCCTAGGTCTAGATCGGTTTCGCAACCATCTTCAGTGACATAAACTTCGCCGTGTTGGTAGGGGCTCATAGTTCCAGGGTCTACATTGATATATGGATCCAGTTTTTGTGCTGCAACCTTTAGTCCTCGTGATTTAAGCAAGCGTCCCAAAGATGCTGCGGTAATTCCTTTTCCTAGGCCAGATACGACTCCGCCTGTAACAAAAATATATTTTGTCATGTTATTCTCCTTTGACTTTTTTGATTTGTATAACAACATCCATTCAGTATGTGAATTTATTATGTTGCATAGTTTTCGATTATCATTTCGGCAATTTCTTTTCGCGTGCTTTGCTTATCCATTGCCTGCTTTTCTATCTGTCGGTGTGCCTCTTCTTCGGTCAGGTTCATATACTGTATCAAGAGGCATTTGGCTCTACTTATTTTATTGACGTCCTTTAATTTGTTCTGTAATTTTGCATTTTCTGCACGTAATTGTTCCATGCGTCGCTTCATAACAGAAGCCATCTTTAAGGCTTGATAAAACGTTGCTTTTCCAATGGGCATCCCTACGACCAAAACACCATAGTCCTCTACTTGGGCTGAGATCTGATCCGCAATCTCCTGTTTGCCGATTAATATGACACCAGACTGGCTATTGCTCGTGATGTATTGAGCCAATTCGGTGCCAAATTCATCTTTTAAAGGTGCGATGATGATGATGACATCAAAGTCATTTTGTATCATCAATCGTCGAGCCTCACTTGCATTGTTGGCAACAGAATTCGTGGTGTTGTCCATTGTTTTTAATAGAGAAAGCAACAATTTTTGGCCTTTTTCAGAACTTGATACAACCAATCTCTGGCTCATGTGCTACTCCCTTCTGTTTTAAGATTAACGAGTGTCTCGGTTGAACTAAACACGATGGAAATATAATTCGTCTTTTTGCTCAGAAGTTAAGCCTTGGTTGTATTGAGTATATTCGTCGGATTTCATGTCTAAGTAGACATTCAGCATTTTTTCAGGTAGATGAGATCTCACAAATTCACTTTCTCTTACACATTGGATTGCCTCCGCTAAGTTATGGGGAATTTTATCGATTTCATCCAACTTATCGTTGTCTCTTGCTAGCGCTTTGATATCTACCTGCTCACGAAGCGGTATTTTATTCTCCAATCCCTCTAATCCTGCATAGATTAAAAGTGCAAATGCAATGTATGGATTACAAGTTGGATCAGGAGAACGCAACTCCATTCTTCCATACTTGCCAGACTCTGCTGGAATTCGAACAAGCCGGGAACGATTGTGTTGTGACCAAGTAATATGCCGTGGAGCATCAAACTCGCCCAAACGACGATAAGAATTTACAATCGGATTAAAGAATAAGGTCACTTCTTTTATTCGATTTAGAATTCCTTCTATAAAGAATTCAGCTTCTTGGCTATAGTCGCTATCATCTTGCGGTTGGAAGATATTTCTTCCATTTTTTTCTAATGAAATGTTGACATGCAGACCATTTCCACTCTTGTTTTTAAAAGGTTTTGGCATAAAAGAGGCAAACAGTCCATTCTTTCGTGCAATGGTTTTTACCACGGATTTGAAAGATGTCATGTTGTCAGCAGCTGTAACTGCATTGCTGTGTCGAAAATCAATTTCATTTTGTCCAGGACCTTGTTCATGGTGTGAACTCTCTGGAACAATTCCCATTTCTTCTAAAGTGAAACAGATGTCGCGACGTACATTTTCGCCTTTGTCTAGAGGGGCAATGTCACAATACTGAGCGTGATCTTGTGGGATCTTTGTAGGAAGTCCCTTTTCATCTAATTCAAATAAATAGAATTCACATTCGGTACCTATATTACAGCGATAGCCCGCCTCTGCCATTTTTTTTACAGCTTGAGATAGAATATATCTTCCGTCACCCTCAAATTGTCTGCCATCTGGATATCTGATACTGCAAAACATACGCATGACACGACCGTGTTGCGGTCTCCATGGTAGAATGGTAACCGTAGATAGGTCAGGGAATAGGAGTAAATCGGTCTCTTCTATCTTGACAAATCCATCGATCGCCCAAGTGTCAATCGATATCCCTTTTTCAAATGCTTTTGGAAGAGATTCAGCGGTAATCGAAATGTTTTTCTGAACCCCGTTCAAGTCGCAAAAGGCTAATTTTACAAATTTTACATCATTTTCTTCCACGAAATCCAGTACTTCGCTTACAGTATAACTCATAATTCTCTACCTCCAATTTCTATATTTAAGCTCTCATTTAAACGAAAAAAACCCGTTATGATATAAAAACGGCTTTCTTACATTTAATTATAGGCACTTTAATAGTGTTAGTCAATTCCATTTTGTGTTTTGTTAGTTTTGCACAAAAAAAGTGAAAAAAGAAAAAAATAAATTACACAAGTGACGATTGACATATCGGTTGAGGAGTTATATACTAGGTCTATGAAATGGCAACGGCGCTATAGAGAAATCTATGGTGCCATTTTTTATTTTTTACATCATTGGAAATAGAATCACCGTTCCATTTCATACTTATCAATAATATGCATTTGTATAATAACACAATGGGGTGTTACGTTTCTTCTTTTATAGGAGGATTGTAACGCCCCATTTGCTATTATACGAAACATATAAATTACACAGCATGCATATTATGAGAAGTATTTGTAACCCGTCAACAAAACAAAATGCAGATTATTTGATTAAGGAGAGAGAATTATGGAATTATATTCATCAGTAGATACTATATGGGTCCTACTAGGGGCCGCACTAGTATTCTTCATGCAAGCAGGCTTCGCGATGGTGGAAGCCGGATTTACAAGAGCGAAAAACGCGGGAAACATCATTATGAAAAACTTAATGGACTTTTCGTTAGGAACCCTCGTTTTCTGGGTGTTAGGATTCGGACTTATGTTTGGAACTGACATCGGAGGTTTTATTGGAACACCGGACTTTTTTGTTCAAGGAGATTATAGTGGTACATACCCAACTATGGCATTCTTGATTTTTCAGACAGTGTTTTGCGCAACAGCGGCAACAATCGTATCTGGAGCAATGGCTGAGCGTACAAAGTTCTCGGCATATTGTATCTATAGTTTAGTATTAAGTGCAGTGGTTTACCCAATCTCAGGACACTGGATCTGGGGTGGTGGCTGGTTAGCAGAAATGGGATTCCACGATTTTGCTGGTTCTACTACAGTTCACATGGTTGGTGGTGTTGCAGCCCTAATCGGAGCTAAAATCCTAGGACCACGTATTGGAAAATATGGAAAAAATGGAAAGCCTAAGGCGATTCTTGGGCATAACTTAACCTTAGGTGCTCTAGGAGTATTCATCCTATGGTTCTGCTGGTTCGGATTTAATGGTGGTTCTACCGTATCAGCAACAGGAGATGAAACGCTTCTTGCAATGTCAAGCATCTTCGTTACAACAAACTTAGCGGCAGCGACATCAGCAGCGGCTACCATGGTAATTACATGGTTCAAATATGGTAAGCCAGACGTTTCTATGACATTGAATGGTGCCCTAGGTGGTTTGGTTGCAATTACAGCAGGATGTGATTATGTGTCTCCAGCAGGTGCATTTGCAATTGGTTTAATCGCTTCGTTTGTAATCGTATTTGGTATCGAGTTTATTGATAAAGTTCTTAAGATTGATGATCCAGTTGGTGCGGTAGGTGTTCACGGTCTATGCGGTGCAGTTGGTACAATCTTAACAGGTCTCTTCGCAGTGGATTCTGGATTATTATACGGACACGGTGCAGACTTCCTAATCGTACAAACAATTGGAGTTGTGGCGGTTATCGCGTGGGTTGCAGTGACTATGACAATCGTATTTACATTGGTAAACAAGACAATGGGACTTCGTGTTTCGGCAGAAGAGGAGATTACAGGTCTTGATATTGAAGAACATGGTTTGGAATCAAGTTATGCTGACTTTATGCATGTAGGAAAACCTTCGAAGGTTGCTAAAAAAGCCAAAGAAGAAGTGTTGCCAGTTGCAAATAAAGTAACAGTGACAGATCCTGCAAACATACTAAATGAAAAAGATACACCAATTAGCAAGATTGTTATATTAACAAATCAAAATAAATTTGAGGCATTAAAATCTGTAATGAATGAAATCGGAGTTACAGGTATGACAGTAACACAAGTATTGGGATGTGGAATCCAAAAAGGAGCTTCGGAATACTACCGTGGAGTTCCAGTAGATTTCAATTTATTGCCAAAAGTAAAAGTGGAAATCGTTGTTTGCAAGGTACCAGTTAAGACAGTGGTAGATGCTGCAATCAACAGCTTACAAACAGGAAATATCGGAGATGGAAAGATCTTCATCTGCCCAGTAAATGATGTATATAAAGTTAGAACTGGGGAATCAGGATACGACGCTCTTCAAGATGAGTAAATAGTTGGGGCGAAATAATTGAGGACGGGGTAGGGTTGAGCATAAAAGCTTAACCCTACCCCGTCCCTGATTAACATCCTCTGCTATTTAACACTCGACAGACTTCGCGCCATGAGAGAACCATCTGTGCGAAGAGCCTACGAAGTTTTGGTTTCGTATATAGAAAGTTCATCATTCTTTTTCTGCAACCAGCAGATTGGAAAGGATTTGGCAAATCAACACCTCGGTTAAGAATCGGTCTTGTTTTAGTTTATTCTAGAAATGATTAGCTTATGAATGGGATTGCCCATGGAAGAGAATTTCTCTTCGTATTCGGTCATCACATTTCCAACCATCATATCTGGATTATGGTGTAGGTCGAAGGTTGATTGGTCCAGATTCCATTTTGATTCACTCACTTCATAGAGTGAAAAGTCAAATAGGGGACGATTGTCGGTCTTGAATTCTATGGTTCCATCAGCCTGTAATATTTTGTCATATATATTAAGGAAGTTTCTCGATGTCAATCGACGACTTGCATGTTTTGATTTTGGCCAAGGATCTGAGAAATTCAAATAAATCTGAGACACTTCTTGCTCTTCAAACATATTACAGAGATTGTTAGCATCCATACAGATGAAACGAATATTCTCTAGTGTAGAAAACTCCTCGGTTTCGTATTTTTCAAGCGCGCGTAATAAAACACTGGTATATCGCTCGATTCCAATATAGTTAATGTCAGGGTTTTGCTTTGCAAGCGTCAGGATGAACTGCCCCTTGCCCATTCCGATTTCCGTGTGAATCGGATTGTTGTTGCCGAATTCTTGCTTCCAGTGACCTTTGAAATCTTTGCCTTGGTTTTCTAAAATTGCTTTTTCATGATTTGCGACAAATTCGTCGGCATGTGGGATATTTCTTAATCGCATAATTTTACCTCGTTTGATATATATTAATAATAGGATACATGAAATCATAACTTTTGTCCCATGTATCATCATATTCTACAACAAAGGAAACAAAAAGTCGACAATTTCTTAAGCGACACTTAAGAAATTTAAGATTTCTTTTAGGATGAAGACATACTTTGGACATGATTTCGGGTTATACTATGTATAGATAGTTAAGAGAAACAACTTAGCTATCATCCCCCTCATTCCTTTAGATAACTATAAAAGAAGGGCTGTCTGACCGGCAGTCCTTTTTTTTGCGGTAGGAAACTCTGTTTCCATTGCACAAAAGTAACGATTAAAGTATTGACAGATTAGGAAATATAAGGTATATTGTAGAGGTGGTTAGCGAATGCTAACTAAAAAATAATGAGCAACCGTCATTCGTGACGGATTAATTTTAGATCTATGGTTAGCTAATGCTAACTCGTGAAAGGAGAAAGAGATATGAGTGTTGTGATTATTGGTGGAAATGAATGTATGGAGAGAAGATATCTTGATACATGTAAGCAATATGGATGTAAGGCGAAGATATTTACCAAAATGAAGGGTGATGTGAGGGGAAAGTTTGGGTCTCCAGACATGATTATCATGTTTACGAATACCGTATCTCACAAGTTGGTCGCATGTGCGAACTGTGAGGCGAAGCGATGCAATGCGAGAATCGAGCGCTCGCATTCAAGTTCCCTTTCGGCATTGAAAAATATATTAGAAACAGTGTAGTTAATTTTTTCGATTTACATAATCACGGATTTTTTCAAAACTTTCATCACTTAAATGATGTTCAATCTTGCAGGCGTCTTCTCGCGCCACTTCTGGCGTCACCCCTAAATCAATCAAAATAGTGGTTAATATCTGGTGTTTTTCATATACGCCACTAGCAATTTCGTGTCCTTGTTCCGTGAGTTCAATATGCCCTGAATTATTGACGGTTATCAGCTCATTTTCGCGTAGCTTCTTCATTGCAACACTGACGCTTGGCTTGGAATAACCGAGATGGTTTACAATGTCGATGGAACGAACGAGTCCGATTTGATTTTTTAGTAGTAAGATAGTTTCTAGGTAATCTTCAGCAGATTCATAAATTTTCATAGGCATACTCCATTAAATATTATTTTAATTGCATCATTGTTGTTTCGCCTATCAGTGTAACATGAAATGCTTTGAACTGCAATTGAAATTCAAGGCAGTTACACTTTTTCAATTTTAAATGAAAAGATGAAAAGATGAAAAGATGACAATAAAAATTTTATTGCTAAGATAAACAGGCTATGTTATCATGAGTATAAGCATACAAGTTCAATTCTTTACCACGACATGTGGTGTCATTTTTCTAAGAATGATAAGTGAGATTTAGTAGTACCTTCGCTTGAACCATTCAGTAACTTCATGCTTGAAACCCCATAGTAGAGCAAGGAGTATGAAAGAGTCAGGATTGATGTATTTATCAATGATTTCTGCATTCTAAATAAATTCTCCTTGCAGCACAACTGAATAAGGAGGAGACTTATGACGAAGATTACAGAAGAAAATCAGAAATCAAAGAGTACAAAGGAATTCAACCTAGAGGCTGTTCGAATTACCAATAGTTTATTGTTCAAGCACATCATGAAAAATACTGAATTGTGCAAGGAATTATTAGAAGTGGTTCTAGGAGTAAAGATTCGAAAGATTGTTTACAAGGAGACAGAAAAGGAGCTAGACTTATCCTTAGATGCCAAAAGTGTACGGTTAGATGTATACCTTGAAGACGAGGATGAGGATGAAGAAAGAATAGCCTATGATATCGAAATGCAAGCGACAGACACCAAACATCTTCCAAAAAGGAGTCGTTATTATCAAGGAATGATTGACCTAAACTTAATTGACAAAGGAAGAACGTATGATGAGTTGCCAAAGAGTTTTATTATCTTTATCTGCCCTTTTGATCTCTTTGGTCAAGGACGAAGTATCTATACTTTTGAGCATATCTGTTTGGAAGATAAGAGCATTCATCTTGGAGATGAGGCAACGAAGATATTTCTGAATGCAAATAACATAAATGAAGATATAGGTAAGGAATTAAGTGCGTTTTTGAAATATGTCAAGGATGGGACTATGGATAGTGAGTTCGTAAGAAAACTTGATGATGAGATGAAAAAAGTAAAAGAGAATGCAGAATGGAGGCGAGAGCATATGTCTTTATATGCACATGATTGTGATTTGTTGAGGCAAGGAAGAGAAGAAGGAAGAGAAGAGGGGAGCTGGCTACAATTATTACAATTGATTATTGCAAATCATAATGAATTTTCTGTGGAAGTAGGAGCTAAGATATTCGGATGCGATATAGAAATCGTTGACGAAGTCTATCGTATTCTTGACTCGGAACAGGGGATGCACAGTGCCCAGAGTATATATGATAAGTTGACGGCTAGTGGTCATATTAAGAAATTAATAATAGAGTGAAATGAATTGAGAGAGAATTACTAGGGTTAGGGGTAATTCTCTCTTTGTTTAAAATGGAAAATGTGGGTGTTTTTTATTTTCGCTATTTTTTCAGTTTATTCTTTAGTATCACGATAGAACTTCTAATTAATAGGAGAAAAAAGATTCCCGCAATCACAAGAGAATACCATGGCAATTGTGTGTGATGGACATGGGTTTCTGTATGTGTCAGCACATCAAGATGAAAAGCACTGATGAAATAATCAAAGATCATACCAAATGTAATGGACAGTACAATGACACAACCTACGTAGATGGCAGTTATTTTCTTCCCTAGGCTTTTTGCTATCACAATCAATGATGCCATGTTTGACACGGGTCCTGTAAATAAAAATACAAATGCTGCTCCAGGCGAAAGTCCCTTCATGATTAAGGATAGTGCAATTGGTATAGATGAGGTGGAGCAGATGTACATCGGCAAACCAACAAGCACCATTAATATCATGGATAAAATTCCGCTGTCTAAACCGTATCCAACGAAGAAGTCCTCTGGAATTAAGGTGGAGATTAGAGCTGAAATTAAAATTCCTATGATAAAGTGGAATGCGATTTCATCTAAGAAAGAACCAAAACCATAGGTGAAGACATCCTTAAGCTTCTCAGTAAATGATGTGGATGCTGGTTTTGCAGTAGAACTGCAGCAGCAACTAGCTTCTTCGGGTTCTGGTGTCGTGCCACAACAACAGCTCGATTCGGACGGAGCAGGCACGGAGCTACAACCACAACTTGATGTGCTAGGTCCTGGCACAGAGCTACAACCGCAACTTGATACACTAGGTTCTGGCACGGAACTACAACCGCAACTTGATGCGCTAGGTTCTGGTTTCGAGCCACAACCGCAAGTGGATTTGGTTTCGGCTAGTTTCACATCCTTGCCAAAGATATTGACGATGGCACCAGTTATAATTCCAGAGATAAAGGCCGCACAAGCACGAAAGATTGCAATGAAGGGACCGAGAATTCCCCAGGTTGCAATGATGCTGTCTACGCCAGTCTGAGGTGTCGACACTAAAAAAGACACCACAGCACCGTTGGAACCTCCGGTTTTCTTTAGTTCTACCGCAGTTGGAACTACTCCACATGAGCAGAGTGGAAGAGGAACTCCTATAATAGAAGCTTTGACCACAGACCAGAAACTATTGCTACCAATCTGGGAGGTTATCCACTTCTTATCCACGAAACTATGTAGAGTGCCTACAAGCAACAAGCCCAACATAATATAAAATGACATGTCGATAAATAATGTTAATAAATTGCTAAAAAAACCTTGTATATTCATAATCGTCTCCTTTTCATTTGGTTGAATTCTAGCAGCTTAGATGTTCTTTTGCGAGAATCAAGACATCGTGTATGTGAGTATCATTGAGTGAGTAGAAGGAGTTGCGCCCTTCGCGACGTACCTTCACGACCTTGCATTGGCGAAGGGTTTTTAATTGGTGTGAGACCGATGACTGACTCATATTTACAATCTGAGCCATATCATGAACGCAGATTTCTTTTTCTAGCATGGCGAAGAGAATCTTCACACGGGATGAATCAGAGAAAATCTTATAAAAGTCTGCGATATCTACACAGATATCATCTTCTGGCATTGCTTCTAATACACTTTGTGCGTGTGCACAGTGAAAATCATAATTTGAAATAGGTTTCATCTACATATCCTCCATTGATACATGAATAAGTGTTCATATGTGGTTGCAATCATATGATATAATATGCAAAAGAAAATGTCAACAAAATAATATGGTCACACGAAAAAAGTACGAAAAACAATAAAATTTAAAAAAATAACGATCTTCATCGCTGGTGTGACCGAAATGTGACAATCATGGCATAAGCTATAGTTGGTTAAAGAAACGAAAAGCTGAAAAATAGATAGATTCACAGATGGATGCACTGGGGCGGGGGAGAATGATAAATATTTCCCTCGCCGAAAGTGTTTACGCTGTTATTACAAAATTTTAACTTGACGCAAGTGGAAAAAATTTATATAATTATATCGACAAAAACAATGATGAAGACAGTAGGACATGAGAGGAAAGCAAAAGAGAGTCGGGGATGGTGGAAGCCCGATGCGAGTAGTTTATGTTTGAATATCACTTCGAAGTTGCAACTGCGAACGTATGAAATTATGAATTTAGGTAATAGTTTTAGATGTATCAGTAGTGGGTGCCGGCTTTCCGCCGTTATCGGGAACTCATATGATGGTATGGTGTAATCGGTGGTTTTGGTGTTTTGGCTCGTCCTTTTACAGGGCGGGCTTTTTTTGATATATTGGAAATTCTGATTTTCGATATATCAAAGCAGGTGGCAGTAAGAGACTGCAGCATATAAGGAGGTAAGGTATGTATCAAAAGGTGTCTACAGATTTAAAATTCGTAGAAAGAGAAAAACAAGTGGAGAAGTTCTGGGCTGACCAGGATATTTTCAGAAAGAGTATGGAGAATCGTAAAGAAGGAGAGAGTTATACATTTTACGATGGTCCGCCTACTGCAAATGGAAAACCGCATATTGGTCATGTATTGACAAGGGTAATCAAGGATATGATTCCGAGATACCGCACGATGAAAGGAAATATGGTTCCTAGAAAGGCTGGATGGGATACGCATGGTCTACCTGTTGAGCTTGAGGTTGAGAAGTTACTAGGACTTGATGGAAAAGAGCAGATTGAAGAGTATGGCTTGGAGCCATTTATCGACCACTGTAAGGAAAGTGTTTGGAAGTATAAGGGGATGTGGGAAGATTTCTCTGCAACCGTAGGATTCTGGGCAGACATGGACGATCCATATGTGACGTATCACGATGATTTTATCGAGTCGGAGTGGTGGGCGCTAAAGCAGATTTGGGAGAAGGAATTACTTTATAAAGGATATAAGATTGTACCATATTGCCCACGTTGTGGAACTCCTTTGTCGAGTCATGAAGTGGCACAAGGATATAAGGATGTGAAAGAGCGCTCAGCAATCGTGCGTTTTAAAGTGGTAGGCGAAGATGCATTTATCTTGGCTTGGACGACTACGCCTTGGACTTTGCCGTCGAACGTTGCACTTTGTGTAAATCCGAACGAAAGGTATGTAAAAGTTAAGAAAGGTGCAAATATCTATTATATGGCAGAGGCACTCCTTGAAAAAGTGCTAGTTGAGGAATATACTGTAATTGAATCATTTGATGGGAAAGAATTAGAGCATAAAGAATATGAGCCATTATTTACTTTTGGCGTAGATGTGACAGGTGGAAAGAAGGCGCATTTCGTAACTTGCAATAACTTTGTAACCCTAACAGATGGTACAGGTGTGGTTCATATCGCACCAGCATTTGGTGAGGATGATGCGCAGGTAGGAAGAGAATATGACTTGCCATTCGTGCAGCTCGTGGATGAAAAAGGTGAGATGGTAGAATGTACTCCTTGGGCAGGAACATTCTGCAAGAAAGCAGATCCAGCAATCTTAAAAGAATTAGAGGAGCGTGGTTTGCTATTTGATGCACCGAATTTTGAGCATAGCTATCCACACTGCTGGAGATGTGATACACCGTTGATTTATTATGCAAGAGAGTCTTGGTTTATCAAGATGACAGCAGTAAAAGAAGATTTGATTAAGAACAATAACACAATCAACTGGATTCCAGAAAACATCGGAAAAGGAAGATTCGGAGATTGGTTGGAGAATGTCCAAGACTGGGGAATCAGCCGTAATCGTTATTGGGGAACTCCGCTTAATATCTGGGAGTGTAAGTGTGGACATATGCATTCGATTGGAAGTAAGGAAGAATTGAAAGCCATGTCTAAGAATTGTGGAGATGATGTAGAACTTCACAGACCTTATATCGATGAAGTGACCATTACTTGTACAGAGTGTGGAGGGGAGATGGTGCGTGTACCAGAGGTTATCGACTGTTGGTTTGACAGTGGAGCGATGCCGTTTGCACAACATCACTATCCATTTGAGAACAAAGACTTGTTCGAACAACAATTCCCAGCCGACTTTATATCAGAGGCGGTGGATCAAACACGTGGATGGTTTTATTCATTATTGGCGATTTCTACATTGATCTTTAACAAGGCGCCATACAAGAATGTAATCGTGCTCGGACATGTGCAAGATGAAAATGGGCAAAAGATGAGTAAGTCCAAAGGCAATGCAGTTGATCCATTTGATGCATTGGAGACTTATGGAGCGGATGCGATTCGTTGGTATTTCTATGTAAACAGTGCGCCATGGTTGCCAAACCGTTTCCACGGCAAGGCAGTAGTGGAAGGACAACGTAAATTCATGGGTACTTTGTGGAACACTTATGCGTTCTTTGTGCTCTATGCAAATATTGATGAATTCGACGCCACAAAATATTCACTAGAATATGATAAATTAAGTGTTATGGATAAGTGGTTATTGTCGAAGTTGAACACCTTGATTCAAGTAGTAGATAATAGTTTGGATAATTATAAGATTCCTGAGAGTGCAAGAGCATTACAAGAATTCGTAGATGATATGAGTAACTGGTATGTGAGAAGAAGTCGTGAGCGTTTCTGGGCAAAAGGAATGGAGCAAGACAAGATCAACGCGTACATGACTCTATATACTGCGCTCGTTACCGTATCAAAACTTGCAGCACCATTGATTCCATTTATGACAGAAGATATCTACCGCAATCTGGTAGCTGGTATTGATACAAGTGCACCAGAGAGTATTCACTTATGTGATTATCCTGTGGCGGATGAGGCTATGATTGACAAGCAATTGGAGATCAACATGGATGAGGTGTTGAAACTAGTTGTTATGGGTAGAGCTTGTAGAAACTCAGCAAACATCAAGAATCGTCAGCCAATTGGACAGATGTTTGTGAAGGCAGAGGTGGAATTGCCAGAGTTCTATCAAGAGATTGTATTAGAAGAGTTAAATGTGAAGGCGATTACTTTCACAGATGATGTGAGAAACTTTACATCGTATTCATTTAAACCACAGATGAGAACTGTGGGACCTAAATATGGAAAATTATTGGGTGGAATTAAAGCGGCACTATTGGAGATTGATGGAAATGTAACCATGGATCAACTCAATGAGGTAGGCAAGATTTCATTGACAATCGGTGGAGAAGAAGTAGAACTTACAACAGAGGACTTACTGATTGAGACAGCACAGATGGAAGGCTATGTATCGGAGAACGAGAACGGAATTACAGTGGTGTTGGATACAAATTTAACAGAGGAGTTATTGGAAGAGGGATTTGTAAGAGAAATTATCAGTAAAATTCAAACGATGAGAAAAGAAGCAGATTTTGAGGTTACAGACAAGATAATGGTTACCTACAGTGGTACTGAAAAAGCAAGTGTTATTTTCGAAAAGTTTGGAAACACAGTAGCAAAGGAAGTATTGGCAAACTCAGTAAAAGACGCGGATCCAGTTGGATATGTGAAAGACTGGAGCATCAACGGCGAAGACGTAAAGCTAGGCGTGGAGCGCGCAAATCAGTAGGAGGTAATGTGAAAATAAAATTTTCACACGGCAATTTGGCCCTTTTGTGCCAAAGTTGCTAGACAGCGAGAAGAAAGGGATGGTTATTAATATGGCAGAATCAAAAGAGGTATTTACATTTGATAAGGCAGAATTCAAGGAAACTGTTGAGGATAATGTAAGATCCATGTATCGCAAGACGGTTGGAGAAGCGACGAAACAGCAGATTTACCAAGCGGTTTGCTATGCAGTAAAAGAATATGTAATGGACCAGTGGATTGAAACACAGAAACGATACGATAGAGAAAATCCGAAAACGGTTTATTATCTGTCCATGGAGTTTTTGATGGGGCGTACACTGGGGAATAGTTTGATTAACTTGTGTGCATACAAGGAAGTAAAAGAAGTGCTAGAAGAGTTAGGGGTTGATATCAATGAAATCGAAGACCAAGAGCCCGATGCGGCACTTGGAAACGGCGGATTGGGTCGTTTGGCTGCGTGTTTCTTAGACTCGCTAGCAACACTCGATTATGCAGCGTATGGTGGCGGAATTCGTTATCGCTATGGAATGTTCAAGCAAAAAATTGAGAATGGCTACCAGATGGAGATTCCAGATGACTGGTTGAAGGATGGTTTTCCGTTCGAACTTCGTAGACCAGAGTATGCGAAGGAAGTTCGTTTTGGAGGAACTACTTGCACGGTTCGTGATGAGAATGGTAGAGTTCATTATGACCAGAAGAATTATACTTGCGTGCGTGCGATTCCATACGATGTGCCAATTGTTGGATATGGCAATGGAGTTGTCAACACGCTTCGTATCTGGGATGCAGAAGCAATGGATCAGTTTAGCCTAGACTCTTTTGATAAAGGGGAATATCATAAAGCGGTAGAGCATAGATATTTGGCTAGAAATATCGTAGAAGTGCTATATCCAAATGATAACCACATGGCAGGGAAAGAGTTGAGATTAAAGCAACAGTATTTCTTCGTATCGGCGACTCTTCAGACTGCATTGGAGAAATACAAGAAACTAAATGATGATATTCATGATTTGCATGAGAAGGTTACCTTCCAGTTGAATGACACACATCCAACGGTAGCGGTCGGAGAGCTAATGCGTCTCCTTATGGATGAGGAAGAACTTGAGTGGGATGAAGCGTGGGAAGTAACGACGAAGACTTGCGCTTATACCAACCACACAATTATGTCAGAGGCACTTGAAAAATGGCCGATTGATTTATTTAGAACCTTGTTGCCAAGGGTATATGAAATTATAGAAGAAATTAACCGTCGTTTTATATTAGATATTAGAGAAAAATATCCGAACAACGAAGAGAAAGTTCGAAAAATGGCTATCCTATATGATGGGCAAGTGAAGATGGCGCATCTAGCAATCTGCGCAGGATATTCGGTGAATGGTGTGGCTAGACTGCATACGGAGATCTTGAAGAAACAAGAATTAAGAGACTTCTATGAAATGATGCCAGACAAATTCAATAACAAGACGAACGGTATTACTCAGAGAAGGTTTTTGCTACATGGAAATCCATTATTGGCGGATTGGGTAACAGACCATATCGGAGACGGTTGGGTGAAGGATTTGCCACAGCTTTCAGGATTGCTACCATTGATCGATGATAAGCAAGCCCAAGAAGAATTTATGGCGATCAAGAGAAAGAACAAAGAAAGACTTGCAAAATACATCTTGAAGCATAATGGTGTAGAGATTGATCCAGACTCTATCTTTGATGTACAGGTAAAGCGTCTCCATGAATACAAGAGACAGTTGCTCAATATCTTACATGTGATGTACCTATATAATCGAATCAAGGAACATCCAGAACTGTCAGTGTATCCAAGAACCTTTATCTTTGGAGCGAAGGCGGCAGCAGGATATATGCGAGCAAAACAGACGATTAAGTTAATCAATGCAGTGGCAAATGTTGTAAACAACGATCCAAGCATCCATGATAAAATCAAGGTGGTATTTATTGAGGATTATCGTGTGTCCAATGCGGAGATGATATTTGCAGCAGCAGATGTTAGTGAGCAGATTTCAACGGCATCCAAAGAAGCATCGGGAACAGGAAACATGAAGTTTATGTTAAATGGGGCACCGACTATTGGAACCATGGACGGCGCAAACGTAGAAATCGTAGAAGAAGTTGGAATGGACAATGCATTTATCTTCGGACTCAGTGCAGATGAAGTGATTCAATATGAAAACTATGGTGGTTACAACCCAGTGGACATCTACAACAACGACGAGGAGATTCGTCGTGTGATCAATCAATTGGTAGATGGCACATACTCGAATGGAGATGGCAATATGTTCCGAGCATTGTATGATTCTTTATTGAATACAAATGGAACAGATCGAGCAGACACCTACTTTATCCTGAGAGACTTCCGCGCATATGCAGACGCACAACAGCGAGTAGAGGCAGCATATCGCAACAAAGAAGGATGGGCGAAGATGGCGATGAAGAACACAGCTTGCTGTGGAAAGTTTACTTCGGATAGAACGATTCAGCAATACGTGGATGAAATCTGGAAGTTATAAGATTATAAGTTTTGGCATATCTTATATACGAAGTATTGACAAAGGGAATGCGCTATGACCAAGTTAGGGAAGAAGATATTATCAGTGCTTGCTATTATTTTATTACTGCCATATATATTGACAATTTTTATGAATGGTGCAGAAATACAAAGTGTGAATCTAGGTGAGTCTACCAACGGTATCATCGTTCAGGTTGAGGGCGAGGAGTCAGGGGTGCTCTGGGAAGAGTATCTAGTGGGAATATTAGCAAGAGAAATTCCTACAGAATATGATCTAGAAGCGATGAAAGCCCAAGCCGTGATGATTCGGACTAGGCTATATCTAGAGTCAGGCGGAGATCCCAATCATGTATATGATGAAGTGTATTATGATGTAGTGGATGTACAGGAAAAATGGGAAAATGAGAATACAGTAGAGATATATCAGCGGTTAAACGAGGCGGTCGAGAGTACAGAGGATGAGATACTGATGTACAACGACGGCCTCGTTGTATCTCCATACCATTTTCTTAGTCTAGGACAGACACGAAGTGGAGTAGAGGTTTTGGGCGCAAGTGGATATGAATATTTGGAAAGTGTTAGCTGTCCGCTAGACTTGGAGCATGAATTACAACTGCAAGTGACAGAGATGTCCTATGATGAAGTTTCGGAGAGGCTAGACTTGGGAGCGAGTGATTTGTATTATTCGGATTTTCAGATATTGTCAACGGATCATGCGGGCTATGTAATGGAAGTGCGAGTACAGGAAGGTATCCTGCAGGGGGAAGACTTTCGAAAGCTGATGGATTTGTCATCAGGGGCATTTGTCCTACAAGAGATAGAAGAAGGAATAAAAATCACGACTTCTGGTGTGGGACATGGATTAGGATTGAGTCAAAATACAGCGCATTATATGGCGCTAGAGGGGAAATCATATCGAGAAATTTTGCAATATTTTTATAAAGGTGTAGAGCTAAAGTCTTTTGAAGAAATAAATTTAGAAAAAACAGAATAACTCCCATCATTTCTGGCAAAAATATTTTCAGAGGTGATGAATATGAAGAGAAATTATGTGATGCCTAAATTAGGCAAAAAGGGAGCAGTTACAGGGTTGGTACTAGGTTTTTGTGCAGTGATTACATTAGCAGGGGTTTATACATTTACACAATATCAAGAGAATGTGGAGAATAATCTTGCGCAGGAACTTGCTGAATATGAAACAGAAAGCCAGCCAAGTGTTACAAAAGAGGAAACGCAGAGTCAGACACAAACGGAGTTAGAGATTCCGGTCGAGATAGCATCCAGCGATGATAATATCACAAATCCAGGGATAACAGTGCCACAAGCGGAACCGATTCAGGAGGCAGAGACGCCAATTGCGGAAGATGTTGTAGAAGGTAATTTCACAAAAGAGGCAGTGAATTTCGTAGATACGGACAAGCTCATGTGGCCTGTGTCAGGAGAAGTTCTAATGGATTTTAGTATGGAACAGACAGTTTATTTCGAAACATTGGATCAATTCAAGAGAAATCCAGCGATTATAATTGCAGGACAAGTGGATGGCGAAGTGTTGGCAGCAGGCCGTGGAATCGTACAATTGATAGAAGAGAAACACGATATCGGTTTGACCATGACAGTGGATATGGGCAATGGATATCAGGCAATCTATGGTCAGTTAAAAGACTTGAGATTTGAAGAAGGACAGCTCATTGAACAAGGCAATGTGATTGGATTGGTTGCAGAGCAAACAAAGTACTATAGCCTAGAAGGCGTGAACGTATATTTCGAGATGAAAAAAGATGGGGAGTCAATCAACCCAGAACTATATCTACGTTAGCATTTAAAGAAGGGGCGGTGAGCCCCTTCTTTTGTCTAGCTAGAAGAAATAATAACCTTCGATCCTAGGGAGTTCGTCTCGAAGCAAGTCTCGCTCTTCCTCTGTTAGTGGTTGAAGAATCTGATCTGCATGTTCTACGGCAAAAGAAAAGCATTCAAAGTTTCCTGGGGCAACAAGGGAGCAAGTGCCCATCTCATAAGCGTATTTCATCGCGGCGATTCGGAATTCAGGACGTTCCTTGGAGATTGGCATGCACCAGGACTTTGGATAGATGGAGGCCTTCTGTTCCTCTTCGTCTAGCCAAGAGCGGTGGATAAGTGATTTCATTCCGAGTAGGCCGATGCCCTTCTCTCTTGCGGCGTGCGTTACTTGATTGCCGAAGTCCTTGGCCATGTTCAATCCCCAGTTTGTTGGAAATAAAATAGTCTCAAAATTGTAATGCTCCAACGCGCGCAGTGCGGCTTCTTCGCTGTGACAAGTAATGCCTAGGTGCCTTAGAATTCCTTCCTCCTTCGCACGAAGAATCACTTCGAACGCACCATCTTTTGCGAAGACAGCATCCACTTCCTCGACAGTAGTAATGGAGTGTAATTGATACACATCAAAATAATCAGTATATAATAATTCTAGGGACTTGTCCAATTCCTGCTTGGCAGTTTCGCGACCGCGTTCCATGGTCTTGCATGCTACATGGATATTCTTTCTGTAAGGGATTAAAGATCGTCCCAACTTCTGTTCCGCATCACCATAGGTAGGTGCTACATCAAAATAATTGATGCCCTTCTCAATCGCATATTCTACATACTTATCCGAATCATCTTGGGACTCGCTCATAGAAACGATTCCTCCATAGAATAGGGAGGTGATGTTAAGTCCTGTTTTTCCTAATTGTCTTTTTTGCATGGTTGCCTCCTTGCTAAAATCTATTTATTGGCCTTCTTGAAAGGTAGTATAGCATAGATGAAATGGAAACAAAATAGGTTTTGTGTTTAGATGTAGTGTACTCCCGAAGTTTTCCTTGTCAATATAAACAGACTATGCTATCATGAGAAATATCTAAAACTCAAGTAATCTTTCACACACAAGTGTGGCTTTGACGATTCTGTCAATTAATACCAATCAAGTGAAATAATTAAACAGCTAAAACTAAACGGCTAAATGCAAGCTACATCTTTACAACATACCCCGAAACCATTATACTTAAGAAAGAAGGTAATGTATGGAACAACAAAAAACTTATGAAGAATTAATGCAATGTGTCCCAACAGATGTACAGGAAGAATTTCACCAAATCGAACAAGGGAAGCGATTGCCCGACTTAGGTTCTGATATCGTATTCAAAAAAGTATTTGATCCAGATATTCATAAGGAAAGAATCGAAAAGTTACTCACGTTGATCTATCAAGAAGAGTTTGAAGTTGGCACATCACTTAAGCAGCAAATACCAAAAGCGACAGTATTCTCAAAGGAGACCATCCATGATGTGGTAGCAAGACTTGCAACTGGTGGTATGGCGAACCTAGAAATGCAGGTATTAGCGCAAGAATTTATCGTAGAGCGAATGGATATCTATGCATCCGATATGATTCTGTTACAATATGCGATAAGTGAAGGGGAGAAAAAGACGGATTTTAGTTATATTGATGTGCAACCTTCTTACTTAG
>CAYJFY010000005.1:0-93294 GCA_964369755.1 uncultured Lachnospiraceae bacterium
ATTGCATCTGTACCAGGAGCTAGTAATTTACGTGGGTCAAATCCTTTTCCTGCTAAGTCTTTTCCTGCCTCGATGTACTCGCGTGTTGCTGCTGCGAATGTCAACTGGCACTCTGTGTTTACGTTGATTTTTGCAACACCTAGGTCGATTGCTTTCTTGATCATGTCTTCAGGGATTCCTGTTCCACCGTGAAGTACAAGTGGCATATCTCCTGTTAACTCTTGGATTGCTGCCAATGTGTCAAAGCTAAGTCCAGCCCAGTTATCTGGGTACTTACCATGGATGTTTCCGATACCTGCTGCTAACATAGATACACCTAAATCTGCAATTGCTTTACATTCTTCAGGATCTGCACATTCACCAGTACCTACTACTCCATCTTCTTCTCCACCGATTGAACCAACTTCTGATTCTAGAGACATTCCTTTTTCGTTACAGATTGCGATTAACTTCTTGGTGTTTTCTACATTTTCTTCGATTGGAGCATGTGATCCATCATACATGATTGAAGAGAATCCAGCCTCGATACACTTCATACATCCGTCGAAGCTACCGTGGTCTAAGTGCAATGCTACTGGAACTGTGATGTTTAGTTCCTCTAACATTCCGTTTACCATTCCCACAACAGTCTTGTAACCTGTCATGTATTTTCCTGCTCCCTCAGATACTCCTAAGATTACAGGTGAGTTGTTCTCTTGTGCTGCTAATAATACTGCCTTTGTCCACTCTAAGTTGTTGATGTTAAATTGACCTACTGCGTAGTGTCCTGCTTTCGCCTTGTCTAACATTTCCTTTGCTGATACTAACATAATTAACCCTCCATTTTGCCATAAATTTATTCATCTGTTATTCTAGTATATTTTGCGTCGAAATACAAGCTATTTATTTTTCTGCGTATTTCTCTGCCCATTCCCAGTCTACCATAATATCAAGTTCCTTCATCTTGTTCTCGATTTCAACGATGGTATGTTGTCCACCAAACTCTCCGTCTAGTGTCCAAGAAACTGGTTGCTTTGCCTCCACGCGGATAGTCTTCGCCTGAAGCGAATACACATATTCACTCTCTTCCTTGTGTGTCACGATGGATGTGATAATATCCTGAAGATGTAGGATGGTCTTCGGTTTTCTGATCAAGGTAAGTTCAAACACTCCATCATCGAAGGTAACCTCCTTTGTGAGGAGCGATTTCATTCCTCCTACAGAACGTGAATTTGTCACCATTCCCACGATAAAGTCTCCCGTAATCGTGGTGTCATCTGCAAACACTGTCATCTCATAACTCGGCATGCTGCGCAGTCTCTTCATTCCCTCTAGTACATAAGCCGTATGTCCTAACAAGTTCTTCACATCCTGAGACGTTTCATAAGACACCTCTGCAAAGGAACCAAATGCTGCAACATAGACAAATACATCGTTGTTGAACAATCCGATATCACAACGGAATGGACACCCCTTCACCGCTACGAATGCAGCCTCTATCTGATCTCTCGGAATCTCGAGGCTCTGAGCGAAGTCATTGGTACTACCCGCTGGAATAAATCCAATCGGGACTCGTTTTTCTGGCTCGATTCCCATCATCGCCGTTACCGCCTCATCTAGGGTTCCATCTCCACCGCTACATACCACCATGTCATACTCTGTCGCATGCTCTAGGATCATGTTGTAACCATCCTTTGGCGCTTGCGTCGGGTATGCAGTCGGAAGATATCCAGCCTTCACAAACTCGTCTAGTATCTTCGCCACATTGGCCACAACCGTTCCCTTGCCAGCAAGCGGATTGTATACGAATAATAACTTCTTCATATGCTCATTTCCCCCTTGTTACCATTTCCTTATGTCTATCTCATCCTGTCGGTCCTGTATGCCTATCTCATTCCATCGATAAATGCTGCAATCTTCTTCGCAGCTTCTTCTTCATTGTCGCCATCTGCTGCCACATTGATTTCCTGTCCATAATTCAAGCTCAAACTCATCATGCCCATGATGCTCTTCGCATTGATATTCTTCTCGCCTATCTCAAGGTACACCCTACATGTATATTGGCCTACTTCTTGCACCAATAGCGCAATGCCTCGTGCATCTACCCCGTCTCTTGCGTTAATCTTTGCTAGTTGCTTATACATCTTGATTCCTCCCTTTTTCTCTGAGTTGTTCGGCAATTTCTGTGATCTTTCTCAATCTATGATTCACACCCGATTTCCCAACTGGTTCTTGCAATAACCCTCCCAGCTCCACCAAAGACAAATCCGGATTCTCCATTCGAAGTTCCGCAATTTCTTGAAGCTTCTCTGCCAAATCTTCCAAACCAACGGTATCCCTGATATAGATGATATCATTGATCTGCTTCTGTGAGGCATCTACGGTTTTATTGATATTTGCCGTCTCACAATTCACCTTGCGGTTCACGTTGTTCCGCATGTCTTTTAGTATCCGAATATTCTCCAATTCCATCAGCGCATCATGAGCCTCCATGATATTGAGCATATCCACGATCTGCTCGCTCTCCTTGAGGTAGACCACATAATACTTCTTGCGCTGGATCCACTTCGCAACAATGCCAAACCCTCGAATCAACTCCTCGAGTTGCTCCGCCTTCTCCTTGGAATCAAATACAAACTCCAGATGATAGGACTTCTTCGGATCACTCATAGAACCACATGCCAAGAAAACTCCTCGGATAAATGCCCGCCTACAACAAGGCTGTTGTACCACGAGACCTCCCACTAATTTTGCATCCTCTCTCGGCTGTCCCCACTCATTCACCAGCTTCGTCGCCTGCAACACCCTTAGTGCATCCCCAGAGTCGTCGATAAGCAAAGTGTAGATCACACTTCGCTTCTTCGCATTCTTGTCTGTCAAAATATTCATTTTTATATTAAAGGTTTTCTTCACCAATGTAAAGCATTTTCTTGCGACAGCACCATTTTCTGTTTGAACTTTCAAAGTACAATGATTCTCATCATCCAACTGAACCGTTCCACATATCTCCAGTATCGCCGCCAGCTCCGCAATTCCACAATGCCTCGCTTCACTCATCTGCCTAGAAATCTCTTCTTTTACATCACTTGAAAACGACATCTATTTCGCTCCATTTCCGATATTTTTAATCCGATTCTCCCTCTGGATATCACGGTGTTCCACACGAATTCCATAACCTTCCTTCTTCCCTAGAGCATCGTATAATTCATTGGCAATGGTAACCGAACGGTGCTTCCCACCGGTACAACCAATGGCAATTACTAGATCGTTCTTGCCCTCTGCCACATAGTTTGGAATCAGAAACTCTATCATGTCTGCTAATTTATAGAAGAACTCCTGCGCCTTTGGGTTGTCCATGACAAAATTCTTCACCGGCTCATCGTTGCCCGAAAAAGCCTTCAACTCCTTGTGATAGTATGGATTTGGCAGAAAACGAACATCAAATACCAAGTCTGCATCACGTGGAATTCCATTCTTGAAGCCAAAAGATAATACCGTGATATAGAGATTCTTATACTCTTGGTTGTCTACGAAGATCTTCTCAATCTCCTGCTTCAACTCCCGCACCAACAGATTCCCCGTATCGATGATATAGGTAGACTTCTCCTTGAGCTTCTCTAGGCGAGATCGCTCTTCCTCTATTACATTCTCCATACGGGTCTGATTCCCTAGGGGATGCATACGACGGGTCTCCTTGTATCTGCGAATCAGTACATCCGTGTCTGCATCTAGATATAGAATCTTATACTGAACCCCTTGTGCGTCCCAGTCTGCCAGTATATGATCTAGGCGCTCGAAACTCTTCCAACCTCGGATATCTACCCCCAGTGCAATCTTCTCTATGTCTTGCTCTGCAATCTGATCTAGCTCTCCTAATTTTGATAAGAGGAACACGGGCAGGTTATCCATACAGAAATACCCCATATCCTCTAGCATCTTCAACACGGTACTCTTGCCCGCTCCCGACATCCCTGTCACAATTACAAATTCCATCTTAACCTTCTCTTTCTCACTGCGACTTCCATCCTCAGAACTCCACTCGTTTGTCCACTTCAAATTCTATCTTCAGAAATCTCCTATTTTTCTCACTTCGAGTTCCAACTCTACATCGTACAATTGCTTCACCTTCGCCTGAACGTCCTCGATCAACCTCACGATATCACTGGCAGTGGCATCCCCTCGATTGATGACGAATCCGCAATGTTTCTCCGAAACTTGAGCACCACCGACGGCATATCCACGAAGTCCCGCATCCTCAATCAGCTTTCCAGCAAAATGCCCCTCCGGTCGTTTGAATGTACTCCCTGCACTCGGAAATTCCAGCGGTTGCTTACTCACACGCTTATGCTTCAACTCCTCGGTAATCCGCTTCATCTCCTCAGCATCACCCTGCTGCAACTGTAATTCCACCTCGACCACAATATCACCGCGCTCACTTATAATACTGTGGCGATAGCCAAACTCCAAGTCTTGCTTCTCGTATGTCTTCAGCTCCCCTTCTATGGTGACCACCGTAACACGCTCCACAATATCCTTCATCTCCCCACCATAGGCGCCCGCATTCATCGCAACTGCCCCTCCGATGGTACCTGGAATCCCAGCCGCAAACTCCATGCCCGTCAACTCATGATTCTGCGCCGTCCGCGCCACCTTATTCAACAAGGCACCCGCCTGAACGACCATGGTCTTATCCTTCACTTCGATTTCATTGAGTTGTTTATAGACCTGAATCACAACCCCACGAATCCCCGCATCCGAGACTAGCAGATTACTTCCATTCCCGATGATATGGTAGTTGGCTCCATATTCCTTGCACAACTGAATCGTGTTCACCAGTGATTCCTTGGAATTCACCTCCACGAAATACTCCGCAGGACCACCCACACGGAAGGTCGTGTGGTTCTTCATGGGTTCTTCTATTTTTATATATTTCTCATCTGTAATTTTACATAATTTATTGTAAAACTCTTGATTCATATGTTACACGCTCCTATCTTGTCTTTCCAACACAACCATGATATAATCCAATTTACTACATCAACCCATGATTTACAACCAAAACTTACAAAGGAAATACCTAATATGAAGAATTTTTTGTTATCAAGTAAACATATAGAAAAGGATAGTTTCATCTGGAACATGATTGGCAGCATGCTCGTTGCCTTCCAATCTGTCATCATCCTAATGGTGCTCACACGCACCGTCGGAATTGTCGAAGCCGGTATCTTTACCCTGGCTTTTGCTAGTGCCAACCTATTAATGACCATCGGAAAATACGGAATTCGCTTCTTCCAAGTATCCGATGTGAAAAATGAGTATGATTTTTCCGAATACTTAACTGCCCGCTATATATCAACCACCATCATGATTGCAATCTCTATCATATATGTTCTATATGTCGGACAAACTTACCAATATACTACAAACAAAAGCCTGATTATCATCTGGATGTGCCTATTCAAGTCCCTAGATGCCATCGAAGATGTGTATTGTGGTCTCTATCAGAAAGCAGGGCGTCTCGATGTCGCTTCCAAGGTGATGTCGCTTCGCGTGATTGTCGCAATCCTTACCTATTGTGTATTGACTGCCGTGTTACGAGATCAGCTGTTAGCATTGATTATCACTACCATTTCCTCTGCTATCTTTCTGATTCTGCTCCTTCGCTGGACCTATCCTCCGTTCAAGACAGAGAATATCCAGCCTAAGAAGAGAATCCGAAAGTTGTTATTCGTAGGAACTCCCCTCTTCATCGGTATGTTTCTACCAATGTATATAGGAAATGCACCGAAGTACGCCATCGATGCCCTCTTATCCGACGAAATACAGGCACATTACGGATTTATCGCCATGCCTGTATTTGTAATCGGTTTATTAAACGGTTTTATATTCAATCCGATGATCTATAAGATTTCAGTAATGTGGAACAATCGAGAAATGAAGAAGTTCAGAAAATCCATTCTACAGCAAGCAGCAATTATATTCGGAATCACTGTGGTCTGTATAATTGGAGCATACTTCCTCGGAATCCCTGTTTTATCCATCCTATACAATACAGACTTGAGTCCATATAAAACGGATCTCCTCATCTTGCTCCTAGGTGGCGGTTTCTTCGGATTGTCTGGATTCTTGAACACCGTGCTGACCATCATCCGATTTCAGAACAGCCTCGCTGTGGGCTATGGAATTGTAGCGCTTTTCGCACTATTCTTCTCCAATCAGATTGTGTCTGGACACGGTGTCGCAGGTGCATCCATTCTGTACCTAGTTCTCATGCTACTGTTAAGTATCTTCTTCACCTTATTCTTGATGATTGGTATTAAAAAATACAAATAAGTTTGTTCGATTTCAGTTCTTTAGATTTCTTCTACCATAGGGACTAGCATAATCTTCTCCAACTCTTCGCGAGGGAGGAATGGTGCTAGATCCTCTAGCGGTGGACTCACCAAGGTTCCATCTTCTAATCTCTTCGTACTACTCTTTGGCTCCCACACCTGAATCGTATCCGTGAATATCTCACAGAAAGCAGACCCTGCAAGACCGAGCACTTCATCTACGACTTCCTTCATCTCCTGATTGCTCGATGCACTATAATATGGAAAACCAAATGCTTCTGCAATCTTCTGAAACTCTGGGAATGATAGGTCCTTCGACTCTGGTCCTATTCCAATCTTGCACTTGTCGCTGAACAGATTATTCTGTGTCAAACGAATCGAGTGATATCCATTGTTATTGATCAGAAATATCTTAATCGGAAGCTGATTCGTCGAGATGGTCTGCAGCTCTTGGAGGTTCATCATGATACTTCCATCCCCCTCGAGGCATATGGTTTCTCTTGTCCCTCCCGCTAAGCAAGTTCCGATTGCTGCTGGCAATCCGTACCCCATACTCGCAACCGCACTATTGTTCGCCATTCGACTGCCTTTTTGAATCACATATGCCTGATTCCCAACCACACAACACGCCCCATTGGACACTGCTGTGAGACTGTTTTCTGGCAGTTTACTACTCATATATCTCATAAATGCATAGACATTTGCAGTCGTGCCGTTTTCCTCCCATTGGTGTTCTTGCACCACTGGATAATTCTTCTTCCAACCTTGACAAGTCTCAATCCATTCCTGACACTGATTGAGGGTGTCGATGCCTTTTAATTCTTCTGCACACTTCTCTAGGAAGTCCTTCGCATCTGCCCAGATTGGCAGATCTACATGGATGGTCGGTTTCTTCATCTCTGCACGATCGATGTCCACCATAATCACCTCTGCCTCACGCGCCCATGTCTTCCAATTATACCCTACCTGTCGAATCGATATTCTCGTACCAATCGCCAGGATCAAGTCCGCATTTTGAATCGCCCAGTTCCCTGGTCGATCCCCCATATTCCCTGCACGCCCGCAGTAGAGCGGATGCTCATCCTCGATTAAGTCCACCGCGTTCCAATAAGTCACAATCGGAATATTCAACTTCTCCGCCACCTCACGGAAGGCCTCATACCCTCCCGATAGGCGAATTCCATATCCCGCATGAAATACCGGTCTCTTCGCATGTCGTATCTTCTCCAACACGGTTGTAATGGTTTCCGCACTCACAGATGGCGGCAATTCTCCCTCGTCTTCCTTCGGGTCATATCCAACCAAGTCATCTGTCTCGATATACATCCCTTGGTAATTCACTGGAATATCCAACCATACAGGACCTGGTCTTCCTGTATTTGCTAGATGCCATGCCTTCTCCAATGCATAACGAATCTGCAGGGGATCCTCGATCATGGTTGCGTACTTCGTCATCGGCTCCACCGACTTTACGATATCGTACTCTTGATCTCCCAAGGCGCGTAATGCATGCCCCTCAGTATATTGCATCGCATATCTCGCCGTCGTGTCATATCGAACCTGACCACTCACCACGAACATGGGAATGGAATCCAGCCATCCACCAAGCACTCCTGTGATTGCATTAGTGCCTCCAGGACCTGTCGTCACGCACACCATGGCAATCTCGTTGTTCAACCTCGCATATGCTTCTGCTGCCATGGCGCATGCTTGCTCATGATGATTGTAGGTGACATGCAAGCCTTCCTTGTGCCCAAACGCATCATTGAGATGCATGGCTCCGCCGCCAACCACACTAAAACAATCTCTCACACCATGTGAAACCATAAAGTCCGCTACATAATCTGCTAATCTCTGCTTCATCGCTCTCCTCCTCTATTCCTCATCAAAGTTAATCCGTTCCTCTTCCACCACGAGAGGCTTTCGCATCACCCGCGTATTGATATTCATAATATATTCCCCTAGTACACCTAGGAATAATAATTGAATCGATCCCAAGATAAATACACCAATTACCAGAGGTGCCATCCCCACATTAAAATCATCCCACCAAACTAATTTCAATATTCCATATACCACTGCGATAATGAAACTAACAGCCGCACCGATGATTCCAACGAATGTTGCAAGTCGCAATCCCACTTTCGTGTACGAAGTGATACTCAACATCGCCGCATCGTATAGGGTATACCAATTGTTGGTCGACTTCCCTGCGCGTCTCTGTGGTTGCTCATACTCGATTTCCTTGCGATTGTATCCATACTCCGCCACCACACCTCGAATAAAAGGAATGGGATCATTTAACTCTCTCAACAACTTCACGAACCCTTTGTCATAGAGACCAAATCCTGTGAAATGTTCAATCATCTTCACCTGTGACATCTTCTTAATCATCTTATAATAGACGCTTCTTAGAAAATAGATGAACTTGTTCTCCTTGCTCGATGTCTTCACCCCATTGACAATCTTGTATCCATTCTCCCATTCTTTGACGAAGATCGGAATCATCTCCACTGGATCTTGAAAATCACAACACAAGGTAACGGTACAATCTCCCGTTGTTTGACAGATTCCATAATAAGGAGAATTGAATTGTCCGAAGTTGGTCACGTTGAAGATGGCTCGGATCTTCTTGTTTCCCTCACAGATCTGTCGTAACAAAGGTCTTGTATTGTCCGTGGAACAGTTATCGATAAATAATATCTCATAATCATACTCTGGTAGATCCGTCTGGAACATACTCACCACCGCTTCACTAATCGGAACCACATTCTCCTCTTCATTATAACAAGGAATCATTACACTTATCTTCTTCATCTCTGCTTGTTCTCCCTATACCATTCTATCGTTTCTCTCATACCCTCTTCAAATGTATACTTATTCTCGAATCCTATGTCCTCTTGCAGTGATTTCACATCTGCACAGAGGTACATCACTTGATTCTCATTGTATGGAATCTTGCCTAGCTCGATCACCGCCTCTGGATTCACCGCATCACGAATGACGCCGATATACTCCTTCAACATCCTGGTCTTCCCACTGCCTAAACAATAGGTAATTCCGTCTCTTCCACCTTCTGGAAGTTTGCTTAAGATGCTAGCAATGTCCTTGGAATAAATATAGTCCCAGACTTGCTCTCCAGCCGTGAACGCTGGTACTTCTCCATTGCATAACTTGCGGATGGTCGACATCACCATGGTATTTTCGCCATCATACGGTCCATAGACGCTTAGGATTCTCGTCCAGATATGCTTGATCCCGTATTCTTGACACTTGACTCTAGTCATCTGCCCCGCACACAACTTCGCCATTCCATATCCATTCTCGGGAAAGGTTGCAACACTAGCATCCAACATCCCCTCTACACGGCCATACTCCGCCTGAGAGCCCGTGCCAATGAAACAAGTACAACCTAATCGATGTGCCACCTCTACCGCATCTAAGGCATATCGAACATTTTGATTCTGAAGATACATGTCGTTTCTCACATTGCCAAATGTCCCCTCCCACGCCATATGGTAGAAGACATCGATGGTTTCACCTATCATCTCCGGAAGCCTCTGCAGATCCTTGATATCTAGGTCAACCATGTGAATACCCTGATATTGCTCTAAGTCAACGCGTCGTGGCGAATCCGGTCTACATACCACATATATTTTTGCACCTTCCTCTTGGAGGCACTGGATCAATGCATGTCCGATTGCGCCTGTAGCCCCTGTGATTACCACCTTCTTCATGTCGACTCTCCTATCTTGTGTTCTATTGCACTGCTTCCTTGATCACCTTCGCCATATGATCAATCATCTCATCTGTCATTCCTGGATACACCCCTACCCAGAATGTGTCATTCATGATACGATCGGTATTCTCTAATGTTCCTGCTACGCGGTATCCCTCGCCTGTTGCTCTCATCTCATCAAAGCAAGGATGCTTGATCAGATTCCCTGCAAATAGCATTCTCGTCTGAATTCCATGTTCCTCGATATAAGGAACCACTTTATTACGATCCACACCTTCCTTACAAGTGATCAGGAAACCAAACCAACTTGGATTCGAATTCTCACACGCAACTGGTAAGATCAACTTATCTTCCACTTCCTTCAAGCCTGCCTTTAAGCGATCAAAATTCACGATTCTACGCTCTACAAATGTAGGGAATTTCTCCAATTGTGCGCATCCGATTGCCGCCTGCATATCGGTAGCCTTTAGGTTGTATCCAAAATGCGAGTATACATACTTGTGGTCATATCCCACTGGAAGTTCTCCGTACTGCTTGTCAAATCTATGGTTACACAAGTTATCCACTCCAGATGGACACACGCAGTCACGTCCCCAATCTCGGAAAGAACGAATCGCCTTGTGCAGCAATGGATTGTCTGTATACACTGCTCCACCTTCTCCCATCGTCATATGATGTGGTGGGTAGAAGCTAGACGTACCGATATCACCAATTGTTCCCGTGAATTTCTCCACTCCATCGATGGTATACTTCGAACCGAGCGCATCACAGTTGTCTTCGATCAACCATAGCTGATGCTTCTCACAGAATGCCTTCACGCCTGCTAAGTCAAATGGATTACCAAGTGTATGTGCAATCATCACTGCCTTCGACTTCTCTGACAATGCTTCCTCTAATTTTGTGACATCGATGTTGTATTGTGGAATTGTAACATCTACAAATACAGGAACCGCTCCGTATTGAATGATCGGTGTTACTGTAGTCGGGAATCCCGCTGCCACTGTGATCACCTCATCCCCACGATTTACCTTGCGCTCTCCTAGTAGAGAAGAAGTCAACGCCATAAATGCATTTAGGTTTGCCGACGACCCTGAATTCACAAGAGAACAATATTTAATCCCTAGGTATTTTGCTAACTTTTCTTCGAATTCATCTGCATATCTTCCAGCTGTCAACCAGAACTCCAATGCACTGTCAACCAAGTTCACCATCTCTGCACTGTCGTATACCCTCGATGCATAAGGAACTCGATCGCCTTCTTCGAATGCTTTCTTCTTGTTGTGATAATTCTCGCAATATTCTTTCACCAATCCTAATATTTCTTCTTTTGCTTGTATATCTGTTTTCATCATTTCTCTACTCCTCTTTCACTATGATTATTAAATTCTTCTATTTGTTTTTGCATACACTTTCGAACATCACCTTTTGCCTCCATAACCTTCGCCCATTCCACGGTATACTGGATGGCTTCCTCTATATGCCAGTTTGGCTCCCAGCCAAATACTCTCTTCACCTTGGAACAGTCTAACTTGAGGAAGTTGGCTTCATGAGGGCCACCTACATATTGGTTCTCCCAAGCCTGACCCGCTCCCCATATGGCACAGAACAAGTCCACCAGGGCTCCCGTTGTCACACAGTCACAGTCGTCTGGTCCCACATTGTAGAACCCAGCATAGGATTTGTCCTCGTATTGCTTCTGTGCAATGGTTAAGTACATTGCAAGTGGCTCTAATACATGCTGATACGGTCTCGTGGAATGTGGATTGCGCACGATGATTGTTTCCTTCTTCATAGCAGCTCGTATGCAGTCTGGTATAATTCTGTCATTGGCGAAATCACCGCCACCGATTACATTCCCAGCCCTCGCTGTCGATACTGCAACCCCTTGCTCATTGAAAAATGAATTGATATAGCTATGGGTCACTAACTCCGAGCAGGACTTACTGTTTGAATATGGGTCAAAACCGTCCAGTGGCTCATTCTCCCGATATCCCCATTCCCATTCCTTATTCTCATACACCTTATCCGTGGTGACATTGAGGAAGGACTTCACACAGGTAGATTGTCTCACACATTCACAGATATTCACCGTCCCCATCACATTCGTCTCATAGGTATAGACTGGATCCTGATAAGAATCCCTTACAATGGGTTGCGCCGCCAAATGCAGGACAACCTCTGGTTGATGTTCCTCAAACACCCCATATAACTTCTGATAATCGCGAATATCCCCGATGATGGATACCATATCCTCTGCAACACCACTCATGGCGAAGAGGCTCGGATTCGTCGGTGGTTCGGTTGCATATCCAATTACTTTAGCTCCTGCATCAATCAGTATTTCACACAACCAAGTGCCCTTGAACCCTGTATGTCCAGTCACCAGAACTTTTTTATCTCTATAAAACTCGAATCTATTTATATTCGTTCCCATATCTAATCCCATACCTTCCACGGTGCATTGTTCGTCGCCCACAACTTCTCTAACTTGTCCTTCTCTCTCTTGGTATCCATACATTGCCAGAATCCTGTATGCTTGAATGACATCAACTCGCCTTGCTCCACTAATTTCTCTAGTGGCTCCTTCTCAAACACCATAGAATCTCCATCAATCAAATCGAAGATCTCTGGTTGCAACACCATGAATCCCGCATTGATCGGAGCTCCATCGTTCATGCTCTTCTCACGGAAGGATTGCACGGCATTGTCTCCACCGATGTCTAAGATTCCCTTCTGTTGCTCTAATAACACGGCAGTAAGGGTTCCAATCTTCCCATGAGATTTGTGAAATTCCACCACATCACGGAGGTTCACATCACACACTCCATCCCCATAGGTCATCAAGAATGGCTCTTCTCCCACATAAGGTTGCACCCGCTTGATTCGTCCACCTGTCATGGTATTCAGTCCCGTATCAACAATGGTCACCTTCCACGGTTCCGAACGTTGATTGTGGACAATCATCTTATTCCCCTCCGTGAAATCAAATGTAACGTCACTCATATGGAGAAAGTAATCCGCAAACCATTCCTTAATCACGTGTTGCATATACCCTGCACAGATCACGAAGTCATTGTACCCATAGGCCGAATACGACTTCATGATATGCCACAATATGGGCTTGCCACCGATCTCTAACATCGGCTTTGGTTTATACTGACTCTCTTCTGATATCCTCGTTCCTAATCCACCTGCTAAAATAACAACTTTCATCCCACTCTCTCCTTAATGTATATTTTTATTGACGAAACACTAGACTTAATACTTGGGCTGCAATCGGCATACATGCCATCCCTAGGAAGATTATAAATCTGATGTAATACAAATCTCTCCCCTCATTCTCCGTATCCTGTCGCTGAATCCTCTGGGAAACAAAGGGACAATTCACGACCAAAAATACAAAGAATGTTCCAACCGCTACCGACATCAAGATAATACTCGGCAGCTGCATCTGACCTAATTTCAGGAATACATTCTCTCCTCGATTGGTAACATTGATGTTCTCATATCCCAATACCACGCTGAGCAGCATGGATTTCATCGTAAGACCGAAGAAACACCAATGATAGGTAATCATCTGCCATAGAAAGAGACTGGTTCCCAGTGCTGTCTCCAACAATAGATTCTCACGCAGAATCTTCGTATTCTGACAGATCAAGATGATCATAAATGGTATCGGAAGAATGATCCAATATGGATAGGTATTCCCCAAGACAAAGAAACTCATATAGGTTGCAAATACCAACCATATGGCATAATTCCGTCTCTCTTCCTCTTCTCTCGGCCGCAAGAAATACGCAATGATATAGAGTACCATCAGCACAACAATCATAAGGCTGATTCCACTCACACTATTGCCTAGTAGCATACCAAGTGGATTCATCTGGGATGCTGGCGATGTCATAACACCGAAGATGGAATAGAGTGTGAATGGTACCATGGTAATCACCAATCCAACACAACCCAGCGCAAAATCCCTGATGATATAGAGCACTCTCTTCTCTCTCAACAAGATCAATGCCACAAACGGCACGAATGCAAAGTTCTTCACACATACTGCAATGGCAAAATATAGCAAAAACTTCTTGTGATTCCCTCGTAGATAATACAACACGCCTAGCAAGACAAATATCAACCCTAACACATCGTATTGAGAGGATATAAAGACAGGCCCTAATACAAAAATAGATGACAAGTATAAAAACACCCCTCGTCTCTGTATTTTTTTCTCTAACTTCAACTCCACGAGTAATCTATGTAAGATGACTGCGGTAACCATCACCGCAGACACCACCAATAACTTCACCCATAACAGGCATAAGAAGTTGTCCATAACATCTACGAAAAAAAACTTCTCCAACACCACCAGCGGTGCTCCCCACACTGCAAATATCAGATAGACCAAGATATTGTACACTGCATTCTGTTCATAGATATAATAATTGTTGCCCGAATACGACCAGGACAGATCGAAAAAAGCTAGGAAATTTCCTTCGAACACCCGATCCCAAACTGTCATTCCATGTCGCATCGTGATTATAATATCATTATAGTTGTGTGACATCGTCAGAACGATTAGTCCGATCACTAACACTCCCCACATCAACTTCTCTAACATGGGCATAGTCCTTACTTCATCCCTCAGTATGTTATAACACTTCTTCATCCCCGATTACTTCCTCTTCTCTCTTATTCAAACGTCGCTTGATCTGCATAATTGTATGCGATATAGCTCTTTCCTCGATTGATCGCCAGTTCATTTCCTTCTGTGTCAAAGAACTTCAGGTATCCCGATTCTGTCGCATCTTCCTTGTACCAACGGATCTCTTGAATCGCTCCATTGGATATATAATATCCTTTTGAATCTTCGTCTCCAGCCCAGTCGATGTCCTTATGTACCCCATTCTCTCGAACACCACTATAGGTCTCCAATACGAATACATTGGTGAATGCCAACTGCTCATCGGTCACTCCGTCCATCTGCGGTTTGTCATTCAATGACTTCAAGTACGTATTCGACTCCTCATCATACTCGAACTGTCCTGTATACCCTCCAAAATCAATATCTACTGCTGTACACGCTTCTCCATCCGGCTTCACTGGATTCTCTGGGTCTGCGTTGAATAAAAATGCTGGCTGTTGCTTGTCTTCTTCTAGATCTGTTCTCACTTCTAACTCTTCTAGCGCTTCCACCAGTTCAGTTCCCTGGAAATACGCGGTATGCTCTAGTCCATACCCCTGATTCAAACGATCCTGATCACGGTCGAACAATCCACCCGTATTGACCATTCCATCGAATGCATCCATATCTAAGTCATTATAATAACCTCGAATCGACTCATCCATACCCCAGTGTGCATAGTAAGCATCAAAACCAAGTGCTACTGCTGGGAAATAATAACGACAACTACGTACCGAACCAATATCAGGCACTTGAGTATAATCCGCATACAATGCCATCAGACGAGTCATATCCCCCTCTACATGCATCTCAAATATCACATCGGCTTGGGAGATTCCATATTGTGGGAGGGATTCTCCTGCATTGCTAACCATAACTGCGATCGGTCTCTTGCCTACGGCCTCGTCTGTCAGATCGTCGATTCCTGTTAACAGATTCTCATTGAGACTCAAGGTCTCCCTCTTTGGATCTTCTAGGACAATCGGCTCTGGTTCTGGCTCTTCCTCCGGCTCTTCTTCCACCACTGCGACCTCTTCCACCTCTGGTTCCTTCTTCGCACAACCGATGGCAAGTGTTGCACACAAGCTGATCAGTCCAATTGTTGCTACCATTCTCTGCATCATTTTATTCTTCATCTTTTACCTCTTTTCGTTCTCTAAAACCTTCCACTGCACCAGGACTAAAGCCCTGACCATTTTGTATCCTTCTCACTCAGCAACACTTCCATGTCCTCTGGAATCGGCCACTGAATCCCAATCTTTGGATCATCCCATCGTAGACCGCCTTCATCTCCTGGACGATAGAAATCCGTGCATTTATAACAGAATTCTGCCACATCACTCAGTACTAAGAATCCATGTGCAAATCCTTCTGGAATATAGAACTGCTTGTGATTCTCCGCAGTCAACTCTACTCCATACCATTTGCCATATGTCTCACTTCCCTCTCGTACATCCACGGCAACATCGAACACACTTCCACTGACTACGCGCACTAACTTGCCTTGTGGATACTCCTTCTGGAAGTGAAGCCCACGCAGCACCCCCTTCACCGAAGAACTCTGATTGTCTTGGACAAACCTCATGGTAAGTCCCGCATCCTTCATATCATTCTCATTGTATGTCTCAGTAAAATACCCGCGTGCATCTCCATAGACTGCAGGTTCTATAATACATAGGCCAGCGATACCACCTACATTTTTTTCAACTTTTAAATTTGCCATATTATCCCTTCCTTCAAATATCTAGATATTGCGTCTTGCCACGTTGGAAGTGGCTCGAATCCGTTCTCAACTAGTTTGGTTTTGCTTAGTCTGCTATTGTATGGTCGTGTTGCTTTTGACACTCCATATTCCTCTGTTGTAACTGGGGTTACGGTAACTCTCGTTTCCGCATATTCTTCGTGCCCCATCTCTACTGCTTGGCGGAAGATCTCCTTGGTGAATTCGTACCAACTGATATAACCGCCTTCGTTTGTTGCATGGTAGTAACCGTATTTTTCCGTTTCTATCATATCCACTAATAATCTTGCCAGATCATAGGTGTAGGTTGGTGTTCCGATCTGGTCGCTGACTACAGTTAGTTTCTCGTATTTCTTACCCACGTTGAGCATGGTCTTAATGAAGTTGTTCCCATTGAGACCAAATACCCACGCGATGCGCACGATGAAGTAATCGTCTAGTAGACGAGCGACTGCCAATTCTCCCTTGAGTTTGCTATCTCCATACACACTGAGTGGTGCATAGTCCTGGCAATCTGGTTCCCATGGTTCTGTCCCTTGACCGTCGAATACATAGTCGGTAGAGATGTACATGAGCTTGCACCCTATCTCCTTGCATACCTGGGCGATGTTCTCTGTTCCTTCTGCATTGACCTGATAGACTAATTCTTTCTTGTCCTCGTCTTCTGCCGCGTCCACTGCTGTCCATGCAGCGCAGTGTATCACTGCATCTGGCTGAACAGATTTGATTACCGATTCTACGGACTCCATGTTGGTGATATCCATCTCTTCGATGTCTACCCCGATTGCCTCATGCTCTCTCTTCTCTAGTTCTATCATACAGTCATGTCCTAACTGCCCTTTGACACCCGTCACTAATACCTTCATACTTTCTATCTCCTCTTGAGATGACTAGCGATTGCTATACATCTTATCATAATAATTTTGATATTCTCCCGATAGAATGGTCTCCCACCATTCTTTGTTGTCTAGATACCACTGGATGGTAAGCTTGATTCCGTCTGCGAATTTCGTCTCAGGCAACCAACCCAACTCACTGTGAATCTTGGTCGGATCGATGGCATAACGCATGTCGTGCCCCTTTCGATCTGTTACATAGGTGATGAGGCTCTCTGGCTTGCCCAATTCCTTGCAGATAATCTTCACGATATCGATATTTGCCATCTCGTTATGCCCACCGATATTATATACTTCACCTACTTTTCCATTGTGGATAATGAGATCAATTGCCTTGCAGTGATCTTCTACGTATAACCAATCACGAACGTTCTCTCCCTTGCCATATACCGGAAGTGGTTTGTCGTTTAGAGCGTTTGCAATCATCAATGGAATCAACTTCTCTGGGAAGTGATATGGTCCATAGTTATTCGAGCATCTACTGATTGTAATCGGCAATCCAAATGTTCTATGATACGCTTGCACCAATAGATCGGCTCCCGCCTTAGACGAACTATACGGACTGCTTGTGTGGATCGGTGTTTCCTCTGTGAAGAACAATTCTGGTTGATCTAATGGCAAATCTCCGTACACCTCATCTGTAGACACTTGGTGGTATCTCTGAATCCCGTATGTTCTGCATGCATCCATTAGAACTTGGGTTCCTAGGATATTGGTCTGTAGGAACACTTCTGGATTCTCGATCGAGCGATCCACATGACTCTCTGCTGCGAAATTCACTACCATGTCTGGATGCTCTTCTTCGAACAACTTGTATACTGCCTCACGGTCTGTGATGCTCTCTCTTACAAATCGGAAGTTAGGATTGTCTAGCACCGATTCTAAGGTCGACATATTCCCCGCATATGTTAGGCTATCCAAACATACAATTCTATACTCTGGGTATTTCTTCAACATATGAAATACAAAATTACTCCCTATAAATCCAGCTCCACCTGTTACAATAATATTCATGATTCTATTCTCCATTCTAATTCTTCTATTTTTATCTTAGTATAATACTTCTAGATACTTGCCTTCCATCACATCCTTGAGGTATTGACCGTACTGATTCTTCTTCAATACTTCATAGACTTCCATCAACTGATCCTTGGTGATCCATCCATTTAGGTATGCAATCTCTTCTAGGCACGCAATCTTGCGGTGTTGATGTGTCTCTATGGTCTTCACAAAATTCGTTGCATCCACTAGACTCTCATGAGTTCCTGTGTCTAACCATGTGAATCCCTGTCCCAATAATTCTACATTCAAGTGGTCATCCTCTAGGTAGATACGGTTGAGATCTGTAATCTCTAGTTCTCCACGCTTACCTGGCTTTAGATTCTTCGCATATTCCACCACCTTATTGTCATAGAAATACAATCCTGTCACACAGTAATTACTCTTAGGCTGCTCTGGTTTCTCCTCGATGGAGATCGCCTTGCCCACTTGGTCGAATTCTACGATACCAAAGCGTTCTGGATCATCCACATAGTAACCAAACACGGTTGCACCCTTTCCTTCTTCTGCATTCGCCACCGCGGCTTGTAGACGTTTCTTCAGTCCATGTCCCGCGAAGATATTGTCCCCCAATACCATTGCAACACTGTCATCACCGATGAAGTCTGCTCCAATTACAAATGCCTGTGCCAATCCATCTGGACTCGGTTGCACTGCATAGCTCAACTGCACACCGAATTGAGAGCCATCTCCCAACAATTCCTCAAACCTCGGTGTGTCCTGTGGTGTAGAGATAATGAGAATCTCTCTAATTCCTGCATTCATCAATACCGACATTGGATAATAGATCATTGGCTTATCATAAATCGGTAACAACTGTTTCGATGTAACTCTAGTCAGTGGGTAGAGACGTGTCCCCGAACCACCTGCTAATATAATACCTTTCATTCACTCTTCCTCCAATTCTTTTCTTCATTGCCTCTCATTATACCGGGTGACGTTACGTCACGTGCAAGCTTTTTTTATCTACAAATGAAGATTCCAGCTTTTTTCGATATTCGAAATCCTCCGCTGACCCTTCTATTGACATATTCTACGAATTCATTGTAACGCTCTAGCAGGTATTGATTCTGATTCCCATGACAAGACAGGATATAAGAGATAATGGGTGTCGCCTCCGTGACATTTAAGCAATCTTCATACTCATGCCAGGTAACCTGCTGAAAATGTCTATCTAGAAACTCTCTCCCATTCTCTGCTCCGAATTTGTCATAGAGCCGTTCCCCCGATAAGACGATGCGCGAATCAAACTCCTGAATCAGATCTGTAATCTCACACATGTGCTCACTCCCATAGGTACTACAGATGAATCTCCCATCTTCTCGTAGCACACGCCGTACCTCCTTACAAACTCGATCTATGTTCTCGCAGTAGAATAATACATGATTGGCTACTACTAAGTCAAAACATTGGTTCGGGTACGGTATCTTATGGCAATCGAACTTTCTATACTGGATGTTCCTCTGCTGCTTCCCAAGCTTTCTCCTAGCATCCATCAGCATTCCATCCGATATATCGTTGAGCACCAGTTCTGTTAGCTGCGCCGTAGATTCCCGTTCCACAGCCCATAGACTCCCATCACCACAACCCAGCTCTATCACACTCATTCCCGATGCAATCTGACAATGTTCATATATCCAAGGAAACCAGCCTTGTGGGTTGGTAGAATAATTCCTATGCAGGTTCATCCGAGACGTGATATTCGATGCGTCCTGATACTGTTCCTTCAAACTGTTCTCCATGGCAGTGAGGTGGATGAGGTCTAGGGTTCTGCTCCAATCGATGTCCTCCCCACGCTGTAGTACATCCGTGGTGTCTTGGATTGCCTTCTCTACTAATCTCATCTGCTCGATTCGATTCTGCACCAGTCTAAGCTGAACTCCGAGCGCCCCCTTGATGAAGTCCGCATCGATTTCACCAAGAGTCATCTGCTTGATCTCCTCTAAGCTAAATCCTAGGTATTTCAATAACATAATCTGCTGAAGCTTCCCTAGGTCTCTGTCCGTATAGAGTCTATTCCCCGTCTCCGTTACCTTGGTGGGATTCAATATGTCAATCTTGTCATAGTATCGAATGGTACGAATACTGACACGTGCCATTCGAGCAAATTCTCCTGATGTATAATATTGCATATTCGCTTGTCTCCATTTAATAAATTGACCACTAATTTACTCAATGAATTATATCACAAATATTAAAATTTGACTATGACTCATAGTGCCCAAAATTGTTTGTTGTATTTTAAAATCAAAAAGTGCAAAACGCAAGGTAACCCCTTTGTTTTGCACTTATACTCTTCTATCTATAATCTGAACTCTTTGAATTTCCGCTATCTCACTATGCATCGTGACGCAACCTCTCGACTCGCAGTACGCTCCGATTCATTCCGCTGTAACTTACGTTCTATACTACTATTTAAAGAAAATAAATCGCCTCTTCTGATACTAGTCGACTCTTCACTTTGCCTACGTTCTGCAATAACTTCTTTTTTCAAAACAGCTCTCAAATTCTGTTGCATCATCAACTCTCCTTATATCTCCCACGCTCACGAACTCAAAAATTTGTTTAACTATTATAGTTTATCACACTTCATATAATTTATCAAGAAATAAATGGACATTTAATATATATTTTTTCACAAATCCTATCTGCTTATTTCGAATACAGATTTCCTCCATATGATTCATACTTGTCCCAACTGCCCATTTTGTCAAATTTTAAGTCATTTGTATTTCCTTGCTCATCTGGCATATGTACAAACACATATTCTTTATAATTAATTAAAATCACACTATCTGCTTTAGCTGAAGCTCCTGCGGTAGCATCAATAATAATTTCTCCACAACAACTGTGCGGATAATCTGATGCTTCAAACAATTCGCACACCCAAACAAAATGCGAAAAAGGGGTATTAATAAAGCGCTCCTTCAATTCTACATTGTTCTCTTTAAATCTGTCCACTCTCCAATTTTTAATCCCCTTTGATGTCGCCATAAACAACCGAATCAAAACTGGATTGTTTCGCACTCCCAAATCATTGCAAAACCTACGTAATCCAATTTGCTTATCTGACAAGATAGGAATCACTATATCATATGCATCACTAGCTTCCAAATACATTCTTTTATATAAAGGAATCAATAAATACTCTGGCTTCATCTTGTAACAATCATTGTGCTTTTCACCACCTTCTTCTTTGCCACTCGATATTTCCACTAGGTTATCATCTTCCCACAATAACTTTGTATAAGGCCGCTTATTATCATCTTGTACAATATACTCTGATACCATATCTGATGAATCTAAAAAATAGGTACAGGCATATTCATCATCACTATCCGTATTGATATATATTCTTCTCTTTAATGATCTAGGTTCTATTTTTCCATGTCCAATGCATATAATTGAGTGTTTATACTTTTGATTTATGTCGATTCCAATTGCAACTGGCATACCCGATTCTATATATGTATGCAAAATCCTTTTAAATTTAAATTCCGCCTCGATATTATTCGCATTGTAAAGCACTGGATAAAACTGACCTTCTAAAAATATTTTAGATATGCTTGAATAGTCTAGTCCCTTTGTTGGTAACTTTCTTTCATATCCTTGTTTTATAGCTATATCAGTATATCACTTTTTACAAATAAAACAACCTGTTAGGTTTGATATCTTACAGATCAATATCAAATACACGGATAGCACTCCGAATACAATAATCTGAACAATACTCACCCCATTCATATCGAAATAGGTCACAAGCGGACTCACAATGGCTAGCTCTAGAAGGAAACTCACCAATATCCCCCCTAATAACAACTTCGTCTTTCTCATAGCAATTACTATCGCAGAGAATATCCAGACAATCCCGGTCAATATGGTACACCAGACAATGGGCATGAATAAGTAATAATATTCTAATATCTCACTACCAAATAGAAGTTCTAATCCAAACTGTCCTAGGAGGCTGGCTCCTAGTATGATCACAAGTGTCATCAATACGATTACCCCCAGCACTTTATTCATCATCTTCTGGAATAACGCTCTGTTATTGTGATAGTAGTTGCTAATCATAGGCAAAAATGGGTTGAACATCATCGTTGCAAATACTTGTACAATCAAGGTTGGTGATGATATGGAGGAGTAGATCCCTAACTTGTCACTTCCCACCTGTTGCTCAAGCACCATCTTCGGAATCAGGTTCTCAAAACTCAGCAAGAATGAAAAGATAACCAGTGGAATGCATATGATAAGTAGTTTTTTTATCTGGGGCGAGTACAATACAAGCTTGTGTACTAGTTTGCCCCTCTGTATGCTTCCCCAATCAAAAACTAGGACGAAGAGAGCATTGCCCAATACCACTGCAATCAATGAGGCTAGCAAATCTCCAGATGCAACCATCCCCACGACAAACGAAACCAAGGTAATGAATCCCCTGGCTGTATACGACTTCCCTATCAGATCATATCGCATCCTCTTCTGTTGCATTCCATGCATCACATCCACCATCGCTTCCACGGTTCTGATGAGCATAAATGCTATGATGCACAGCAGCTGATAAGATGATGTGTTATTTAGCAGAGAGAACACCACACAAGCAAGAAATCCAAGGACACAGGTGGATATACGGCTCCCGATATAGATATCGTTCGAATACTCATCCCGAATATCCGAGATCTGATAATTGCGCATAGAAAACAAAGAAATGGCTGAAAAACTACTACTAGTCGTCATCGCTAGAGAGAGATACCCTGCATGGGTATAATTCCCTAGCCGAACTACTAGTATGGTAATCAGCCACTGACACATGAAGTATATGATACTTCCTATCGTATTCCATAGTACATTTTTTTTCATTTTATTACACCTACCTTCATAGGTTATTTCCCTTCTTTTTCTTCCTCTAACTCACGAATTCTCTTCTCCATAAGTGCCATTGCCTGTGTCATCCTCTTGATCTTCTCACTCTGGATGGAAACAATGGACGTCATGGACATCAAGATCAACATGAGGAAGAATAACCCTAGGGCAAATACCGCATTGGATGCTAGTTCTATCCCCAATAGGTTGGATACAAACACCATAGTCCCCGGGAATATCGCTGCAATGAGCATGACAATGCCACCAAGAATCCATAGCAATGAATACTTCAGTGTCATTGATTTTTTTCTAAGGAAGGATAGTATTACAATAAAATACAGTATCGTTCCTATGATTAAGAACGCTTGCAAGATTCCATTCATACTACTGCTCCTTTCTTCGAAACACTATGCGTTGTAATACGATCGCTAGTGACACCTTGATCATATAATATACAGACTTAAAAGATCGAATCGAACTCAGTCCCCCGATTCGTTTCTCCATGAGTACTGGAACCTCCATCACTCTCGCCCCATGCAATGCGGCAGCCATAATCGCCTCTGGCTCTGGATAATCCTGAGCATAGTCCTCCGCATAGATCTCTATAAACTTGCGATTAACCGCACGAAAACCACTGGTCACATCATTTACCTTAATCCCACTACATAGGCGAATGGTGATACTCAGGAACTTAATTCCGAATCTTCTCAGTCCCGTGGATTGAAATCCCTCTCTCGTCAGAAATCGAGATCCAATCACCACATCTGCTTGTCCATCTATAATAGGAGCAATGACTGTTTCAATAAATTCTGGTCTATGCTGTCCATCGCCGTCCATCTGGATTGCAATGTCATATCCGTGTTCCCTCGCATATAGATATCCTGTCTGTACTCCACCGCCAATCCCGAGATTAACAGGAAGGTTGACGAAGTTATAATTATTCTTCTCACAGATCGCTCTGGTATTGTCCTGCGAGCAATCATTCACGATAACATAGTCTACTGTACTATTCTTGGACTGTAGATTCTCTATCACTCGCTCTATGCTATCCTCTTCATTATATGCTGGAATTATCACTAGTACCTTCACAATCCCTCTCCTTTGCTTCATCAATGTTAATTTTCTCTCTAACAACAAATTGAGGAGCATTGTTTAAACTGATGTATATCCTCCCTATATATTCACCTATTAGACCGAGCATACACATCATCACTCCTCCAACCACTAAGAGCACTGCCATAAGCGAGCTATATCCCATCGGAAGATTCGGAGTTAGGAACCAATTTATAACTGTATACACTCCAAACATCGCCCCCATTATCGCAATTACCACTCCTACAATGCTTGCCACTCTAAGAGGTTTAATAGAAAATGCCGTGAATCCGTTTAGCCAAAGAGAAATTAACTTTCCAAAAGAATAACCTGAGCTTCCAGTTGCACGTGGTCTTAGCAACACATTGGCTGCACCAATTTTTTTCGTAGTTCTACAAACCAACCCACCTAAATAAGGATATGGATTGTTATAGTTCAACATTTCTTTTATAACAAATTTTCTAGCAGCATAAAAACTCGTTAGCTGAACCCCCTTTGGCTTAGATAAAAGTTTTGCTGCCATAATATCATTCACTTTGCTCCCTAGTGTCCTGAAAACACCTCTCTCACTACTCGGGTACTGTGCGTATACTGCATCATATCCCTCATTTATTTTATCCACAAGCTTAAAAGTATCTTCCACTGGAATTTGACCATCATCATCAATCGATATTATAATTTCTCCATTCGCAAAATTATATCCTGCCATCAAGGCGGAGTGTTGCCCGAAATTTTTTGCTAGATTTATTACTTTGATGTACTCACCTCTATTTGATAATGCAACAAGCTCCTCATATACATTATCTGGCGAACAATCATTAACGAGAATTATTTCATAAGCGAACTTTTGTCTTGTTTTCATTACACTCTCTATTTCGTTTACGACCCCCTCAACACTGTCTTGAGAACCATAACACGGAATTACAAACGTTAACAACATCTCTTATCTTCTCCCATCTGCAAAAATAGCCATAAAAACCACATCTTTATACTCATTACTGATTTTTACATCTTCTTTAAAACAACCCTCATGTATAAATCCAGCCTTACTATAACTTTTAATCGCTTTCTCATTTTCCTTGAAAACTCTTAGAAAAACCTTATTGAGTTCCAAATATTCAAAGGCATATTCAAGAATTAATTTTGTCGCAATTGTTCCATACCCACGTCCTGTATTTTCAGAACTTCCAAGAAAAATTCCGAACTCAGCTTTTTGATGTGTTTTATCAATATCCCTAAGATAGACACTACCTATAGATTTTTCATTTTCAATGTCTTCTATAATAAATTGCGCTACTAATCCTGTATCTACTTGGGTTTCAAGCCATTTTTCATGCATTTTTCGTGTAAAATCCTGTTGGAATATAAAACAACTCTTAACTTGTGGATTATTCCTCCACATTATTATGTCATTTGTATCTTGCTTCCTAATTGGTCTTATCCTTATTCCGTCTTTTTCATATATTTTTTTTAACACAATCTACTCCCCTAACTTATATTAACAACTTCGTAGTATTAAACTTTATATTCTACTATTTTACCAATAATCCGATTTGTTTCTTCATCCGCTAACCCATAATACATTGGAAGTCTTAATAACCTATCTGCTTCTTTCGTCGTATAGATATCTTCACCCCTAAAACGACCATGCTCTATTCCAGCCTCCGCGCTGTGTAATGGAACATAATGAAAAACAGTCATAATTTCATTTTGTTTCAAATACGAAATAAGACTCGCTCTCTCTTCCAAACCACTCACCTTAAGATAATACATATGCGCATTATGTACGCATTCCTGTGGTATAGTCGGCAAATCAAATTTCTTTTCCTTCTTCACTTCCATCAACGCATTATTATAGGTGTTCCAAATATTCAATCTCTTATTATTTATTTCTTCTGCGACCTCCAATTGCGCGTACAAATACGCGGCATTGAGTTCACTTGGCAAGTAAGATGAACCCATTCCAACCCACGAATACTTGTCTACTTGCCCTCTAAAAAACTTACTTCGATCAGTGCCTTTCTCTCTAATAATCTCTGCTCTTTCTATGAAATTAGGATTGTTAATAAGCAATGCACCACCTTCGCCCATAGAATAATTCTTAGTTTCATGGAATGAATAGCACCCAAAATCCCCTATGGATCCCAATGCTCTTCCTTTATATGTGGACATTACCCCCTGTGCTGCATCTTCAATAACATATAAATTATGACGTTTCGCTATATCCATAATCGTATCCATCTCACATGCTACACCTGCATAATGCACTGGAACTATTGCTTTTGTTCTACTTGTTATCGCTGCTTCAATCAATTTTTCATCAATATTCATAGTATCAGGCCGAATATCAACAAAGACTATAGTCGCACCACGCAATACAAAAGCATTTGCTGTAGAAACAAATGTATATGAAGGCATTATAACTTCATCTCCCATCTGAATATTGCACAATATCGCAGCCATCTCAAGTGCATGAGTACAACTTGTAGTGAGCAGCGCCTTACTAGTACCACTCTTCTTTTCTAACCACTCACTACAAAGTTTTGTAAACTCTCCATCTCCACAAATTTTATTGCTCTCAATTGCCTTTTTCATATACTCAATTTCTTTTCCGACATGCGGAGGAATATTAAATAATGTCATTGTTTTCTCCTTTATTTCAAAATATTTTTTTATTATGGATTTTGCATCGTGAGTAGATACGATAAGATTCTGCCATCTTCTGCATCAAAGCTAAAGTTAGATAGCAATTTCACATTTACTATTTCACCAGCCTCTTCCTCAATATACACTTCATTAATACTATCACTGATGTATACCGTCTTTAAAAAATCACCATTTATATAAATATCAACCTTACTATTATCATCCACTCTTGCAATATTATCAATTTCTAAGAGCAGGCTCATCTCACCCATACTCCCCACTTCAACCTCAAATTCAGTTTCTTTTTCACACCATCTATCTAAATGATACCCACCAATTATATTTGCTGTGTTTAGCGTAACACCTACAGTACTATCTTGAAAATTAACATTATAAATTTCATTTATGTGTGTCATAGTTTTATAATATGGAAGTATCGAAAGGCTGTCAACCAAAATGGGGGTATCATATAATGTTATTCTCTTTATTTCCCCAAATTCTTCACCATGAGTATTTATTGGGAGCATAAAAGACTCTCCACCTGTTACAACATTTATTTGCTCCCCTAAACTCTCTGCCATTATAACATTTCTTTCACTATCAACTATAGCACCCACTATATTATAATCTTGTTCGGAGCTTATGTGGTAAAAATAAATTTCATTAGATACAAGATTCGGCTTATTTCCATTAATTATATCATTTTCATATTGCACAATGCTTTCCTTATCCGTCTTTGCAAGTGTAAAATATGTGTTGCTATAATCTGTGGACGTTCCATGTTTAATATAAAACACTTCCATTCCTTCAAGAATTTTTTTAGAATCATTTGTTAATAAAGCATTTTTCTTTATGTCACTATCACTAAAAATATTGTCATAATAGTAGTTATTTGCTCCTGGAATTGCTGCTGATGATAATAATGTAGGGGAATAAATAACTGAATTATCTGGCAATATTTCATCCATATCCAATACTACTTCTTCAAAATAATCATATTTTTTGTTTATATTATACAATGTTTTTGTATTCACTTCATTTAAAAACAATGTCATGCCAAATACCACTGTAATTAATGTCGATAAGACTACAATTATGATTTTTTTTCCACTAAATTGTTTTGTTAAAATAACTTTGTATACCATATAAGCCAAAAGGCAAACACCAAAAATATATGTATACGGACTACTCGCTTGTAATAGTCTCCACTTCGAAGAAACCTGTGACACACTATATTCTGTAAGGCACGCTGGTAAAATCGGTACACCAATACAATAGATCCACAGCAAAATAGTCATAATTTTTTTCAGTTTAGAATTGATTGAACCTGTGTTAAAGCACTCTTGTTTCATTTGAGCTATACTACCCGACTTTTTACGCACACACACATTTTTAAACATCTCTAATATAAAGCAAAAGAAAGTAATGGCACCTATTATAATCGTTGGCGTTATAAAGCTACTAGCTATATATTCGACACTTCCTGTTTTCATAGAGGCATCTGGGTAATATTGCCATGGTGCATCATATGCATTGCTAGAATCATAAAAAAAGAAAAAACCAGGAATATTTGCGCTCAACATTTGAACATATGTTTCAAAAATTTGAGTTATGCTGAGAGTTCCATGAATTTGAACGCCCTCATAGGTAGATGAATAAACAGCACGCAAACCGAAGAAAACTCCCACATATATAGTTCCAAGTACAAAATATACCCAGGTCTTCTTTAAAAAATCAACCAATGAAAATTTATCCATGTATATATATTCTATAGCTATAAGCACTGGCAAATACAATATACCCACTTCATAATTATACATCGCAAACAAAATACATATATATGCTCCTATTCGGTAAAGATTTTTCTTTGTGTTGTTACTCTTTATAACCAAGTATACTGCTAACACTACACTAAACACCCCTAGACCAATAGAAAGCGAATACCCTACCGGAAGCGCTATCGGTTCTAGGGTAATCGGAAACAGTGTAAAACTCAATAAAAATGTTATTAAAAACATTGTACTGTTTGAAGTCAATTCTTTTATAAGAAGTCCTGCAGCAACTGAAACAGACATGATAAAGAAAATAGCTAAAATGAAATAGGCTTCTCTTCCAATGCTATATTCCACTCCCCCTAAAAAGGCCGATGTGAAAGTGGGACGCGCTTGCTGAATAACTGAATAAGAAAAAAACCCTTCTAAAGCTTTTATAAAATTATTTTTGTAAAATGCAAAATAATCAAAATTAAGGGGTCTTATATAAAAATAATTTCTAAGAACCACATATAATATTATAAGAAAAAAGGGAATTCTTCTCATATTGATTTTTAATTGTTTTCTAATTTTTCCCATACATCCACCCTTACTTAATTCCAAATAATTTCATATTAAAACAATACAACCCCAGTTGCCATTATACCACATGGTTATTTGAAAAATCAATGCAATTAGTTTTTGAATCAATTTCGTTGCTAGACTTCCAATGTTAACATGATTCTTTTCCCTTTACATAACATATATCTGATGTCCGGCATTCTCCTCTTTACAATAATCACTTGTTTTTTTTGCGATTTTTTTTGTTCTTTCCCAAAGATGCATAATTGTAGAAAATTATGCATCGTAACATACTTCTCTTTTTCAACTACAAAGCACCAGAAACATCTTTAATCTTCACTAGATTCCCCTCTATTGTACGTGCATATAAATCAACTGTAGTATCTGATTGTAAATAAAAATCTTGTCCTAAACCCGACAATGTAACTGCAAAACTAACATCGCTCTCGTTGATATTCATTTTGTATGTATAACTTTCATCTCTTTCAGTTACATGAAAATAAAGCATGGTATACTGTTCTCTCTCTTCTATCGGCAAAACTCCTTCAATATAGTATGATGGCACTCCCCGTTCGTCAACTGTTGGATGAAACTGTGTAATATGAGCACTATTGTCTCCCACTGTAGATTGCAAAATATTAAGAGGCTCACAATATACTACGATATTTTTATAAACTATTCCGTTTTCTAGTCCTATAATCTTATCCGTATAACTAATTTTTACATTTTCATCAACATGCTCTTTCAAATAGGTATACACAACTTCATCATAAAAAGAAACCGTATTTTCATTCTGCGTAAGTGATAGCATTGGATTATCTATATCATAACGCTCCATACGCGCTCGATTATACGGCATGTTCGCAGTCCACCCTCCAAGCAAAAAAATATTTTGAATATCTGTAACAGTTCTTGAAGTCCAAATAGAGTAATTTGTTATCTGTTGCGAATAATCTGTCGGTAGTATATAAGCATTTTTCACATCTGCTTTGATATAGTCATAGATGATTTGAGTATTGTAATCCACCGGCTCACCTATTGGTAAATAAGGAAAACTCACCCCGAATACAAACGAACCAATCATTGGTAACCAAATGCAAAAAAACAAAATTGCATACATAATTAATTTCCGCGGACTATTCACAACCAAATATACTAGCTTAGGTGTCGAGTCTGTATTATTAAATGATAGCAGCATTTTTCTGGTATGCTCATCCCATTTATTATTCTTTCCACCTGATAAATACGTCAAAAACAACAACAAGCATAATAGCAATGGCTCAAAAACTCTATCCTGAATTCTCCCCCCTAGCGCTATATATGCAGATATAAAAACATATACTAGCCCAATTAATATCATCCTATGGCATTGTCTTTTGCTGGCACACATAAACATAATAGCAATGAAGCAAATCATGTAATACACATCTATATTTTGCAAAGTCGAGTAACCCAACTCTATCAAGCGTTCAACATAACTTATATTTTCAGTCGAACTTAAATTATCTTTTATGGCATTAAATTTTTCCGTTGTAAAAAATTCTGTATCCGCCGTAATCCAATGATTAAAAATAGCCTGAAAATCATTTTCACTTATACCAAACTGCGCATAGTCTTGAGCTCCGCTTGTATACTCTGGGTATGTTTGTGCATAATCCTGAACCGATGCCCGACTCCTATTATATTCTATTGCCATTTTTTCAGTTTCATTGTACATTATACCATGCCCCAAACCATATCCCAGCACAAGAGCAATAATCATCAGAGCTAAACCTCCTTGAGAAATTAATTTCCGTGCATTTTTTTTCATACTATTTTCTCTATCAAATATAATAGTAAATAAACTCACAATAGCAAAAGGAAGTGCTGTAAATGCCATCTCAGCCCTATAGCTGACCGCTACCAATAATAACAAAAAACTGTATACATATACAAGAACACCTATTTTCTTGTATGGAACTTTCATTTCAACTGCATATACCAATAACATTGATCCTGCAATAGATACTAGCCCTGCAGTCCTAGTAAAATTGACTTCTTTCACAATAAACAAATTAATAAAGATAATCAAAGGTATACATAAAGCAATAAAAAGGGTCAACGGAAATTTTCGCTTCACTATATATATAATCGTAGCAGATGATAATAAAACCATTATAACTTGACCTACAATCCACCATTCGACATTAGGTAAAACCCTATATAATTCAGAAATCAAAAGTGTAAACACCTTAGGCTGAAACAAGCTAAAATTATTATCTTCTGCGGCAAGTATTTGTGCAATGACTAAATCATCATTAACTTCGCTAGATATTCCCATGCCAATAAATACTATTATCGCAAGTGTTGAAATTAAAAACGATACCATTACGTCAACTTTTATTTTTTCATTCACCCCAACACCTCCATAACACATTCATTTAATTTACAATGACATCATATATCATAAAGCTCAATTCTCTTATATCAGGAGCTTCTCCCCTTTGTGAGAAATTTGATTTTATTTCAAGTTCAACACTTTCATTTTTAGGCAAATTTCTTACTTTAATATCGAATGCATCTGCTACAATCTCATATTCTTCTATCAAATCCCCCTCTAAAAATATTGAAACAACTTGATTTTCTGTTATTTCATATGGATAATAGCAACTCAGTATAATTTCCCCTGTTTTACCCGTTTGAACATATATAACGGAATTAGGCTCAACCCAACCGTCTTCATAAATTTCTGAGTTTCCCGTGGATTGTTCATTTATTTTTTCAGTATAATATCGACTTTCCGAATTAAACACACTCAAGTTGTATTTTTTTAATATTTCTACACCACCTCTAGCAATTTGTGCTGTACTAGCTTGAAAGACCGCCAGTTCTTCATCGCTATAATTATCAATATCATTCATCATAATTGCTAAATTATTAGAATATTCTGCTCGATTAGGAGCAATTTTATATTCCGAAACAGCACAACAAATAAGAGCACACACTGTAAATCCACAAAAAGATACCGCCATAATTCTCAAGCCTAATTTACTATCTTGAACTATCATAAAGAGCATTACTAGCAACCCAATGAGCGAAAAGGTTGTATCCACTACATATCTGGAAGAAACTGCATATTCTGCACCAAACTCTGGCACTCTTGTAAAAACTATTACACCTATAGAAATAACCCCATATAAAAATATAATTAATGGAAAATATGAAACTCTGTATAATTTTTTTCTGATAAATAAAAATGTAATATAAATCGAAAAAACAACAACAAACAATCCTATAATTGTATTTATCATATTGTTAGAAAGCGCATGAGTAAACAAAGCCCCAACCATCAACACACATGCATATAAAGTATCCAAACTAAATAAACCTTGAAAAGATGTATTTAATGTATCACTAACTAATCCAGATGTCGTGTGACTTAACCCATAGTTTAAAAAAGTTCCTATCCCCGAAAAAACAATGATTATTCCACCATACGCTAGTGCGTTTTTATTTTTACTATCAATTGTTTTTATAACAACACCTACAACAAGCGACAATACAAGCGCATAATAATAAGGTGTAGCTATAAAAACTATATTTATTAGCATGATGACTCCAACAATAATTGTTTTTTTATATTGTGCTTTATCATCTGCCACGGACAGCAAATCTCCTGTAAGATATATTATTACAATATATGTTAGCATACGTAAAAAAAACGATGGTGAAAACGCCTGCGTTATCACTTCCCACTGATTAAAATTCACAATCGAAATAGCAATTGTAAGAGTGAACAAAATAATATGCTTCATATACCCAATCTGTACTGATTTGAAATAAAATTTGTAGCTCACAACCACTGCATAAATGCTAAGAACAAAAAATCCAAACATTACTTGTACACGAATATCCACAGCAAAAAACCATATATCCACTAACAAAATAAATCTCACAAGCGGTGAAATTCTCAATATATCCTCTTCCCTCCAAAAATCAAAAAAAGAAAATGTCCCTTCAAAAATTGGCTCAACATACCATGTTATATAATCCCAATAATCCATAAGAGGAACTGTAGATGCCGCTTTATCAACAAAAGCATACAACGCATATAAGATAAAAATAATTATGCTAGTTAATACTATAAATTTACTTGATCTTATAATTTTTTTATTTTTCATATTTCTTTAAATCACCCTTCTAAATAACAACCATATTGATTACAAAATGGCTGTTATTTATTATACTTTTTCCATTGGTTTTTTATCAACAGATTGATTTAGAAACTGCCATCTTCTCATATCAATAAATATCTCAAACAAAATACTCCTATACCAGAACTAAAATTGATTTGACTATTCTCAACTAAGCTTTATTACTCAAATTCCTCCTATGGAACAACTCCTCTTCCGGTTGATATATATCACTCAACCCAGTGATTTATATATATTTACTTAATCAGTAAAAACATCTTCCGAAACAACGGTCTGTGCTGTAACAGATGTAAAATGATTCTGTACAAAATTCACGCAATTACCCGATAATTTCTCGAGTCTATCATAGTTATTATATAACTCAATTATTAATTGTGCCATCTCTTCCGTTGGTTCAGTTACTATAAATGCTTCTTCCTCTAAACTCAACCCTTCAGCTCCGATCGGAGTTGTAACAAGTGGAATCCTGTTGTAAGTTGCCTCTATTACCTTACCTTTTACACCTGCTCCTACTCTTAATGGAACAACTGCAATTCGACAAGACTCATAATACCTACCAAGTTCCTCATCTGATACGAATCCCGTAACAACAATATTGTCACTCGCAAGCTCTAGAACCTCTTGAGTTGGATTTGAACCAATAATATACCAGATAATATCTGGATAGGCTTGTACGATTGATGGGAACACATTCTCAGCAAACCATAATACTGCATCAGCATTTGGAGTATGTCCAAATCCACCTACAAACATAATATCCTTGCGTTCACTCCAATTATTAGGTACATCAGCTTTTATTTCATCATAAAAATAAACTGGTATATTCCTAATTGGCTTTCCTACAATCTGTTCTTTTAATATTGCTTGCTCAAAACTACCAACAACATAGATAACATCCGCCTTATTAAATAAGTCAAATTCCTTCTTTTTCCACTGGTTTGAAGATATTTGCTTTTCTATATTGCCTGTCAATTCATACTCTCTGTACTCCCTCAGGTAATGTAAGTCATGACCAAAATAAATAATCTTCGCACGCGAATGCTCTTTCAGTATATCAATATACTTAATTGAAATATGAGGTCTATTCAAGTATGCATAGTCAAAATAATTTCCATTTTCTACTAACCATTCATGAATATGGTCATGATAATAATTTCCATACAATACGTGTATCCCCATCTGTTCCAACTCCTGAGTATACGGTTGATGTGGGTAGAAATTATCCCCTATGAAAACTACTTTCATCCCCAGTTTGAGGAAGAGCTTCATGTACATGTATGTGCACTTCCCACCTGCATCCTTATCATGATGTGGGACATAATGATCGATGACTAATATTGTTTTTTTATCTACACTTCTATCTCTTGCAAGAAGTACATTCTCTCCATTTGGAAAGTGCGCCTCTGTCAATACATCTTTCCATTTATCGTAAAACTTCTTAGCATTATCAACCTGATATTTTTTCTGCCCACCTGTGGTATCTACACCATTTGACACTCCTTCAAAATGCGTAATTTCGGATAATGGTTGATACACCACTTGATATCCTCGTTTTCGCACTTCAAATGCAAGATCAGTATCTTCATAATAAGCTGGTACAAATCTCTCGTCGAATCCACCAATTTCATTCCACAATTTGGTAGATATCATGATTGCTGCCCCTGATATATAATCTACTTCTTTAACGTAATTAAAATCTGGCATACTAGGGTCTTGTCCATGTCCATAATTCCATGCACTTCCATCCTTCCAGAGAATCCCCCCTGCTTCTTGCAATCTTCCATCTGGATAAACTAATTTAGAACCCACCATTCCAATTCGATCGTCGCCTTCGATCAAGTCCACTAGCGAGCTTAACCAGTTTTCCTTAACCTGGGTATCATTATTAAGGAATAAAACATACTTTCCTTTTGCATGTTTTGCTGCATTATTGCAATTAAGCAAAAACCGAAGATTGGTATGATTTCTTACGACTTTTATCCCACTAAACTTCTTCGTAATTTTTTTTGTCAAATCACTAGAATTATCATCTGCAATTATGATTTCATATGCAATATCCTTTGTATTATCATATATTGATTTTAAGCACTCACAAGTATAGTGAAATTGATTATACACTGGTATAACAATACTTACAATTGGTGTATCTGATGTTGGCATAGTAAGCTGCGGATACGAATTCCACTGTCTTCTAGTTTCTAGCCTTCCACGAAACGGTCGCCTCACCCCACGCAGTACTTTCCTACACACCTTAGCTCTCAGACTGTTTGGTGGCACAATCGCTCCACGAATTCTCCACATCACACGCATAATCCGATATGCTTTCGTAGATTTAATGATAGCTATTTCTTGACGCGCCCCCTCTAATTCATGAGTTTTTGCAATCAACTGTTGATCCTTATTCATCAAATCTTGCCTTAGAATATGCCCAGCAGTTCCTAGTTCATTAATTCTCTCCTTTTGCTGCTCTATTACCTGTGCTTTTTGTTGAGATATTGTCTGTAACTCTGATATATGATTTTCTAATTCATGTTTAGATCTTTCAATTTCTTCTAACTTATTTAGGAGTCTTCTTTCACTCTCCAACAGCTGGGTAATATGATTCTCTTGATTGGAAGTCTTACCAACTAATGTTCTTTCTCTTTTCATTAGTTGCTCCACATGCCCTTTTTGATTCAGTAAAATCTGCTTAATTTGATTCAATTTTTCATTACCATTAATATCATCTCTTACTTCCTCAATATTTGCATAAAACATTTCATTGATATCATCCACCATTGAAATGACATTGTGTTCAGGAAATAGATATTTTCTATTCAGCACATCTTCATATTCATCCATGATATAGCCATAAAATCTTCTATCCATTTCTTCATAAATAAGCACTTCTTCCTCTGAAAAATCTAGTTTTTTCCAAAAGCCAATATGATGTAATTCATATCGAGCTATAAAATTAGTTACAGCCCTAAAACGAATATATTTGATTGGAATTGGGAATTCATATGTCCATTCATAATCAATCAAAAACATTTCATCCTTTGACAATATAATATTGTCAAAATTAAAATCTAAGTTAGAAAAGGGTAAGGAAAAATCACTTTTGTACTCACCATTCCCAAACACTTCAACGAATCCTTCTGTTTGTGAAAATTCTTGTTTGCCCTCCGCCTCTTCAAGAATATTGAAATATGCTTGCATTTCTGCTATAGCCTCATCCAATGCTCCGCCAATTATAAGCTCATACAGTTTTTGTTCTAAAGTCACACCATCAATATAATCAAACCACACTGTATTTCCTTTTTTATAACAAGGCACTACTGATAACTTAGATAACTTAAATATCTCACTTAACTTCTCATACGATTCTGTCATACGTCCAACATGTAAATTTGCTTTTTCTGTAAAAGCAGATTTACATACATATTTTTGTTGTTTTTCATCAATAAAGATATCTGTGCGGATTTGATATTCCGGTTTTCTATTGTTTGAGTACTTCGAGTATATTTTTTTTTCCATTTCTACTCCTTATAACCTAATTCTATTGTCTTCATCCTGTCAAAACTACTAAATAAGAATTTGAATATATATCAAATAAATTATTTTTTATTATTTGATCAAATACTTTTGTCTCATTAAAAAGAAGTATTCGTTCACGATCATAATTTCTATTATTTTCATTCAGTTCCCCGATAGTAGGCAGATGCATATCCGAATATATCCTATTAGGAAATTTATAATCTGGATATGGATAATAAAATTCCGCATTAGTAAAACCCACCTTTTGGAACATGCTATTCAATTCCTGTTTAGAGAATGTAGCAACACCACTTCCCGGCTCATACCCTTCTATACTTTCAAAGTATTTTCCTGTGTGATCCTCTGCACAACCCGCCCAGTATTTTAACCCAAATTTATTTTCTATTGCAATCACTAACTTCCCATTAACTGATAATTTTCTCTTCATTCGTGATAAAAATTCCACATAGGGTTCCTGAGAGTCTGCAATATAGCTCGCTGCATATTCCAAAACTCCAATAGCTAATACGTAATCATATTTTTCTTCTAATCTCTCTTCTATATCTTGGTAATTTCCAACCTTTATGCAAATATTTCCTTTATTCTTGTTTCGATGAGCATTAATTAAACTTCGTTTTTTTGACAACTCAATTGCTGTCACGTTTTTCCCTTTAGCAGCTAAAGTACCTGTTATTGCCCCACACCCCGCACCAATTTCTAAAATTGTATCATTTTTAGTTATAGGCAGCCACTCAATAATATTTGCTCTCACCTTGGATAAGTGGTACAAGATAGGCCAACTTCCTCTCTCTTGAATAATTCGATTATATTCCTCTGGTTTTTGATTGGCCACAATATCCAGTATATCATCTTCTACAATTCCATCACTATATAAATCTTCCCCTTGATATAGAGAATAATCTAACTTTACTCCACCTATGTTTTCCTGCATAATTATATTCCTATTCTAAATAATTTCTATGGTTGAGTTTGCATCGAAAAAGCCGATTGTATTCTTTTCAGATATCACGCTAATGCTACATACGTCATACAATCTATGATAAACAATAAATTCATCACCTTGGAATCCCGTACACCCTAAGGAAAGTAAATACTCCCCTCCTTGCAAATCAAGGTTCTGAGTGAATATGACATCTTTTACCTCCTCCGCCTCAACGTGTGGTATTACGTTCTTCTCAATCATTGTATTTGTTCCAGTGATTTCATTCCCCTTCATGTCTTTAATCGTAAATGCAAAAATTGGTTCTGTAATCTTTGCGTTGAATCGAACCTTCATTTTTATCGAGAATGGATCACCCTTCTCAATTTTACTACTAACTTTGTCTCGTTTATCCACAATTGCGAAATCTATGATTGTTGCGCTGTGATTCCCATATTCAACCTTATTTGGGTTTATGTTTATTTGTTGTTTCCACTGACCCTCTGCTATATATTCTGTTGCATTTATGGTGTAATTTCCTAATTGATTCACAAGTAGCTTCTTGTACAAATCGATTATTTCCTTTGAATTCCCAATATCAACCATATGTCCTCTGTCTATCAGCACAGCTCTATCGCAGTACTTATTTATACTACTCATGTCATGTGTAACAAATAAAATTGTTTTTCCTAACTCTTTAAATTCATCAAATTTTTTATAACACTTTGTCTGAAAGAAAACATCTCCCACACTAAGTGCTTCATCTACAATCAGAATATCCGGTGCTACGTTAATTGCCACTGCAAAAGCAAGACGTGCGAACATACCACTCGAATACATCTTAACTGGTTGGTCAATAAAATCACCAATATCTGCAAACTCTGTAATCTTTGGAACACGTTCGTCCATCTCTTCTTTCGTATATCCCATAATAGTTCCATTCAGATAGATATTCTCCATCCCCGTCATTTCACTATTGAACCCTGCCCCTAACTCTAGCAATGCAGAGATTTTACCCTTTACAGAAAACATCCCCTTCGTTGGAGATAAAACTCCTGTTAGAATTTTTAATAATGTAGACTTGCCCGAGCCATTTCTTCCAATAATTCCTAATGTTTCACCCTTGTGGATTTCAAAGCTAATCTCACTTAACGCTTTAAATTCCTTATGGTACTTCCTTCTAGTCGGACTTAGTGCTTCCTTCATTCTGTCTTTTTTATCTTCATATATCGGATATATTTTCGTTAAATTCTCTACTCGAATTGCAATATTGTTATCCATTTCTACATCTCCTATAATACATCTGCAAAGTGTGGTCTTAATTTCTTAAAAGTAATTGCTCCTAACATAAATACCACTAGAGTTATTCCCCAGAAATATATGGTATCCATCGGATACTCCCAAAACCAAACTTTATCAATAAACGAATCCCTATATCCTCTTACAATGTAGAACATTGGATTAATATATTTCAATATATTGATTACCGTTGGTGACATGGTATCTATAGACCAGAAGATCGGCGTCATCCAGAATCCAATCTGTATAATTACATTAACGATATTACCTACATCCCCTGCAAACACAGAAACTGATGATAGCAACCATGCCAATCCTACTAACAAAATAACTGTAGCAAGAAAATAATAGATAACCTGTAGGTTATATATGGACATTCCCACACCATAGAACAACATCATTAACACAATAAATCCAATAAAAGCAATGTGCACAAACGTAGATGAAATCACCTTCACAATAGGAATCATACTAACACGGAAGTTCACCTTCTTCACCAAATAGCTATATTCTCTCAAACTATTTGAGGATGAGTTCACACACTCTGCAAAAAAATTCCATGACAGATATGCTGGCACGAACCATACGATAAAAGGCACATCACTCACCGGCGCCGAACGAAATCCCACCTCAAACACAAACCAAAACACTAGAATAGTCACCAATGGTTGCACAAATCCCCAGATTACTCCCAAAAACGATGTCAGGTGTCGTGCTTTAAAATCATTCTTCGCTAATTTCCAAAGTGTTCTTCTATGATACAAAATATCCATTATAAAAACAAAAAACCCTCTTAATGTATTCACAAATACTCTCCTTCATTTCACTTCCTAATTTCATTACAATCGTATTATTATACTATGCATTTATTGTACTTGTCAAATTTCGTCTCATCCTTAATTCGAAACACTTTTTTCCATATCTCTACATATCTTGCGAACCGTTTCCATACTTCCGCCCTTTGCACCATAATAATACTTAATCTTCGGCTCTGTTCCCGACGGTCTCACGCAAAACCATGCATCGTCTTCCAACTCATAATATAGCACATTAGATTTCGGCAACTGCATCTTCTCCACTTTACCTTCCCCTAATACATGCCGTTCACCAGATGCATAATCACGGAACGCAATTACCTTAAGTCCAGCTAGTTTCTGTGGAACATCTCTGCGATACCCTTCTACCAATGCCTGGATCTGTGCCACTCCATCTTTCCCCTCTAGTGTCTGTGTCAACAGCCCTTCCTGATAATATCCATATTTTTCGTAGAGTTCCTGTAATTTCCCCCACAGTGACATGCCTTGTTCTGCATAATATGCTGCCGCATCACATAATACCATCACTGCGCTAATAGCATCTTTATCACGTGCATAGGTTCCAGCTAAACAACCATAGCTTTCTTCAAAGCCAAATTCATAGGTTCCCTCTCCTATTTCTTCGAACAACTTGATTTGCTCTCCGATATATTTAAACCCAGTTAACGTTTCGATACATTTGATTCCATATGCTTCCGCAAGAGCATCTGCCATATTGGTTGTGACAATAGTTTTTATAATGGTACTATCCTCTTTCAAGAGGTCTTGTTGTTGTTGTTTCTCTAGAATATATTCACACATTAGTATTCCAGACATATTTCCCGTAAGAGCTTGATATTCTCCTTCTCCGTCTTTCACATACACCCCCAACCTATCTGCATCTGGATCTGTCGCTAGTATCATGTCAGCTCCAACTTCCTTTGCTAGTTTCAGCCCTAATTCAAATACTGCGGGATCCTCTGGATTGGGATATGCTACCGTCGGGAATTCTCCATCTGGCAACTCCTGCTCCTCTACCACATAAGTATTCGCAAATCCTATCTCTGCTAGCACTCTCTGAACAGGTCGATTTCCGGTTCCGTGAATCGGCGTATAGACAATTTTTATCTGATCTGCCATATTTTGAATACTGCTCGGACTCAAGATAAGTTTTTTTATTTCTTCTATATATTCCCGATCGATTTCAGAACCAATCATAGTAAGTAATCCAGATTTCTCGGCTTCATCTCTAGATACGCTTTTCAACTGTTCATAACCTTCAATCCGATTCACTTCACCAATAATTTCTCGGTCTAATGGTGCAGTAATCTGTGCTCCATCCTCCCAATACACCTTGTATCCATTATACTGTGGTGGGTTATGGCTGGCAGTAATGACCACACCTGCAATACAAGATAATTGTCTAACCGCAAATGACAGTTCTGGCGTAGAGTGAAGACAATCAAACAAATATGTTTTAATTCCATTGGCAACAAGACATAACGAAGTAGCAAGTGCAAATTCTTGCGACATCCGTCGCGAGTCATACGCAACTGCAACTCCTTTATCCTGTCCGCCTTTTTTTATAATATAGTTTGCAAGCCCCTGTGTGGCTTTGCGAACTGTATAGATATTCATCCGATTCGTTCCAGCCCCCAATATACCACGCAATCCACCGGTTCCAAATTCCAAATCCCGATAGAATCGTTCCTCTATCTCTCTTTCATCCCCTTGGATTGCTAACAGTTCCTTCTTCGTCTCCTCATCAAATACGGGTGACATACACCACTGATTATAACTGATATTTGCATTTGTCATGTACACTTATCTCCTCACCAATCTGTACTTCCATTATCTTTAATTCAGAATCTGCTGATATGGTATGCTTGACGCCTGCTGGCATCTCAATCACATCCCCTGCTTCGACCACTCGCTCAACTCCATCTACGATTGCACGTCCAGTCCCCGACAATACCATCCATATCTCATCACGGCATTCATGACTATGATAGTTCATTCCTCTTCCTTCACTTAACGTAACCTTGATTGTCATGCTGCCTTCTTCCACATCGATTACTTCATATTCTCCCCATGATTTTTCAGCAAACATTACTTGATCATTTAGATTCTCCACATATGGTTTAATATGACTACTTTGTTCCTTGTCAGAAATCAAAATCCCGTCACTACTAGCCGCAATAATCATATCTTTTGTTCCCATGCAGAGAATCGGAATATTTAATTCATTTATGATATTGGTGGATTCACATGTATCATTCATCACAGCTTTTCCTATGATTTTCTCAGACATTTCATCCGCTAATGTGTTCCAAGTCCCAATATCCTTCCACTCCCCAGCAAATCGCATCACATCGATTTTCTTCTCTTTCTCAACCACTGCGTAATCAAAGCTAATTTTCTCTAAGTCTTCATATCTATCATATAAATCCTTATAGGAAGTGAAATCAATTAATTTTCTTGCGATATCTAGAACATACCCTATCTTAAATGCAAACACTCCACAATTCCACAACGCACCCTCTTGGATATATTCGATTGCAGTTCTCTCATCCGGTTTTTCTTTAAAAGCTTCTACTCTACTATATTTCTCTCCTGTTGTCGGAAGAATATATCCATATTTCTCACTTGGATAAGTTGGTTCGACCCCCATCAATGTCAGATTCGCCTCATTCTCACATGCATACAGATATAAATCATTGATTGCCTTAAAATAATCATCATTCACATATGGATCAACCGGGCATACAATAACCGTTTCCTCTAGCCCAAGCTCTTTCTCACTATGCAAATACGCAGTAGCAAGTGCTATAGCAGGAAATGTATCCCGTCTAGCTGGCTCTACACATACAGCAGCATCTTCCCCTACCTGATTCTTAATTGCACTCACTTGTGTTTTGCTCGTAGCCACGGAGATATTAGCCGCCTCATCCGTCTTCTTGATTTGGCGATAAACCCTCTGCAACATGGATTCATAGACAGCCTCATCATTCTTAAATAGTTTAATAAACTGCTTCGACCTAATATCATTGGACAATGGCCACAGTCTTTTTCCACTTCCCCCAGAAAGTAATATAATATTCATGTTCTCCTCCTTGGCTACTTAATTTTATAAAATCACTTATACACTACCTTATAGATATATAGACCATCCAACTCATCATAGTATATAAACTCTGTACTTAACTCTTCCGTATCGAGTGAGAATTCTTCTCCACTCATAATATACTTCACATCCCATACGTCAATATCATCCTGGCTTAACTTAACTGTCATCGCATCCCCATAGTTAAGTATAAACTCTGTTTCACCCTCTATAATCTCCAGACTCACATGCGCATAACGATTGTACACATCCTCATATTCTCCTGTTGGATCTAGCGGTGCATAGAGGTCAAATCTAGGCGGGTAATTGAGATAATTAACGCACTCTACGCCCTGTGCATTGACATACTTCGGCAAGACAGTGCCTCCTAGAACAATCCATCTACCACTATCTTCTTCATCAATCCTACGTATTTCCTCAGCGAGTGGAGTGCTCGTCATCATATCAACTCCTGCGTTCAACGGATTGACAAATGCACCACACCATAACGTTACCACGAGATAGACAGTGATAAATAGCTTCTTGTAACCAAATATCACTAGATTAATGAGCATAAACACTCCTGTTAGAATCACTATCGCATGTGTAATTCCTAAGAAGTTCAATACATTGCGATAACTGAACAAGAACGCCCCTAATATGATTGCCATACTTGCATTGATGCATACTGTCTTCACGGCAAATTGCTTGCTCTTTATCGGTACTTCTCTAACGTAATAATAAGATTGGAAGATCAATAATAGAGTAGAGATCAACCCGAATATCGTGTTAATCCGTACCTCCATTGAATAGCTGAACAATGTGATTCCTGCAATGATATCAGGGAATCCGATGAACATATACACCATCATTACCAATGCCAAGCCCTGTAATGTCACGATAATCTTGTTCTTCCGAAATTGCTTGAAGTTCGCCACAAAAAACACGAATGGAAATGGGAACAATGTGATAAATGATGATGCCTCGGATAAATTCAAAAACGAAATTTCTCTGTATGGTGTCAATGGCATGGCCAAGTAATGGATCAAATACGTCGGGTCAATCTGACCTCCCGCTATGAATCGCATTCCCGGATATACCGTATTCATAGTTGCTTCTACAAATTCACTCTGGGAAATCGTATAGCACACGCCGAAGAATGCTAACCATGCCAGAGTTGCTCCGATATAGATGAGGTCTGTCTTTCGGAACCTCACCTCTTTATTCTTGACAAAGATTGCAATGGTTGCGAAGAGTCCTAGATACACCAGTGGCACGTCCCAAGCCGGATACACTGTAACCACCATCCATGATATCGTCAATCCGAGACCAATCGCACACAATACCTTCTGATATACTTTCTTCACACAGAAGAAGTAGTAGAACAGTGCAACCAAGGCGAATATTCTCCCTGTCCTCCCTGGACCGATCCACCACACGTGCTCTGGTGCCAGCGCAACAATAAAACTCGCTACCAATGGCAACACATGGCTGTCCTTCATGAAAATTCGGAAGAACAGATATCCAAAGAAGAACGCGAAGACATATGGGAACAAACTATAGAAGGAAAATGCATTCCCCAATGGAAGTATGGCAAACCCTACCTTCTCTAAGTTCGAATAATACGTAACTGTATCGAAGAGATCTTCATTCCCCCTATTTTCCTTGTAGACATCGTCGAAGATATCGGCCAATCCAAGATATTCATCGGAACGAATTGCGCGAGACACTCCCAGTGTCTGATCTCCAACAGACTCTATATTATGAGGAATCGCACGGTTGTACTGTTGCATACTACTCAGATTCACTTGCAGTAATACCAATAGTGCATATACAACGAGAACAAAAACAGCCACTCGCTTCACACTGAGCCATCCATCGATATGAGTTCTAACATACATCGCTTTTCCCATCACTTCCTTGCGATGTTTGATTCCATATATTATCATGACAAGCACTCCAAATAGTATGACTGCCATGACAACAGACTGAATAAACAACACTGGATTCACTCCACTGTGTTGAGAATCAAAATAAACTCCCTCGAGGACAAATCCAACCTCTTCTTCATTCCCAATATCTAGTCGAATATCTGAATAGGTTCTGCAAGGCGGTACGAACACAACTTCTGTCTCTCCTGCCTGGACCGAAACAGACAAGCTGTCTCTTTCATTGAGGCCAGCACCATATACATCATAGAATAAATGTATATTAATATCCTGCTCTAGGGGCTCTTGAAATTTTATCCCTACTGCATTTAATGGTTGATCATATTGAAAATACATCTGTGGATCTTCTGTCATGGCCACATACTGATTACCTTCCACCTCATATCCTGTTTGTGTAAGGGTTTCTACTTTTTTAAATCCTTCGTATTCCTCGAATGACCCTCGTACATTGCTTGTGTACAAAGGCTCATTCCCATATGCGAATACTCCAGCTCCAACTAGTGCTAGAATAGCCACGAGCCCTATCAATATAATTTTCCAACTTCTACTCTTCATCATCTAAATGTAAAATCCTCTCTATCTAATGCTAGATGTGGGTTATAGTATGGATCTCCTCTACGTACCACATCCCCCCAGCGTTCTTCGAATGCTTCTCTCTCCTTCGCATAGCGTGCTTGCTTCTCTGGGGTATCTTCATACCCTCTACTAAACGACTCATGATGATACAGTTCTGCATGTGGCGTCCAGCAGATCAGGTATCCTGCTTCTCGGATGCGAAGCCCTAGGTCTACATCATTGCATGCCACCTTGAAGATTGGATCCAGCCCCCCTAATTCCTCATAGAGTCTGCGTTTCACCATCATACATGCCCCTGTTACTCCCGACAAGTTCTGTGCACAGATGAGCCTTCCCATATATCCAGCTTCTCCGCGTTTTGCTCCCTTATGCACATGTCCTGCATAGCCACCGATCCCGATGATCATTCCCGCATGCTGAATCATATCATTCGGATAATACAACATCGCTCCAGTCGCTCCAACATCCTCCCGTTGATTATACATCAGCATCTCTTCGATCCAATTCGGTGTAATCACCTCAATATCGTTGTTCAATAAGATGATCTGCTCTCCCTTGCTCTGCTCCACTCCATAGTTATTTACATTCGGATAATTGAATTCCTTGTCCCACACAACTACTTTGATCTGTTCCACGGATTCCAAAGTCTTGTAGTAATCGAATGTTTTCTGCTCTGTACTATTATTTTCTACAATAATGATTTCTATATTTTTATAAGTCGACTTCAGCAAGATCGAATCAATACATTGTTTCAATGTTTCGCTACAGTCCTTATTCCCGATCACAATAGACACCAACGGATTGCCGCGCAGTGGATAGTGGATGCGATATGCCGTCTCGATCTTCTTTGTACTCTCTACAACAGCCCCTTCGATCCCAACCCTCTTCAGATGAGCTCCTACTGCACGAATCCCCGCATCGATCGCATAATTCTTAGCCCCTATTCCAGAGGCTACAGAAGCCGCATGACTTCTCCAATAATAGAGTATCTTCGGCACATGTGTGATGTGCTCCGCATGTTCGCTAAGCCTCAAGATAAAATCATGATCCTGCGAACCATCGAACTCGCTGTTGAATCCACCAATAACGTCATACAATTGTCGACTAAATACAGTGAAGTGGCAGATATAATTGTTCGCTCGAATATTATCGATTCCAAAATCCGGCTTTACATGTAGGTTAATTATGCTTCTCGTCTTCCCATCGAACACACTTTCATCACAATATAGAAAATCCGCATCATGCTCAGTAATTTCCTTCATGTAGTAATATAGCACCGATGGATGTAGCAGGTCATCGTGGTCGAATAAACCGATGTAGTCTCCCGTTGCCATCGCCATTGCAGCATTCGTATTCTCTGAGATCCCGTAGTTTTTCGCTAGTTTTTGATACTTGATCCGTGAGTCTTGGTTCCCATACTGCATGCAGATCTCTCCCACATACCCATGTTGCTCATCACTGCCATCTGCTAGACACAGTTCCCAGTTCGAATAAGTCTGATGAACCACAGACTCCATCATCTCAATCAGGTATTCCCTCGGCGTATTGTATAATGGTGTTACAATACTAATCTTGACTGGTCGATTAAATACGGTCTCTCTCTGCAATGTATCTACCTTTTTATCGAGTTGCATCTCCAGTGTGAATTTTTTCATCCGCTCCAACCGATCCTTACGGTGTATGATACGCATGAGCAATTCTCGAAATCCAAACTCTTTTAATACCCACATCGCCCTATAGGGCAGTCGGGTAATTGAATTCGTCCTCAGAAAGTTTTTTATCTTATTCATTGTTTCTCTTCCTCACTTATAATATTCCCTTTTTCACGAGCCGAATCACCCACCGAAACACTGCATTCGGTATGAGGGGACTCAATAGTTCAAAATAGATCGGAGATTTGTTATATCCTCGATACCTCCACATCGTCTTCATACTCTCGTAGTTTGCGCGTCTGAAGTAGCTACTTCTAGCCCTCATCCACGCGCTCAGCTCATCCAGCCTCTGTCTCACTTCTTGGAACCCTCCTAATCTACTCTTCGTAGCCGTGATTCGGTCCTGAAGCTCCAGGATTCGTACCTGATAATAACTGTTCTTATCTTCCACCGTGTTCAATAGCCCTGTTTGATTGGCTGCATGTCTCCTGTAGTATAATAGTGGCTCCGTCAGACTTTCGATGCTTCCATGCAAGGACGCATAGAGTGCTAGCCAATGATCGTGCACGAAGGATTCTTCGAAGGGAATTGCCGCCTTCGCAATCTCACTGCGAATCAACATCGTACACCCGACTACAAAATTACTCATCAATAGCCTCGGTGCTAATCCTTCCCCTTCATAAAATTGATGCCGCTTATTGACATATGAGAAGGAATGAGCCACAACACTTCCCTCTCCATCTATAATATGCATATCCGAACACACCAATGGAGAGCCTGTCTCTTCGAGCTTCGACACACATCGGCTGATCTTGTCCCTACACCAGATGTCATCTTGATCGCAGTATGCGAGATACCTTCCCTCTCCTAACTCTGTCAGCTTCTCGAACACCTTGGTGGAGCCCAGATTGACTGTTCCACGAATCAAACGATATGGAAACCTAGTAATACAGTTTCTTACGATTGCTTCATTCATCGGTGCCTCTGGACAATCATCCCATATGATTAATTCGATATTCTCATACTCTTGATCATTCAGTGAATTCAGTTGTTTGACCAGCCACTCTTCATTCGGCTTGTAGACCGCCATCAGTATGGATACCAATGGTTTCATTTCTTCTTTTTTTAATCCCATAAATTCTATCCATATCATCGAGCACATTCTTCAGTCCATAGTTCTCCACACTGCCTGCTCCACGCTCTCCTATTTCTTCTCTTAACGCTCTATGTTCCACTAGATTCCCAATCGCACTGCTCCAACCATCTACTTCGTTTGGTTCAACCAAGAATCCTGTCTTTCCTTGAGCAATCAGATCACTGCAGCCCCTTACATTACCCGCAATACATGGAGTTCCACTGGCCATGGCCTCAACCAATGCCACAGGCAACCCTTCCTGTCTCGACGGGAAGCAGAAGAGATCGGCACACTGACACAATTCTGGAATATCTACACGAAACCCTAACAGGTGCACTTGATGTTCTATCCCCAGTTCCTCTGCTAATTGTAACAGATGCCCTTCTAATTCTCCACATCCCGCAATATAGTAATGCAGATTCGGCTTGTTTAATTCCTTCACTGCTCGCAAGACCACCTCATGATTCTTGCGCGGAGTCAATTCTCCCACGGATAATATCATGATCTCTGCCTCTGTTACACCAAGCTCTGTTCGTTTCTGCGCGCGAACGCTCTGCACATTTTGAAACCGTCCTAGATCAATTCCGACACCAGGCACATATTCGATCCTCTTAGCCTTCATACGACGTCTAGCCAGGAGATTGTCTTCTCGGTTCATGGTGATCAACACATCAGTCCATCGCGAGACCAACTTCTCGATGGGATAGAACAGGATCCAATTCCCCTTCGAAGCCCCTCGGTAAAAATGAAAGCCGTGAGCCGTGTAGAATACTCTAGTTCCTCTCTTTCTCGCCTGACGTGCAGCCAATCGAGTCAAGATTCCACCAACCGGTGTATGACAATGAATCAACTCGAATCTATGACTGCGAATCACTTCCCTTAGCTGCCTATATGCTCGCAGATTCCCTATGGAGAATGGATTTCGATCAAATGCAATCTCTATGAATTCATCACAATGAGGAATCTCACAATCCTCCCCCTCGTAATCGTCTCTTGCACACACATAGGTTCGATAACCCTTTTCTTGAAAGTATTTTAGGTATGGCAGATGAAATACATTGATATGCTTCTTCACCACCGTTGCTACAAAGAGCACAGACTTCTCTGTATCCTCTGTCCGCCAAATGGATTCTTCGAATCCCACCTGATTATAATTCATCTTGTATTCACTCAATTCCTTTGCATAGGTTAAGTCACCGAATACTTTCCCCATGACCCCGATATGCTTCTCACCGAATTGAATCAATGGATGAAACATCTTCGTAAGACGAATCTTCCTCCCATGAACTTTGCCAATCTGCTCTACCAGATCGGAAGTGTTCACATATTCCGCATTCTGAGGCATGAATATCCCACATTCTTCCTGCGCGATCATCCATCTGATGAATGCACACAGATTCTCGATATATATCATGGAACGTTGATTGGACACCTGTGGGAAGACCTTCGTCTTCCATATCAATCGTGAAAGGGCTGTATAATTTCCCTTGCACCCTATTCCATACACCATAGGCGGTCTGATGATGCAGACGCGAAAGGATTCCTCTTCTAGTCCTTGCAGTTCCTCCTCTGCCCGCTTCTTTGATCTCCCATAGTAAGAACGGGGCTCTTCTATGGTATCTGCCGTGATGGCGCCACGCGTCATCCCATATACACTCATGGTGCTTAGGAAGATGAACTGCTTCACTCCTTCACGTTTCGCCTTCTGTGCAATTGCCACAGGCAGTTCTCGATTCACCACATCATACAGCTCTTCCATCTCGTCGCTTTCCTTGCGATGTACGATAGCTGCCGTATGAAGGATCACATCATAGGATGTAAAATTCATGGTCTGCCATTTGGAATCTCTCACAGAGACCTTGTCCACTTGATATTCCCCGTCGGTGTGAATATAACTCTGAAATGAAGTACCAATATAGCTATTCTCTCCTGTTATCAAGATGCGTATCATCTACTTCTTCTCCTTCAGTTCTACAAATCCACCACCCAATTCCAAGTCTTCATCTGAGAATTCCTTCTTCCAATCCTCTTCGATCCCAGTCTCATAGGCAATATCCTCTTGTCTCAGATGATAGGTCGGCACAATCTTGTGCACAATCTCTTTCATCTTGTCACTCTCACCATAAGCCTCCTGATATAAGACACCCAGATCCTTGAGAAAATCATCGGCATCGAATTCAATCGGCTTCCCGATAAAGATCTGTTTATTCTCTGTACTCTGGAGCCCTTCTTCATTCATCAGAAGTTCTTCGTAGAGCTTCTCTCCTGGGCGAAGTCCTGTGAATTTAATCGCAATATCCTTCCCTAGGGTATAGCCTGATAGACGAATGAGGTTCTTCGCTAGGTCTAGAATCTTCACGGGTTCTCCCATGTCTAGGACGAATATTTCTCCCCCCTCTGCTCGAGCTCCCGCCTGGAGCACGAGAGAAACTGCCTCTGATATGGTCATAAAATATCGGATGATGTCAGGATGGGTCACCGTCACTGGTCCTCCCATCTCGATCTGGTTCTTGAACAATGGGATCACACTCCCATTACTTCCTAGAACATTGCCGAATCGCACCGCCACAAACTGGGTCTTGGAGCGTCTGCTGAACAACTGAACCACCATCTCACAGATTCGCTTGGATGCTCCCATAATATTCGTCGGGTTAACCGCCTTGTCCGTTGAGATCAATACGAATTTATCTGCACCGAATTTATCGGCTGCCATGGCTGTCTTGTACGTGCCGAACACATTGTTCTTAATGGCTTCGTTTGGACTACACTCCATGAGCGGAACATGTTTGTGTGCAGCTGCATGGTAGACGATATTCGGGCGATATTTGGCGAATACATCATTGACCTTTCTACCATTTCTCACCGAACCAATGAGTACCACGAGGTCTAGGTTTGGATACTTGTTCCTCAATTCTTGTTGGAGTTCATATGCGCTATTCTCATAGATATCTAGTACCACTAATTTTCTCACACCATTGGCCGCAATCTGTCGACAGAGTTCGCTACCGATGCTTCCGCCTCCACCAGTCACGAGCACTACTTTGTCTGATACATAACGCCCCACTGTCTCTGTTGTAATCTTCGTAATTTCTCTTCCGAGCAAGTCCTCTATCTGTACCTGGCGAATCTTAGAGACACTCACATCTCCCTTTACTAACTGGTATACCCCAGGCAATATCTTCAATTCACATTCTGGAAATTTCTGACAGATCTCCACGATCTTCGCTAGCTCATCCTTTCGGATACTTGGCATAGCTATAATGATTTCTGTAATCCCAAATTTCTCAACACATTCTACAATCCTGTCCCTGCCCCCGAATATCTTTACTCCATGGATATAGGTACCATGTTTCCTTTTATCATCATCGATGACACAGCAGATTCTGGAATCCAGCATGCTACTGAGCTCTAATTCTTTCATCACTACATTACAGGCTTCTCCTGCGCCTATGATCATGGTATATCTCACATGACTTCCATGAGTCTGTCCCCGATAGATCAATCTTGCCAATCGATAGGTGAATCGACTGACACAAGTGAATAAGAATAGAAAAACTGGATACATCAAGAAGAAACTCCTGAATACTGGATGATACCCTAGGTAAAATAGGGCAACATTAAGTATGGTGGAGCAGATACATGCCTCACCAATACTGATCAATTCCTTGATACTTGCGTATCTCCACAAACTACTATATAGACGAAACACCCAGAAGATAACCAATGTCCCTATAATGTTCGGGATCAAAAGTAGCTGGATTGAGTCCGCATATCTCTCTGGAATGGTTGTGATATCTAGCTCAAACCTCACCCACAATGTCAGGAACGAACTGACAGCCACCACCAATATATCTAATAGAAGCAGAATGGCTTTCGTAACATGGGGAACATTCCATCTTCTCATCGTTCTAATAATTCGATCCATGTCATTTCCTCTCTATGGTTTCTATTCCGTCACCACTGCAGTATCTTGAAATATCTCTCCTGCTCGAACGGTCTCTATTGCTTCATGTATATATTCTATCGATTCTTCATCTGGTTCTATAATAGATAGGGAATTCCCTCTCAGTGAATAGCACTCTCTAGACCATGTTCCTGTTCCCTCTGCCGAGATGGATACGATGTCCCAGTCTATTCCCTCTTCCAACTGTAGTTTCACCAATTCTTGGATATGCTCTTCTGGCATATCTGTCTGCATGTTCTCACTCACACTCGCAAGTAAGTCAAGTGCTCCTGTCAGAATCGCTGGTGATATCGCCTTATCTATCATTGCTTCTATGACAATCTGCTGATTCATTCCTCGTTGTAGGTCTCCCGATGGCACATTCTTCCGCTCTCGTGCAAATGACAAGGCTTCTTTGCCTGTGAGTGTATTCACTCCCTCTTGGAATCTCGTTCCATCAAACGCAGTGAAGCTGTAATCCGAATACACTTCCACACCTCCCAGCGCATTTACCATCTCAACCACGGATGTAAAATTCACTCGAATGTAATAATCCACCTCTGTATCGTACAATGCTTCCATCGTATCAATGGATGCATCGATTCCATAAATCCCTGCATGAGTTAGTTTATCCTTGCTATCGCCTGATATACCCGGAATTTCAACAAAGTAATCCCTTGGTGTGGAAACCAATAGAACTTGCTGTGTCGTAGGATTCACTGTTGCCAATATATTCACATCACTTCGACTCTTTTTCGTAATAGAACCATATACATCGATTCCACTGATATACACCGTGAAACTCTCGTCTTCCACCTCTTCAACTGGTTCCACCACTGGTTCTTCTACCACGGGCTCCTCTTCGATCTCATAGGTATAGATGACCTTCGTAGATTCCACATACCCTGGGATATTCTCTTGCAATAGTTCGGCATATGCTTCGTTATATACTACCACATCCGTTTCTCCATTGAGTAGGGAATTCAATTGTTCCGCTAATCCCACATACTCCTGTCTTTGGAGGGTGCAGCCCATTTCATCCTCTAGATGTTTCATGGTGTCTGCTACTTCTTCCCCCATGGTTGCATACTGTACGCCAAATGTATATTCCGTCACGTCCTCGAGGGTTTCTGCCGAGTCATTTGCCAGCACAACAACAACCATACTATCTACGGCAACTTCTTGCTCTGTAATCTGAGCAATCGCCTCGTTGGTTCGCATGACATAGAACCCTCCTACAAGGAGCGCAATCGTTATGACCGAGCTAAACCCTTTTACTAAGATGCCTTTTTTCTTCGAAAAATACTGTCCAACAAATGGTAATACCCACAACACAATCAAAATCAGGCTGATTATGATGATGTAGTTCGTTGGTAAAATATTTAATTCTATAATCATATACGCAAAAAAGAACGTGGCAATTAGCTGAATCCCATTGATTCCGAATCCAATTCTTCGGCTTCTAGTATTCGACTTCGCTTCTTGCTGTTCGTTCTCTTCTTTATTCGCTATTTTTATATCTTTTTCATCATTTGTATGTTCTTGCACTGCCATGAATCACTCCTTAAAACATGCTGATTTTATCTGCTCTTGTCATAACATATCTGCTGAATTATAGCATATTTTTGCTGTTGGTGCAAGTTTTGCGATTCATCTCTGATTATCGGATTATTTTAGGATGAACTCTTTTAGCTCTTGTAATAATTTATCACGCTTGTAATGTGTTTCGTAATATCTGTAAGAAGCCTCACCCATCGCTCTTCTCTGTTCTTCTGGCATCTTCGCTAGGCGAACCATATTCTCTGCCAGTGTGCTCGCATCTCTTGCAGGACTGACCAGGGCTCCTTCGCTTTCTCTTGCAGCCACTGCACCTTCTCCATTGATTGAGACTAAGAGTGGCTTTGCTGTTGCCATACAGGATGCGAGTTTGGCTGGCACTGTCAATCCCAGGTCTGGACTATCTGACAAGCTCACAAGCAATGCATCCACCGCTCCACTCAAGGCTGGAATCCGCTCTGGAGACACCGAGCCGTAGAATCTTACACAATCCGTGACTCCCTGCTCGTTTGTCATCTGTACTAACTCTGCTTTGCTCATTCCATCTCCGACCAATAACAGTTCTATCGGTGGCAATTCCTCGCCCCCTTCGACACGGTTCTCTTGGATCTGTTTCATCGCCAGAATCGCTGTATCTAAGCTTTGTGCTGGTGAGAAATTCCCAGCAAACATAATCGTAAACTTCTCTTTATTCTCTTCTTTCAACGCCTCATCACAGGCTGGTTGTGCATAAAAATCTTCACAGTACTGCGGAATGATCGCATAGCGTTTCTCCTGTTCAACATTCCCTCTTGCATTTTTTTTGCCTACTCGCTCTATCAACCGTTCCTCAAGACCCTTACTCATCGCAATCAGACGGTCCGAACGCCTATAATGCCAATCGGATACTCTGCTTGCTATGCTGCGCATGAATTGATTCTTGATATCGAGCACGGAATACAAATTCTCTGGCCATATATCCAGTACATAATTTGTCAAAGGCACCTTGAACTTGCGCGAAGCTAGAATTGCAGGAAAGCTCATCAACACAGGACTTGTGTTATAGCAGAGAATCGCATCATAATCTCCCGACAACCGATGCAAGGCCAAGCTAGCTGTAATCGGGTAAGATATATAATTCAAGAAAATACGCACAGATGTATTACCTTTGCGTGGAATTTCTTTCACTCGATAGATTCTAGCACCGTGATAGTCTTCTTGCCACGGTCCTTTCTCACTATAGCCCGCAAACCACTCTCCCTTTGGATAATTCGGCAGACCACAGAGTACATCTACCGATACCCCCTCGTCCAACAGACCTTGCACGATATCATTAATCCGGAAGTTTTCTGGCCAAAAATGTTGGCTTACAATTAGTATCTTTTTGCTCATTTAGTTTTTTCTCCACACCATCTTATTCACGACGCTTGTATAGCTTTGTATCAGCTTCACAACTTTCATAGACACATCTTCTGTGTAATGAGGCACTGGAATACCGTAGTCTCCATTCTCATTCATAGCAACAGCTGTCTCCACTGCTTGTGCAACCCCATCTCCTGCTATCCCTGCCAATACAAAACAACCTTTGTCCAATGCTTCTGGGCGTTCTGTTGATGTTCGTATGCACACCGCTGGGAACGGTTTGCCAACACTCGTGAAGAAACTGCTCTCTTCTGGAAGTGTTCCCGAATCGGATATCACGCAATATGCGTTCATCTGTAAATGGTTATAATCATGGAATCCAAGTGGTTCATGCAGATGAATCCGCTCATCCAATTGGAACCCTCGCATCTCTAGGTATTTCTTGCTGCGTGGATGGCACGAATATAAGATCGGCATGTCATAAGTCTTCGCCAAATAATTTATGCTTGTAAATAAATCAGTGAAGTTCTCTTCTGTATCGATATTTTCTTCTCTATGTGCCGAAAGCAACATGTATTTCTGTGGTTCTAGCTTGAGTTTCTCTAGAATATCAGACTTTTCAATGCCGTCTATATTTGCTCGCAGAACTTCTGCCATCGGGCTTCCTGTCACATAGGTTCTTTCCTTCGCTGTTCCTTCGCTGTTCAGGTAGCGACGTGCATGCTCAGAATAGCAGAGATTCACATCTGCTATATGGTCTACGATTCTACGATTGGTCTCCTCTGGTAAGCACTCATCAAAACAACGATTCCCAGCTTCCATGTGAAAAATCGGTATATGTAGTCGTTTTGCACTTATTGCCGAGAGGCAACTATTGGTATCGCCTAGAATGAGTAGGGCATCTGGTTTTTGTTCCACCATAAGCGAATAGCTTTTCGCAATGATATTTCCGATCGTCTCCCCTAGATCAGCTCCTACTGCCCCTAGATAAAAATCAGGTGCACGCAATCCCAGATCATCGAAGAATACTTGATTTAAATTATAATCGTAGTTTTGTCCTGTATGTACCAAGATTTGTTCAAAATACGTATCGCATTTTTTTATCGTTGCGGAAAGTCGTATAATCTCTGGTCTTGTTCCGACAATTGTCATCAGTTTTAGTTTCGGCATAATTTCTCCCTGTCTTTGTTCTTGCTTTGAATTCGAATCACACTTCTAGTGGGTATGTATCTGGATGATTTGGGTCGAAGCATTCGTTTACCCACATGAATACGGCTGCATCGACTGTTCCTGTGTTTTGTATATTATGTGTATACCCTGGTGGAATATCGATCACTTCCATTTTCTCACCACTGGTTGTGTATGTTATGATTTCATCGCTATCTATCTTTCGCAAGCGAGTCGTGCATTCCCCGGAAACAACGAGGTACTTCTCTGTCTTGGTATTATGCCAGTGATTCCCCTTGGTTATGCCTGGTTTGATAATGTTTACGCTGCTTTGTCCTCGTTCTTCACTGCGCAGTATCTCAGTAAAACTCCCTCGATGATCTGCGTGTGTCACGAGCGGATATGCGAATGCGTCTTGTGGCAAATACGACAGATAGGTGCTGTATAGTTTCTTTTCCAACGAATCTTCTGATAACTGCGGTGTTTGGAGTGTATTTCTACCATCTACAAATCCTTGAATTGTATCCGCCAGTTCCCCTAAGGTAATCTCATGTACCGGTCGCACATAGCACAGAGGACACTCCCCAGAATCTTGTATCACTTCTCCATGAAATGTTTCTATGATACACTTCACTACGTCATCGATATAAACAATCGGAAAACTATAAGTTCTATCTCTAACTTCTATCGGCAACCCGTTTGCAATATTGTGACAAAACGTGGCCACCACGCTATTGTAATTTGGTTTACACCACTTTCCAAAGACTCCAGGTAAGCGGAAGATATAAACGGGCGAATTGTTCTTCTTCTCATGTTGTCTAATCGCTTCTTCTGCTGCTCGCTTACTCTTGCCGTAATCGTTATCCAACTCTGCCTGCACACTGCTCGTAACCAGAATCGGCGCCTTATTCTCTGCTGCTTGCATCGCTTCTAGCAGCTGTTCTGTCAATCCTGTATTTCCGCTATAGAATTCTTCTACATCTTTGGGGCGATTTACCCCCGCTAGATGAATCACAAATTCCGCCCTTTGCGCATACTCACTTAGGGTTTCCATCGTATCATCGATATCAAAACATAATAAATTCTCATACTCTAGAGCCTTTAGGTTTTGCACAAGATTTTTCCCAACAAAACCATTAGCACCTGTGATCAAAATTGGTGATTTTTTTTCCAACATAAGCCACTCCCTTAGTTCTTATCCCAGTTTTTTATTTCGTTTTGGATGTAATCTGTTGTCTTAATCTTCGCTACGGTCTCTTCCACATTCAATCGCTGGGTGTTATGACTCGTATATTCCTCATCCACTTGTGTTTCCACTTCACCTTGTACCACGAATTTATCATAGTTCAAGTCACGATTATCGGCTGCAACGCGGTAATAATTCCCCATATCTTCGCTGCGCACTCGCTCTTCTTTTGTCATCAAAGTTTCATATAGTTTTTCGCCATGACGAGTCCCTATGATGTTCGTACCTGTATCACCAAATATGCTTTGTACCGCCTTGGCCAAATCGCCAATCGTAGATGCATCTGATTTCTGGATAAACAAGTCCCCTGGGCGTCCATGTTCAAACGCGAACATAACAAGCGATACTGCTTCGTCCAGATTCATTAGAAATCTTGTCATATCTGGGTCCGTGATTGTAATTGGTTTCCCTGCACGTATCTGTTCCACAAAAAGCGGGATAACAGAACCACGACTCGCCATAACATTGCCATATCTTGTGCAGCAAATCACAGTATCTCCCGTCTCAGCGGCAACGCGTGCATTTGCTGTCACCACGTGTTCCATCATCGCCTTTGATATCCCCATTGCGTTAATCGGATATGCTGCTTTATCTGTAGAAAGGCAGACAACATTCTTCACTTTTGCCTTGATCGCTGCACGCAAGACATTATCGGTTCCCATAATATTCGTACGAACCGCTTCCATTGGGAAGAATTCGCAACTTGGCACCTGTTTTAGTGCCGCAGCATGGAAGATATAATCCACTCCCACGATAGAATCCTCAACGGATTTTGAATCCCGAATATCCCCGATATAGAACTTCACCTTCGAAGCATACTCTGGTGTTTCCGCCTGTAATTGATGGCGCATATCGTCTTGTTTTTTCTCATCGCGTGAAAAAATACGTATTTCTCCTATATCGCTCTTCAAAAAATGTTTTAATACTGTATGTCCAAAACTTCCTGTACCACCTGTAATCATCAATGTTTTTCCTGTAAACAAAGAATTTGTCATGAAAAATTCCTCCATCCATTTATCGTCTATGTGCTGCATATTCCAAATTTAATATTCTAAAATTTAATCAACCAATGTAAGCATTCCTGTTTCTTTATTCACCTTATACACATTGTTGTTTTGAATTTCTTCTGGATTTTCAAACAGTCCAGAATATGTTTCTAGAAAATAATCGTTGATATTATGTATTGCCACATAATCACAATGTTCCATCAACTCTGCTCTCCACTCCTCAGCCGTTTTGCTTATCGTCCAAATATCCCCATCATAAAAAGGCTCACCGAGACTCCAATTCCATGTACCATAGTAGCTATTTGGAAATGCATAGTAATTTGAAATCCAATATTCATATCCATTGCTTTCTTGTGCTATAAAATATATTTTTTCAGATTCTACGTCCAATTCGCTTATCTTATTTAGCAAAGGAGTGAATACTGCTGTAACCCCTTGAGAATTTGCTGCTGTTGTTCTATATGCAAACTCTGCCAGTGGTCCCCACGATGCTGTTATTATCATAACACTTAGCATAAAACTAATACCCACGTTCCGATCAGTGGCTTTGATTCGCAATATCAATTCAATGGCCAGCAAGACGATCACAACCCAGATTGCAAGGAATGCCACATTCATATATCGACCAAAGGAGGCAATTTGTACTGCTTCATATTCGGTAAATTTAAACATATATGACAATAGTATGCCCACAATATATGTGATTGTCTGTACGATTAGAATTACAAATGGTATTTTTGAAAACGAAAAACTGTCCTCGCCCTTCATCTTCAATCCCTTGCTGTAGAGAAAATACAGTGCTGTTCCAAATATGGAAGATAAAACAAAATAAGAGATTCCTATCCCCACACCACCAAGAGTAACCGTATGGGTAAATATTGCATTGAAGAACCTGCGTGCAACTTCTGACCTATATGTAGTGTCTTTGCGCAAAAACACATTGATTGCATCCGAGATGATAATATCATTGGAGAACATTCTCTCTACACCATTGATCATAATGCTGAAATTCCACAGCAAATAAGGTAGAATTAAGAAAGCAAGAGAGATGCCGATTACGATAATCTTTTTCTTTTTCGTAAATAAGTCTTTTTGCAACCACAAATCTATAGCAAATGCTATAAAGAGGAATACAGCAAAGGCCATCCCCGCATCTTTTGCCAAGACCAACATTGCAATCGTCGAAAAAATTGTAAGAAAATAAACCCAATCCTTTTTATGCGACAATAGAACTGTTGCAAGCCCCACTCCACTCAAAAGTCCTAGAATCGGATCAATAAACACTTTTGTGAAAAAATCGGTAAAGAACAATGTCGGTACAAGTACTAATACTACACCAATACACACTGTGCACCATATCTGTTTCAGTGTCACCTTTTTAAACACTGGCATCAAAAAGGATAATGCAAATATTTGATATCCAAAATAAATCTTCCATTCGATGTATTTAGCTGAAAACCCTGTTGCCATAATCGATATTTCTTCTACAAAATACATAAACAATGTAACTCCAGGTGGATAGCTTTTAAACATCAATCCTGAATTGACATCTGTTGAGAGTACATCTTTCATTACTGCTGATTTAACCGAGAGTGCCCAATGAGAAAATTCATCCCATCCATCTGGTATTTTCCCATAATTAAGTATCGATAAAATTCCAAATGCAAGCAAAAAGATAATAAACCCGGGCGTAATTATTTTTTTTATAACGCTTTTATAATTTTTCTGCTTCAGAACCTTGAATAAGGCATATGCATATAATGCGATTGCAGCAATACATATGACATAGACCCCAACATTCAACACGCCTATAATTCCGAACAGAAAAAGCATCAGGACTATAGCCCCTGATGTAATTGGCAAAATCTCTTCATATTTTTTTCCAAAAACGCTAGCTGCAAAAACACTTCCCGCCGAAAGAATTGCAAAGATAATTATTTGTGAAATCATTTTTCGTTTTCCCCTTTGTGAACTGTACTTTTCTTAAATATAAGCTGTCGTTGAATCCTAAAGCTAATAAAAAACAATAGGAAATCCACCAAGACTTTGATAAAAATCACATCTACCTTGATAATATTTGTAAATGTATATACCAGCCCCCAAGACACAATTAATTGAGCACACCATAAACTATAGTATTTAAAGATTGTTGCCCTAACTTTATTCGTATTGTTGAACACTATATTTTTCACAAACATAAAATTAAACACGGATGACAGCATACGTGATAACACCGTAGCAATTAGGATACCCGTGGATAAACTAACATGAGGTTCTATCACTGTGATTGCGATTGCAAACAGCACGATATCTATTGCAAACGATGCCAACCCTACAATGGAAAACAATATAAATTGAAGAAACATAGCCCCATATATTTTTGCTGAGTCCTTTACTGCCGAGAAATGTGTTGCTCGATTGCTCTCAAAATAGATGGTTTCAATCGGCTCTTCTATAATTACGCCTTTAGACGCTACTGCATCGATCAACATATTTATCTCATATTCGAATCTTTCCCCGCGCAATGAAATAAACCGATCAATATATCGATTGGGAATCCCCCGCAACCCTGTTTGTGTGTCATTTATCTTTTTCCCGAACAAAATAGAGAAAACTATCGTTGTAGTTTTGTTCCCAAACTTACTTTTAAAAGGTGTATCTCCTTCATCAAAATCTCTAGTCCCCAAAACTATTTCATTCTTTTTCGCCAATGTTTCTGCAACTTTAACCGTATCCGCAACACTATGTTGTCCGTCAGCATCGGCTGTAACAACACCCAGTTTATCTGAATTCGCAAAATACCACCCAAAATAATGAAGGGCTGTTTTTAATGCACGACCCTTCCCTTCATTTACATAATGTCTCAACACAACACCATTTTCCCCAAGCACTTCTGTCACTTGTTCAAAATATTTTTGTGTACTTTGCTTACTACCATCATCCACAACTATAATATAGGGAAATCCACTATTCTTTAAAGCGGTCACATATTTAACCATATTTTCATCTGGATTATACGATGGGATTATCACAACTGTCTTCGAAATAAATTCTTTCATTATATGCACTCCCTACCATAGATATTCTATTAGAGAGAATATCATATATCAAATATCATGTCAATCACAGCCGCTTTCATGACAATCTAATCATGACAATCTAAGCCTACTCCGGCAACAACACTTCAAACTCCTCTGCCGCTTCTCGATTGTATGCCTCGTAGTCGATATCAATCGCCTTCACGTTCCCTAGCATCATCTCTCTCATGCCTTGGTAGATGCCCTCTTCGCTACTCTCGACTAACAAGCCGCCATAATGCTCCATGAATCCCTTTGGTCCTAGAATATCTGTAGACATAATCGGTAGCCCTAGGATATTGGCTTCCGCTAGAACCAGACCGAATCCTTCGTAGAATGAACTGAGTACGAAGTAGTCGCACCGCTTGATAAATGGGAATGGATTGGATAGCGAGCGAATGAAGATGATATGATCTCTCGATGCCAATTCCTCTCTCTCCCCGAGTAACTTCTTGTAATCGACTCCATACCCTCCGATGATCACTAGATGCAACTGATTGTTTTCCGCATATAGTTTGTCGAAGACTTTCATCAGTCGGCTCTGTCCTTTTTCTGGTGAGTATCTCGCTACATTCACATAGGTGATGCACTCTGGGTCGTCGAGGACTGCCATGATTTCGTCGTATTTATGGGTAGATCCTGTATCTTTATCAAAGCTTGGCTCCAATTCTCCACTGCGTTTCACATGTTGATAATCGATAATATTTCGCGCCACGGCGATCTTAGATTCATCCTGGCAGTATGCAAGGGTTGGTTGTCGCATGTCTTCCGTCACTATAACCACCTTATCGTAGTTATTGTAACAATAACTGATATTATTCGGGTCTTGTGCCCCTTTGATACGAACCTCTTCTATCATATTGTTGTGCACATAGATCATTTTGTTGCAGTCAAACCGCCCAAATAGCAGTTGGCGTTTCGCCTCGTATCCACTGTATTGCACCACATGTTTGAATTTTGTCTCTCCATAGCATCGTTTGATTTCATACTGATAGAGTCGATCCAATACTTTGTTGTTGTGATTCATACTATGGTTTGATTTTTTCATATAGCGAATGTATAATTTTTCCAATAGTGAGGCATTCATAATCCCACTCACTGGGATATAAGACACTCCTTCTGGTAGCAATCGAATGGTGTCGCGATGTGCTTTCACCCGAGTACTTGTAAATGTCACATAGTAGTTATATCGCTCCAGATCTATATTCTTTAGGAGATTGAGTAAGGCTGTCGTAATCCCGTTCTTAGCCAAATTTCCAGAATAGATGAGAACATTGTCCTTTCCATTTCCCTCTACCGTCTGAACTTCCACATCCCCTTGACCGTGTAAGACGTACTCCAAGAGTTGGCTGCTTGCCATCGAATTCTCTTTTGCTGCGAATCGGCTGATAAATTCCGTGTCATCGTATTGGATGTCTGAATTGATCTCCTGTACCAAATCTTCCACCGTTTCTACCATCGGAAATGGTAGTTCTTCCATCGGGAAATACAGCCCACGGTCTTCTAGGTATTCTTCCATATCGTAGGTGAAGAGAATCACCTTCCTTCGGGTCACTGCATAGTCGAAGAACACACTCGAATAATCTGTGATCAATTTATCACACAGATTCAAGACTTCATAGGTTTCATATTGGCTCGGGAAGGAGCGAATCTTCTTGAACAACTTCATGTCGATTGCATTCGATACGAGTGGGTGTAGGTTCACCAACACCACTTGATCGTCCTTTAGTTGTTGATCTAGGAGCAGTAGGTAATGTGTGAGGTGAACAATCTGTCTCTGATTATCCACACGCCCAATTCCGCCACGCCATGTTGGCATATAGCCGATGATTTCTTTTTCTTCTAGCTTCAGTTCCTCGATCAGCTCTTGGTTCTTGTCTTGGAAAAACACTTCATTTCGCGGATAACCGTTCATGATGCACTCCCCCTTGTAGAGATTCTCCAGCATATATCCTTCGATCATATGATCCTTCATGTATTGGTTCGGATAGAGGAGGTAGTCGGCGATGACGAAGTTCTTCTGCACATTCCCCAAGCTATGGAATCCACTATTGTCTCCTTTTCCTAGGATCTTCAGAGGTGTCCCATGCCACACATTGATGATTTTCTGTCCGTCTTTTTTGATGAAAAACGGCAGGAATGAAGTATCCGTAAACAAGTATTTCGCGCTAGAGATCACCTGGTAATACTCCCGCTCTCCTACGATTACAATCTGTGGTTCTAGTCCGTATTGCTCTAGGATTTGACGATTTTTCTCTTCCTGTTTCTGAGACAAGCTCAGAAATACTCGGTAGCTCTGATATACCGGATTCGTCAGCAACTCCTTTAGGATGTAGAATATATTTCCATTTACGTTATTGCCATGTTGTGCCTCTAACAGAATCGTTCCTTCCTCAAGTGTAGCTTTTTCCAACACTTTCAGATACTCTGCTTTATCGAAGAATTTTTTGTTATATTTCTTTAATATTTTCTTTAAATCCAACTCTTTACTCCTCCTTCTTCCATGCATGAAACACATATCCTGAATCCTTGCGTTCCTTGAACCCTTCTGTACTATCTGCCTTTAGTAATACCACAATGGTCTGAAGGATCAAGGAGATATCGTGCAGGATACTAAATTGTTCCATATACATCATATCCATCATTAACTTATCTTTGGGTAATGTATTGTATTTTCCTTCTATCTGTGCATATCCCGTAAGTCCCGCCTTCATTCTGAGACGGTATTCAAATTCTGGAATTTGCTTCGTGTACCGTCTTACATTTTTTATCATCTCGGGTCTTGGTCCTACCACGGACATCTCCCCCTTGAGTACATTCCACAGTTGTGGAATCTCATCGATCCTGGTTCTTCTTAGGAACTTGCCCACCTTCGTGATTCGGTCGTCGTTGGTCTTTGCTGATTTTATCTTGGCATCTGTCACCATGGTTCTCAGCTTGTACACCATAAATGGTCGTCCATGAATGGTTGCCCGCTCTTGCTTGAATATCACTGGACCCCCATCTTCGATCTTGATCAAAATCATGGCCGTAATCCAGACTGGTGCAGTGAGAATCCCACCGACCAAGGATAGACCGATGTCCATGCCGCGCTTTAGCACGCGCTGGGTAAATGTCATTCTCTTTACATTTTTATTGAACAAGAAGGTATCGTTCATAAAATACTTTCTCGCATTGTATTCTATCATGTTTGAGATATTCGGATTAAAGTACACATTCACGTTGTATTCATAGCAGTGTTGCATGATTCTCGCCTTTTTTTTGGGTGGCACATCATAGAGAATCACCGTATCCATATCTTTGATAGCTTGCTTGATTCCATTCATCCGATAATCAAGTACTGCCTCGATGGCAAATTGCTTTCTATGTTTCTTCACCGCGCGAACAATCTGCTCTAGACTCTCCTGGGAGGAGGTGATGATGGCACATCGCTCTGGCTTGTGAGTCTTAAAGTAGAGAAACTGACCGAAATATACATAGAAGTAGATGATGACAATCTGGATAATAATCATGATGAATAAATTCTCGATGTTACGCAGTCGAAACTCATTGGCGTAAGTGCCTGTGGTTCTCATAATCATAACCTGTAGGTAGGTCACGATATCGGTACATATGGTGGCCAAAACCAGCGAATGGATGATGGGTTTGCTCTTCCTTCGTCCCAGATCAAATCGCCCATACACATAGAGAAATAAATATTCAGACAAGCAAAATGTGACAATCGTGACCCCATACGTTCTCGACAAACGTGTGAGACCAATATTGTCATCGGCCATGACTAGTATGAAAACTGCCATCAATATAATATAGAGCAAGCCGCAAAATCCGCCCCATATGCTTGTGTCTAACTTTTTCCATCTCTGCATCGATTCACCTATGTTATCTTTCTAATCAGCTCCACAATACGTTTCGTGTTCTGTCCATCTGTATGGAGAAAGAACTCCTCTCCAAATGGATTTTGATAGTCTTTGCCTTGATTCACTGCCTCTGCCACTTCCGTGGTTGTCTGGCAGATTGCCCCAGGCATCTCTTCATATTCTACAAACAATCCCACCTCTTGCCGATACGTTTCCAAGTCTGGCACGTAGAATATCATGGGTTTCTCCAACAATGAATAGTCAAATATGATGGATGAATAATCGGAGATCAACTGGTCACTGACGAAGAATAGCCGATACAGTTCTTCCGCACTCACATTGATACACTGTGGATGCTCTTCCACGGCCTCCTTCGCTAGCAGGGGGTGGTATTTATATAACAAGATCCACTCCTCGCCGATTCTTTCCATCAAATCTGCCACATCTAGATATACCCCAGACAGCCCTTTGTGGATATTCCCACGAAATGTAGGCGCATAGAGCAACCGTTTCTTCCCAGAACACTGGGGATATTTTCGGTAGAATTTCTCTTCTTCCCTCTGTCGATATTCTCTATCGTATAGTTTGTCCACCCTCGGCATTCCCAATACATGGACTTGTTCCTCTCGTACTCCAAAGGCTTCGCTAAATGGTTTCTTCCAATACGCCCCATTGGCGATGATGTAGTCATAATTCCTGATCTTGTATTCCCGCTCTAGGCAATTCCCGAATCGTTTGATGGCACCCGTTGCATGCCATACTTGAACCACTTCCACACCTGTGCGCTTGAATGCACTCACCACATAGTTATTGTCATTGATTACAACTACCTTCGAGCGATTGATCTGCCATACTTGCACCATGGCATTGAGCAGATAGCGAAACTCAGTCCACAAGGTGCGTCGTGCCACATGCATCAACACACAGCTCACCTGGTAGTCGTCCTTGATTTCTTCGTAGATCTGTAGTAGATCCCCTTCTAGCTCCTCGCTCTCTAGGGAGACGAAGGTCACATGGTTTTTGCGAATGGGAAACATCCGCACTACCAGATTTACCGTAGCCAATATGCCATGCAAGACTGTCTTTTTCAAATTCATCATTCAATAGCCACCCTTTCACAAAGACCGTGTTCTACCTTCACATTCAGGTGTGAAACATCTATTGTTATACTATCTAGGGAACACTTGGTCTAGGACTCTCATCGTGGCCTTCCCATCTTCTTTGTTGTTAAATGTTTGATTAAACTGAGTCAATGTTTCATAATCATATACTTCTTCACATATCGCTTCTAATAGCATTTCTTCTTGTTCGTAAATCTTGCCCGGAAGTTCTGTATGGACATCGATATAGAACCCTCTCAGTTCCTCGCGATAGAATTCCAAGTCATACATATAGAAGTAGATTGGTCGTCCCAGGCTCGCATAGTCAAAGAATACACTAGAGTAATCTGTGACCAACACATCACTGATGAGATACAAGTTACTGATGTCTTCTTTCGCATCCACTTGATAGACAAATCCCTCCACCTCACTCATGTCAAATTTACTGATGATCAGATAATGAGGTTTGAAGATGACCACATAGTCCTCCCCTAGCATCTTCTTCCAGCGTGCAAAATCCACTTCTAGCTCGAAAGTATATCCTGCTCTCACAAAGCTATTATCCCTCCACGTCGGTGCATAGAGAATCACTTTTTTCTCCAATGGGATGTCGTATTTCTTCTTAATCTGAATGAGCTCGTCCTGATCATAATTGGAGAGACAGTCATTCCTCGGATATCCCGTCTCAATCAGGCGTTCCTTGTCAATCCCAAATGCACTTTGGAACACTTCCGTGCAAAAAGCATTGGGGGATATCATGTAGTTATATCTTGCTACATCCACATCATAAGTAGCCCTCATCTGTTGGAGTGTCATTTTCGAACGATAAAATGTGGTTCCCTCTGGCGCAATAATATCATGTCCCAGACGTTTCAGCGGTGTTCCATGCCATGTCTGGAGATAGACTTGCTGTTTCTTCTTGTGCAAATAATCTGGAAGCTTGCAGTTGCTCACCCAGTATTTTGCGCGTGCCATGGCTAGGAAGTATTGCGGCCACAGGTATGGTACCACCTTAGCTCCTTCGACCTCTTGCATCGCCTTTTTCCTCATGACCCAGATAAAACGATAGTCTGCAAACCTCTCGTCCTTTTTCATCGCTTCATAAATTGCCTTTGGATTATCAGAATATCCTCTTCCGTGAAAGGAGAGGAAGATAATCATCTTGGGATTCAGTGGAATCAATCGCATCCCCATAGGCGCACATATTTTCATGAGTTTCATAATCATTTTTTTAATTTTATGCATGACAACACCTCATCCTACTCATCTACTCATCAGCTCGAACGATTGCTACTCGCCTCAAACGATTACTGCTTAACTCGAACAATTACTGATCGTCTCTGATTTTTTGTTTCATCTCTGTTGTGCTGATCCCTTCCGTCCTCGGAAGGTACACCACCTCGCATAAGTCCTTCAGATGGTCAAACTTTCCTGCCCAATCATCCCCCATGACAAATACATCCACATCATGCTCCTGAATATCCTTCGCCTTTTGCTCCCAGTTTTCCTCTAGGATCACTTCATCCACATAACGAATCGCCTTTAATATCTCCACTCGTTCTACGTCAGGATAGGTAGCCACCTTTCCTTTGATTGCATTGAAGGCATCGCTACTCACACATACAATCAGGTAGTCTCCGTACTCCTTTGCCCTCCTCAAGATATTCAAATGTCCAATATGGAACAAGTCAAATGTTCCATAAGTAATCACTTTCTTCATAATATAATATTCCCTTTCTCAAAAAAATCGTTCAAAGAAGCCTGCTTTCTTTTGTTTGTGAATCACGCGTGCTTCGAACCTCTTTTCTCCGTGTATCTTCTTCTCCTGTGCCGACAGTTTCTGGTATGCATCGCTAAACTCTGTATATTGCCTTGCAACCTCGTCCACATTTCCATAGGCCTTCAACTCTCCACCTTCAATCCAGATGGCGGTATCACAGAAGCTCTTCACCTGTGGCAACGAGTGGGAGATAAACACTACGGTCTTTCCCTGCTGTTTTAATTCTTGCATGCGATCCAGACATTTCTGTGCGAAGCCTTTATCTCCCACTGACAAGGCTTCGTCGACGATGAAGATATCTGGGTCTAATGCCAAGTTGATCGAGAATCCTAGCCTGGATTTCATTCCGCTCGAATACTTCTTCACAGGCTGATATAGAAATCCTCCGATCTCGGCAAAGTCAACGACGCGATCTGTAATCTCCACAACCTGTTTCTTGGTTAGCCCTAGTAGCGCACCTTTTAGCTCTATATTCTCCAACCCTGTCAACTGCGCATTGAGACCTGTATTGATGGCAATCAACGCCTGCTCTCCTCGAATCGTCACACTTCCCTCATCCACCTCGGAGATGCCTGCGAGAATCACAGACAGCGTAGACTTCCCAGAACCATTGGTCCCGAGTACCCCTACCACTTCCCCCTTTGGAATCTGAAGATTGATGTCCTTCAGCGCGTAGAAACTTTGGCTATCTCTATTCTTTTTTTCTTTTGATTTGAGCTTATATATCTTGGATACATGCTGCAATTCAATTGCATATTCTTGTGTCATATTCATAACCAACCTTTACATCATATCTATAAACTTGAATTTGAACTTGTACATCATGAAGCTTCCTACCGAGATCAGCCCTAGTGTAATCACCCAAAATATCAACATCTCTTGCCAATAGTACAGAAATCCTCGATGATAGAAGAAGCAGTCGCGGTACCCTTGCACAATATAATAGATTGGATTGGCCTTGAAGATATATCCTAGAATCCATGGAATATCCTTCGGGATTGTCCAAAGTATGGGTGTTAAATATAACAATAGTCGCATAATCGCCAAGATTAATTTTCGGACGTCTCTCGCTAGCATATTGAGCACCGATGTGGTCATGGAGATGGCCACTGAAAATGCAAATGCACAGACCAAATAATAGACTAACCCAAACCAATGCACGGTCGGAAAATACCCTCCGATTGCAAATGTCACCACTAGGATGAGCATGATAATCATATGATTAAACAATTCCTTTAGCACCACCGTCGCCGGTAGGATACTCACTGGAAACTTCATCTTTGTAATCACACCCACCTTGGAATGAATCGCCTTACACCCATTTGTAATGCACGGTGAAACAAAGAACCAAACCACCATACCACCAAGCATCCAATAAATATATGGAATCCCGTCCACATCGCCACGCGCCATGATGAACCCAAACACAAACCAATAAGTCAGCACTTGAATAATGGGATTGGCAAAGTTCCAAAACAGACCCAATCGAGAGTCTCTGATGTCACCAAGAATCTCGTATTTTGCTATAGAATAGATTCGATATATATTTTCTATATTCTCCTTGAATACATATCTTAAACTCTTTAACATTTCTTTCCTCCAATTTTACATTGCCCCTATTATATCCTCTCTGACTTGATTTTGTCAATTATTCACAGAATATACATATATTGTTTACTCTAACCACTATACTTAATCAAAAAACTTACAGAGACTGTAAACACCAACACACTGTGCCACACACTCTCTGTAAGTACTCCTATTTATCAATTCCTATAAATTGATCTATCAAATAGTCAAAAATTTCTTTCTTGTTTATTTCATGATTAGACTCTTTGTTGTGGAAGATATAGAAGAAATCATCTCTCCATTTATCTTCGCCACTTAAAAGTGTAACCACCTCTCCAAAACTATCAACCACATCACCTGTATTCGTCTTAAAAACAATATTAATATTTTTTACATCCTCTTTATTGAAACCACTATAAAATTGAGATACATTTAAAAGAACATAATCACAGTCTTCATTATGTTTTTTCGAGTAATTATTGAGGCTATTAAACACTTTCATAATGCTTTTTTTCTTATCCAATTGTTTATCTCGTGTTCTTGGGGGGATTCCTTCAACATTATCTTCAAGCGAGTCTATTTCTTTTTTCAACTTGTCAATCAACTGAGAATTTATAACCCAACTATCAGAATTCATTCTAACATATTTCTCTGCATCCTTCAGTGCATTTTCTATCTTTGACATAGATTGTGAACCGAGCATATTCTTTAAGTATGACTTATACTCCGCTTCCGACTTCCACATTGGGCTTCTCCGATGATTTCGTTCCATATACTCTTTACTCAAAGAATCAGTAAGTATATTCTTCAACAAAAAAATCACATCATCATCACAGAGAAGTGAAATTCTGATATTATCTTGAAACACTACCCCTTCTACACCTAATGTGTTTTCTGAAAAAAGCCGCTGTCCAGACATGTTCAATTTTAAATTTAATTCATTAATAATGTGCTGTATAATATACATTTCATAAAGTACTACTGGATGATTTTGAATCCACTTACGCTCACAATCATGCGCATAAACTACATTTTCAATTACACTAATTGCATTTTTATAGTAAGCCACTTCATATACTGTAATGTCAAAATCTTCATCATTCTTATCTGGAATATCTCTTTCAATAATAGTCAAAGAAGTTAGCAATCTTTCATAATCTATCGAAACCGTATCAAATCCCGTAAAAAATGCATCGCGAATTAAGTAGTCAAGTCTATCTACATCTATCACTTTTGAATTCAACAAAGAAATAAAGCAATTCAACAAGCTCTTTTCTTTCTCAATAGCAGAATACTTATATCCTGTTATGCATCTAGCAAAAAACTCTTTTGAAAAAGTATCATCGAGAAACTCACCAAATGAACTTATTCCAATAATACAACTCATAATTTCATGTGGTGCGGCGGAATTACTGTCGTCCGAAGGCACATCCTTTGAAAATTCATCACTATTAACAATATCTTTTAATCTGCTATGTAGTGACGCATATTTATTAATTGGAGTATCATCCAAATAATATTTTTCACCTGTGTGGGAAAATGGGGCATGACCAACATCATGCAGCAAGCACGCTAGCAAAAAAACATTTTCAATCCTTTCAACATTATGAGTTTCGATTGACTTGTCCTTCAATTGTTTTACTATAGTTCGAGCTGCTATCTGTCCTAGGTAGAACACACCTAAAGAATGAATGAATCTATTGTGAATAGATGAAGAGTAAAGTGGCGAATAACTTGTTTGAATCACCCTACGCAAGCGCTGAAAAAACGATGTGTCTATTATTCGTTTTGAAATATCCGTAGGTATATTTATATACCCATATATGGGATCTCTTAATTGTTTTATTGTGGACATCATGTTCTTACCCCAAGTTGTAAAACAGACGTTTTATCCATAAAAGCCTTTAACACATCCAATGATAAATACCCTCTAAAAGCATCCTCTAGATCATCCACTGTAATTTCTTCTCTAAGCGAAATTCCATTTGTCCCATCTATACTTTTCTCAACAAAGAAGTCCGAATAATTTCTAAACAACGCTTGAGTATTCTCTCGCGACAAAACCAAAATTGCTTTTTCATTTTTCTCCGAAAGTATTGTGACCACTCTTGAACCATAGTCTTCTAATTCCTTGAATGAAACGTATTTTTTATTATTAAAATTAAGTATTTCGATTAATGCATTTGCAGCCAAATCTTCAATCCCTATATATACACACATAAAAATCCCTCCTATACTTCTTTTTTGTATTTTCTTGTACTATATCATACTCCATAGATAATTATTTCATTACCGAAAACAAATCCAAATTTACCTTGTACCACATTATACTACGAACTAACACAATAATCAAATACGATTTATTCAAAATAAATGAGGGTGCGCTCTGCACACCCTCATCTACAGCAATCACTTACTGTCTTCTTTTGCTTCTTCCTCCGTCGCCATGTCAGTTTCTTTGCTTACTTCCGCCTCTGGCTCGGTGCCAGTTTCTTCGCTTGCAACTGTCTCGATTTCTGTCTCTGCCGTGACTTCTTCGTTTTCCTCTACCCCGACTTCTTCGCTTGTTTCCACCTCTGTTTCTGTAGCAACTTCTTCGCCTTCTATGGCTGGCATCTGACGTTTTCTCAATTTGATAATCAGTGTAACAACTGTTGCTACCAATAGAACTCCTAATACAATACTAACTATCATAAGTGTATTCACGAGTGATTCTAATTCTTGAATTCTCGTTTGCTTGCTTGCATTCTCAGTACTAAGCTCATCAATAGATGCTTTATCTGCCTGCTGCTCTACTAAAAATGCCTCATACTCGTTCGCAGTGATAGCCGCTAGGGATGGATTTGCAATAAATCGATCTTCGCTCACGCTGTATAAATATTCTGTGGATACACCTGTCTCATCCATCAGGTTAAAGATTTTATAATTCGCCAAGGCTTCGCTTTCATATCCCCAACCTTTGATGACTGTTCCTGCCACTGTAATGTCTTCGTATACAAAACCTTCTCTCGCTTGCTCATCTTGCTTCAACTCGAATACATAATAATTTTTCTCGTCGATTGTAATGGCTTGTATTCTCGATGCAATCTGTTCGTCTTCATAGATATAGAACCCTGTTTGCTCTTCTCCATCAATCAAATATAGCATATTCATATCGAGTTGTGTGCTATACCAACCCATGAATTTTTCGCCATTAATCTCGAATTCGATTGGGTCAAAACTTGTGAATCCTTCCACACCTTGTATATTCTTGACCACACCCAATTCCATTCCATTGTAGTCGAAGAAAATAGTCGGCGCCTCGTTCAATGTTACAACAATGGTGTAATTTCTCTTCTGTCCGTTCTCCGCCGTAACAGTCACTACGATTTCATTATCTCCTAGAGCAAGGTCCTTCTCACCTGTTCCAGACACTGTCGCCTTGCTATCGTTTTTCGTTGCTGAAACATTGATCGTTGGGACATCCCACACAACTGCTGTGTAATTTGTTTCTCCCGAACTAAATTCTGGCGATAATTCCACTCCCTCAATAAAAAGCTGTTTCAACTTATTATCACTTGAACGTGTATCTGCTGGCTCACTTGGTGCTGCTGGTGCTGGTGTGCTAGATCCGCCACTCGGCGCTGCTGGTGTGCTTGGCGCTGCTGGCGCATTGATCGCTACACTTACGGATTTCGATGTGCCTGGTGGTATATCTTGATAATCCGAGGTTGTTGCATTCGTCGCTGTAACTGTTACTGTTACGGTTCCGCTTCCTCCAGCTGCAACTGTAAGACTCCCTCCGCCTTCTACCCATCCAGGACCAGATACTAGGCTTCCTCCTGATACTGAAAATGAATACTGACCTGTTGTTCCACCACCGAAACTGACCGTAAATGTCTCATTCGGTGCAACAGAACCTGGTCCTGACACACTAAAGGATGCCGCTTCTACGTTCGTACCGGGAACTGCGATCGTCAATATCATGACTGCAATGATGGCTCCTACTATTTTCTTGCTCTGTTCATATCTTTTCATAAAATTCATCATGCTTCTTCCCCTGTTCCCTCTTCTGGTTCTTTCTGTTCCCCTGTTTGATTTTTCTCAGACGTTCCTGTCGACGACTCTCCTGTGGTTCCTGGGGTTCCCGTCGTTGTATCTCCTGTGGTTCCTGGTGTTCCCGTCGTTGTATCTCCTGTGGTTCCTGGGGTTCCCGTCGTTGTATCTCCTGTGGTTCCTGGGGTTCCCGTCGCTGTATCTCCTGACGTTCCTGGGGTTCCCGTCGTTGAACCTCCTGTCGTTCCTGATGTTCCTGTCGTTGACTCTCCCGTCAATGGATCCTCTAGTGATTCTTGCAATGGATCTGCTACTGGCATATCCATCAAGGTATCAACCAATGGTTCAGCCGCTGGAACAGGTTCTGGCTCTCTCAGATATTCTAAAACTCCCATGAAGTAATCCTTGATCATGAGGTAGTCGCTTGCTCGAATGACTCCATCTTCTTTCACATCTGCACGATTTGTTTGTACCTGTGACAATGTAATTCCCTCTAGGAATGAGTCCTTAATCAAGAGATAATCGCTGGCTTTGATCACACCATCACCATTTACATCACCAACAAGATCAGGAATTGGCGTCGCTCCTTGTGGCAGTATACATACGACGAATTTTGCAGTTGCATTTTCATGACTGATGGTGACCACTTTGTTTCCTGGTGTGGAGCTATCAAATCCTGTCATCGTATATTCACCTGACGCTAGATCTACATTTCTACCATCGCTATATTGTGCATTGACAGTAATACCTGTCATGTCTAAGCTTTCACCCACGAAATACTCCGTTTTTATCGGTGCTGTAATCGCGATCTCCGCGCTAAGTGTGCTGAGTCCCAGATTGCTTGCGATTGCTCTTACATTTGCCAAAGCTAATTCTTTTAATTGTGCATCCGTAGACAAATAATTATTTCGATCCGATGCATTACTCAAGTATCCATGCTCGATGAGAAGCGATGGAATCCCTCGTTCTTTCGGTTCACGTAAAAGTGAATAGTAGTCTGCGGTTGTATTATCTGCGTATTTATAGTCATTTGCATTTCTTATCTTGATTCCGCGATCATTCAACCCGAGCCCAACTAGTTCGTTCTGAATGGATTGCGCCAAGTTCTTCACTTGGTCGTATGAAACCGCAGTATTGTAATTATGTACATAGTTTCCATTTGGATAATAGACTTCCGCTCCCGATGCACTCGAACTAGAAGACGCATTCGCATGAAGACTGATCATCAGGTCTGCCCCATAACGTGCCGCAATATTAGATCTCTCTTCTAATTCTATAAAGGTATCATCATACCTTGTCAGGTAAACTTCTGCGTTATGGTATTGTAGTAATGCCTCTTCCATATATAATGCAATTTTCAAGTTAACTGTCTTCTCGTGGACACCTTCATGTGATGTACCAGAGTCCTTTCCTCCATGGCCTGCATCTATCACAATTACAAATGGATCCTTAGCTGCTTCTGCCACCCCTCCTTGGAATAGTATTCCTATTATAATCGAACATAAGGCCACGATGCTTGTGATTTTATTCTTCACGATTTTCTCCTTTTAGCTATTCATTTCTCTTTTCACCCAGAATGTTGTAATCGCAATTCCGCACAGGAAGGCCATAATCCAAGGGAATGCATTTGTCGTATCTCCTGTTGCTGGTGCCTCTTCAATAGCCGGTGGCTCTGCAATAGCCGGTGCCTCTTCTGCAATAAATTCTACATGTACTGTATGATCTACTTGAATGTCACTCAATGTATATGTATTATCCGTTACCGCAACCTCGGCTCCGTCTAACAATACTTTCGAAACCTGATATCCGCTTTCCGGTGTCATTGTAAATGTAAGCGACTCGCCTGGTGCTACGCTCGTTGCTCCTGCTGGTGCAATCGCTCCACCCTCGCCTGCTGTTGCGGTTACTGTTGGATTCTGTACTACGACTGCAAATGGCGATAATCCTTCCACTCCACTTAGGGTAATCCAACCTGTACTGGCATCATAGGACATCGTTACTGTGATATCTTTCAATACTGTGGTGGCCTGTGCACCTGATGCTGCATAATCATATTCTTTTACCACATTATCCCCTAGCTTATATGTTCTTGTCTCTTCATACGCTATCTCAGGCATTGAGAAATCACCCACAAGTGCCGTATAGTTATGAAGCACTTTTAAGTTCGAACCATCTCCTCGATAGAAATCACCTACATAGATCTTTAATTCACTTTTCGGATATTCCTCATTCATAAAAAGAGAACTAATATCTCCAGTCCACTTTATCGATTCCTTGCTGGAATCGATAGAAGATTGAAATCCTACTTCTATCTTCGCATCAAAACCAACAGAAGGCAGATTTGTCTCTCCGTCTTCAAGTTCTGACAATGTTACCCTCGGTATATCACCCGCCCAACTGATAGGGCTTCTTATTCCAAGGTATTTAATGTTAGCCAGATTTGACCGAATCCAATCAAAGTCGGTCGTCTTAACAGACTCCGTCTCTCCCTTTAACGTCACGAATGCCTCTAAGTTCCAATAGTCTAACCCACTCTCTATGGTAACGTCTGAGTCAACAAACAAATGATTCCCTATAGGATTCCCTATATAGAAACTAAGCTCCCCGCCATTTACTACAATACTTGATACATCCAAACAGTAATAGTTCATATTCGTAGATCCGATTACTCTAAGGCTTCCTTGATTAGTGACTAGCCTATTTGCACGCAAACCTACTTCGTCATTATCAGTGATAACCTCAGCTCTCACTTTTTGCCCAATATGAATATCTTCTTCTACATAAATATGATACGCCTTTCCCGCCACAGTCGCAGTTTGGTTTCCAGGGTTAATTCGTGCTACTGAAAACTGTGCGGCAGACTCTGGTTTTACTGATTCAATCCATAGGCTCCCATCTACATAAATCCCTTCTGCAACATCAAAATCAAAAATTCCATCACCACCATTCAGAACCCCATCATTGTTCAAGGAAACGGTCAGATCACCATCAGCGATAATGCAAGCAGTAACCTCTTTCCCCGAACTTACCAGAGTTGTCGTTGTCGTACCTGACAGAATTGTAGTTGTCAACGACGTCACTCCTCCTCCAAGAGTCAACTTACCGGTTGCCCCATCATATGTGACACCTTCCACTGTAGCTCCAGTTCCCGCCCCATCCTGCCATATCTGCTGATCACCTACCCACACATTCTGTGGTACGGTACCCTGTGCTTGTACCGTATAAGTCGGCAACCAAGCCAACAAAGCAATACAAGCAAATGCTAGAATCAATGCATGCTTCCAACTTAATTTTTTCATCATCTTATCCATGTCGATTTCCTCTCTCTAATCCTTTATTTATGTTCGTTTTATTCATGTTCTATCATTCCTCGTTTCCTCTGAATTTCCTGCGGAAAACAGGTGGAAACTCTCCATTTATCATAGTACTATTTTTTTACAATTTCGTCAAATGCTTTTTTGTTCTCCTACCTGCACTACTACCAGTAGAAAAATACGTTACATTTCCTATGAAAAGCTTGTGAAAAATAATAAAAACACTTGCATATTTCCCTTAAATGCGTTATATTGTTGTACAGATATATATAAATTTCAAAAAAGAAAAGGAGTGAACTTTAACTTGGACACGAGTGCCGTCATTAGTATTATATCACTAATTATTTTATTATTTTTATCTGCTTTTTTTTCATCAGCAGAAACCGCTTTAACTACGATGAATAAAATTCGTATTAGGAGCTTAGCCGAGGAAGGCAATAAAGCCGCAAAACGTTTGTTAACTATCACAGAGGATACAGGGAAGATGCTTACCCCCATAAACAAACCAAATAACATCGTAAACCTCTCTGCATCAGCATTGACTACTTCTCTTGCTTACTTAGCCGGGGGATACATGGTCGGAATCGCTACTGGTGTTTTGACTTTATTGATCTTATTATTTGGTGAAATTACCCCTAAAACCTTAGCAACCATTCATGCAGACAAGCTATCTATGGTCTACAGTGGGCCGATCTTACTGCTTATGAAGTTGCTGACACCGGTTATCTTTATTATCAATGGATTGTCGCTCATCATTTTATTTATACTTCGAGTAGATCCAAATGCTAAGAACAAGACTTTAACCGAGAATGAGTTACGAACTATCGTAGATGTTGGCCATGAGGATGGCGTTATTGAGTCAAAGGAAAAAGAAATGATTCATAACGTGTTTGACTTGGGCGACGTAAAAGCGAAGGACATTATGGTACCTCGCGTGCATGTCACATTTGCAAATATTGACAGCACATACGAAGAGTTAATCGAAACTTTCCGTCAAGACAAGTTTACACGTCTGCCAATCTATGGCGAGACAACGGATGATGTTCGTGGAACCATCAACATGAAGGACTTGTTACTGTATGACAACACGAAAGAGTTTCATATCAATGACATTTTAAGGGAAGCTTACTTCACTTATGAACATAAAAACATCTCTGAGCTATTGGTAGAGATGAGAAAATCTTCATTTAACATTGCAGTTGTATTAGACGAGTACGGTGAAACGGCAGGCCTAATCACACTAGAAGACTTATTAGAAGAAATCGTTGGAGAAATTCACGATGAATATGACGAAGTCGAAGAACAACGTATCAAGCAACTCGGCGAACGTCACTATCTTGTAGAAGGTTCACTCAGTTTAGATGACCTAAACGATGAGCTAGAATTGGACGAATTAAAATTAGAACTAGAATCCGAGGATTTCGACTCAGTAGGTGGATTAATCATTCAATTACTCGATCGCTTACCAGAAGAAGGCGACGAAGTTACCACTGAGAATGGAATTCAGATGAAGGTTCAAGCAATTGATAAAAACAGGATTGAATCGGTGGAACTTATTCTACCAGAACCTGTTGAAGAGCTCGTTGGGGACGGAGGTTTTTGATAAAAACCTCCGTCCCCAACGGAATTATCCCTGTCCCTATTTGTACATCATACAACGTTCTGAGATCTCATCTATCCTCTTCAACTCATCTTCTGTAAATTCCATCTTATCTATGGATTTGATATTATCCAAAATCTGTTCCGACTTTGAAGCACCGATTAGTACACTTGTAATCTGTCTATCTTTTAGTACCCAACTCAATGCCATCTGTGCCAATGATTGTTCACGATTTTGCGCAATTTCGTTTAGTTCTTTGATGCACTGTAATGTCTCATCCGTCAACGCTGTTGATTTCAGATATCTTCCATCTGCCCCGATTCGGCTATCGGCTGGCACTCCATTGATATATCTGTCGGTCAACATCCCTTGTGCCAATGGGCTAAATGCAATCAAACCGCAACCAGCTTCCTCTGCAAATTCCTTTAGTCCATCGTCTTCTATATGGCGATCGAAGATGGAGTAACGGATTTGGTTGATGATGAATGGGCATTTTAGGTCATTTAGTATTTCGATTGCCTTTTGTGTGTATTCGCGGTTGTAGTTCGACACTCCTGCATACAACGCCTTTCCACTCTTTACCGCTTGATCAAGCGCCTGCATGGTCTCTTCTAGCGGTGTATCTGGATCCATTCTATGATGATAGAAGATATCAACATAGTCTAATCCCATGCGTTTCAAGCTTTGATCCAAACTTGCTAATAAGTACTTTCTGCTCCCCCAGTTTCCATATGGTCCGTCCCACATATCGTATCCAGCCTTGGTGCTGATTACCATTTCGTCGCGATACGGCGTCAAATCCGATGCTAGGATTTTCCCAAAACTCGTCTCCGCACTTCCGTATGGAGGGCCGTAGTTATTCGCCAAATCAAAATGTGTAATCCCCTCGTCAAATGCAGTAAAGCACATGTCTTTCATATTGTCCATGTCCGCATTGGCACCAAAATTATGCCATAAACCAATGGATACCTTTGGTAGGTATAACCCACTCTTTCCGCTCTTCTGATACTTCATGTTTTCGTAACGTTTTTTGCTTGCTTCGTACATAATTACCTATTCCTCCTCTTCTTCTGCCTCTGGATCTTCGCCTGCGAGTTTCAATATATCAACAATCTCTTGTTCCGATATCTTCATATACTCAGATAATTCCTCTATGGTAATCTCTCGACCTAGGTCTTTTTTGAGTGTGGTCACACTTTCGTCGAGATCATTGATTTTCTCTACGATTTTATCATCGTGAATCTTAATTTCCCTAGCTTCTTCTATTAGGATCCGAATTCCTTGCATCACTTCTTCCACGATATACTCGTCCAGTTCTACCACGCTCTTCATCTGTGTACTCTCTGGATTTTCCAGCGCCAACACGAGGCTCATATTCCCCTCTTGAATCAAATCCCCTAGAAACACTTGTCCCTGATACATGTTTTTTGCAATCTCAACAACTTGGTTCAGATAGGATTGCAATAAGGTCGATTTCGCTGTTTCATTGCCTTGGCAAAATTCTTCGTATATTTTTTTCTTCTCTGCCGCCGATAGCTCTCTGATACTCTTCAAATCCTGAACATACATGTCTAGATAGTCTTTTTCTTCCTTGGTATATTCTGCACGAGGCAGCTTTTGTACTTCATCTAACTTCATATATCCTTTGATGGCAACCTTCTGCGCGAGCAGATAATCGAACACGGGAATCAATTGCTCCTGTGTCAGATTGTCATCCCCGAGATAGCTGATGATTTCCTCTTTTGTAATTCGATTGCCATTGACCTGTGCAATCTGTTTTATTTCTTCTAGTTTTTTCAAAAATTCTGCTTGATTTTGCATCTTTATTCTTCTCCTCTAAATTCAAGAATCTCTTATCCCCATTATAACGGATTGGCAAGCGACGTCAAGTACATTCCTCTACGACGTCACTACTAGGGTTGGATATCCAGCCCTCTTCAATCTCTGTTCCATTAAAATTGCATTGGAGAATTCTTCGAAACTCCCGACCTTCACCGTGTAATATCCTCTCCCATCATAATCAATATACACCGGGAATCCCTGCGCCAACAACTCACTCTCTAATTCATCTGCATAGATTCGATTTCGATAAGACCCCACTTGCACTTGGTAGTTACCATTTCCCATATCTCCTTCCACCACACTCATAATACCATCAGCAATCCCCTGAGCAATGGCATTGAACTCTGTATCAAACAATTCATTATCCGCATCATTATTGATAAAACCGACCTCTACCAAGAGGGACGGCATCTCAGTCCTACGAAGCACTACCAGATCTGGGCGTTCTGTCACTCCCAGATTCTTATAACCAACCCGTGCCAGTTCTTCATTTATCGCTTGCGCTACATCATATTTAATCCCCTCTTGATCATACACGAGAGTCACCACACCAGAAGCCGTATTTGGCTCTTCTACTGAATTTCGATGAAGCGACACGAATAGATCCGCCCCCGAGGTATTGCCCTCCACCGCCTTCTCATACGGTGTCTCATAGATATCTTCCGTCCTCGTATACTCCACATCATACCCCTCTTGTTCCAAAATCAAGCCTACTGCCAATGCTAGATCAAGTACATCATCTTTTTCCAACCGATCTTCATATACGGCTCCTGGGTCAGAGCCTCCGTGTCCAGCATCTAAGATAATTTTATATGCCACTTTCGTCTCCTCACTTATGTCTTTACTACTAAATTATGTCAAAAACCTAGAACTGTTTCGTTGGGGACGGGGGTTTTTTACAAAAACCCCCGTCCCCAACGAAAAAAAGCCTGTCCCTCTTGAGCTTGTTCTTCAAATTTGATAGAATGACCTAGGAACTATCAACCGATAAAACAAAATGAGGACAATATGATAAAATTAGTAATTAGTGACATCGACGGAACTCTACTGCATGAAGGTGCCCAAAGCCTCGACCCTGAATTATTTGACATCATCCGAGCACTAAAAGAAAAAGGTATTTTATTTGCTGCCGCTAGCGGACGCCAATATTACAACCTACGAAAGCTATTTGACCCAGTGAAAGATGAGATTGATTACATCTCTGAAAATGGGGGAATGTATATCATCCATGGCGAAACACATATTCCGAAAACACATACAGAAGATTTTGTAAAACAGTTCGTGACTGCTGTTCGTCAAGACCCAGACTGTGACTTCACTTTTTCTAGTCAACTCACAACTTTTATAGAACCAGGCGGCGTGTTTTTCGAAAAAAAGTTTACAAAAACAGCAAACTATAGCATCACCATGTCAGAGGATGTGTTGAGCGAGGGGATCCTCCCTATGAAACTTGCCATCTGCAATGCCAATGGAATTGACTCTTCTATTGATAAATACGTGGATTTATTTTCTGGTCAAGTACACATTGTAACCTCGGGTAACATGTGGATGGACTTCATGCCTCACGGCGTGAACAAAGGTGCAGCCTTGACTCATTTGATCGAAGAACTTGGGATTAAACCAGAAGAATGCATGGCCTTTGGAGACCAATGGAACGATCTAGAGATGCTAAAAATGGTAGGTGTCAGTTATGCAATGAAAAATGCAGCCCCCGGGATTGCCGAGCACTGCACTCATACTACTGATTCTGTAATCAACGAATTAAAGAAATTACTTGGTTGCATTGACCTGTGAAAAGCAACATTACTTGTGTTCGATCACAAATCCTGTTAACAACTCATCAAGTATTTGGGACTGACCTGATACTTCTTCACTCGCTGCAGCACTTTCTTCTGCTGTAGCGGAGTTCGTATGAACCACTGCTGATATTCGATCGATTCCTATATTAATCTGTTCCGCACCACTGGCCTGCACTTCTGAAGCAACTGCGATGCTCTCTACCAAGGAACTCAATTCATCCGCACTTTCAATTGCTGTATTGATTGAATTGTATGTGTTGTGTGCAATTTTGTTTCCTTCATTCACTACAATCACTGTTTCCTCTATAATACGAGCTGTATTCTTTGCTGATTCTGCTGATTTCGTTGCAAGGGTACGAACCTCATCCGCAACAACCGCAAATCCTTTTCCTGCCTCTCCTGCCCTCGCCGCCTCAACGGCTGCATTCAATGCCAAGATATTGGTCTGGAATGCAATATCATCAATCGCCTTGATAATCTTGCTGATTTCATTTGACTTTTCACTAATCTTATCCATAGATCCAACCATGTCTTGTATTTGTTCACGACTATAGTGTAATGCTTGTTGGGACTTGTCATTTGCCTTTTTCGCAGTCCTAGAGTCTTTTGCAGTTTCATGAACCTTTGTCGTCATATTGGATATGGTAGACGAAAGCTGGCTCACTGCCGTTGCCTGCTCGATCGACCCCTGTGCCAAGGATTGTGCCCCTTGTGCCACCTGTCCATTTCCAGCATTTACCTGGTTTGAAATCACACTAATTCTATGCATGGTGGATGACAATTTCTGTGCAATCATCTCTAGTGAATCACTAAGCGAACTAAAATCTCCGATATAATACTCTTTCGCTTGACTCTCCACTGCAAAATTCCCTGAAGCCAGTTCTGCCAATGTATAATTCAAATCATGAATCATGGTTGTAACCGAGTTCACAATTGATTCTGTGGCCTGAGCCAGCACTCCCGTTTCATCATTTGTGTGAATGGCAGGCATCGGCGAATTCAAATCCCCATTTGCCACCTGATCCAAACGCTGTGCGCAGAGATTGATCGGTTTCGAGATATTTTTTGCTACGGCAACAACAACAAATGTCGCAACGGCTAAGATAATCAAACTAATAATCACGATCATGACAATCGAAGATGTCATCTGATTCAGGAAATTCTCTTGCAATGCCATCACATAAATTCCCCACCCATTCGAACCCTCAATTGGTGTATACGCTGCAAACTGATTTACCCCATCCCATGAAACAGACTTAAACCCACTATTTCCATTCATCAAGTCTTGCTCCACATCTGCTAAAACTTGTAACGTAGGGTCTGACTTCGCTTCCTCGGTGGTATTATAACCATCCTTCACAAGCTCGACATCGTTGTATGCGATGGTATCTCCAAAACTATTAACAATACTCGTCGTACTACCTTCTCCAACTGCTATCCCTGAAACAATCTCAGAGAAAATCATAGGATTTATCGCAATCAAAATAACTCCTTCAAACTCTCCATCGCGAAGGATTGGCGCTGAAATCGTCATAGTCAAACCTCCAGTTACTGGACTGATCAACGGATCCGATATATAGGCTTCTCCTGTATCTCTTGGAACAGTAAAAATTGGATCATTGAAATAATTTGCATCAATCTTTAATGTCTGCCCCTCCGTGTCAAACATCTCAACATCCTCATATCCATGGGTTTCCATAATTTTTCCCATATACTCTGAGATTTCCGTTTTTACCTCGCGATAAGTTCTCCCGTCTGCTGTCACTCCATTCTCTTCTGGAATTTCCTGGGATAATATAGCATCAACCGAAAGTTGTCGCGCCATTCCTTTATAGCTCTCCAACTGATTCTCAACCGCATCCGCCGCCGAATCAATCGTCGCCATCATCGACTCCTCCAAAGCGTACATGGTGCTATTGTACGTACCTATGATAGATGTGATACTTATAACAAGTATACAAACTAATAATAACGACATCGATAATGCTAAGATTTTCATTTTAATTGATTTCATCGCAATCTCCTCTTACGTTTCCTATTTTCATCATGAAATAAAATGATACCAAGGTCAAAAGGTCATATGTTGTATGCTTGCATACAAAAATATGACTTTGGGACCACCAACATCATAAAATTAGATTACCACTTTTTACGTCATATTTCAACATATTTGAAAATGAAAAACACCGAATTCAATTTTTTTATTTTGAATCGGTGTCTTCTTGATTTATTTTTATTTTTTCTTTGATCCTTTAGCTTTTTTCACCTCATTCAAGAAATCGCTATTACGTAACTGACGTGCTAATTCATTCCAATTATCCACTTCGAACAATTTTTTTTCCAAATCAATATCACGCACATAATTTGCATGCGCAATTATATCTTTATCCATGTAAAAAGAAAGCTTCTTCTCCTCCGAGGATGTGGTGAAGTAGTGACCGTTAAAATCAAACACATAAAATAGTTTCTTATTGTTTATATTAACATAGTTTGTGTTTAAATGAATTCTCGGTAACACCCTGTTTGATTCTTCGGATTTTCTAAACTTGGTCTTAATAAAATTAATCAAATCATCGATTCCTCTTGTCTTAATACCTTTCGAAAAAACAAATTGTCTATCATATATCAATGCAAAGAATTGCGATTTATTTTTTTCATCAATTTCTGTTATCATTAGATTATATTTACAGGTTGTTTCATCAATAACTAAGGAGTGAACAATTTTGGCTGTCATCCTAGCCTCATATCCTCTATCTGTAACTCTAATATCTAGCAAGTCATCATAGTTAAAAAACACCGGACGAACAAGAGTAAAAGATAACCCTGTCTCAGATATGTCGTTAACCTTCCCTTGCAATACATCACCTTTATAATATATCTCAATCGGCAATGAAACTTCAAACCGCTCACTACTGCGATAATTAACTCTACCAAGCATAAATATAACACTCATAATCAGAAAATATGAATTAATTGATAACCAAAACAGAATAATCAAATTGAAATATTGCGCCCCGAAGATAATACTTTCGCAAACAAAAACAATACCAATGACACTAGCAACCAAGAACAATATATTGGGAATTGCATATGAAATATTGCTATTTTTAGATGTTTCTCTCGTCTTTTGTGTAACATTAAACTTCTTCAGCCTTATTCCAAATGTTTCCATAAGAATTGGCAATACCAAATATGGAGCTAATATGGTATCTACAATATTGCTCCACCTGAAGTCTTTCAACCCCTCTGAAAGTTGCCTCAAGGCAATGTTGTAGATTATGTATGTAGGTATCCCAATTATTAAATATTGACTCATATCTAAATCAACAACTACGATGCCAAATACCGCATACAGAATCGGTGCAAATATATATATTGTTCTTCGAAAGAAAGTAGTCCAATATAGTAACGCTCCAAAATATGACATTTTCGACTCTAATGAATTTTTCCCAAATAGAAAGCTTGCTTTGAGTAAGGTCTGAACACACCCTCTCCCCCAACGGACGCGTTGCTTAATTAAGCTATCAATCGAAGTTGGCGACAAACCAGAAACCAATGGATCCGGGATTGCTATGCAGGTGTATCCTTTTCCTTGTATATCCATTCCCGTTGCGAAGTCCTCGGTAATCGTACCTACTCGAATTCCACCTATTTCATCTAGCGCCTCTCTAGATATTACTGTATTGGATCCCGCATAAATTGGAGAATTGGTTGCATTTCTACCTACATTGACCTCTCTGAAGAAATAATCCTGTTCATTTGGTATTGTTTCCTCTGCAAATAAATTATATTGGAACATATCAGGATTATAAAATGTTTGTGGAGTCTGCACGAACCCAATCTTTTCCGATGGATTTATTTCATCTTCTTTCTTCATCACAAACGTTCCATCTGCTAGTTTCTTGACCTTTGGTAGGAAGAAATATGGAACAGTCTTCATCAAAAAGTCACTTTTAGGAATCATGTCTGCATCTAAAGTCACTACTAATGGGCTATTCGTTTTACTAAATGCATTATTCAAATTTCCTGCTTTTGCATGCTTGTTATTCAATATTGTTATATATCCTACTTCCAACTCGCTTGCTAATTTTGCAATTCCACTACGGTTCATATCATCACATATGTATATATGAACTTTGCTTTTATCTGGATATTTTAAGTATTTGCAAGAGTTAATTGTTTTGTACAATAGCTCTGCCTCTTCTGTATGTGTTGCTATCAGAATATCAACATCTGGATACATGTCATCTGGGATATCTGGTAGCTCAGGTAATACCGTATCATGATATGCATTTTGCGACAACAAACTTTCTGCAACTGCTATCAACTCTGAAACAAATAATAGCAATCCAAAGAAAACATCCAAAAATCCTAAACCTAGCGGAAGTGTAAAAAACAACCTCCAAACAATATAAACAATAGAAGAAATAGACATGATGTGATACTGCCATTTTCTTTTTTGCTTTTTTTTGTTATATGATTTTCGAATTTTTTTGTTATATTTTGTTTTTGCCGCCTTGCTATCTGTGGTATCTTCTTTTCGTTGTTCCTCTGTTATATCGTTCTCTAACATTAAATTCTCCTCTGTAAAATTACAACTACACTAATCCAAATCAGTACAAAAACTGTACCCAGTATCGTTCCCCAGTTCAATTCCGTTTCCACAATGCTCTCACTGCTAAACTCATCGACTGCAAATTGGTATAAGCTATCTATCTCTTCATCTAACCATTTGCCATGTGTAAAGATAGTAGTTTTCATTTCTTCTATCTGCTCTTCATATGTAGTTGTTGTTGTACTTACAACACTATTTTCATACGAAAAATAGTCACCATAGTAGTAATATCCCCATCTATCCCATTCACGTTCTACGGCCGTTCCAAGATGTGCTACAGCAGTGTCTATTATATTTTCGATTTTTTCATCACTAAGTTCGTTTTGACGAAGTTCTTTATATCTTTCAATAAGCCCTGTGGTGAATTCCACATCCTTTAATAAGGTATCAAACCAAGGTGTAGCATGAAAAGCGGTCGCATCCAATTTCAGTGGTAAGTGTCCGACATTTCCAGCTGACTCATCAAAATCCCAAATCGGTCCCATAATTATTTTCCCGGTATAATCACTATGAAAATAAGTTGAATTAAACCCCGCATCATAGTTTAAAAGCAACTCGTTCATAATGAAGTAGTCGTAAAATGACTCAACATCTATAAAATCTTTGTACGTTTTGAAAACTTCAGGGTCATCTGAAAATAATACCTTTTCAAAACTGTCTATCTTTGAAGTTAAGATATCAATATCATTTTGACTAACATTATTTGGATATAACACTTCAACAAAGCTTTCCGTAAATCCATTAACCGTACCATAATTGTCTAAAATTACAGCTGTTCCAGAATCTCTATCTCGCCTCATAATAAAGGTGGCATGAGTTGAACTATTTGCTGAATAAGCAGGAATATCCACCCTATCATTGGATCTATCAATTTGTTCAGTAAGAAGATGTATTCCTAAATATTCATACCCATTATCTGTTTTTAAAACTACTTCTGTAAACCTGACATCTGGTGTAGATTCTAGAAATTGTCCTGCTAATGAAAATGCCAAATAATTTCTTATCTGTGTACTGTCTGAAAAAGTTCCGTTTAATCCCCATTCATGTCCAGTACCGATATCAAGCATTTGCAAATCAAGATTCTGATTATTTTCATCCACCGTAACAATTCTATACTGATGTTTATCATAATAAAGGGAAGAATTTCCACGATAAGATATTATTACATCAGACATTAACGCCGGTTCATCTAAAAGTGTATTCACACTATTGGGGTTATCTATCACAGAGATGGCTGCAGATGCATATGGATTTTTACCCTCTTTCAGAATCATATAGCCTTTTTCTTCACTCCATTCATATGACACCTCTAGCGTATTCGAACCTAAATCAATAACCACAAGTGGTAATTCGGTTGTAAATTCATCAGATATAGGCATTGTACTATCACCATAATTTGTATCACCCCTAGGAGCTTGCATTACTGGATTTTCTTTATTTTCTGTAATAGCCTCTTCTGATAAATCGGTTGTTTGATTATCAAATTGTGCTGGTTCAAGATAATGAAAATCATCAACAAAAAAAAGATTTGTGATTACCCCTGTTGAAGCTGCGAGCGCAAGTAAAATTACCACACTAGCAATCATTATTTTTTTACTGTTCATCTTATCTACTCATCTCATCCATCTGCATAACTAAACTAAATCTACTTAATGCTACCTTATCTTGCAGATAGGTTGCAAATGATGCAGAATTTTTCTTTTTAGATTTGTTTAAAACATTTTCTGACACTTCATAAATATATTCTACGGAATCTTCTGTGTTGTTTTGCATGGAAAACTTTGCTTTCCCATCAAAATAAATTTGAATTTCTTTCTCATATTTTTCTTGTTGATCATTTGCCAACTCTGCAATAATTAAGTATCTATCATTTGTCTTAACCGCACTAAACAACAACATTGCAATGAATATAACTCCCGATCCTACGAATGCTACCATATATGATTGAACTCCACAACAGATACCAATCGCTATACACCAGAATATGTATGTCGTATCACGGGGATCTTTGATTGCAGTTCGGAATCTAACAATAGAAAGGGCGCCTACCATCCCCAATGAAAGAGCAACGTTATTCCCAATAACACTCATAACCAATGTACTAACTAATGTCAAAATAATAAGCGAAACATTAAACCTCCCATTATATGCTGTCCCTGAATGGCAACATTTATAAGCTATAAATATCAACACTCCTATAATAAATGAAACCAAAAAACTAATAAATACCTGCTGTATGTTAACAGCTGTTGCCTCTGCATTTAAATATGCGATAATATCATTTCTCATTTGTAATCTCCTTAAAATTTGTCTTGTCTTGCTAATATATATTTGCTAATTGCACATTCTGAAAAATTAAATGTTGCAATTGCATTTTTTATCGGCTGTAGTAAAAAGCCGTCATATTTCACTTCTAATATTGGAAGATGTCTAACCGGTGCCAATATAACATTTTTGTCAAATAAATTAAAATTGCTAAAACTATACCTTATATCACTGTCGAAAGTGACTCTAATTTGATTCGTTGGCACCATGAATGCTAATCGTGAATAAGTCAATAAGCACTTGGGGCGATAACATCTATTTTGCATGACACTATACAAATGGCTTGCAAATTCATCATCCATTTTAAGTAATGGTGTAAAATCACAATCGATAAGTTTTAACGCATCTTCTTTTGAAATTGTTAAACTACGCTTGCGTTGCATGGCTCCTTCTTTTTGCTTGACCTCTAACTTAGCCGATTGGGCTTCCGTATCATAAATCCTTAATCGAATTTTCTTTCTAAGTAGATATCCATCGACCTTATCGAAATAATCTTTGTCATCGTAACTATCAAAATAAAGTGTTCTAACGATATATCCACTTTCATTTTTTGAGTGAGCATCTCTCTTCATCAAATATCCAAGCCTATTTTTTAACATTAATAACTGACTTGGCGTTGCATGATACTTTTTCTCTGTTCTAAATACTGATGTAATATTCTCCACTTTTTCTCCTAATCTAATAATGCCTCTACTATCTCTTTATCCCATTCTCCTGTTTCAAGATTATAAATTCCAAAATTATGTCCAAGTTCCCAATATATACAAGAGAATCCATAGTCGCTTGCCACATTTGTCACTGCATCGATCCAATCAATTCTAGACTGTCTAGGTGATGTTTTTACAACACCAAATTCACCTAGCATGATGTCCACATTGTTTTTCTCGGCAAATTCAGCCAACTTACCAAATCCATCTTCTATTTCTTCTATATTTTCATCTGTTGGTTCCCAATAAACCTCTTCTGAAGTTTCATAATCATGATTTTCATCCTGTTGAAACGAAAACTCAACAGGTGAATAATAATGAAATGTAACTACTAAATTATCATCTTCTGGCAATACTAAGTCATCAATCGCCCATAACAATGCCTGGTCTGCTGTTGAAACCACAATTTTTCTTGCAGGATTTGTTTTGCGAACTATCGCTACCGATTTCTCCACCATTTCATTCCAAATATCGGCTGTAATATCATCTTTGGGTTCATTTAACAACTCAAAAATCAATTCATCTGGGTAATCTTTATACCGTTCACTCAGTTGTTCCCAAATTTTATAATACGCCTGCATATAATCAAAATCTGTTGGTAAACTCTTATATTCATCATCCTGTCTAATATTTTCATCCATAAGCTCCACGAAATGATGAAGATCCAAAACAACAATCAAACCACACGAAAGCGCATACTCTATATATCCGTCAACCTTAACCATAAAATCTTCATCCAGTATATAGTTCTCATCTATATAGTCAGAAAATCTAACTGGTATTCTTACCGTATCAAATCCTTGAGATTTTATCTCATCAAACATTTTGTTTTCAATATCTACTCCCCAATCCTTACCAATTGGAGCATCTAAAGCATTTCCTATCGATATTCCATTGTTCATTATTACGTCTTTCTTGTTAAAATCCACTAACACCATCATCAGACCTATAGCGATACTCACCACAACGATAACAAGTCCTATTAAACTATGTTTTCTCTTCATTATCACCTCATATTTCATACACTACAAGTCACCATTTAAACTGCTAAAGCATAAAAAGTTATTATACAGCATTCCCCCTATTTAATCAAGTCAATTTTTATGCCAGTTCTGCTCTAACTCGACGCAGAAACCTGTTCTAAAATATGTTTATATTATTTGTTTCACCTCTATCAAGACTAACCCTCCCATTTTTCTAAAGAAGAAAGCATCGCTTCACACCCTTCGAGAACATCGCCATAGGTATCATCAAAATTGCCCGTATACCACGGATCTGCAATATCTCGCGACACCCCCGCAAATTCTAACAGCAAACTCACCTTATTATCCTCATCCCGACCCACAATCCTACCCAGGTTTCTAATATTGTGTGCGTCCATACAGATTAAATAATCAAATTTGTCATAATCCTCTTTTGTCACCTGCCTAGCACGTCTCTTCGAAAACGGGACCCCCATCTGCATAAGCTTCTGACGTGTCCCATAGTGGGTGTCATTACCGATTTCCTCTCGACTCGTGCCTGCGGATTCAATCTCGAACTCCGCTTCTCGACCAGCCCTTCTCACCAAATCCTTCAATACGAACTCTGCCATGGTACTACGGCAAATATTACCATGGCAGATGAATAGTACTTTTTTCATAACCATAATCTCCTTCCTTATTTACAACATCATTTCACGATACTCATTGCCTTTGCTTGCATCAAAACCTATCGGCAAATATTCTTCCTCTATGTACTCCGCATAACTAACATCCATGAAATAATTGCAAAATATCATTTCAACATAAACAATTCTGTTATCATCGTCCGCCAAAGCATAAACCAACCCATATTCCTCATCAGAATTCATGGCGACCAACTCATATCCTTCCCTGAACCCAGTCGCTGAATAAATCCCCTCATAATCATCAATTCCGATTTCCTGCAATCTTGCTATCTCATTTGCATAATCAGCCTGATCATACGCAACAACCATTTTACCCAGAAACTGTGCATCAAATGGATTATCATATAGCATTAAGAAGTCTTCCACTGCCTCTTCCTGCCCGATTGTATTTGGAAAAATATCATCATCTACCCCCCATTTATTATCAAAGGGCTCTACTGCTGTTTCTCCAAAAACAGTAGTGTATTCACTTATATCTGTTTCCATGATTACTTCACTTGAACATGCTGAAACACTGGCGCTTACTAAAATCAAACTCATCAATAATATAATTTTTCTCATATTGTTTTACCTCCATAAAAGTCGTTTAAGCCACTTACATTCGCGGCTACTAACATCTAAATTATACAACAAAAGTTTACAAAACAATGCATATTATATTAATTTAAGAATTATTTAAGCATTTTTTTACACATTCTCAACCTGAATCTGACACATCTTCATTGCCTCAAGTGCGTTGTTATGACTCTCCACCGTAACTCCAGCACAGCAGCTTGCATCGACGGTCAGTGTCGCTTCTGGGAAAAACGCCTTCAATATCATTGCATTGCTTATAACACAGATATCTGTGCATAATCCAACCAGCATGATTGACAAGTCTTCTTTGTCTTCATTTATTTTCTCGATGAATTCGGGTAATTCTTTCCCACCAAATGAATTCTTGTCATAGATATGTTCTGTCGCTAAGTCTGCTATCTGTGGATGAATCTGCCAACCTTTCGTTCCTTGAATACAGTGCTTCACTGGCAGGTTCTTCCCCTCCTGTGTGTCTAGATAATTCTCAAAATGCGTATCCCTTGTAAATACGACTGTCCCCTCAAAATTTTCTATCTTACTCCTCACATTTGGCAAGATTTTTACAGCCTCTTGTGTTCCGAGGCTTCCGTCAATAAAATCCACCTGCATGTCAACTACCAATAAAATATTTTTCATTCCACACTACCTCCCTT
>CAYJFY010000005.1:93409-95174 GCA_964369755.1 uncultured Lachnospiraceae bacterium
CCTCCCTTGCATGGTAATTCTACCATAAATCCATGAGAAAATATAGCTCTAGACTATCCAAAATCATTATGTTACAATTTGATTATAACTATTCAGCCTTGCGCTGAACGCAAGTAAGTCTGTGCTGTGTTTACATAGCATCAGACGCATCTTGCGATTCAGGCATAAGGCGCTTAGCCGCAATCGAGGATGTAGCTGTGAAACAGCGTAATAGATCACGTAGTGATCCATCCGAGATGCTTAGGCTGAATATCGTTACATTGAGGCCTGCAAAACATGAAAAAGTAGCCCGATTAGGCTGAATAAGGACAAAACGAATTCATAAGAATTACTGGAGGAAAAAAATGAAAAAGCTATGTTTAATGTTAACTCTTACACTAATGTTAACCCCACTATTTACTGCTTGCTCTTCACCAAATACGACTTCGGAGGAAACTACTGCTGAGGAAACTGTTTCGGAGGATGCTGGTGAGGTAGAATCTAATTCGAAAGTGCCACAAGACACACTCATGGTCGGTACCGCCGAGATGAGTGGGGATTTTATGAGTGGATTTGGGAATAATGCCTATGATCTCTCTGTTCGAGTATTGACGAGTGGATATATTGAAACCTATTCTATGACAAAGGATGGGGATATTGTATTAAATGAAACTGTTGTTAAGGATTTAGGGATTGCTGATGATTCTGATGGAAACAAAACCTACACCTTTACCCTTCACGAAGACCTATTCTGGAATAATGGTGATTCCATTACCGCACAAGACTTTGTCACTTCCATTATGTGGTATTCTGCACCGGAGTGGGCAGAGGCTGGTGCTTCTTCAGCTGGGTATGATGCGTTGGTTGGTTATGAGGACTATTACACTGGTGCCTCTGATGTGTTTGCAGGGGTTCAATTGATCTCTGATTATGAGTTCTCTGTAACTGTTTCTGCAGAACATTTTCCATATTATTGGGAGTCAATCAATGCCATGGTTGGCCCAACTCACTTTGCTACTTATCTACCAGATTGTGAGATTGTTTCGACGGAGGCTGGAACTGAACTTGCCTTCTCAGAAGGTGACCTACTGACTAATTGTAACCGAATTGCAACCACAGAACGCTATGCACCAACCGTGACCTGTGGTCCATATACTTTTGTTTCTTTTGAAAATCAAACTGTAACACTGGAATTGAACGAATATTTCAAGGGCGACTTCAATGGCGACAAACCTACGATTCAAAAGGTTGTACAAAAAGCCATCCCACAAGATACAAATGTCGAATGGGTTCTAAATGGAGAAGTTGACCTAGTCACTGGTATTGTAGAGGGCGAAAAAATCGAAGCTGCGAAAACTTCGGATGCTGTCTCCTATCAATCTTACCTTCGTTCTGGATTTGGCTATCTTGCAATGATGTGTGATGTTGGCCCAACTGCAGATGTGAATGTCCGCTGGGCACTTGCCTCTCTCATTGACCGAACAGCCGTTGTAGACTATGTGTTGGGCGGATATGGTAGTACCGTCGATTCCGAATATGGAATTGGCCAATGGATGTATATGGAAAAGGCTGCCGAGCTACAAGAATCGCTCAAACCGATTTCCTTTAACATCGATGTGGCAAATGACTACCTCGACCAAACAGATTGGGCCTTCGAAGCAGATGGTACAACAGCCTTTGATTCTTCTAAGGCAACCGAAGATGGTTCCTATCTTCGCCACAATGCAGCTGGCGAACCATTGGTGATTAACCATCTTGGAATTACAGACAATGTTTTGACTGATAT
>CAYJFY010000006.1:0-24483 GCA_964369755.1 uncultured Lachnospiraceae bacterium
CAGTTCCCCAAGCTTCATTCAATGCTTCTAAACTTCCGTATCGCGCTTTTAAGAACTTCCGAAAGGCAATGCTATCGCTCTCCGAATAAAATTCATCCGTCTCACAGTTTAATTCATTATCAATCTGCCACCCAATAATGGCAGGATGATTCCCGATATTCTCTCCTAACTTCTCAACAATCCGTTTGCAGAGAGTCTGATAGACTGGAGAATTATAATTATAATGTCTCCTAGCTCCGTGGCTGTAGGGAATTCCTTGAATATTACAATTCAGGACTTCTGGGTATTTCATGGTCAACCACACCGGGGGTGCTGCAGTCGGTGTGCCAAAGATTACCTTCATATCGAGTTTGGATGCCAAATCCAAAAACCGCTTAAAAAAAAAAAAATCATATTCCCCTTCTTCTGGTTCCATCATCGTCCATGAAAATTCCCCAATTCGAATGGTGCAGATTCCACATTCTCTCATTCTCTCTAAATCTGATTCCCACAAAGACTCACTCCAATGCTCTGGATAATAACAAACTCCTAATTCAATCTTCTTCCATTTATATCGCTGTTCCATCCCACTGCCTCCAATCTATTCAAAAAGGGAACTCTGAATCCAGAGCTCCCCTTTTTTATAACATTATAATTTTTTACTTATTCTGCTGCTTCTTGAATTACTTCATTTCCACGCTCTTTGATATTAGCAATTGTTGCATCGATATCCTGTGCTTCTGATAAATATTTCTCTACTTCTTCTTTAATAACAGCCTCATACTCAGCTGGGTTTGCGCCCGATACTTTTTCTGTTACAGAAACTGTATCTGGGTTAAAGAATACACTCTTGATATTCTCAGCTGTCATACCTTCATCAGCGATGTCATCTTCAACGTTTGCATATAAATTATTTGCTTCTACAGTAATGTCTGCGTATGGCTCTGCTGGCGAATTTTCTGCTGCGTATGCCACTAAGTCAACACAGAAATCCGTTGCCATTAATGGGTCTGCTGATGTTGCTGGCACAGCAAATGTTCCGCAAACTCCCCATGTCATCAAACCTTCTGTTCCCTCTGGAACTGGAAGTGGCGCAAATCCAACTTCCCAATCTCTTGGGTATGTTTCTGTATCTGCTAACCAGTTGAACATCCATGTTCCGTGAGGATACATAGCGTATTGTCCAGTAAAGAATCCGTCTGGCTCAAATTTATTTGCAATGATGTCTGCTTGCTTTGGAATAGATCCGTCTACATTTTGCATTTGATATGTAGCTTCAAGTGCATCTACAAATGCAGGATCCTCAATATTTGATAATCCCTCTGCGTTATAGAAATGTTGTCCACCACCAAGTTTCATGATTGCTTCACCATACCAGAACATTGGCCATTGTAGATGCAATGCACCATATACTTTCTCTGAACCAGATCCTGATGTCAACTCTGCTGCTAACGCACGGTACTCATCCCATGTCATAGGTGTGTCCATGCTTGGGTAGTCGATTTCAGCTTCATCAAAGATAGCCTTGTTGTAGAATAATCCCCATGATGTATATCCACCAGGGATACCATAGATTTCTCCATAATTATATGCTGCTGCTGCATTTGAACCATAACGTGCTTCCATATCAATTCCTAATTCTGCAACATACTCATCTAGAGGCACAATTAGTCCTGAAGATGCGTTTTTATCTTGCTCGATTGGGTTGAAGTTATAGATGATGTCGATTTGCTCTCCACCCATAACTTGGATTGGCATATTTACAGCATATTCTTGATCTTTTTCTTTGACTTCAATCTCAACACCCTTCCACTTGTCTGTTTCACCAAGCGCTGCAATTCCATCTACGATTGCTGGGTTGTTTAATTGATCGTGAACAGAGATAACAAGTTTTCCTGTATAACCTTCACCTGAAGCTTCCTCTGCTCCCTCTTCTGCTGGTGCTTCCTCTTCTGTCGCATCCTCTGCTGGCGCTGCATCCTCTGCTGGTGCTGCACAACCGATTGTTAGACCAGCTGTCATAGCCACTACTGAAACTACTGCAAGTAATTTCTTCACTTTCTTGTTAAACATTTTTCATTTCCTCCTTTTTTTGGATTTTCTCTTTTATATTTACTATCCCTTAATACCCGACGAAGCAACTCCTTCGATGAAGTATTTTTGAGAGATTAAATATACAACAATAATCGGTATTAATGCCATTGTGGCACCTGCCATCTGTAATGCATAGTTCGCATTATATTGTGCTTGGAATGATGCGATCCCCACACTCAACACCTGCTTAGTTAAGTCATTTATGTAAATCATCGGTCCCGTATAGTCATTCCATCCCCATGTGAATGTTAGAATTCCTAGAGCGATAAATGAAGATTTTACTAATGGCAAACAAATTCTATAATACATCTTGATAATACTACAACCATCAATTTTCGCTGCTTCCATTAATTCATCTGGAACTGCCATAAATGCCTGTCTCATAAAGAAGATTGAGAATCCTACGAAGAACATCCATGGTAAGATCGCCGCCCAAAATGTATTAATCAACCCTACTTGTCTATAGAACAAAAACTGTGGAATCAAACGAATCTCTGCTGGAATCATCATCGCTGAGATATATAATAAGAAAACCACCTTTTTCCCTACAAAGTTCAACTTCGCAAATGCAAAGCCAGCCATCGATGCAAACATCAATCCGAATACTACGATAAATGCTGTGTTTCTAGCTGTATTAAAATACCAACTCCAATATGGAAACTCTGCGAATATCTTGGTGAAATTATTCAGAGTTGGACTCAATGGAATCCATTGAATTGGGAATGCAAACACATCTCCCTCTACCTTGAACGATGTCGATACCATCCATACTACCGGCATTAACATCACGATACCTATAATTGCCAAAATAATGGTTTTAATAATTTTACCAACTAGGATTCTTCTTGTATTACTCATTTTCATGTCTATTCCTCCTCCTAATTAGTAGTTAACCCATTTCTTCTGTCCAATCCATTGAAACAATGTGATAAACAAAATGATACAGAAGAAAATCACACCTGTTGCTGCTGCATATCCCATCTTGTAATTTACAAAGGCTTCATTATAAATCATATATACCAATGTGTACGAAGATGTACCTGGTCCACCACCTGTCATAACCTTCGTCTCTGCGAAGATTGAGAACGATGCAATACCCATTGTAATCGCCAAGAAGAATGTCGTTGGACTAATGAGCGGGAATGTGATAAATCTAAACTTCTGTAATGCCGAGGCTCCGTCAATCGATGCTGCCTCATAATATGATTTCGAAACTCCTTGTAACCCTGCCAGGAAGATAATCATACAATATCCTAACATTCTCCACACCCAGAAAATTCCGATTGTTGGTGTAGACCATTCTATACTTGTAAGCCACCCTGGTGGATCAGAAATTCCAATCGATCTGAGCAATCCATTGACTGGGCCTAGTTCTTCATTGAATAAAGCTGCAAATACGATTGCTGCTGCAGTAATTGTTGTGATATATGGCAAGAAATATACGGTTCTCATCACACCTCTACCAAATATCTGCGTGTTAAGTATACACGCGAGAACCAGCGCTGAAATTAATAGGATTGGTACCCCAATTAACAAAATTTTCAAGTTGTTCGCAAGACCATCTCGAAAATAAAGATCTTGGAATACATTCAGATAATTCTGAATGCCTACAAACTTTGAACCGTCTATCCCCTTCATCATACTCCAATCCCAGAAACTTAGGAATGTAGAATAAATAAGCGGGTAAACCATAAATGCCAAAAATCCAAGTAGTGTCGGTAAAATAAACAAATACGCCACTAGATTTTCGATAATGTGTTTTTTCTTCATAATCTTCCTCCTTCATTTAGCTGTAGCTACCTTAGCTAAGTATGTAGGTTCGCTACACATGTAGGATACCATTATGATGTATTTTTAGATATGTGTTATTTTTAGATTTCTTGATATTTTTTTGGATGTTATTTCACACTTTTTTCATATGCAAGCCATAATTTGTTCATATTTTACTTGAGATATTGCTTAGGCGTAGATCCTACACACGATTTAAAGATACGGGTAAAATGCTCTACGTTGCGATAACCCACGGCTTGGCTCACCTCATATACCTTGAGATTTGTTGTTTCCATCAATCTCTTGGCATGATTGATTCGTACATTTTTTAGGTACTCACTAAACGAAGTTCCGAATTCTTTCTTGAACTTTGTGCTAAAATAGCTCTCGTTCAATCCTGCCACACTTGCCACTTCTGCCAAGCATATTCCCTCATCTGCATAATTGTCCGTGATGTATCTTCGAACCAATTCCATGGTTGCCTCTACCTTATTATCTGTCTTCTGACTCACATACTCAAACAAAAATCGATTGAAATTATACATCCAGATTACGTAGTCATTCTCATTGATTAGACGTTCTAGTTTCTCCGAGTACGAAACACTTTCTCCAAAGACATTGGCAAAGGAATCCCCACTATGCTTTAGCATAATTCCTTCTAGATATATCATGTACAAACAATATTTATGCAACTTCTCTTTGCTATATTCAGCCATAGAGGCAAATAAAATTTCCTCTTCTTTTAGAAGCTTCTCATTGTCCCTCAATCGAAATGCATCTAACAATTGTGCATATCTCTCCTGTTCTCGTTCCAATTCTTGAAAATCTAGCACATCATTGTCTACCTTTGCGAAGATTTTGCCTTCCCCATATACAAATCTCTGGTCCAATAGTCTCGTACACTCGCTCAGTGCCAACTGCATATCTTCCACATTTGTATAAACGGAGGATAAACTCATTGTCACCTTGAGGTTCATATAATCGTTTAGAACCGATGCAACTTGCTTGCCTACACGGGTCACATTTCGCTCCTCAAGTCCTACTTTATGATATCGCAACAATAACAGAGATTCCGTTTTCTCTGAATACTCACAATGTTCATACATACTTGGAATCTGCAAGATAATTTCTTTCATTGGGTCTACCAAATCATTTTGAACATCCTTAAATACCCCTCTTCGTTTCTGCTCCTCTGATAAATCGATTGAGATCAGGGCATACTCCTGTCCATCCTCTTTCATAGGACTAATCCCATCTAGAAAATCAGACAACACACTTCTCGTATTCACCTGCTCCGTGTCTTCACATAAGGCATCCAATTTTTGCCTCATACGTTGCAGCAATTCCGTGATGTAAGCTTCTTCTAGATTCGTTTTCAATATATAATCATCTACGCCTAACTTGAAAGCTTCTCTGACCAATTCATATTCATCAAAAGAACTCAGTGCTAGTATCACTGCATTCTTGTGGTTAATCTCTCGCACAAATTCCAATCCATCCATAATCGGCATTTTCATATCCGTGATAACCAGATGAATGTTTTGTGATGAAAAGAGTTCTAATGCTTGTTTTCCATTCCTTGCCTCGGCCACAATCTTCATATCAAACCGATTCCAATCAACCACATCTTTTAACGCAGCGCGAACTGCTACATCATCGTCCACAATCATTACAGAATACATGGTTCTTCCTCCCCTACTGGTATATAGATCAAAAACTTTGTTCCCTCTCCTAATTGACTCTCAATCTTAAAGAATGAATACTCCCCATAGTACAAGTGTAATCTTTTGATTACATTTGTCACACCGATTCTCCCAGGTTTTGTCTCATATCCATTTTTTATTTTCTCCAACATCTCTTCTGACATCCCACACCCATTATCTTCTACGACTAATCTAAGGCTAGCATCCTGTCTCATAATTTCAATTCGAACCACACCCTCCTCTGCGGACTCTTGCAACCCATGAAAGACTGCATTTTCAACGAGCGGCTGCAAGATAAGCTTCGGTATCTTCATGTTTTTACAAGTCTCTTCCAAAAATATCTCAAGATCAAAACTCTCTGCATATCGAATCTTCATAATGTGAATATACGACTCTAGTATCCTAATCTCCTCATCAAGCGTATGCATGCTGTGATGATCTCGAAATGTACAATCCATAATCTGCATCAAATTGTCCGTCATCTTTCGAATTCCTTCGTGCTTCGACACTTGTGCCATAAACTTAATCGTATTCAATGTATTCGAAAGAAAATGTGGATTGATCTGTAATTGTAATACTTTCATCTCTTCCCGATGCTTTTCTTGCTCTTGCACTCGGTTCTCCTCCACCAATTTCTGTATACGGTCAATCATTTCATTGTATTTTTCTTGAATATTTTGTATCTCCGCAGGTGCATTTTCATCCACATAAATATTCGTAGTCTCTAGATTCAATCTTTGCATTTCCTTTGATAGGTCGGAAACGGGCATTGCGATTGCATTGAAAAATCCACGGCCAAACAGATAAAATATAGAGAATATAATAATTCCACCTACTAGAATCCCCATAAAATAATAGAAATACTCTACCGCAATACTCGGGGTATCTAGCACCAATACAAAATCCATTCCCAAGCGCTCTATCTTGCTCTCGGAATAGAGCACACTCTCTCCCTCATCCAACAAGATTAATTTATTCTCACCATCTATATATTTTTCCTCACTCGAAAAAACAACAGTTCCTGTTTCATCCACCAAATATGCAATATAATCCGTTCCACTTAAATTCTCAAGATCTTTTAGAGAAATGCATTGTTGAAACATCACTCCGATATCTAGATTGTCGTCCACATCATAATTATCTAAGCTAATTGCATAAATCAATTCTGCACGATCTGCATCTGTTAAACTAGGAATATAGTTTCCAGCCTCTTCTATGTCTACAACCACACTATTCGGTGTTGCCTTCGCTTCTTGATACCACCCCTTCGCGCGAATCTCTTCAATACTGAACCTCATATATGTCTTATATCCATATTCTTCGTCACTGTCAAAATAAAAATGGGCTCCATCAATATATTGGTCCGGAGAATTCAAAAAACTAAAACTCTCATCCAACTCTGTATAGTACTCATATTCATTCAAGGATCCCCGCTCTGGATACTGCGCCAAAAGATCCATAACCTTATTATCATTCAAAAGCAAGAACTGACTAAATTTCATCGCTCCCGATTGAATTTCCTGCTCCAAAGGAATCGTCAAGTTTTCCAACATAACTTCTAGATTCTCTTTTTGCTCTTCTTGGTTTTGTACAAATAAAAGCGCTGTCGCAATTCCCATTAATAAAAAAATAGGCACTATAATATACAGAAGAAACCTTCTCCAAAATATGTGTTGTATATTTCTCTTCTTTTTAGCTTGAATCTCTTTCATCTTCTACCATCTTCTTCCTATACTCTGTCGGCGATATTTTATATTTTTTCTTAAACTTCTTTGTAAAATATCCCACACTATGAAACCCAACGTGATAGCTGATATCTGTAATCATTTTCTCCTCATTATACAACAACTGTTCTGCATATTCTAGTCGTTGATTTGTGAGAAACTCCATCGGGGTCATGGAGGTTAGTTCCTTGAACAATCTTATATTACTTTTTCTTCTCTAAGAAATTTCATTTTCCAAACAACCCCTTTCTCACAATTAGCAATATTGTACCACAAAACAGCAATAATCGAAATGAAAAATCACTCCAATTATCTTATGCTAATCTCAAAGAATAAACGATAATCAAAAAGGAGGCACTATGTTACTAGAAAAAAACAACAAACTATATTATCAATACGACGGCGAAACTGTAGAGATTCAAGCTTGGGGCAAGGACAGTTTCCGCGTCCGTGCCAGCATGAAACCTAAAATCCCAGAAAAAGACTGGGCTCTACTCCCTCAAGAGTCTTTTCCCTGCAAGATTCATATCACAGAAGAGCTAGGAATCATCACAAATGGAAGAACTCGCCCAACGCAATTCACAAGCATCCGTTCCATTTATGGTATCTACATTGGGCTATGGATTATTATGGAATAACCCTGCCGTTGGCTTCACGAAGGCGAGTGGAGTTTTGACGAACGTTACTGGCCAGATGCGGAAGCAATGTGCAGAGAATTAGAGGACATGGGCATCAAACTCATGGTATCCGTATGGCCAACAGTAGAACATGCCAGTGAAAATTATAAAGAAATGCTAGAAAAAGGCTACTTAATGAAGGTAGAACGCGGTGTCCGCTATACCATGGTATTTCGAAATGCAACCATACATTACGACCCTACTAGAGCCGAAGCCAGAGAATATCTCTGGAGCAAAATCAAGAAAAACTATTACGACAGAGGAATTCACTGCTTCTGGTTAGATGAGGCCGAGCCTGATCTGACTGCCTATGACTTCGATAACTATCGTTATTCCACAGGCTCTGCACTACAAGTCGGCAATACCTTTTGCATCGATTATGCCAAAACTTTCTATGATGGGATGACTGCATGTGGCGAAGATAAGGTATTGAGTCTCATCCGTTGTGCCTGGGCTGGTGCTCAGCGCTATGGTTCCCTCCTTTGGTCTAGAGACATCGACTCCACCTTCGAAAGTCTCAGAAGGCAAGTTGCAGCCGGGTTGAATGCGGGTATGGCTGGCATACCTTGGTGGACAAGTGACATCGGTGGATTCAGTCATGCAGATGTGACAACCGAAACATGGCATCAACTCTTCCCACGTTGGTTTGCTTGGGCAACCTTCTGCCCTGTCATGCGACTTCATGGAGTTCGTATGCCCGAAGAGCAACCGATTCGTGACAAAGATGGCATTCACTTCGAAGGAACAGGCAGTCCAAACGAAGTCTGGAGCTTTGGCGATGACAACTACGAAACATGCAAAAAATTCATCCAAATTCGCAATAACCTAAAGGACTATATTCTCGAACACATGAAGATTGCCCATGAGACAGGTGACCCTATGATGCGCCCGCTCTTCTACGATTTCCCTGAAGATAAGTTGTGCTATATGGATGAAAATGAGACAGAGTTTATGTTTGGACCAGATATCTTGGTGGCTCCAATTCTCTATGAGAATTGCTTTGAGCGCACTGTTTACCTTCCAAAGGGGAGTAATTGGACAAATGTATGGACGAAAGAGACATTTGAAGGTGGGCAAACGATTTCAGTTCAATCACCACTAGATAGTATTCCAATATTCTCACGAAATAGTTTGCAATTAGAGCTATTTTGCTAGTATAATAATTAGAAGGAAAGGAGTGGTATTAATATGAAGTTATATCATGGTAGCAATATAGAAGTAATAGACCCCCAAATATTACCGAAGTCACGAGCACTTGATTTTGGTGCCGGATTTTATATGACTTCGTCGAGAGATCAGGCCATTCGTTGGGCTCATATTGTAGAAAAAAGAAATGGAAATAAGGGAAACGCTATATTAAATGAATACTCCTTTGACAGCAATATTCAAGACTCTTTGAAAATTCTCACCTTCGAATCGGCAAATAGCAGATGGCTAGATTTCGTCGTGGCAAATAGGAAGGATACACATTTGAAAAATGTGTATGATATAGTCATCGGCCCAGTTGCAAATGATACAACTTTAACTGTTATTAATGATTATATGGATGGACGATATAGCAAAAGAGATGCTATAAGATTTTTAAAACCCCAGAAACTAACAGATCAATATGCTTTCTTAACAGTTAGGGCTTTAAAACAGTTAAAGTTTGAGGGGAGTGAGTGTGTATGACAAATACAATTGAACGGTTAATCACATTTATTGATAAAGAGGTAGCAAAACTAATTATTGAAAAATATGCATACGACGAAATGGAAGCCATCTCCCTATTTCTTAAATCGGAGACTTATAAGATGTTGGTTGATGTCGAACTTGAGTTATATAAATGTAGCCCTCATATACTCTTTGATATGTGGGAATGCGAGAAAATTTCTAAGAACCCTAGAAATTCTCAATATATAAGGGGGAATTAATCATGAGCAAAGAATCAGAATTTTTTATCTATCTAATAGAGAAATATGCTAACCACAAGAACACAACAGCTAATTGCGTCCTAGAACTATGGGATAAACTTGATATCACTGATTTTATCTATAGCATGTACGAAATGTACCATATTGAGCGTATAGAAAATGCATATGATGATATCGATAGACTGATTGCAGAGCAACAATTATAATTTTCTTGTATAATTACATTAAGTGAACTTAAGAGGAGATTGAAAAGATGTATGATTTAAAGGATAAAATCTGTGTAGTAGCAGGGGCTTCGTCTGGAATCGGGCGTGAAATCTGCCTACAATTAAGCAACTGTGGCGCCACTGTCATCTGCGCTGCACGAAGAAAAGAAAACTTAGAAGAGACTGTAAGTCAAATCATGACAACTGGCGGAAATGCAGAAGCGATTCCATGTGATTTTAAGGATCCAGAATCTGTTGAAAAACTCGCAAAATATGTAAAAGACAACTATGATCGTATTGATGTTTGGGTAAATGGGGTAGGTGTGAACAATGCCATGGGAATTACATGGGACTTGAGCTTTGATGAATGGTTTGATGATGTAGACGGGAATCTGAGAACCTGCTATATCGGAACAAAATGTGCGATTAATATGATGAAATCGCAAGGATTCGGAAGAATCATCAATATGTCTGGTGGCGGTGTGGTTCGCCCTGAAACTTATAACAGTGCATATGCCTGTGCGAAAACTGCATTGGTTCGGTTTACTGAGTGCATCTCCCTCGAATTACAAAAAGAGAACATCCCCATTAAAATCTTTGCATTTAACCCTGGGCTCGTAAGGACAGAACGCACGATTGACCTCGTGAACCTAGAAGCTACAAAGAAATTTATGCCTGGTATCATTGATCGAATCAAGAACGATGAAGCGACTCCTATCCACCTTCCTGCACAATTCATTGCTTATATTGCAACAGGAGCAGTGGATAAATTAGTTGGTTGTCTATTAGATACTGATATGGACAAGGATTTCCTTGAGAAACATGCTGATGAAATCGTAGAAAAAGGGCTGTATAAAATATGTGTACGTAGTTAGGATTCTTGAAATCAAATAACGTTAAGGAGAATAATATATTGCATATAAAATCAACCCCAAAACAAACATCTTTTATTTTTTTCTTTATCATAGCCGCCATCCAGAGTATGGCGGCAAATTTTGCTCACCCTGTCACCCCTACCCTGATACAAGCTTTGGAATTAGAGAGTTATAGTTTCGGACCATTCTTTGCTGGAATGTCCTTTAGCAACTTTTTATTCTCTCCTATGTGGGCAAAACAGGTGAAGCGCTTGGGCAGCCGCAAGGTGCTTGGTATTTGTTGCCTTGGTTATGCGCTTGGACAAGTTATGTTTATCTCCTTTACCACGATCCCAACCATATTGGTGGCACGATTGTTTTCTGGCTTCTTCGTTGGTGGTATCATGGTGAGTTACTTGACTTATATTATCGCAAAGGCACCAGAAGAAAAAAGAGGTAGTTATCTCGCTACCTCTGCTTCTATTACCGTTGTTTCCAATGCTTTTGGCTACTTCATCGGTGGTTTTGTGGGTGTAACTTCTTTCTATCATTCTTTTATCCTTCAGATTATCACACTAGCAACCTGTGGAGTCCTATTCTACCTGTTTCTAGAAGAGGATAAAGAAGAGGGAATTGGCTTCAACTTTATAAAGGATGCAAATCCTTTCACCGCATTCTTAGATTCAAAGAAATTCATGACACATGCATTCGCCCTTGTATTTATCTGTGTTTTTGTCTCTAGTGTTGCAACCACTTGTTTCGAACAATCTTATAATTACTATTTAAACGATGTCTTTGAGCTAAGCTCTGCCTACAATGGAACCATCAAGGCTATCGTTGGGATCATCTCCTTAGTCGCGAATATGACCATTTGCATCTGGCTACTAAAGAAAACCGATTTCCGAAGAAATATTGCCTTTGTACTGTTGGGTTGTTCCATCAGTATTCTATCTCTAGGCCTCATTGAAGTCTTCTGGATTTACACACTAGTTGTATTGATCTTCTTTGCTTTTAATGCGATATACCAACCCATCTTGCAAAATATCTGTGCAGCGGATGCTACTTCCACCGATAGCAAGATGGTCATGGGGTTCTATAATTCCATGCGCTCACTTGGCATGATTGTTGGCGCCCTCTATGCTGGATTCGTTTATGATATCGGCAATACACTTCCTTTTGTGTCGGCAGGAATCTTTTTCTTGGTTGCGATTGTTATCATCATTTGTTATCGCCGTTGTATTCTTAACAAATAAGATATTAAAATATAATTTCCATTCGATTCACACCCACTCTCACTCCTTCAAAAGGTCCCGCCACGGGTCTGCTCTGACGTTTGTTCCCGTAGAAATCATAATCAATGGAGATTGGTTTTCCTTCGTAACTCTCGAATTTGGCATCCACGATCCTCACTTTGCTCAAGGTTTCTGTGGTTTGAATCCTACACTCCACATCAAGCATCCCTTCTTCTAGGTCTAAATCAATATAGATTTTACCCTCTTCAAACACAAGTTTTGCTCTCTGTTTCATATCCTGGTTCGTATAAGAATGTTGCTCTAATGCACATCCACGCGCTGCGCCATAATAAGCATTTCCATCGATATAGGCAGGTTGCTCTACCTTGACATATTTCTCTATGTCTTCATTGCCCAATGCCTTTACTTTCTCCACATATTCTTGTAGTGATGTAGGGCATTCCTCATACTTCTGTGTGCCAAAACCTTTATTATTCTGCTTCGACTCTTCTTCACAGATAAATAGATTGTTATACCATCTATCATCCGCTCCGTAAACCAAGGAGCATCCTGCCACCATGGTATCATGAGGAAAATGATAGGGAGTTGACCGATCTAAGACTTTTCCCCAATTGACACTTCCTAGAATCAGATTGTGGACGAAGGCTCCACCTTGCGCCAACAAATTAATACAGTTTTTAGAAGCAAATATATTGTTGTCCATTAAGAATGGTCCATGTGAGACTTCCACCACACAATCTCTTGGATTGTCATGGAGAAGGTTGCAACTTACTCTTGTTCCTTGCGTCTGCCAATCTAACCACAATCCCAAGTAGCAATGATGTATATGGTTATTTCGAATCATGACATCAATTGGTGCATGGAATTTGATTCCTGCAATCTCCCAGCCAAAGAACTCATACTTTACCCCAATATGATAGATTTCATTTCCATAGATTTCACTGAAGATACAACCCATATGACCCACAATTCCATTTTGTCCACAATCATATATTTGATTATTTCTCACTATATGAGATCCTATTGTTTCCTTCTTCCAGCCACTCTTTAGGGCACGAAATACAGATTCAATCTGACCTTGGAACCCTGGTTTCACATGATGTAGTGCATGTTCATTGTGTCCGGTACTCATTTCCTTCCCCAGACTAATCCCACTGCACTTGGAGTCGTGTATGATGTTGTTCTCGATAATCCAGCCCTTACTCCAATTTGGGCCAATCAATCCCGGTTGGTCTGCTGTCGGAGGGGTGAATGGCGTCGCTGCATGTGCCATCTCAAATCCACTGACTGTAATGTAGTCTCGTCCTACTTCCTCTGGATAAAAACAGCATTTCCGTACATTAATCTCTACCAACTCTTCATTTGGATTCGCCCCATGAAAATTCGCATAGATTACCGTACATTCTTCGTCAACCTCTGCATACCACTTGTACCTACTATCTTCTGGATACAGTCGTTTCTCATGATACCCCTTGCCATCTAGGTTAACGAATTCTACAATTTCTGCCTTTTTTACTTCTTCGATGGAAGCTGCCTCATAGAAGGACCTTCCATTCAGATATACATCCCCTGTATGCACTGGATACTGCTCTGGCATCAGAAACCAATCCCCCCACAATGCCTCGCGATATGGGTTATACTCTCCGAAAAAATCATTCGAGATCTTTACGCACCATACATTGTCCTCATATACTTGCCAATCTGCAATATGCTCAGACCCCTTAATCACTACATGTTCGCCAGCGGCTGCCATATAGATAATTCTAGAATCCTCTCCCAGTCCACCATTCTTCGGCTTGACCCACTCACGATAAACACCCTCATGCACAACCACGCGATCTCCAGGCATGGCAATACTAGCTGCTCGATTAATCGTGAGAAACGGCGCCTCCTCTGTACCTGCATTCCCGTCATGCCCCGTTTTCTTTATATGATATATCTTCAATATCCCCTCCTCCTTTCATACGTTGAATCGTTAAAACGGGGACGGGGGTAAATGTCATTTACCCCCGTCCCCAATGAATTATTCTACACCATACTCAGCTGCTAAATCTAATGATCCTTTTGCTTCACATTCTGCTACGAATGCATCCCAGTTGTCTAATGACTCTGTTCCGAAGATGAATTTCTCCATCATTGAGTTTACATAGTCAAGTAGTGTTGAACTGTAGATTTGTACTTCTTCTAATTGTTCTGGTGTAAGTGGTGTTTGCTTGTTAGTCATTGGCACAACACCATCTGCTGCGATTTGATCGAATAATGCAATCTCTTCCGCATCTAATACACTATAAAGTGAGTCTGTTGTTTCTCTTAATACAAAGTTATTGTTTCCAAGTCCATATGCTGCATAGTAGTCAACCGCTGGATCTTTCCATATCTTAATTCCGTTTTCGTTTACTTCGAATGTTTCGCCTTCTTTACCAAATGTCAATAAAGTTTCAGCTTCATCGGAATAACACCAGTCGATGTATGCAAGTACTTCGTTTAAGTGCTCTTCATCGTCTGCAAGTGTTGCTGGGAATAACCAACCTTGGTCATTGAATGCCTTCCATCCGATTGCATAGTTTCCATCTTGTCCTTCTGGTGGATAGATCGGAGACACATTATAGTCCTCATCCACTTCTACACCTTGCTTGTTGTATCTATCGATGTTTGCTGTCCAGTCATACATCATGAATGTCTCACCTTGAACGATTCTTTGCTCATATACAGTAGAATCTAGTGTCGAGAATTCTTGGTCTAGTACTCCGTCAGTAACTAATTTATTTACATAGGTAAGCATATCTTTCCACTTATCTGTTGTTGGAGCATACTCCCATGCTTGTGCATCATGGTCATAGTACATACCATCGCCGATTGTCCATCCAGCAATAGTTCCAAATCCTGATGCGAAACCTGTCATGATATTCGCAGCACCGAATCTGTTTGTGATTGGTGTTGAATCTGGATAGATTTCTTTTAACTTCACGCCTGCTTCATAGATTTCATCCAATGTAGTTGGAATTGCAATATCGTTCTCCTCAAATACATCTGTACGGATTAACCATTGCTGATCCTGTAGCACGATCTCACGTGCTTTTGCTGGTAATGTATAGTAGTTTCCATCTGAGTATCTTGTATTGTCAAGGTTTTCTCTAAGTCCGTTTTCTTCGATAAATGCTTGGAAGTTTGGCATTTGATCTTCATATTGACTGATTGGTAATAATAATCCACTTGAAACTTCTGAAGATGTCGCAAACGATCTTGCGATTACATCAGGAATATCACCACTTGTAAGGATGATTTGCTTCTTAGATTCCCAGTCTGACTCAGGTACCGCTAGAACGTCTAGTGTTACCCCTGCTTCTTCTTTAATCCACTCTAATACTGGCCAATCCTCTTTGTAAGGATAAGATGCATTGTCAGAATATAACATACTGATTGTTACATCTCCTGCTGCCTCTCCCTCTTCTGCTGCTTCCTCTGTTGCTCCTCCTTCACTAGATGCGCTCTCTCCTGCGTTGTCCCCGCTAGCACATCCAACTGATAGACCTGTTACCATTGCAGTCATAAGTAGAACTGCCACTAACTTCTTCTTCATGTTGTTTCCTCCTTCTACATGTTTAGTTTTCTTACTTGTTATTAATATTCGTGGGTAAAAGTCTTGCTAGCCTTTTACCGCTCCGATCATAACCCCTTTTACAAAATACTTCTGTACAAATGGATATACACAAAGTATCGGTACTGTTACTATAATCATCGATGCCGCTTGTAGACTCTGAGGTATGGTCTTCATATTCGATCCGATATCCCCTGTCTCGGCTGCTGTCACCGCTCCCATCAATAGGTTTCGAAGTAACAATGTTACTGGTGCTGCATCTGGTTCATTTAAGTAAATCAATGCCGAGAACCAATCATTCCAGTAGATAACTGCGATAAATAATACCATGGTCGCAATAATTGGTTTCGATAACGGAAGTGCAATCTTAAGGAAAAATCCAAATTGTCCCATTCCGTCAATCTTACTCGCCTCTTCCAACTCTGTTGGAAGACCTTGGAAATATGTTCTCATAATCAAGATGTGATATGGTGCAATCGCCATCGGCACGGTAACCGCCCAAATGGTATCTGTCCACCCTAATCCTTTTACCAAGGCAAAGTTTGGAATCAAACCACCTGCAAAGAACAAGGTAAATACGATTAATTTCATAATCACACCCGCTCCAATTACTGTCTTCTTCGACAGTGCATAGGCACACATCGTAGTTAAAACCAGACCGATTGAAGTACCGACAACGGTATATAATACAGTATTTCCATATTGTAGCCAGAATTGAGAGTCTGACATAATCTGACTATAGGTATCTAATGTAAAATCAATAGGAAATATGGTTACATTACTCTGTAGAATCCCTGCTGGACTACTGAATGATAAGGCTACTTGATTTAACATCGGATAAATAATCGCGACTAAAATCAGTACCATAATCGCAATATTAACGCCTTCAAATACCTTTCTTGAACGACTTTTTCGCATTTTCATTTGCATACAATCTTCCTCCTTCTACCATAGTCCACAATCCCAATATTTATTAACCAACTTATTTGTAATCCATAATAAGCTTAGACTAATAACTGCTTGGAATAGCCCAACCGCTGTTGCATAACTATAGTTTCTGTTCAAAAGACCCATACGATATACGTAAGTCTGAATTACGTCTGCCACCTCGGCAATATTTGGTTGATATAACAATAAGTTCTTCTCAAATCCTAGGTTAATTACAGTACCAACCGACATAATCAAGTTGATTGCAATCGTAGGCAACATTGCTGGCAAGGTAATATGTAAGGTTTGCTTCCAACGGTTTGCACCGTCTACCATTGCAGCTTCATATTGTTCGTGGTCTACCGAAGATAACACCGCCATATAAATAATGGAATTCCATCCAAGCAATTGCCATATCTCTGTAGAGATATAAATTGGTCTAAACCAATTCGCATCATTCATAAAGAAGATCTCTGTCCCACCAAAGCTGGTAATCAATTCATTGATAATCCCTGTAGATGGTGATAACAGTGCATTGAAAATTGTAATAACAACTACCACTGAGAAGAATCTAGGAATAATGGTAACCGATTGCACCAGTTTCTTAAAATGTTTTCCTCCCAGTTCATTCATCAACAACGCGAAGATAATCGGTGCTGGGAACATGATAATCAATACAAATATACTCAAGATAATCGTGTTACTAAATACAGTCCAAAACGTCCCATCTGTCAAGAACATCTCGAAATACTTAAATGTAAATTCACCCTCTCCGATTATCGAACCACCCGGTGTGTACTTACGAAATGCAATTAAGTTACCAAACATCGGTATGTACTTAAACACGATAAAATATAGACAAGGCAATATTAAAAACAAGTATAGTACATAGTTCTTCTTCAAGTTTGTAGCCAAACTTTCTTTTTGAAATTTTGACTGTGCTTTTTCTTTCTTCACAAAAAATCCTCCTTTTCCTTTTTCATCTATGTTTATGGCTGTCGATAAGCCACATCCATCTTCGTCGCAAGCTCTTCTGGCGTTATCTTGCCTACCATCAAATCTTGTAACCCTACTTGATAAACACTCTTCACTTCAGAAGGAAGTGTGCTATCCCAATTCATACAATATGTAATGTCCGTCTCTTCTAGTTCAATGAGTTTCTGTGTTACACTGTTGATATTCTTCTCTTTGTAATCCACATCCCATGGCACCAATACTCCATGATCCTCTGTCATTACTCTTCCAAAATCCTGACTACATACATAATTTGCTATAAAATCTAATACATAAGATAATTTTTCTTCTTCAATATTTGCTCCAACTCCAAGTCCCCATGCACTGCTTTGAACCATAGAATTCGAAAACTCACTCTCGGCACTTACACTCGGCCATAGAGCCACCTTTGTCTCCCCTGCAACCTCTGGTGCTAAATCCTCTATGCTTTGACATTCCCAGTTTCCAGCAGAAATCATCGCCACCTCACGGTCTTGATACCATTTTCCTCGTTGTTCATTGTCATAGCTCACCATATTGTTATTGAACAAGCCTTGCTCTGCCAATTTTTGAAATTCGCTCAACGCTTCAATAAACTCTTCATCCTTGAAACTAGCCATTCCATCTCGATTCAATATGCTTTCATACCATTCATTTCCTACAAAGTTGTTGACAAATGCACTGAATGTGAGAGAATCTGCTGGCCATAACAACTTGTTTCCCATACCCATAGGTATATATCCAATGTTACGTAGTTTCTCAATGGCAACCGACATTTCCTTTAATGTAGTTGGAAACGCTTCGATTCCTGCCTCTTCAAATATCCCCTCATTGTAGAGAATAAATCCATAGGCTGCCGATTCCCAAGGCACTGCATAGATGGCATCTTCATAGGTCAATTCCTGAAAGTACATCTCCTCAATCTTCTTATCGATTCCGTATTCGCCAATACAATCTGTCAAATCCAAAATCGTACCATTCTCTGAGAAGACCTCTACCATCGTTCCGCTAATCACGGTGATGTCTCGTACTTCATCCTCTTTGTCCCAATCATACGCCCGCTTATCATAGGCATCTGGCGGATAATATTCTTCGATGATATCTACATTCGAATTATCCGCTTCAAACTGATCGATGGCTTGTTGTATTGCATCATGAAATGCACCTTCTTCATCTTGAAAATGTGCAAATGTTATCTCGATAGGCTCTGACACTGTATCATTTCCCGAATGCGAAACCTCACTGCATCCACCAAGCACCATACTGGCACCTATCAATAGGGAGCACCATATACTGCTCATCTTCTTGTTTTTGTTCTTCTTCATTGTCATTCTCCTCAATTACTGGCAAACAAGAATTTCACTGCTTCCTTGTCTGCTATTCTACTAAAGTTCACACATTTTACACATGGAATATTCCACATAAAAATATGGAAAATACATAAGAGTACATTTTCTATTGCACAAAAAATCCCCAAATTACTCGGGGACTTCTCTTCCTTCTATATACTCATCGATGTCTTGTTGAAACATATTTAGGATATCCTCTGCGCTTTGATTTAGACGAGGTGCTTCCATATAGTAAAACCACAATTTCGTCGTCTGTAGATCATATAATGGCAGCATATAATTATTCACACTATCTAGTCTCTGAGTCTGTTTCAGATAACCATAATAATAGTTCAACAATTCCGCACCCAAGGATATACTCTCAACATCATAGAATGCTGGCATTCCCGCCTGATCCATAAACCATAGTTCTAAATATTCTGGCGTAGACCAAAGTTCCAGCACCTGCTTGGCCACCTCTTTGTTCTCACCATCTTTGAACACCACGCACCCCATGGCTGTCGTCGGGATTGCCATCCGTCTCAGCTCATTGTATTCAAATGGAATCGGAAACATATCAATCTTCATATCCTGATTCGCAAGCTCCAAATCCGAAACTAGATTAAAATCTCCTGCAATCATAGCTCCCTTGGACTCACTAAAACACTCAATCATGGTCTCATAATCAATACTGAGATAGTCCTCGTTGACATAACCTAGTTCAAACATCTGCAGATATTCATCGATTACAATTTCATATTCTGGATAATCTTCTAATTTCTTCTCGCCACTTACGATGCTTTCTGCCATCTCTTCATTGGCATCGATACTCTCAAAAGCTAGCGAAAGCCCATATTCCATCCACTTCTGTGGAATTTCTTTGTCTCCACATAGGAGAATTGGTGTAACTCCCTCTTCCAATAACCGCTCACATAATAAGCGAAACTCTTCTTCCGTCGTAGGCTTCTTCAGTCCCAACTCCTCAAATAGGGTTTCATTATAGATGACACCCCCAAGACCAGACCCTTCTTGTAGTGGAAACGCATAGGTCTTCCCATTCTCATATGTAACATTATTGGGATTCTTCAACTCGCGCACCCAAGACTCTTCCGATAGATTCTCTAGATATACTGGGGGATTGAGAAGACCATAGACTGCAGGAATATTGTAGTCCAAAATATCTGGAACCTCTCCTGCATTCACCTTCATTCGGATGATACTATCCGCCTGCTCGTCTGGAATCACCTCTACCTCTACACGAATCTCCTCTTCTACATAAAGTTTCTTAATCATCCGCTCTAACCCGAGGTAATAGTGTGACTCTTGCACCACCATGGTAACGATTTCTTCATCTACTTCTTCCAGCACTTCCTCATAAACTGCTGAACCGTAATACATCTCCCAGATTACATAGCCAGTCAACAAAAGTGCCCCTACAAGCAGCAATACAATTCCTATTTTTCGTGCAATTGAATTATTACGCATTTATCTTGCTCCTCTTTCGATACTGAGATGGTGACATTCCCATATGTTTGCGAAATACCTTCGAAAAATACAGCGAATCATTGAACCCAACCATATCCGCAATCTCTTTTAGCGTAATCTCCCAGTTCTCATCTAACAATTCCTTACTCTTCTTCAGGCGAATCTCCTGCAAATACTCCATTGGAGATACTTCATACTGCTTTCTAAAGATTTCTCTCAGGTGGGCTGGTACATAGCCAAAACTTTCTGACAGCGTATTGTTATTAATCGCAAACCGATAATTGTCATCCATATATTCCCTCATCTGCAGTGCCAACTTTGACTTGTTATTTGTATTGATATCTTCTTTGTAGAAGTCACTAACAACTAATTTCTCCAATTTCTCATAGAGGGCAGATTTACTATAAGAATTCTCTAAGATACGAACCAATTCTTCTTCTAATTCTGCGTAAGAATAATTCCCCTTAAACAACTCCGAATACTTCCAGAAACCTGATTTCAAAAGTTCAATAATTACACTTCTATTTTCTATTCTTTCCAATGCATTTTGTTTGGTAGGCATAATCTGCTCTGCATAATTGACATCGGCAATGATCTTATTGCTCTGATTTACCTGCTCTCGATTCTTTCGTTTCTCTTCTTCCATATTGGATTGACAGAGTTGACCCGTTCCCAACAACATAACCTCTTTTGCTAGAAGATGTAATTCCTGATTGCCCTGATAGATAGAATCATGGTTATGCTCCTTCTCACTCAATACAATGGTAATCGGCTTTCTCAACTCCTCCTGCATCGATATTTCTTCTTGAAGCGACTTCATCAGCTGTTCTGTTCGGTTTCCCAGCTTTCGAAACACCACTAGTTTCTCATTCTTATATTGCCCAGGGATACTCCAATAATGTTCATTTGATAATTTTCGTTCTAGATATTTCTCTAAAAATTCATCCCAGTACTCTACCTCTAATTGCAAGTTTCCTTCTTCATAATTACTCATAAAAGCACCGAAAACAAATAGAACCAATTCATAATTTAGTTCATTCTCCACACCTGCTATGTCAACATACTGTTCCTTTTGTTCCAATGTATGAGAGTTTCTCTTCCAGATTGTTTTCTCCACTTCCTTCAATGTTTCCTCGAGAACATCTTTTTTCAGTGGCTTTAGAATATAATCCACTGCCCCATAGCGTAGAGCCTCCCTCACATAGGAAAAATCTTGGTATCCACTCAGCACTACCGATGGAATATTTATCTTCTTCTCACTCATAGCCTGTAAAACTTTTACCCCATTCATAATCGGCATGTGAATATCTAGCATGATAAACTCAACCTTATTATTCTCTATGATTTCTAGCGCTTCCTTGCCGTTTGTCGCGCGATATAGCACTTTAAACTCTGGGTTAATTCTCTCGATTAAGGTACAAGTACTCCTTAAAATCGGTAACTCATCCTCTACCACTAACACACGAATCATGATAAGCTTCCTCCTATTCTAATTAGGGTGTATTCACCCTCCCTACTTTCTATCTCAAATATCATGGCATCTTCATATTCCAAATACAGCCTCGTCATAACATTCTTCATTGTCAGTCCTCCGATTCTCCATTCATTATCCTCTAATAGGGTTGAACGATCAGATGTGAGCAAATTACTCTTGAATGCATAGACTTGCTCTATTTCTTCTACTGCCATTCCACATCCATTATCCTTGATTTCAATGGTCCAGCTGTCTTTATGCTGTGCACAACGAATACTAATCCCCCAAGGAAATGGTTTATTCTTCAATCCGTGATTCAAGCTGTTTTCCACAAGTGGTTGTAACATAAAACATGGCATCTGTACCTGCTTCAATTCTTCAGGCATCACAACCGAATATTGTACATGGTCCTCGTATCTTAGTTTTACCAATGACATATAATTCTCTATGTGTTCAATTTCCTCTCGCATCGCAATCTTATTATTCATCATCTTCGTATTGTATCGAATGAGATCTGATAATGAACCACAAATATTCATGATTGTATCATAATCTTCCTCAATTGCATAGGACTGAATAATCGCAATGGTATTATGAATAAAATGTGGATTCATTTGCGCCTGTAATGCATAGAGCTGTGTTTTAATCTGACTCGTCCTGCTGCTAATCTCCTTTTGCATACTCTTCTCAAGTCGACTCACCATATCGTCAAATGCTGTGGATAGTACCTCGATTTCATAAATATCCGATTGCACCAGCTCCCTCTGATCCTCCTGCTCCTCTTCTCCATATTGCACATTTTGACAGAGATTCATCAATGGTTGAGTCAAACTATCTACCACCTTCTTCTGTATCCATGCCATACTAAGAATCAACCAAAAACTTAATACCAATCCCAAGAGTATGATATTCATAATAAACCTTGTCTGTTCCGTGGAATCCTGCAGCGCAACCACCCCAATTCCTAGATTCTCAATCTCCCCCTGCTTCTGATAAGCTGCCTCAAGTTCTAGATCCTGGATCAAGTCCTGGTACTTCCATTTTGTATTTTCCACATAATCCTTTAAATTCGTACCGATCACATTTTCTTCGGTACTCTCATAGAGGACTATAATAGAATTTTCATCGGACACATCAATTTTTTCTTCTAGAGAACTTCCCTCTAGATAAACTTCAACATACCCAATCCCAATATTATCTACCAAAAAGGTGTCATTGATTTCTCGCACAACTGATACGCTTCTTCTCTCCCCATCTTCTTGTAGCTCATTGATAAATATTCGGTTCGTCCTCGGTTTGCGAAACTGAACATCTAATTCTTCCATAAAGGCTTCATCGCGTTCCAATAACGCTTGTTCCTCTGTAGCACCAGCGAAAATAAAATCGCCTTGCTTGTTATATATACTAACTCCCGACACATCTTCCAAATCCAAGATGTATGACCATAACAATTCATACACCGTTGCCGCCTCAATCAGATGTGTCTGAAAATAATTTTCCTCTTTAGATTCTGGTATTTCCTTCATAACAGAGACCAGGTTTGGATTTGTACTTAACTGCAGAGCAATCTCATCTAGGTCAGAAATTGCCTCCTCCAAATTCTCCTCACTTGTTTGAATCGCCTCATCCAAACTTCGTGAAACCTCTGTATTTTGATTGTCAATATAATACCAGATAAACACGGCGAAAAAGCCCCCAACAAGGAGGGCGACCATAATTAAATTATAGAAATACAGTTTTAATCCAAATCGTTTCTTCTTCATGTGTATCCCTTCTAGTTAAGGACGGGGGAGATATGAAGCAAAGCTTCACCCTACCCCCGCCCCTCTGTTCGGTATTATTCTGATTTTCCCCACTGGAATGTATTTGCCTCATACATTGCTCTACGTTTGAAAATATCTCTTTGAGTTGTGTTCATATCAAAACGAATGATATATCCCCAGTCACCATCTACATTATGACTCAATCCCCACTTCATTCCATCTAATGGATCTGAGATTGGATCATCTGAACGGAATGGGCCTGATGCTTCTGGTCCAGCCTTGATTACAGACTTAATCTCAAAGTTGATTCCATCTTCTGCATATTGAAGTGTGTTCTTCTCTACTCCATCTGTTCTTAGGAATGCAGCCATTCCTCCATCGTATTGCCATAAGCATGTCTCATGTCCACTGTTTGTGATTGGATTGTACTCACTTCTCACATATGGTCCCATGATGTCATCTGCAATTGCAACACCCCATTTTGTCTCACGACCACCCATGTATACTTCTTCTCCCATAGGCTCGCCTTTATAATATAAGTAAAACTTGTCCTTGTAGTGGAACAATAATGGATCATGTACTTTGTGACTATCGAATCCACCCTTTTTCTTAACCGCAAAACGATTGTCTTCTTCTCCTAACCACTCTCCGTCTCCTGTTGGGCATAGGATTGGTGCTGGCGATTTCTCAAATGGTCCGCATGGAGAACTTGATTTTGCGATCGCAATGTTCTCAAACACTC
>CAYJFY010000006.1:24493-90108 GCA_964369755.1 uncultured Lachnospiraceae bacterium
AAACACTCTATTTACATATGGATCTTCTACTGTTTGATATACAATATAGATATCTCCATTGTACTTCATTACTTCAGGAGTGAATACACTTCTTGCATCATAGCTTCCTGGCTCGCCCCTCTTCACTGCAACGCCTTGTTCTTCCCACTTGTATCCATCCTTCGATGTTGCATACCAGATTTCAGTATAATCCCAAGGGAATACCTTCGCACTCAAATCTCCTGAATGAAATCCAACATGTGGTCCATATGATTTTGAGTAATATACATAATATGTACCATCCACTAAGATAACACTACTCGGGTCTCTTCTGTGAACTCCCTCTTCTCTCTCCAATCCTTCAATCTCTGATTCTGTAAAGTCGCAGAACCAATCTGAACTTTGAAAATAATCGCGCTCTATCGCTCTCTTAGTCGCTGCACTCATTTTTACATTATCCATTGTTTATCTCCTCTTTTTTATATTTTGGTATATAATTACACACCATTTTGATGTTATTATTGTATACTATTCTATCTATAAATGCAAGATACCTATTACTTTGCAATCACCTTTACATGGTTAGACTCTTGTCCTTCCACCTTCGCTATAACCTCGATTTCTCCTGGTTCTGTTGCACCTATAATAAGCAATGCCTTTCCACGATATGTAACCACTTTATTGGATTGATGATTCCCTACAAAGCTAACGTCTCCGTTATCCACTCCAAAAAAGCGTACATTTCCTCGCACTTCAAACTCTACCTCAACATCTTGGTCTTTTACCAATCTGCCCTCCGCATCTATAAGATCTAGTTCAATATGTGCTACGCTATCATATTCACAGCTCAACACTTCTTTGTCTGCTGATATCTTAGCATGCTCTACTGCTCCCGAAGTCTGTAGCTCTGTAACCACTTCTACCTCCCCCATTTTACCAACAGCCTTTAACTCGCCTGCTGCATATGGAAGAATCCATTTGTAGATTCGATCTTCAAAATCTGCTAGCTTCTTCGTAGAGATTTCTTTCCCCTCTAGATATAGGGTCACACTCTCGCAATTAGAATATACTTCCACCACGACTGATTCCTCACCAGTATAGTTCCAGTGCTCATTCACATCATGCCATACCCAGAGTCGATTCTTCCAACTCTTTCCTTCTTTTTCAACCAATTTGGATTGCGCATCTAGCTCATATAATGAATCTTCTAATGTCTGTGTTGCCATGTAGATACTTGGTGCATCATTCCACAATGTCTTAAACATATGATAAGACGGTTTCTTAAATCCTGCCACATCTAGAAGTCCTGATTTCGTCGCCTTTCTTGGCCATACATCGACATTGCCTGACTCTCCGATATAATCAATCCCTGTCCACAAGAAGATTCCTGAAATATACGGCTTATCTAATACTTGCTTCCACTCATGCCACTGTGCCAGATTCTCTGTTCCCATAATTGGTTTCTCTGGATAATGTTTATGACATCTCTCATAAACTACTTGTCGATAGCTGAACCCTACCATATCCAAAGCGTCTGTATATCCAGATTCATAACTTGCACTCGGCAGAATACAGTTGGCAATCACTGGTCGCGTGGTATCGATTTCTCTCGTCCAATCTGCAAGGTTCTTCGCTGTCTTACCAACTTCATATGTCTCTTGTGGCAGCTTACTTACCTTTTCTCTGATTTCTTCCACCGATAGAGGTGGTTCATCCCAGAAATAATTTCCGTTGGCATTAGCTCCAAAATATCCCGTTGCGATAGTATACTTTGGATAAGTCCACTCAATTTCATTCCCGATGCTCCACTGAATAATGCTTGGATGATTGATATCTCTCTTCATCACTGCTTGCAAGTCCTGCTTCGCATAGTCCTTGAAGAACTCATGATGCCCACGCGTGATATAGTCCACCTTCTGCTCCTTCATATTATAGCGCTTGTCCTTTGGATTATCCCATTCATCGTAGAACTCTTCTTGCACTAGAATCCCCATCTCATCGCATAGCGATAGAAAATCGTCAGATGCTGGATTGTGTGCGGTACGAATTGCATTACATCCACACTCCTTTAGTATTTCAAAACGTCTTCTCCACACATCCAGAGGCACCGCTGTTCCTACCAAGCCTGCATCATGATGTAGACAAACACCTTTGATCAACTCGTTTTTGCCATTTAGGTAGAATCCTGTATTTGTATCGAATTCAAAATAACGAATCCCGAATTTCACTTCTTTTTCCTGGATCGTCTTCTCAGAGTCAACTAGACTTAACCTTGCAGTATATTGATTTCCCTCAAAGATTCCCCACAACGTAGGATTCTTCAATTCAAACTCATTCACATATGTAAATGTATCTTGAACCTCTATACTCTTGCTATCTGTTGCAACCACTTCACCTTCTGGACTGATTAGTTCCACTCGAACATCGATGTTCTTTTCCCCTGCTTCATTCCGAATCTCAAACTCCACCTTAACCTGTGCACTCTGCGCCGACTCAATCTCCGTCGAAACCTTGGCTCCCCACACTGGTATGTAGGTTTTTGGCAACACATGTAGTGCTACCTTTCTATAAATCCCCGACCCTGTATACCATCGACTATCTGCATATCTTGTATGATCCACCTGCACTGCAACGATATTTTCCCCATCGTTCATATACTCCGTCACATCCAATAAACATGGAGAATATCCATATGGATGAAACGTCAAAAACTCCTCATTAAAGTAAATATTCGAACGGTTGTAGATACCATCAAAGCAAAGAAACACCTTCTTGTCTTTCATCTCCTCCGTGGTAACAAACCTCTTGCGATACCATCCAAGACCACCCACAAGATATCCAGTACACCCATCCCCGTCTTCCTGATTGTAAGGCTGCATAATACTATAGTCATGTGGGAGCTCCACAGATTCAAATTCTTGCTCATCTAAGTCCAGCAAGTGTCCATATTGTTGATCAGTAAGTGTAAACTTCCAATCCTTATTAAAATCCAACATGTTAATACCCTTTCCCTTCTCAAAATCTGGCATGTTTGTACCCTCAAGTACAAACTGCCGTGTGAAAAATTCTATTTTTCGCACTATCTACATCGATTATAGGAGATTACCTCTGAGTATTCAATTAGAACCCTGATGAAATGTTGTTTTTTCCATTAATTCCTTTGTTTTTTCCATGTTCTTACTTATCGGATAGCACGCTTCTGGTAATCATATTATGCTGTGTAGAAAGCAACTGTTTATACGTTTTTGTACATTCAAATGATGTATCAATCATAAATCCTCTCTAAACAAAAACACTCCATTCAAAGAATGGAGTGTTACATTTGAACTCGACCTTATTTTAGTTGCATATCGAATAGCAACAAATATTTGAGACATCATCTCTTTATCCACTATATGCTGAACCTGAACTTTTGTCAAGTTGTCAAACACCTCTTGATATAAACCACCGATGCTCTTTGTGATCAAATTAATTTTACATAATCGTTCATCTTGACAAGTTTCGTATATCTTCGGATTGCTTTTTAAATGTTCATAACACCTAGCCACCTCATTTAGCAAATTAGTAGCAGCAGTAGGATTTTTTAGGTTATCTGAGATATGCAAAAGAATACAATCAAGTTCTTCATGTAGCGTAGCCGTTAATATCAGTTTATACATTATATTTTTCTCTCAGTGCTTTTAAACTATCTTCGGCATCTAGCACCTTACCTTCTCTTATTTCATCCTCAGCTAGTGCAAGTTTTGTGTAAACATCCAGCATAGCCATTTTTTCTTCATAAGCATTTACGTTCATAATAACCATAGAACCATATCCATTTTTGGTAATGTAAATCGGTTCATTGGTTTCATTGCACATGCTAGAAATAAGTGCTGTATTTTTTAAATCTTTAATCGGGATAATTTGAGGCATAATCAAAACCTCCTTTCTATCCCATAATTCTAGCATTATTCTCCCATGTTTTCAAGTATATGTCATGAATTTTAATTCACAAATATTTCACCAGATGTTAAATTTTCGCGTTACTTTTGTGGTCTAAAAAGAAGTTTTCCCTTCATTGACAACCCTTCTACTTTTTTGTTATGATAAATCCACTTAGAATCTTAAAATATTCATGATACAAGGAGGATCCCATGAAGAAAAATATTATCATCTTCTACACTGACCAACAACGTTATGATTCGCTACACTGTAACGGAAATGAACATGCGAAGACACCAAATCTCGATAGCCTTGCGAGTGATGGCAGTAGGTTTACTCGTCATATCGGCGCCAATTCGGTATGCATGCCATCCCGTGCCAGTTTCTTTACTGGTCAATATGTTCCTGGACATGGCGTGAGTTCCAATGGCATTCCACTCTGGAATCGTGACAGAGGCTGCAAGGATAAGAACGACTTTATCAGTGAGCAAATCTTTGGACAGCCTGTAGAGAAATGTATCCCGACCATGGCGAATATCTTCGGAGATAACGGCTACCATACCGCATCTTTTGGTAAACTACATTTTCAACCACATCTAGCCGACGATACCTATGGTTTTTGGGAGTCTTATTCCACATGGGAGAAGGAAGAGGCGGAATACTATGACAAGCCTTTCTACGGTTTCCAGACTTGCAAGCTAGTACTTGGACATGGAGATGATCCTTGTGGTTACAACCATGGGCATTACGGTCGTTGGTTACAGCGTGAACACCCTGAAATTGCCGCCAAGCTACATAATCTCAGTGATGTGAATACAAAGGTTGGTTCCATCATGGATGATATCTACAAATCCCCAGTTCCAAGTGAGTTGCACAATACCATGTGGATTGCCAATGAAGCCTGCCAGTACCTAGATTCAAAGAAAGACGATGATGCACCTGTGTTCCTATATCTAGGTTTTCCTGATCCGCACCATCCAATGTGTCCTCCATTTGATATTGTGGATGAATTTGAGAATTTACCATTGCCTGAATTTGCAAAACTTGATAAAATCAAAGGTAAGAAACCTGAGTGTTTCGCAGATTATGCAGATAAGAGCAGTGCCACGGATGAAGAGATTGCAAAGGGATATCGCTATACACAAGCCTCTATCTACTTGATAGATAAAGCAATCGGGCAAGTGGTTGATAAGATGAAAGAACTCGGAATCTATGAAGATACTACCATTATATTTACATCCGATCACGGTGATTTTATGGGGGACTTCAATATGATTTGCAAACGCGATGTGGCTCAATATAACTTGGTTCACCTCCCATTCATTTTGAAACCTGCTAATGGAGTTTCCCTCCCTAGCGTAGTGGATACTCCAATGAGTAATGTAGACGTGCTTCCAACCTTGTTATCAATCAACGGAATGGACATTCCACGATATGTACAGGGCATCGACATCCAAAGTGAAAAAGCCAAGGATAATCTACCAATGTCTACTTGCTATACCGTAAGCGGTGTGAATCGAAATCTGTCCATATTTGATGACACTTATCGCTATACTTATTATGTAAATACTGGCGAAGAAGAGCTTTATAATCATAAAGTTGATGGCTTCGAACACGAGAGCTTGATTTCATCGGAGCCTGAGAAGTACCGCTCCATCTGTGATGAACTCAAACTAAAATTATTCCAGAAACATCTGGAAGCCGACCATGGTCTGTATAATCATTATGGGTTATGGTAAGTACTAGATGATTTAAGAAAGGGATTACATGCAAATACTGATCGATAAAATTTTTGCATTTGGATACAAATCAGGCGACGTTTATCAAAACGTCGCCTATGAAGGTTATGAATTAACTTATTTCGCCTCAGGTACTGGAACCATGTCTTCCAAGGACAAGACATTTACCTATCGTCCAAATGATATCCTATTCGCAACACCCGAATATGTTCGCAAGTTGTCTTGCACCGAAGATACAAATTACTTCTGTATTCGCTTTCGAATCCTAGACCCGTTGAATGATTTGTCCTACGGCGTTTATCCTTGTGTCGATGACTATATCTTCGCCTTGATGAAATCTATTTTTCAAGAATATAAAGACAAGCCGTATCGCTATTACGACTCTTGCAATCTAAAAGTTGGAGAAGTCTTAATCCTTCTTGCGCGTCGCGTCGCGGAGAATGCCTCAACCGATAGAAGTTTCCATGATCTAATCAGGGAGATTGACTCCACCCTCTTATTTGAACGAAGTGTAAAGGAAATGGCCGATAGCCTAAACTATAGTTATGATTATTTCCGCCACAAGTTCAAAGGAATCACAGGTCAGTCACCGAGTGAATACATCGCCAATAAACGCTTAGAAAATGCTTGTAAATTGCTAAAACAAAATAAATATACCTGCACGGAAATCTCCAACTTATGTGGTTTCTCTTCCCCTTCACAATTTAGCAAGCTATTCAAACGCGAATTAGGAGTAAATCCTCTTTCCTATCGCAGCTAAAATCCTATACCATTGCATTTCTTTTATCGAATATGCTTTTTACTAAGACTGAATCCTTTCCCCTTCACCTCATGCACTCGATTAATAATCAAAAATGCCTTTGGATCAATCTCCTTAATATGGTCTTTTATCTTCACAACTTCTCGGTTGGACACAACAGTAAGAATTAACGCTCGTTGCGTTCTCATATATCCAGTTTCTGCATGTAATAACGTCGTTCCCCGATCAATCGACTCTAAAATATATTGATTGATTTCCTCACTCTTCTCGCTGATAATCTGAATCTGGGTCTGAGATGTTCCAGCCATCAATACCTTGTCCAGTACAATCGAATAGGTGAGCACTAGAATAATGCCATATAAGATATTCTCTACATCCGAATAAAGCATTTGAACGAGTAGAATTGTCACATCAAATCCGTACATCACAACGGAAACTGGTATCCCCGTCTTCTTGTTCATCACCAGCGGAGGAATGTCCATTCCACCTGTGGATGATCCTGTACTAATAACAATTCCAATCCCTCCTCCAATCAAAAGTCCACCACAGATTGCCGAAAGCAAGGGATCTTCTGTCAGATTCCCCAATTCTGGTATAGACTCAAACACTCCCATAATCAGCGGATACACAAAGGTACTTACCAGCGTGGTCAGTGCAAACTTCCTTCCCATCACAAGAAATCCCACGCCAAATAAGATGATATTAATCGCAAAAATCGTGATAGACACTGGTATATTTAGATAATGTTGTACGGTAAGTGAAATCCCTGTGGACCCTCCAACAATAATTCCACTTGGCATTACAAACATAGCAACCCCTAGCGCATACAATATATTTCCTATTATAATTATGAATACTTTTTTTCCTATTTGATATGCTGTATTTCCCATGCAAATCCTCCTTATAATCATTCGACTTATAATAACACGAGACTATGGTGCTGACAATAGAAATAAATTTTAATCAAATCCCTTGATTTATAAGTACTTCTTATAAATATCCTTCAAAAATAAAATATTTACTCTTATTGATGTAAGAACATATATATGATACTATTTTTGTAAGAAAATATTGCAAAAATTCCAAGCTAATTGTAGGACGGGAAGCCTAATTCACCCTGTCATGTAATTAGCTTTTTTGCATTATCGGACAAATTATAAGCACTATTGGAGGTATCAACATGAAACACACAGTAAGTAATCTCAAGGAACTTGTACGTGCAGGACGCGCAACAACACCATCAGATGTCGTCATCAAAGGTGGAACACTCATCAATGTAATGTCGAGCGAGATCTATCCTGCTGATATCGCAATCTACAAAGACACGATCGTTGCAATCGGTAATGTAGAGGACTATATCGGCGAATCAACCAACATCATCGATGCGACAGGAAAGTACCTTGCTCCTGGATTAATCGATGGACACATCCACAGCGAGTGTAGCAAGTTAAGCATCACAAGCTACGCAAAAGCTGTCGTTCCTACTGGAACAACTAGCATGATTTCTGGTTTAGATGAATATATCTCTGTATCAGGCCTAGAAGGACTACAAGAAATTTTTGCTGAAATCGCTCAAAGCCCACTCAAGGTGTTCTGGGGCGCTCCACACCAAACACCATATACCATTCCTCAATCAACCGTTGCATTTAATTTTACACAGGACGTTCATCGTGAAGTACAAAAATGGCCTGAGTGTTTCGGTGTATGGGAAACCGTTCGTGAATTTATTCAAGAAGAAGATGAGCAAACTTTGGGAGCAATGGCAATTGCTGCCGAGAACAATCTTCCTGTATTTGGTTGCGCACCGATGTGTCAGGGTAAAGATCTAAACGGCTATCTTGCCACAGGTGTAAGACTTGACCACGAAAGTTATACGCACGAAGAAGTTGTAGAAAAAATGAGAAATGGAATGCACATGCTCATCCGTGAATCTAGTGTAACTCATTTCCTAGAAGAAAATATTCGTGCTGTCACAGAAGTCAACCCAGCATTTGCTAGACGCGTAAGTTTTTGCACTGATGATGTGACTGCAACAGATGTATTAGAAAAAGGTCATTTGGATCATGTAGTTCGACTTGCCATTCAAGCTGGTGTATCTCCAATGGAGGCAATTCAAATGGCAACAATCAACAGTGCTGAGGCATACAGAATCGACCATCTTGTCGGTTCAATCTGCCCTGGAAGAATCGCAGATATCTTGTTTGTGGATGCCCCTGAGACATTTAATGTATTAGAAGTTATGACAAATGGAAAATTAGTTGCGAAAGACAAAAAACTTTCTTACGAATTAAAAGCACCTGCAAGAAGTCGCATTCTTACAAGTGAGCTAAAATGCCCAAAGGTAAGCGCAAGTGATTTCGAGTACAAAGTTGATATAGAATCAGGATCGGCAAAGGTGCTCTCCATGGATGTAAAAGGACCTTTCGTAAGAAAACGTCGTGATGTAGAATTAAAAGTTGAAAACTTTATCGTGCAACCAGATGCTGAACAAGATGTGGCTATGGTCTCAGTTCTAGAGCGATTTGGAAAAAACGGAAATAAATCTCTCGCTTTTTGTTCTGGTTGGAAGTTGAAAAAGGGTGCCATGGCATCTTCTGCTGCCCCAGATGATAACGATATCGTGGTAATGGGAGCAAATGCTTCTGATATGGCAATTGCTGTAAACCACTTAATCGAAAATGGCGGTGGACAAGTGGTTGTTGCAGATGGCAAGGTTATTGAATTCCTACCACTTCCAGTTGGTGGAATCTGCTCAGACGTAGAACCAGAGGAAATGGCTGCTGCTGAAAAAGTAATCAATGCCTCTGCAAAAGAACTAGGTTGTGATTTGCCTGAGCCATTGATGTATATGTTCTTCCTACCAATCACTGCAATTCCTGATTATGCAATTACCGATGTCGGACCTGTAGACTGTATTAAATTAGAAGTATTTAACCCTATTATAGAATTAACTCAAAAGTAGGAGGTATTCCATGACAAAAGAAGTTGTTAAAAAAATAATTGAAGTAGCCAGCGGACGCCTTGAAGCTGATTTAGTTATAAAGAATGCAAGAGTTGTAGATGTATATAGCGGGATAATCACAGATGGAGATGTTGCCATCTGTGATAACTTCATCGCTGGTGTTGGTGAATATTCTGGTTCCAATGAATTCGATGCCAAGGGAAGATATCTGACCCCCGGATTCATTGATAGCCATATTCATATCGAATCTGCCTATGTATCACCAGAGGAGCTAGGGCGAATGCTCGTTCCTTGTGGAGGTACCACAATCATTGCCGATCCACATGAAATTGTGAACGTGTGTGGAATCGATGGTTTAGACTATATGATGGAAGCGGCAAAAAATACAAAGCTTGATATCAAATTCATGCTTCCTTCTTGCGTGCCAGCTACCCCTCACGAGCATTCAGGTGCAGTGATCGATGCTACAAAAATGCAAGAGCCTATTACACGTTCCCAAGTATTAGGACTTGGCGAATATATGAATTTCCCTGGAATCATCTATAACGTAGATGGTGAAATCGATAAAATCATGGTCGCAAAAGAACATGGAAAGCTCATTGACGGACATGCTCCTGTCATCACAGACAAAGATTTAAATGCCTACACCTCTGTGGGAATTCGCACAGATCACGAATGTTCTTCTGTAAAAGAAATGCATGATCGAATCGCGCGTGGTGTATATGTATTGTTGCGCCAAGGTAGCGCCTGTCATGATTTGAGAAACTTAGTGAAAGGCGTAACTCCACAGAATAGTCGTCGTTGCCTCTTATGTTCTGATGATAGACAACCAAAGACCATCCTAGAATTAGGTCATCTTGATAATCACTTAAAAATCTGCGTGGAAGAAGGACTAGACCCTATTACCGCAATTCAGATGGCTACCATCAATGCTGCTGAGTGTTTCCACCTCAATGATCGTGGAGCTATCGCACCTGGATTAAAAGCAGACATCGTACTGTTAGAAGATTTGACAGATTTTGTCGTATCTGACGTATTTATCGACGGAAAACATGTTGCAAAGGGCAAAGAATATTTGCCAAGCTTTGAAAAACATGAGGTTACCAAGGTAAAAGGCAGTGTCAAAGTCAAAGATTTCAACAAGAACAAATTAAAATTCAACTTAAAATCTAATCGTGTTCATGTCATTGAACTCATTGAAGGAAGTGTTGTAACGAAAAAAACAATCGAAGAGGTAACCGTCGACGAATCTGGAGATTTTGTTTATCAAGAATCTCAGGACATTGTAAAAATGGCTGTTGTTGAAAGACATCAAAACACTGGAAATGTAGCACTCGGCCTAATAAAAGGCTATGGAATTAAGAAAGGCGCCATCGCACTATCCATCGCCCATGACTCACATAACCTAATCGTAGTCGGCGTAAATGATACAGATATGGAATTAGCAATTCAAACTCTGATTAAACAAGAAGGTGGAATTGCAATCGTTGCAGACGGTCAAGTATTAGATGCTATGCCGATGCCACTGGGAGGAATCATGAGCGATCAGAGCGGAGAATGGGTAAAAGACAAGCTCATCACGCTCCATAACAAGGCACAAAAAGAGCTGAAGATTAACCCGAATATTGAACCTGTCATGACACTTTGTTTTATGTCATTGGCTGTAATCCCTGAAATCAAGCTAACAGACATGGGATTATTTGATGTAGCAACATTTGATTTTATATCAATTGAAGCATAATTTAATTATTTAAAGGAGAGAAAAATGAGTACAAAAGTAAAACTACCCTTTTTCCGAAAGGGCGATATAGGTGGAATGACCTATCTCATCACAAACAACATTGTAAACTATCTAATTGTAATTGCAACCCTATCAGGAGTTCTTGGTTGGCCAGATGAAATCGTGTTCGGAAAAGTAATTCCAGCATTATCAATCGGTTTATTCGTTAGCTGTCTGTACTATGCTTACATGGCATGGAAGCTGGCGCAAAAAACTGGAAGAACAGATGTGACTGCACTCCCATCTGGAGTGTCTACTCCTGCGATGTTCGTTATCCTCTATGGAGTTATCATGCCACTTCACTTCGGACTTGGCGACCCTCAGATTGCATGGTCTGCTGCTACAGCTGCATGCTTCATCGGTGGTATGGTTGAATTCTTAGGCGGAATCATTGGACCTTGGATGAAAAACAACATTCCACGTGCGGCTCTACTTGGAACCGTTGCAGGTATCGGATTTATTTGGATGGCTACACAAGGGGTATTTGATATCCTTTCAGACCCTATCGTTGGTTTCCCAATCTTAATCGTTGCACTTGTAGGTCTATTTGGAGGATATTTATTCCCGAAAAAAATCCCACCATTATCGGTTGCAGTAGTTGGTGGTATCATCTATGCACTAGCAATTGGACGTACAAATTTCGATTTTTCTGGTGTTGGATTCTACTTCCCTAACCCTGTAAATACCATACAATCCATGTTAAGTGGATTTGCGGTTGTTGTACCATATTTAACAATTATTATTCCGATAGAAATCTATAACTTCATCGAAACAATGGATAATGTAGAAGCTGCAAATGCTGCTGGAGACGATTATAGTGTTCGTGAAGCTCAATTCGCAGATGGTATCTGTACTATGATTTCTGCATCACTGGGTGGTGTGGTTCCTAATACTGTATGGCTCGGACATGCAGGACTAAAAAAAGGTGGCGCTGGAATTGGTTATTCTCTCATCTCTGGTGGTGTCTTTGCCCTAGCTGGAGTCTTTGGATTCTTCACATTCTTAAGCACGATTGTACCACCCGCGATTGCAGGTATTACCTATCTATGGTGTGCTGTATTGATGGTAGCCCAAGCATTTAGAGATGTAGATAAAAAACAACATGCAGCAGTAGGTGTTGCGATGATACCACCAGTTGCAGACTGGTTATATACACAAGTTACTGGTACAGCATTATTGGCAGACTTACATACAGAGCCAATCGCAAATAACCTAATGGGATTCAACGCTGAAATCACCCAATCATTAATCAACAATGGGGTAATGTGGCGCGGTGTACCAGATACGAAACACGGAGCAATCATCATCGGTCTTGTACTTGGAACTCTCGTATCATTTATTATTGCTCGCAAGCTAGACAAGGCTGCATTTACAATGATTGGTGGCGCACTGCTTTCTTTGTTCGGCTTAATGCATAGTGGTGCACTTGGATTCTACCCAACATCACCATTTACTATTTCATATGCCGTTGTTGCCATTATCTTGTTCATTATGCATTTGGGACGAAATAGTTGGTTTAAACCACAGGACGATTTCGATTATCTATAATAATCTACACTTATGACGAACGACGTCAGTTGGGGACGGGGGAAAATGGCGCTTTTGCTTCATTTTCCCCCGTCCCCTATTGATCTTTTTACAATCCTTCTAGCATTTCTGGGAAGTATCTATAGTATCCTTTTCCATACTTTGATCTTCCAACATGCATTTGCTCATATAATTCCTTCGAATGCTTCTTCGCTGCTTCTTGATCTGCCACAAGGAAGAAATACTCGTTCTCAGAGATTACTTCTCCGTCTTGCACGAGCTTCAATGTCACATAGAACAAGTCATCTAAGTTTTCAGCTAATTGATAATTAAGCTCTCCAAATACCTCGGATGTATTCTCTCCTACATTGACAGTAATTGTTTCTGATTTCAACACATTTCTGTCTTTGTCTAGAACTTGATATTCATAAGAAACATCTTTGTATTCTGTGTAGTAATCATTGATTACATATAATTTTCCAGTGAAGTCTTCTCCTGGCATCCATCTTCTCTTAGAGAAATCAAGAGATGGTAGTAGTGGGTTGTAACAACGCTTCACATATCCAAATGATTGTTTTTCTTTTCCGTAGTAATCTACGATATCCCACTTAATCAATGGCCAGTTTGTGTTAAAGTGGCATAATGCAACACCGCTCACACGTGGCTTTTGACGTCTGTAATATTCTAAAGAAAATTGGAAGATAACACCTTGTGCAATCTGTGTTGACTCCGCAAATTCTTCTACCGATCCCATTCTGGTATCTCCGAACACTTCGTAGTTCAGATTCTGCAATACATGAAGGTCTCCTTGGTGATATCCCCAACTTAATCCCATTGGCCACAATTCATTCTCTGGAATGAACTTTCTCAAGCTCTCTACCGATGGTGAAGAGGCCGCGGTAAGCTCTGGAATGATACAATAATCTAGCGCTGGATAGTAGTCTTCCATGTAGATTGCTCCCGCTGCATAGTAGTGAGAGTTTGCATGCATAGATTCCTTCGTTGCATATCCCATACGGATTGCTTCTCTTGAGCTAAGTGGTGATGCATCCGCATATGGAATATTGGTATGTGTACGAGTGATATCTCCCATATGCTCCATTAACTTACGGTTGTTACTGTCTACGTGCGCCTCTGTAAAGTAAACTTCTTCTCCACCCATGAACATGATAGAAGATGGGTGATTTCTTCTGTCTTTTACAATATTTGCTGCTTCGTGAGACACCAAATCAATATATGCCTTGTCAGAACGGAATTCTTGAGTTGCAAACGAGAAGTTTGTCCATACGGTGATTCCGTACTTATCGCAGCAATCATAGAAGTCTTTTGTCTCTGGTGGATGCCATCCGAACATTCTCAGGTTGTTGATGTTTGCCTCTCTTGCCTTAGACACATAGAACTCATATTTTTCTTTTGAGTTACGTCCATAGAAGAAGGACGGTTGCGTCCAACAAGCCGAACGCAAGAACATTGGCTTTCCATTGATTACAAATGTCCAAGGAATTTGTGACTCTTCTGGTGTAAATCCTGGGTTCATCTGCATTGTTACTTCACGTACCCCTGTCTTCTCTTCGATATTATCAAGGATTACTCCATTTTCAGAAACACTAATTTCTAAATCATATAAGAATGGATCGCCGAGTTCATATGGCCACCATAACTTTGGCTCATCAATATCAAAGGTAAGTGATGCTGTTGAACTCTTCTTGCTCACATCAATTGTCTTCTCACAACTAATCACACGATCTCCGTCTTTCAATGCAACTTTCAATGTTAGGTCATTCAAATCATTCTCATAACCCGTGATATCTACATCATAATTTGCTACTGCTTTTCCTTCTAGCACTTTGTACTCCGCACGATAGTTATCAATCTTCAACTTATCTGTCGCGATCAACTTAACTGGACGCCAGATACCAAATGGAATCAATCCTGTCAAATAGTCCCCTGCAAAATTATGCTTCGCTCCAGCCACGTTCTTTTGATTCTTTGGTGGTGGATCTATTTTTACTTTTAGCAAGTTCACTGGTGTATGTGGTTGTTTATGGTCTACAATATCCGTAACATCGAATTCAAATGATGAATACATTCCTTCATGTCTTCCTAGATACTCGTCATTCAACCATACATCACAAGAATAGTCTACACCCTCGAATACTAATTTCAGGTTTTTACCCATCATTTCCTCAGTGATGTTGAATCCATAATTGTACCACCACTCGTATTCTTGAACCCACTTGATCTTCGCCATATTTCTTCCGAAATGTGGATCATCAATCTCCCCTGCTAAGTATAAGTCTGTATATACATCTCCAGGTACCAATGCTTTGTTCCAACTAAAGTCATTTCCTGATAGTTCATTTTTCAGTTCATGGATTCCCTCTGCAACACCTTGTCCAATGCGCATCTTCTCCATCTTCCAATGCAATCCACTAAAATCTTGTACAATACGTCCTGGAACCTTTGTTCCATCGCCTTTTGCTTTTATTCCACCTTCTAGTGCGTGAAAATCTTGATTTTTCTTCATCTTTCTTTCCTTTCGTCTTGACTCTTATTTTATCTCACTCATTATAACAATTACTTTTTTATTAAAATATCAAAAATCGGTTCTTTCCTTATTGATTTTATATAAAAACGTATGGATTTTCTTTTATTTTTTGTAGATTATTCTCGGAATGTTTGATAGAATATGTGTGTAGCCTATTTATCAACTACATTGTGGAAAGGAGATGCGACATGAAAAATCGAATTGATTTGCACGTACACTCAACAGCCTCAGATGGCACACTTACACCAACACAACTAGTCGAACTCGCAACGAAGTATAAGCTGAAGGCCTTTGCATTGACCGACCACGATACCACCGCCGGCATAGATGAAGCACTGAAAGCCGCCGCGGAATTAAACCCACAATTAGAGGTTATTCCAGGAGTCGAACTCTCCACCCATGCAGAGGGACGCGACATTCACATCGTTGGTTTAGACATCGACAAGGATAGTCCTGCTTTTCAAAAGCATTTAAAGGATTTTCGAAATTCAAGAGAAGTTCGCAACAAAAAGATGATTCAGAAATTACAAGAAGTGCATATCGACATTTCAGATGAAGTACTCTTAGACATGTTTGGCGATACAGTAATCACCCGTGCACATATTGCAAAATATCTGCATCAAAAAGGATATGTTAGAAATATATGGGAAGCATTCCCGCGCTATATCGGAGATGGTGCACCCTGTTTCGTTCCCCGTGGGAAGATTGCACCACGCGATGCGATACGCATGATACAGGAGGCCAATGGAGTTGCAGTCTTAGCCCATCCACTTCGCTATGAATTCACATCTTCAGAACTAGAGGATTTTGTAAGCAAACTCGCTGGCGAAGAACTCGATGCAATCGAAGCCATCTATTCCATGAATGGACCTGGCGATGAACAAGATATGAAATTATTAGCAAAACGCTATGATTTGAAACTATCAGGTGGATCGGACTTCCACGGAATGACCAAACCCAATATCCGCCTAGGCTTTGGTCGAGGAAATATCGATATCCCTTATGCCATCTGGCGTGAATTACGGATGAGTTAAGAACGAGATGCGCTAAAAACGGAGTTTCCTATTACATAAAGTCAGGGACAGAGGTCAATGAGTAAATACTCACTACCTCTGTCCCTTTTATAATCTCTTCAACAATTTTCCAAGCGGTATAATCAATACCCCCGCTACTGCATTTCCAATTCCATGCATCACATCGAATGGAAATCCCGCTATAATCCATGCGATCATCCCCTCGAAACTGAGTCCGAATAGGATTGCCTGCACTGGTGCATATAGGATTCCAAACAGGAGGCCATGCATACCACATACCACACAGTACACGACCGCTGCTATATGTGGTTTCATCTTCTGGGGCAATAACATGGTAACACCCCATAAAATTGTCCATATGTACAAGTATGGAATCCACCAGGTCGCAAAACCTGATAGCGCTCCATTAATTAACACATATACATAGATTGGATAAAGTGCTTTCTTGCGATAAACCAATGTATAGGTCATAGTCAACATGCCTAGCAAATGGATATTGGGAGCCCATTCCATAAAAATCTTTGATAAATACATGATGGTTGCCAACATTGCGAATATCACAAGTTCACTTGTCTTTAATTTATTACTACTAGAAGGATTCAACTGCGAATGAATACATTGCTCCCTCTGTGATATCTGTTAGATCCACTCCCGTAGCAGCCATTTCGCCATCTACATAGAATGCCCAATACTTTGATTCTGCATCTGGATCTACAGTCACGCCATCAACGGTCTTAACATATAGTCCATATTCACTGTCATCTCCAGCGATTAACTCTAATTCTAATAGTGCTTCCCCAACTGTGGTCGCATCTGTGCTAACTGCATAGTAAGTTACCGTTCCATCTTCATGCTTTACTTCGAATGTAAACTTTGTGTCACCTTCGCCTACTGGTGTTCCAACCTCAGCAACTGGCTCTTGTCCTTCAGGCGCTTCTCCACCTTCTGTTGCTGGCTCATCCAAAGTAGCTGGTTCGTCTACTGTCGCCACACCTTCATCTGCTGCTTCATCTGCCATCTCTGTTGCTTCCTCTTGTGGCATCGTGTCCGTCGCTGCATCCTCATTGTTTCCACATCCTGCAAATGTCAATACCATAGTCGCAATTAGTACTGAAAATGCCAATCTTTGTAATAATAGTTTCCAATTGTTTTTTTTCATACGCTTTCTCCTTATTATTTGGTTTATCAGATTTCCACAAATTCTATAGGCTTGCACTCGATGCTAAATTTGTGATAAGAAATATTCCGGCTTGCAGATCCTAATTTCATTCTCCCTTCTCGGCCACTGCCAATGGTTTACTATCTCTGCGACAAAATAGTCAAATAAAATCCAATACATCTGCTTACGGCGACGTGCTCGCTTAGGATTTCCACCTAATTCCTTCTTTATTCAAATCCAATGCGTTTTATTATAAAACAATTGTAGACAATTGTAAACACTGAATAGGTAATAACAGCATAAATAATGCCTATAACAACATTACGTTTGCTTCTACACAAATTTCCTTTGTCTTCGCATCCCATAGAGATGACTGAACCTCTCCGATATGCGCCTTGCCCAATAATAGCATACACATCCTAGACTGACCAATTCCGCCACCTATTGTCAGTGGTAGCTCATCTTCAATCAACATCTTATGAAATGGCAATTCTGCTCGTTCCATACAACCTGCTTTTTCTAGTTGTTCCACCAATGATTTCGCATCTACACGGATTCCCATACTGCTTAATTCTAGAGCAATTCCAAGTGTTTCATGCCAGAATAACAAATCCCCATTTAACGACCAATCGTCATAATCTGGAGCTCTTCCGTCATGTTTTTCACCGCTTTTTAATTTATCCCCAATCTGCAAGATAAATACTGTCTTGTATTCTTTGGTAATCGCTGTCTCGCGCTCTTTTGATGTCATGCCTGGATACATATCTTCCAAAGCTTGTGTATCAATAAAATAGACATCTCTGCACAGTTCTGTTTCCAAGTCTGAGAACTGCCACTTTAATTCTTCCAAGGTATTGCATACAGCATTTACAATCTTTTGCACTGTATCCTTTAGATACTCCACATTTCGGGTATCTCGATCAATCACCTTCTCCCAATCCCACTGATCTACATAAATGGAATGGATATTGTCTAATTCTTCATCTCTACGAATTGCATTCATGTCCGTGACTAAGCCTTTTCCTACATAAAAATTATATCTATGTAACGCAAGTCGCTTCCACTTCGCTAGGGAGTGAACGATTTCTCCCTCTTTTTGAATCGCTGGAATATCGAATGAAACTGGTCGCTCGACTCCGTTTAAATTATCATTCAGACCTGTATTCGGATCCACAAAAAGTGGTGCCGTCACTCTCTTAAGCTTCAATGCAGCTGATAGTTTGATTTCAAATAAAGACTTAATCATTCCTATCGCTTTCTGGGTATCGTATAAGCCAAGTTGGGCTTGATATCCCTCCGGTATATAACTATTCATATGCTTCCTCCTTCTCGGAATTCTTTTCAAAAGGGACAGGGATGTTTTCATTGGGGACGGAGGTTTTCTTCAAAAACCTCCGTCCCCAATGAAATTACACTGAAGTCACTAAAATTTCACCGACTCCAACAATCTCATATTTTCCCTGATCTGCTGTAACCAATACGCTATCTCCTGCCTTAAATTCTATCTCTGTCTCTCCAGCAATCACCTTTCCTGTACCTTTTGTTACAAGCAATGAATGAAAAGAATCTTCTGTTTGATTCGCATAACTTCCATTTAATTCCACTTTATCTACCGTGAAATAATCGCATGTAACAAGGTGTCCACCGAACTCATGATTCTGTTCCTGCTTGCTATAATTTGTAACTTCACACGCCTTGTCTACATGTAGCTCTCTCGGCTGACCATCCACACCAACACGACCAAAATCATATACGCGATAGGTCACATTGCTGTTTTGTTGTATCTCCGCAATTACAATTCCTGCGCCAATCGCATGAATGGTTCCCGCTTCGATAAAGTACAAGTCCCCTGGTTGAACTTCTACCTTGTTCAGTAAGTCACAAATTGTGTTGTCTTCAATCGCCTTGCGGAATGTTTCCTTGTCCGTCTCTTCCTTAAATCCATGATACAAGGTTGCTCCTGGTTCACAGTCTACCACATACCATGCTTCTGTCTTACCGAATTGACCTTCATTTTTCAATGCGTATGCATCGTCTGGATGTACCTGAATCGACAAATCTTGCGCTGCATCGATCAGTTTGATCAATATAGGAAATTCTTCTGATGCACTCACCGCACTCCCTACGTATTGCGGATTTTTCTCTAGTAACTCTGGCAGAGTACAGCCTACGCCCTCTACAATGCTTGCACCGTCCTTGTGACAAGAAAGCTCCCATGTTTCTGCGATAATCTCATCGGGTGATTGTTTTTCATACTTATCTCTAAGTATCGTTCCCCCCCATATATATGGCTTACATGCAGGAATCATTTTATATATCATGCTTATATCTCCTATTATTATAATATTTCACTCTATTTCCCTTACACTAAAAACGGCTTGATCACTTCATCTACTTGTGGTGTATATTTATATACTTTTAGTTCGATTGGTTGTGTCAAATCCAAACTGAAAATCCCCATGATTGACTTCGCATCTACGATATATCTTCCCGAAATCAAATCAAAATCTCCTTCGAGTTTTAATGTTGCATTAATAAACGCTTTAATTTCTTCAATCGATCTCAAATTAATCATAAAACTTTTCATATTATCATTCTCCTTCTCCTAAACTGTCCAAAAGGGACAGGGATGTTTTCATTGGGGACGGGGGTTTTCTTCAAAAAACAACGTCCCCAATTACAATTACCAATTAGTCCAACTCGCAAACAGCTTGTCTTACTGCCAATAATACAGATGGAGTGACCGAAAGTTCATCAACTCCGTATTCTACGAATGTCTTTGTCAATGTAGTATCCGCTGCTAACTCTCCACAGATTCCTGCCCAGATATTATGCTTATGCGCTACATCTGTAATCTGCTTGATCATCTTCAATACAGCTGGATGATGCGCATCGTAGAAGCGGTTTAATTTTTCGTTTTGTCTATCGATTGCCAATGTGTATTGAGTCAAGTCGTTTGTCCCTACACTGAAGAAGTCAACAAGTGGTGCTAAATCATCTGCTATCATTACTGCCGCTGGTGTTTCGATCATGATTCCAAATTCGATGTCTCCGATACGGAATCCTTCTGACTGGATCTCTTGTTTCACTTCTTCTAGGATCTCTTTTACTCTCTCTACTTCCCATACCGAGCAAATCATCGGTACCATAATAGAAATCTTTCCATATCCGCTTGCACGAACTAAGGCTCTTAATTGTGTTCTGAAGATTTCTTCCTGTGTTAGACAGATTCTTACCGCACGGTATCCAAGTGCTGGATTCTCTTCTTCTCCTAGGTCTAGGTAATCGATTTGCTTATCTGCTCCGATGTCCATGGTACGGATGATAACCTTCTTGCCTGCTAGCATTTCTGCCGCTTGTTTGTATGCGTTGAATTGCATCTCTTCTGTTGGGAAATCGTCACATTCTAGGTATAGAAATTCACTACGGAATAATCCAACTCCTTCGCTATCGTTTTGTAGCGCAAGTCCAACATCTCCTACAGATCCTACGTTTGCATAGAGGTTGATTTTCTTTCCTGATTTTGTAACTGTCTCTCTGCCTTTGTATTCTTTTAAGAGTGCTTTTTTCTTCTCTTCTCTCTCTTGGATTTCTTTTACATATGTGAGTACTTCTTCCTCTGGTTCCACGATGAATTCACCCTTGAATCCGTCTACTACTGCCATTTTCCCTGTCAAATCAGTTGGCATATCCACACTGACAATCGCTGGAATAGCCATGGTTCTAGAGAGAATTGCTGTATGCGAGTTTACAGATCCTTTTCTTGTAACAAATGCCAAGATTTTGCTCTTGTCCATCTGTACTGTTTCACTCGGTGTTAAGTCGTCTGCGACGATCACACATGGCTTCTCAAACGATAATGATTGATCTTGTCTATTGCTAAGGATTGCAACGATTCGATCCGAGATATCTTCCACGTCTGCTGCACGTCCTTGCATGTACTCATCATCCATACTGGCAAAGATTTCTGCGAAATTATGTCCTGTCACTGCCACTGCATACTCTGCATTCATACTTTGAGTTGTGATGATATTTTTCACCGAATCCACGTAATCATCATCTTCTACCATCATCTTATGCACATCGAAGATCATCGCATTTGCTTCTCCAACTTCTTTTAATGCGATTTCATATAGCTCATCTAACTGTGCGATGGCTTTTTCTTGTGCCTCTTCAAATCTTTTAATTTCTTCGTCTATTGATTCAATTCTCTCACGTCTTACTGCGGTGTCTTTGCTTTTTAATTCCTGTATCTCACCATATGCAATCCCTTTGGATGCAATATTTCCTGTATATTTTATCATAATCCCATACCTCCATATATTTTCTCTGACTGCTACATATAATCAGACTCTTTTACACGATCTTAGCTGCACTTGTGTAAAGATTACCCCAACATATGACTCAAGATTATGCAAGGCTCCTCTAGAAGTCTTGCATAATCTCTCATATAAATTTTCTTATTTAACTGTTCTTATAAGTTTTCTTCGAAGAATGCCTTGATTCCTTCGATTGCAACGTCTTCGTCTGCACCTTCTGCTGATACCACAACTGTTGCACCTTGTTTTACTCCCATAGCCATCACTGCCATCAACTTTGTAGCTTCTGCTTGCTTGTCATCCTTTTGGATTACGATTTTACTCTCGTATTTCTTCGCCTCTTTTACAAGCAATCCTGCTGGTCTTACATGGATTCCTAACTCATCTTTTACTTCAAATTCAAAACTCTTCATACCATTCTCCTTTGCCATTCATATTCATGATTAAATTACTTGACGAAATATGATTTTACTACATTCTTCCTCATGCATATCTCAGCTACCGCGTCCTTGTGGTCTTCGTTTAAGTTTGTTTCACAAACCAACGTTGCCCCACGAACTTCTGCATGTAGTTCTTCCTCGGCACTTTGATATCCGCGTAGGATGTAGCCATCTTCGTTTTCTGACTTTTTCAAGACACTCAAGACGTAGCAATCGCCTACAACTTCTAGCATGCTATAGTTATATGGTGTATTAAAATCAACATTGTTCATCTTCATAGCATTATACGGCATTTTATTATAAATTGCAAATGGTGTGAGGTATTCTTTTGCAATTTTTGCTAAATTTTTAACATTCTTTGTAATCGCAAACTCATATACCTGTCTTCCTAACATCTGTGAGTCTGGAGTCTCTAGTCCAATCCCCGATGGACGACCTGGTCTACGGAACAAATTGTCCTTTCCGAGTAAGCCCACGCTACGGAATAATGTTACTGCAATTGTTCCATATCCTTCCCCAATTAATTCAAATTCTCTTACAGAATTGGTGAGGAATGCTAAACTCTCTTCGTGGTCTACCGCTACATATGATAACATTGGATAAATCGAGTCTGGACGCTCGTTCCAGCGCTCTTTCTCCCATACTTCCATTGCTGCATCTACTACTGGACGTCTAATCGAACCAAATTGGTTGTCGGATACCGAATACTCCACTTGAACATCATTTGGAATCAAGACTCTTACTCTGTGGTCTTTTGCATAATTTAGTACTTCTGCAGAAACTTCAAGAATTCTAGATTTATCTCTGAGTTTTACAGTAAATTCGATTTCCATACTTCCATCGCAGATTTTTTTCTTTCGGCTATCCAAATCTTTTGGAATCGACATTACAACTTTGGAACGAATGGTTGTGGTGCTTGCTGATTTTTCAATCGAAGTTTCTGCAACCACATTTTCTGATGTTACAATGAAATCATCTTCCAATGGAGAGAAATCGTACTCGTCTCCGTCATCACTTCCATCTTCTATCAACAATACATTTTTATATAATTTGTTTAACTCTTTGTCTAGAATATTTAAGCTACCATTGCTATTTACAGTTACTTCATAAAGTCTGTTTTCTGCGGCTTTTACCACTTGTGATTCTTCTACTTCCACTTGACCTTCTTGTTCTTGAATCAAGAAAGTCTTATAGCCCATAGCTGGAACCTCGTCAATGAAGTTGAGGTAATATCTTACAAATGGTGCATAATCTCCATAATGTACGATTTGTCTGTCGATCAGACCTGCATCTACCACCTCGCTCTTCACTACTTTGAATCCATATTTCTTGCCAGCTTCATCTACTAGGTCGAAGTTTGTCATCTTTGTGATAATCTGTGCCTCTACCACACCTTTTCTCGCATATGGAAGTAAGTTGAATACCGTAAGTTTATCCAAGGTCGGCTCACAGCTCATTGCATCCACGATTTTTCTCTTGTAATACTTGATTAATTCGTCTGTCTTGTCCTCTGCCAGTGTAAAACGGTTCTCAATCTGTTGATGAACCTTATCACTACAACAACAACCGATAGAATCATGTGCATGGTTCTTCATGATTTCCTTCCAGATTCTCTCAATCAATCCATGTTCATAAGGGAATCCTAGCTTGTGTGCGATACTCGCCAATGGCTCTAGCGTATTGGTAATCTTGTTTTCAATTCTTGTATTGATGGTCTTCAAATCTGCTCTTGTAGAGAAGATCGAACGGTGAACTCTCATGTATTTCCCGTCTAGTAACTCTCCTTTGATGGTATCTAGATTTGGCACCTTCTCTAGCTCTTCGAAGATATTTTCATATCTACTTAGGAAAAAGTCTTTGTCTGGGTAGATTTCCTTTAAGCTCTTCATTACTTCGTAGATATCTTTTTGAATCGGCATCTGATCATGTCCGTTTGGTAGTGCAATTTCTTCATTTACTGCACCACGCTCTAGAACAGGCATGTATTTGCTCATACGCGTCTTCAATGCTTCGATCTCCACTGGCAAATATTTCCCGATAGCATAACCTAGTGGTAATAAGTGAACGAGGACTTTTCCTTCTGACTCACTCTCCCAGTAGAAATTTTGTTTGTTTGTGCCGTGTCTCTCTGAACTACCTCTCCAGAAAATCGCACGGTCAATATCGAATCCATTTAGAATCTGTGGCAATTTCTCGCTTTGACCAAATGAGTCTGGTAGGTATCCAATCATCATTGGGTCTCCGAATTCACGGCTGTCTTTCAATCCATAGAGCAGATTCCTAACAATCGACTCGCCGCCGACTACCATCTCATCTGTCTGTGTATACCAAGGTCCGATGATTAATTTCCCCTTCTTAATCAACGCGTCTACCCTCGCTCTGTTCTCAGGTTTCACCTCAAAATAATCCTCTAGAATTGCAGTCTGCCCATCTAGCATATAGTATGGATAGTTGTCGTCCGTCTCTAGTCTTGTCATAATTTCTTCCATATTATTTACAAGTAAAATCCTAGATTCTTCTGTTGTAAAATACCATTCTCTATCCCAGTGCATATGCGGGATTACATGTACATTCTTTGCTGCCATATCTTCCTCCTAATTATAAGACCACTTACTGCTTATACTCTATTTTTCTTGTTTTACACGTTCTAGCTGTGCTCTACCTGCCGATTATAATTTCCCTTTACGCTTCATTTTCTTGATTTTTAGATTTCTTAACACTACTAATAAGAATGCGGAGATTATTGCACCGATTACTGCCGCACCAACCCATACAAATGCTCCCCATAGTGGGTCCACTTGCTTAATCATAAAGATTGAGAAGATACCAGCTCCTGGTACATCAAGCCCTAGATCGGCTATGGCCACAAGCATTCCAGTGACTGCGGAACCTGTACATAATGAGATGATTACACGGATTGGGTCTGCCATCATGAATGGAATAGCTCCCTCTGTAATTCCCCCTAATACAAGGATCCAAGATGTCTTACCTGCATCTTTTTCTTCTTCTGTAAATTTATCTTTTGCTACCATTGTTGCCATGGTTACTGCAAATCCCGACACCATCTTTACCGATGCAAAGATTGCGTATGGTACGATTACACCCTCTGCCAATGCACCCGCACAGAATGCATAAGATGCTTTGTTAATTGGTCCACCCAAGTCGAATGATACCATAACCCCGATAATTGCTCCCAATAATGCTGCGTTGGTTCCACTTAGTGAATTAAGAAATTCGATTAATGTTGTATTCAACCATGCAATCGGCTCTCCTATAATGAGGAACATCACAATTCCAACCCCGAGTGTGCTCAATACTGGATATACTAGGAAACTTACAAATCCTGCGAGTGTTCCTCTTGCTGGGATATACTTCTTAATTAGTTTTACCAAGAAACCTGCCACTAAACCGCCGAACATACCCGCTAAGAATCCACCACCAATCAAGTTTGCTGCCAAACCCGCCGCAAAACCTGGTGCAAGTGCCGTCTTATCTGAGATAGAATACGCCATGTATGCTGCCATTACTGGTACAAGAAGTGTTCCTAGCAAACCACTACCGAGGTTTCTAAATAACCATAACCATGAACCTTCTAGCTTGTACAAATCATCTAACCCGAAAACGTTAGAAACTAATACTGCAAATGCTCCAATCATACCTCCTGCAACGATGATTGGGATCATATAAGAGATACCTGTCAATACCGATTGCTTGATGACTTTTGTTAGGCTTTCCTTCTCTTCGCCATCGTTTGCACTTGCTACGTATTCACCTTTTTCAAATGTCTCTGCCTTCTCTAATGCTTTTTGAATGACTTCTTTTCCTTTTTTTATCGGCTCAGCAACTGGTACTTTTACCGATGCCAGATGTGAGAATCTCTCTACATCTTTGACTGCTACTTCCACTGCAAATATCGCAGCATCCGCTTTCTGCAAATTCTCCGCAGTGTGTCTATCTTCGATTCCATTTGCACCTTGCTTCTCAACGTAGACTTTTACACCCATCTCTTCGCCCGCCTTCACAAGTGCTTGTGCCGCCATATAAGTATGTGCGATTCCTGCTGGACAAGCTGTGACTGCTACGATTGATTTCGTGTATTCAATGTTTTTCTCTTCTTTTTCTTGTACTGCATCTAGTTTTTCAAATAATTCTTTTGGAGTTTTTGAAGCAAATAAAGCGTTAGCATAATCTTCGTCGCTCATTCTCTCCATCAATGTTGCCAATAGGTCTAGATGAGTGCTTCCGCCTTCACTTTTTGGTATTGCCAACATAATGATATGTTTTACTTCGTTGTCTGGGTCTAAACTCTCCCAATCTGAAACCACGTCTTTTGTTGTCATTACTGCAAATGCCGCTTCTCTTACGCAGTCTGATTTTCCATGAGGAATTGCAAATCCATTCTCAATTCCTGTCTCAGAAATAGATTCTCTCTCATAAATCGCTTCCAAGAATCCTTCTACTGAACTAATTTTTCCATTGTCGTACAATACTTGTACTAGTTGTTTGATTACTTCGTCCTTTGTTTTCGCCGAAGCATCAAGCAAGATCATGTTTTCATTTGTTAACTCAAATAACTTCATATCTCTTCTCCTTTACCTTTGCAACTAACTGCGTTTCTTGCATTTATTAAATCATATTTTTTTCACATTTTTCATTTATCGATATAAATTCACCTTGAAACCATCAATTGTGTAAATATACACAACCTATAGCTCCATTCCGACTTTGATGCATCTCAACAATCGCTCGACTGCGCTCTCGTATAATTCCTCGGCATGCTCAATCGCCTCTTCTAGTGGCATAATGCCATTGACTGTCGGTATGATGCTACGAATCCCATGGTTGTACATCTCCTCTGCTCGCTCACCCATTCCACCTACAATTGCAACACATGGAATATTTTCGTTTAGACAAACCTTACCAACTCCCGCTGGAACCTTCCCGTATGCGGACTGATAGTCCATTCTGCCCTCTCCTGTAATGACCAAGTCTGCATCATAAATCCGATTTTGAAAATCCAGAACATCTAGAACCGTTTCAATCCCTGATTGCATCTTCGCATTGGTAAACAGCATAAGGGCTGCACCCAGTCCGCCTGCTGCTCCTGCTCCTGCTTCGTTTCGTACAAGACGACCAGTAGCCTGCTCCGCAATACCGATATAGTGTTCCATTCCTGCTTCCAATTTCTTCTGAAGCTCAGGCGTTGCTCCCTTTTGTTTTCCAAATACATACGTTGCCCCTGTAGGTCCAAGCAATGGATTCGTCACATCACTCATTACGGTAATATTCGCTTGTAGCACTTGCTCGTTAATCTGGCTTGCATCGATTCTCTTAATCTTCGTAAAATTTTCTGGAATTGCTTCCACTTCCCTATCTTCTGCATCGTAGAACTTCACACCAATTGCTTGTGCAAATCCGATTCCTCCATCATTGGTCGCACTACCACCGATTCCAATATAAATTTCCCTGCAACCATGTTCTAGGGCATGTATCAGCATCTGCCCTGCACCATAAGTACTCTGCTTCATCACATCTCGCTCCTCATCACTCACAAGAGTAATGCCAGATGCCACTGCCATCTCCATCACAGCCATTTCATTTACCAGACCATACTCTGCCGAAATATCGCGTAACAATGGATTTTTCACCGTACATTCCACTTTTCGCCCTTGCAAGGACTCCATCAGACAATCCACAGTTCCTTCTCCACCATCTGCCATAGGGATTTTCACCACTTGGCATGGTGCTAGCATCTTCTTCGCTACCCTCTCCACAATATTGCCAATCTGAATCGCCTCAAGCGATCCCTTAAATGAATCCGACGCAATTACAATTTTCATTCTTTAACGCCTCCTTCTCTCGTATCTTTTTTATCCAATGAGTCATAACTCACATGCTTTATTACTAATCTACCATATTATCTTTATACTCCTCCCATTTTTGATATTTATACACCGCTATTTCCCACTGCACAAAAAGAGCCCTGTGTATTTATACACAGAGCTCCTTCCAATATTCTTCACAAATCAATCGAATCAACATCATTAATCCGATATAATCCGTCACATTATATCCATTCACCACTCTCTTCTCACCCCAGAAGCAGAGCTGCTCATCACACACCTTACTCAACGGATTTTCTCCAAAATGTGTCATGCAATACACGAGACTCCCCTGGGCTTTTGCCCGTTTTGCAATATTCACTAATCGCTCAATCTTCCCCGACGCGCTCAGTACAACCACCATATCGCCTGTCCCATACTGCCGAGCCATATACTCCATATCATTAATCTGCGGAAAATACTCCACCTGCTTATCTAGACACCTCAGATACCTTCCAAACTGCTCCGCAAAATATGCCGAATCGCCTGTTCCTACAAACAGTATCTTGTTCGCCTGCTTCATGTCCTTCACCATCTTCTCCATGAGCTCTTCATCGCGCAAGTCTCGAGTACGCACAATATTACCAGGAATCTTCTCCATGACCTTCCCTGCAACCGTCATATTACTGGTATTCTCCTGTTGTTGTGTCTACTCATTATGCAATGCAAACTTCAACTCCGAAAATCCACTATACCCTAGCTTCTTCGAAAGGCGCATCACCGCATTTGGCGATATAAACAAGTCACTTGCAATCTTTTGAATCGCCAATTTATCGATTTCACTACGATGTTCCAAAATATACTCCACGATACTACTATCTGTGTCATTCAGCTTGAATTCCTTCTCATAAAACCTTTGCTCAAAATTCATAGTGCACCTCCATCGTCGATCATTGGGGACGTAGTAAAACGACGTTTTACTACGTCCCCAATGAAAACATCCCTGTCCCTAATTACAATTAGTATATCATATGGTATACTAAAAGAAAACCATGAACAAAGGAGATTTAAATCTATGAAGATCGCAACTATTGGAAGCAATATCATCGTTGACAAATTTATTTCAGCCGTACATACCGTAGATGGCTGTGAAGTAGTCGCTTGCTACTCTAGAACAAAGGAGCGTGCACTAGAGTTTGCCACAAAACATGATATTTTGAACCACTACACCTCTCTTTCAGAGATGTTGGAAAACTCGGATATTGATTTTATCTACATTGCAAGCCCAAATAGCCTCCATTATGCACAGACAAAGCAAGCTCTACTTGCTGGCAAACATGTTATCTGCGAGAAACCATTTACTTCCACCTACGCCGAAACAGAAGAACTTGTTTCTATTGCAAAGAAAAACAACCTGTTTTTATTCGAGGCGATCACTACCATTCACCTACCAAATTATCGGTGGATCCTAGATTCCCTCAAGGAAATCGGCAATGTGAAACTCGTGACTTGCAATTTCTCCAAATACTCTAGTCGATACACTGACTTCTTGGCAGGAGATACACCAAACGTGTTTAACCCTGAACTCTCAGGTGGTGCATTAATGGACCTAAATGTATACAACCTACATTTTGTGATCGGTCTTTTCGGCAAACCGAACTCTATGCAGTACTTTCCGAATTTGGAGCGTGGAATCGACAGCTCGGGTGTCGCTATTTTGACTTATGATAATTTTATAGCCACTTGCATTTCCGGAAAAGACAGTGACGCAAATAGCTCGATACAAATCCAAGGTGTAGAAGGCTCTATCTATATTGATGCACAATCTAGTCGACTCACGGATGTAAAGCTTGTAAAAAATGAAAAAACAACCCATAGTGGCACGCATGAATTTGACAATGCGATGCACTATGAGTTGCTAGATTTTTATACAATATTCTCGAAGAATGACTATGAAGCTTGTTACCAATTACTCGACCATTCATTGACCGTAATGGATGTTCTCCACGGCCTGAGAGCATGAAAGGGACAGGGATGTTTTCATTGGGGACGGGGGTTTTCTTAAAAAACCCCCGTCCCCAATGGCCAATGGCTACCATTGGTAGCCAGCGAAGAAGCCGCTCAATTTCACCAGCATGTCCTCTAACACATCCAACTCTTCATCTGTTAGATGTGCTGCCACTGCTTTTACCATTTTTTTGTGGAAGGCAGCGTGGTGGTGAAATGCTTTTTCACCTTTTTCCGTGAGTGCTATATACACCACTCGACGGTCTTCATCGCTACGAATTCGCATGACATAGTTTTTTCTCACCAATGCATTCATCGCAATTGTCAATGAGCTCACTGTGATATTCATTTTTTTTGCAATGACAGACATATTATTATTCGCATCTAAGCCAATCGCTTCTATAATGTGCATATCATTATTGCTAATATCTGCAAATTCCTCCGATATAATACCTCGCTCCTCTAATTCCCATATCTGGTGAAATAGGTTCACTAGTATTTCATTAATCAGATCATGTGTGCTCATTTGACTTCTCCTTTTATTATTCTGAACGAATCATTGTGGTGTCTGCACTCTAATGATTCCCCACCAAATCTTGTATCACTTCTTCCACCGTTTCTATTCTTTCTGCCTTGTATGCCTTTGCGCCGCAAAATAGTAGACAGTCATCCACTTTTCCGTTTGCTGCATTAATTAATGCCTCGGTGATGCAGTACGGGATCTCCTGTGGATTGCATTTTTGCAAACAAGTCAAACATGTTTTTGGTGTTTTTTTCTCACCTTTCATGACACTTTCCATATATGGATTGTTGATTGCGCGTCCTGGCATTCCCACTGGACTCTTCACGATTCGAACATCCTCTTTTGCTGCTTGAATATAGGTGTGTTTATACGCTTCGGATGCATCACACTCGGAAGTTGTAACAAATCTGGTACCGACTTGTACTCCATCGATGCCAAGAGACATGATATCTTCCATATCCTTGCTATCATAGATGCCACCAGCAACTACAACTGGGATATGACAGGCATACTTTTCCTCATATTCTTTTACTGTTTTCTGGATATCTCTGATTTCATCCTTGTAGGTTTCCTCGTCGAATTTCTCCAATTGCTCCAGGTTGAATCCCAAGTGACCTCCAGCTTGTGGGCCTTCTATGACCACCATATCTGCTGTTCTATTATATCTCTTATCCCAGAATTTCAATATCACTTTTGCCGATTTATTTGTTGATACAATCGGTGCAATCTTTGTCTTGAATCCCTTCACATACTCTGGGAGCTCGGTTGGAATTCCTGCTCCAGATATAATGATATCTGCACCTGCCTTGACCGCTTCTTTCACATACTCTGCGTAATGCTTGAGCGCCACCATAATATTAAACCCAATCACACCATCTGGCGCAATTGCACGTGCTTTTTGAAATTCGCTGTTTATCGCTCTGATATTCGACCCGAACTGGTCTTTTGCAAATAACTCATCGCGGAATCCAATCTGTGCCGAAGATATGATACCGACACCACCTGATTTAGCCACTGCTCCTGCTAAACCGCCCAAGCTAATGCCAACCCCCATTCCACCTTGAACGATGGGATATTTGGCTTTCACTTCTCCAATTACCAATGGTTTATACTTCATTGCCTTTTCTCCTATATCAATATCTGCATTTTTCTCATCTGCATATCGATTACATCTGGCGGAAACGCTGATATCTCTTCTCAAGCAATTCCTCTGTCGTATACTTCTGATATGCTTTTATAAATTTCTTGATATCATGAATAAGTTTTCCAGATACTTCGTCTAAATTTTCCTCTGTAAATTCATCTGGTTCCGATATGATTTTCTCTACAATCCCAGCTTCTTTCAGATCACTCGCTGTCATCTTCATCAGTTTTGCAGCTTCTTGTGCTTTCTTGCTATCCTTCCATAAAATGGTAGCATAACCCTCTGGCGAAAGAATGGAATACACTGCATTTTCCAGCATCCACACCTCATCCGAAGTCGCCATAGCAAGCGCCCCTCCACTTCCACCTTCTCCAATTACGATGGAAAGAATCGGAACCTTGATTCCTGACATTTCAAACAAGTTTCTTGCAATCGCTTCCCCTTGTCCGCGCTCTTCTGCTTCCAATCCGCAGAATGCTCCTGGCGTATCCACTAGGCAGATAATTGGGCGATTGAACTTCTCTGCTTGCTTCATCAAACGAAGTGCTTTGCGATATCCCTCTGGGGAAGGCATACCGAAGTTGCGTCTGATATTCTCTTTTGTATCTTTTCCTTTTGCTTGTACAATCACGGTAACCGGATTGCCTTCTAGTTTTGCAATTCCACCGATGATTGCTTCATCGTCTGCAAAATATCTATCGCCATGAAGTTCAACAAAATCTGTAAACATTGCCTCTATATACTGTGCTCCGACCGGTCTATCCTTCTTACGCGATAACAAAACTCGATTCCAAACATCCACTACTCGGCTGCTACTTTCGGAACTCACATCTGCCTTCATGCCTTTTTTATCTTTTTTAGACTTTTTGCTAGCATCCGAACTCACATCGTGTAATTCCAAGATTTGACTCAAGGTGCTCTTCATATTCTCGCGTTCTACGATTTCATCAATAAATCCATGTTGCAACAAGAATTCTGAACGTTGAAATCCTTTCGGTAGCTTCTGCCCGATTGTCTGCTCGATTACTCGAGGTCCTGCAAATCCAATCAATGCCTTCGGTTCTGCCAAGATAATATCTCCTAACATGGCAAAACTCGCCGTCACTCCACCTGTTGTCGGGTCTGTCAATACAGAGATGTATAGACATCCGGCATCACTGTGACGTTTCAATGCAGCCGATGTTTTCGTCATCTGCATCAGAGAAGTAATTCCCTCTTGCATTCTCGCTCCACCCGAACAGCAGAACAAGATCAATGGCATCTTCTCAGCCGTAGCTTTCTCCGTTGCACGCACGATTTTTTCACCTACAACCTGCCCCATGCTTGCCATCAAGAATCTTCCATCCATGACTCCGATTGCCACCTTGCGTCCATCAATCGTTCCACATCCTGTGACAACTGCTTCGTCTAATTTAGTTTTCTCCTGCAACACAGAAATTTTATCCTCATACCCAGGATAATCCAAAGGATTCTTGGTCTGCAATCCCATATCCCATTCCTCAAAAGTACCCTCATCGATGACCATTCCGATTCGATGCATTGCATGCATACGGAAGTACCCTCCACATTTTGGACAGATATAATAATTTGCCTTTACCTCTCCTGTGAAAATGGCTTTGTTACATTTGTTACATTTTCGAAGGAGCCCTTGTGGTACTTCTGGCTTCTCCTCGCTGATGTTTTCTTCATGTTTTTCAGGTGTAATTGTATTCACATTCGTTTCATTCAAAGGAATATAATGCTTGACTGTTTTCTTAAACACATTATTTAGCTTCATTCTTCACCTCTATTTATAATCTCTGCTTCCTGCCTGATATCTGTTTATTTCGATATCTTTTCTATGAATCCTACGTCGATATCACCCTTGATAAAATCTGGATGGTTCATAATCTCGTACTGATAATCTACATTTGTGTCGATTCCCTCTATGATTACCTCGCCTAAGACGCAAGACATCTTACGGATCGCCTCTTCTCGATTCTTCGCATGCACGATAATCTTTGCCAGCATAGAATCATAGTACGCTGGAACTGTATATCCACTGTAAATCGCTGCGTCGATTCTCACACCTTTACCGCCTGGTAGATACATATCTGTAATCAATCCTGGGGACGGTCTAAAGTTCTTCGCTGGATTCTCCGCATTAATTCTACACTCGATGGCATGACCTGTAATCTTCACGTCCTCTTGCTTATACGAAAGTTCTGCTCCATTTGCAATACGAATCTGTTCCTTGATCAAGTCAATTCCAGTTACCCACTCCGTTACAGGGTGTTCTACTTGAATTCTGGTATTCATTTCCATGAAATAAAAGGCACCTGATTTCTCAAGTAAAAACTCAATGGTCCCCGCATTTTCATAGTTTGCTGCCTTTGCTGCTCGAACTGCTGCATCCCCCATCTTCGCTCTCAACTCTTCACTCAGAGCAACCGATGGCGCCTCTTCGATCATCTTTTGATGATTTCTCTGCACCGAACAATCTCTCTCTCCTAGATGAATCACATTGCCGTATTTATCTGCTAAAATCTGGAACTCCACATGTCGTGGTTCCACTACAAAATGCTCGATATACATCGTGTTATCGCCAAATGCCATCTGTGTTTCTTTCTGAGCCGTCTGGAAAGCCTTCTCAAATTCCTCCGCACACTCTGCAACACGCATTCCTTTTCCACCGCCACCTAGGGCAGCCTTTACGATAACTGGATAACCAACCTCAGCTGCAATCGCATATCCCACTTCCGCATCATAGATTGGTTCCTTGCTTCCAGGGATGACCGGAACTCCAGCTGCAATCATCGTATTTCTTGCTTCTTGCTTGTGTCCCATCTTGCGCATCACATCTCCGTCTGGTCCAATAAATGTAATATTGCATTGCTTACATAGATCCACAAACTTACTGTTTTCTGATAAAAATCCAAATCCTGGATGGATGGCATCTGCACCTGAAATAATCGTAGCACTGATGATACTCTCCATATTCAGATAACTTTCACTCGACGGCGCAGGTCCAATGCAAACTGCCTCATCTGCAAGCTGCGTATGCAACGCTTCTTTATCTGCCTCCGAGTAAATGGCAACTGTTTCAATTCCCATCTCGCGACAAGCACGAATAATTCTTACCGCGATTTCACCACGGTTTGCAACCAATACTTTTTGAATCATATAAATAACCGTCCCTTCATTAGCCAACCATGAAAGTAAGTTCTGCGGTCGCTACGATTTTACCGTCCACACTTGCAACACCTTCTGCTACCCCGATTGGTCCTTTTTGTTTTATCATGTTCACTTCTAATTTCAACTTGTCTCCAGGCACTACCTTGCCTTTGAATTTGCATTTGTTAATTCCTGCAAAATATGCAATTTTTCCTCTTAGCTCTTCTTGGCACAATAATGCTACTGCACCGACTTGAGCCATGGCTTCAATAGTCAATACTCCTGGCATTACAGGCTCTTGTGGAAAATGCCCCTTAAAGAAGTCCTCGCGAAAAGTCACACACTTGTAACCAATGGCATGCTTCCCTGGTGTATAATCTTCAATGTAATCAATCAACAAGAACGGATGTCTGTGTGGAATGATTTCTTCGATTTCTTTTACGTTTAATCTCATGATGAGCCTCCTAAATTATCTAATCCTATGCAATGACAAAAAGTGGTTGACCATACTCAACACCTTTTGCATTCTCTACTAGAATCTCTTTTACCACTCCATCGAAATCACTTTCGATTTCGTTCATCAACTTCATCGCTTCCACAATTCCAAGTACTTGGCCTTTTTTCACGGTATCTCCTACACTTACAAACGGCTTGGCATCTTCAGATGGAGCTGCGTAGAATGTCCCAACAAGTGGAGACGCTACCACATTTCCTTCTACTTTCTCTGTTGCATCCACTTCCGTTGCAACTGTAACTGCTGCACTACCATTTACTGCTGCATTCACTGCTGGTGCAATCACTTCCTGTGCTTGTACCACAGTCTGTGGTGCTTGTGTCGTAATAATTGGAGTCTCATTTGTGCGAAGTAAAATCTTCACATCGCCTTCTTCATATTTAAATGTCGTAAGGTTGGAATCCGAAACAGCCTCTATCAATTGAATGATTTGATCAAACTTCATCGTTTTACCTTCTTTCTCTACTTATTTTCACATCTAGCCTTAATCTTCGTATTTCTTCAATAGGATTGTTGCATTATGTCCACCAAATCCTAGAGAATTGCTCATCGCATAGCGAACTTCCTTCTCTACTGGTGCACCGATTACATAATCCAAATCACATTCAGGATCTACATTTTCTGTTCCCATCGTTTGGTGAATAAATCCTTCTTGAATGGTCTTTACACACACAACAGCCTCTACTCCACCTGCTGCCCCTAATAGATGACCAATCATAGACTTTGTAGAATTTATCTTCAAGTTCTTCGCTGCATCACCAAAGGCCATATTAATCGCACGTGTCTCGAACAAGTCATTATGATGTGTACTAGTTCCATGTGCATTGATATACTCCACTTCTTCTGGTTTTACGCCCGCTTCTTCCATTGCCAATGTCATGGCTCTAGCCGCTCCGCTTCCATCTTCTGCTGGAGATGTGATATGATACGCATCACAAGTAGAACCATATCCTACGATTTCCGCATAGATTTTAGCCCCTCTTGCTTTTGCGTGCTCTAATTCTTCTAATACGATAACCCCTGCACCTTCTCCGATTACAAATCCATTTCGATTCACATCAAAAGGTCTCGAAGCCTTCGTCACATCTGGTTCAGAAGAAAGCGCTGTAAGTCCTGAGAATCCTGCAACACCAACTGGTGTAATCGCTGCCTCTGTTCCACCTGCAAAGATTACCTCTGCATCTTCATAAGCGATTGCGCGGAATGCGTCTCCGATACTATTGGTACCACTTGCACAAGCTGTTACAACATCCGTACATTTTCCCTTGCAACCTAGTTGAATCGCGACATTTCCTGCTGCCATGTTCGAAATCATAAGAGGAACGATGAGTGGATTGATTCTTCCTGGTTTCCCATCTAGAATCTTTTCATGTTCTTTTTCTATGATATTCAAACTTCCAATTCCAGAACCAACGATGACACCCACACGAAATGGATCTTCTTTCTCCATATCAAGTGCCGAATCTGCCATTGCTTCTTTTGCAGCTGCAACTGCGTATTGTGAAAATGCTTCCATACGTTTTGCCGCTTTGAAATCCATATATTCTTTTGCAACAAAATCTTTTAATTCCGCCGCAATCTTAATCTTATAATTTTCTGTATCGAATTTTGTAATTGGTCCAACTCCAACTTTTCCTGCTTTTACACCTGCCCAGAAATCATTTACATTATTTCCAATCGGCGTAACTGCTCCCATTCCTGTAATAACAACTCTTCTCTTCATGCTATTCTCCTTTATCTAAATCGCCATTCCACCATCAACACAGATTACCTGTCCTGTGATGTACTTTGCTTTTTCCGACGCCAAAAATGTTGTCATATTGGCAATATCTTCTACTTGACCGAAGGCTCCTAGTGGAATCTGTTTTGTAACCGCTTCTTTTACATTGTCACCCAAGACATCTGTCATCTCTGTTTCGATAAATCCAGGTGCAATCGCGTTAACTGTAATTCCTCTCGATGCTAATTCTCTAGCCACGGATTTGGTCAGACCGATTACCCCAGCCTTAGATGCAGAATAATTCGCCTGTCCAGCGTTGCCTAGTACTCCTGAAACCGATGAAATGTTAATAATTTTTCCACTTCTCTGCTTCATCATCGTTCTTGCAACAAACTTAATGCAGTTAAACGTTCCCTTTAAGTTAATATTTAGTACATCATCATAGTCTTGCTCCGACATACGCATAATCAATCCGTCTTTTGTAATTCCCGCATTATTTACTAGGATGTCTACTCGTCCATACTCTGCAATCACATCAGCAAAAAACTTCTCACAATCGGCATAGTTTCCGATGTTGCATTGGTAAATCATAGCCGTTCCACCATTGTCTTCAATGGCTTTCTTCACTTCTTCGGCTTTATCTTTTGAGCCATTATAATTAATAACAACCGTAGCACCTTGACTTGCTAATTCCAATGCGATTCCGCGACCAAGCCCTCTCGATGCACCTGTTACTACTGCAATTTTTCCATTTAGCATATCAATAATCATCCCTTTCTTAATATCTAGCAACTTTGGCCCCAGAGGGACAAATTGCCATGTGAAAATTTCATTTTCACATTATCTCCGCTAACACTTTTTCCATATCCTCTATTGTTTCAATATTATAAACCTTAACACTTCGGTCGATTTTCTTCATGAAACCACTCAATGTTTTTCCAGGTCCGATTTCTACAAATGTATCAACGCCCTGTGCAATCATCTCGCGCACACTTTGTTCCCAGCGTACCGATGAAGATACTTGTTCTGCAAGCAATTCGCATATCTCCGAACTATCCTTCACATACTTCGCTGTTACATTGGTTACATATGGAATCTCTAAGCTTGAAATCTCCACCTGCTCCAATACTTCTTTGAGGTCTGCTCCTGCTTGTGTCAACATCTTCGAATGGAATGGTCCACTCACATTTAATCGGATTACTCTCTTAGCTCCTGCTTCTTTCAAAGCTTCCTCGGCAACACCAACGCCTGCAATCTCACCTGTGATTACGATCTGTCCTGGACAATTATAATTCGCAATAGATACACCCCGAATCGGTTCCAATACCGCCTCAATCTTCTCTGCGTCAAGTCCTAGAACTGCTGCCATCGCGCCTTCTCCTAACGGAACAGCTTCCTGCATTAGGATTCCACGTTTCCGTACGGTACGAATGGCATCTTCATTGCTCATCCCACCAGCCGCTGCGATTGCACAATACTCACCGAGACTCAACCCTGCTGTAACCGCTGGTTGAAGGCCTCTTTCTTTTAAAACTTCAGTCATAGCCAAGCATGTAGTTACCATGGCTGCCTGTGTATATTCTGTAATATCTAATTTGTCATTTTCCTCGAAGCACAATGCTTCCATATCTATATCGAGTTCCTTCGATGCCATCAAAAACACATCTTTTGCACTCGGACATTGTTCATAAAACTCCTTACCCATTCCCGCCTTCTGCGATCCTTGACCTGGGTAGATAAATGCAATTTTACTCATAAGATTCTGTTCCCTTCAGTAGCGCTTCTGCTTGGTCATTAATTCTTACCACTAATTCCTTCGCTGTCACTTCATCCTTCACCAATCCTGCGATTTGACCAGCCATGATGCTTCCTGATTCCACATCACCCTCTACCACTGCCTTACGCAAGCCGCCTAGTGTCAACAACTCTAGTTCTTCGAATGAAGTTCCTGCTGCCTCAAGGCGTAAATATTCTTTTGTCTGCTTATTACGGATTGTTCGAACTGGGTGTCCTGTGGTTCTTCCTGTTACCCTAGTGTCGATATCTTTTGCCTTTATTACATATTTTTTATAGTTATCATGAACAATGGATTCTTTCACTGTCACAAAGCAAGTTCCCATCTGTACGGCCTTTGCTCCTAGCATAAATGCTGCAGCAACACCTCTTCCGTCAGCCATACCACCTGCCGCAATTACTGGCACACTCACTGCATCCACTACCTGTGGTACAAGTGCCATCGTTGTTGTCTCTCCAATATGTCCCCCTGCTTCGCATCCTTCTGCAACAACTGCATCTGCTCCACAACGTTCCATTCTTCTCGCCAATGCTACGGATGCTACTACTGGGATAACCTTTACTCCCGCATCCTTCCACATCTGCATATACTTCTCAGGGTTTCCTGCCCCTGTCGTTACTACCTGAACACCTTCTTCGGCAATGATTTTTGCAATCTCATCCGATTCCGGGTTCATTAACATCAGATTCACCCCAAATGGTTTCTCTGTCAATTTCTTTACTTCTCTGATCTGATCACGTACCCATGAAGCCGGTGCTCCTCCAGCTCCGATCACGCCTAAGCCACCGGCTTCTGATACGGCAGCCGCAAGATGATATTCAGCAACCCATGCCATTCCGCCTTGAATGATCGGATATTCAATTCCCAGTAATCTGGTTACCTCTGTTTTCATAATTGCAACCTCTTTTCTTTTTATTCTTTTCTTTTTATTCTATTTTTTAACACCTACGTATTCTTTATTGATTTGCTTTGATGTAGTCCATAACATCTTTTACTGTTACCATTTTCTCTAACTCTTCTGTTGGAATCTCGATTCCAAACTCTTCTTCGAATGACATTACTAATTCGAATAAGTCTAATGAATCTGCTCCTAAATCGTCTTTGAAACTTGCTGTCTCCACTACTTCTGAAGCCTCAACTCCTAATCCGTCTGCGATGATTTCTTGAATTTTTTCTAACATAATTTTGTCTCCTTTTAATTAAATTTAATCTTATCTATGTATGCCGGTTATCCGGTCGATACTATTGCCATTCGACATAGGTTGCTCCCCATGTCAATCCCGCGCCAAAGCCTGATAAAATTAGTTTCATTCCTGACTTCAACTTGCCAGACTTGTTTAACTCATCTAATAGTAACGGTACGCTTGCCGCCGATGTATTGCCGTATTCCATCAAGTTCACTGGCAATTTCTCTGTGCTAACTCCTAGTTTCTTTGCTACGGAATCTATAATTCTCTTGTTCGCTTGATGTACAATGTACAAATCAATCTCGTCTTTATCTACCTTTACCTGATCCAATACCCCATTGATGCACTTTGGCACCTCACGTAGTACGAATTTGAACACCTCTTGTCCATCCATCTTGAGATACGTGTCTTCTAGTTCTACCTTGGTTTGATGTCTCGATTCACATACCAAAGCTTTTCCCTTGTCTCCATTCGAACCACCAACCATAATACTCGGCTCACCCTCAACCGCTTCTAACACCGCTGCGCCAGCACCATCTCCAAAGAGTACGCAAGTCCCACGATCACTCCAGTCAAGTAGGGTCGAAATACTTTCAGCACCAATTACCAACGCTCGCTTTGAACTTCCTCCTGCAATATACATCTGTGCTGTGTGGTAGGCGAACAAAAATCCTGAACAGGCTGCATTCATATCAAAACAAACTGCACGGTTGGCTCCAATTGCACTCTGTACCACACATGCAATATTGGGCATCACCTTGTCTGGCGATGCAGTAGCTACAATAACTAAATCCAATTCCTCTGGACTCATCTTTGCCGAAGCTAGGGCATCTTTTGCTGCTTCAATTGCCATATCGGAAGTTCTCTCCCCATCCGCAATATGACGTCTCTCAATCCCCGTTCTTTCCCGAATCCATTCATCACTTGTTTCGACTATGGTCGAAAGGTCATCATTGGTCATCACTTTCTTCGGTGCATAAGAACCGGTTCCTCTAATTACTCCTACCATTTATATCTCCTATGACTATTGCTCACGCATATAGTTTGATAAAAAAATATTTTTTGCACTCAAATAGTTTTACTTTCAAAGTATATCACAAAAAAAAGAAAAGTCAACGTTTTATTGTCGACCTTTCTCCGCACGATTCCCCGTTAATTTATTCTAGTACTGCTACGCTCTTTCCTGCTCTGCTTCTTGAATTCATACATCCTTTTATCAGCTAGGGCAATAATTTGCTCTTCTGTTAATACATTGTTTTTTTCAATAAATACCGTCCCATAACTTACCGATGTATAATATGGTTTATCATGTTTCTGCTTTATATTTGTGATTTCATTGTAGCAATTAACAAGTTTAGAGCTAATACTCGCATCACTGCTATAATTTCCAAGGATTAGAATTTCATCGCCTCCATATCTACAGATCAAATCTCCGTAAAATATATTATTTACAACGCGTGATATTTGTCGAATATAAAAATCACCTTCGTTATGTCCATAGGTATCATTTACATACTTCAAACCATCAATATCAATAAATGTTACGAAAAATTCTTCCTCTTGCCTTACCTTCATTGCTAATGCTTCATCGAATACGACCCTCGTCTGCATCTTGGTCAAGTCATCTGTAAGTGATTCTTCCTCTAATTTTTTTATCAAATCTAACTGTTCCATGTTTTGACTAGTCAGCTTCTCGTAGTCAAAGTATACCAAGCGCAAAGCTGCTAGATTATATGCATAGAGCAAGAACCCAACAAATCCACCTAGGGCAAAGAGTCCTGACAGTAGAAACTGATAAACAAAGTGCAAACCTCCATCTGTGGACGATGTTGTGACGGAAAAGATTACCATCGTAATATACAACAACAAATACACCCCTGTAAGGAATCCCATATTATGGTCATCGGAGAGAATCGTATCTAGATACACTCGCTTTATGCTCTTCCTTGCAATACTGATAGTTCCTACAGACATTGTAAATATTACTGCAGCCACCAACATTTTTATTTCTAAGCTTCTGTTTGCTTCTATAATCGTTTCACCTTCTATTAGGGCAACAATTGTAAATGCAATAAATCGCTTCGCAAATAGATTGATTGCGAAACTAAGCGCAAGAAATAGAGCAAACATATTCTTAACCTTGAAGATTAATTTGAATTCTATAATCATGATTAGTAGCGCAGCCATCATAGCCATTACCTCATAGGCAATTGAAAAATATCTTAGATATACGATCCAAAATATCAAATTAATCGCACCACATATTGTTCCATACAGCAGTTTTCGCTGATTGTGGCTAAATATATATGCCGCATAATTATATAAGACAAAATGATAAATAAAAAATCCTAATATCAAAAGTGTGTACAGCCAAATCATTTTGCACCCTCCTCTTGATCCTTGTAGAACAATTCTTTGCTCTCACGCATTGCATCATCTGCCAAGGACAATATATGTTCACGTCCCATTTTCTTAATACTGTCATCTGCCAATACCATACCGATACTAGCCGAGATATGAATCTCTTCTCCCTGATTTTGCATCCGAATATTTCTTCTCATTCGTTCTGTTACTATGTTCATTTTTTCATTCGTTCCATCGTCTATTACCACGATGAATTCATCTCCACCGATTCTTGCAACAACATCCACATCTCGAACCGATTCTGTGATCGCCTCGGCAATTTTACAAATCAACCGATCTCCTAGCTCATGACCATGCGTGTCATTCATATATTTTAGTCCATTCACATCCACAAATAAGACACCAAAATAATAGTCTTCTGTTACACAGAGCTCATCGAGCAAATTCATCACATACCTTCTATTATAAACATTGGTAAGTGCATCCTTTGTAATTTTATCATACAAGATCTTTTTCGTTTCCTCGATCGATACTTTTACACTCGCCGCTTCATCTGATTTTCGTTTGTATAATGTAGCATTCACCAGTGAAATTCCGTACATCAACAGAACATAAAAGGCTCCCAAGAGATACATGCTGCTAGAAACCGCAATAATGATTTGTGCCCAATAAATCTCCTCCGATACGAGTAATCCCACCTGAATCGACTCATATAACACAGATACCAGTGTGGATACAAGGATTAATTTCGTATACTTCCCTGCAGTCGTCACTCTCCGAATGGATTGAACATCTATCACCTTTTCTATAAATGGTAGCATAACGACCGCTAACAAAAAAGTTGCAATCAAGACCGCCGTTGCACTATTCCCGTCATTGATGGTAAGTTCTTCACTTGGTATTCCCTTCACATAACTAAAGATCATCAGTGTCGGAATATGGATTGCTGCAATATGAGTCAAGAATACACTTGCACCGCAGAAAGATTGCAGAAAATTCGCTTTTGATACTAACTTGAATTCAAATCCTAAAACCAGAATCGTAAGGAAATAAAAAGAAGAAACAGGCATCATTACTGCATTATATCCAATAAATAGCAAAGTGTTTATCAATGCAACAAAGCAGAAGGTCCACGTCTTTTGTGTCCCTCCCACTAATATTTTGGATGCGTATTTTAATATCTTAACCTGATAGAAAAAAAACATCGCTAAGCTCAATGTAATCCATATTATATCATTCATCTTCTGTATTCCTCTGTATTCAACTGCTCACAACAATTATAAATATTTTTTTCTATAATTGCAAGATATACTGTTCCGCACTTGTAATCGCATTTGCTCCGTCTGCTACCGCTGTTACAATCTGGCGAAGTTGTTTTTTCCTCACATCACCTGCTGCGTAGATTCCTTTCTCGCTTGTGACTGTGGATTCATCTGCAAGGATGTAACCTTCTTCCATTTCTACCACTCCATCAAACACACCACTGTTTGGCGTGATTCCGACAGCAATGAATACTCCGTCCACTTCTAGTTCGGTCTCCTCTTCCGTCTTAAGATTTCGAACATTCATGCTCTCAACCTTCTCTACTCCATTGATGGACAACACCTTGCTACTCCATAAAATTGAGATATTCTCAATCTTTTCAATCTGCTCCTGCAGGTATCTCGCTCCCCTTAGCGCATCTCTCCGTGGTAGCAGATAGACTTGCTTGCACAATCGTGAGAGAAAAATCGCATCTTCTAGCGCCACATCTCCTCCGCCGATCACTGCTGTTGTTTTATTTCGGAAAAAAGCTCCATCACAAGTAGCGCAATAACCAACACCACGACCTCGAAGTGCTTCCTCGCCCTCTACCCCTAATTTCCGATGAGTTGCACCTGTAGCTATGATAATGGTCTTCGCTTTATATTCATTCCCTTTGCAGATTACTTTTTTAATATCGTCCTCGCCGTCCTGATTCGAGCTCACTTCCAAGACTTCATCAAAGATAAAATTCGTCCCTAATTTCTCCGCATGCTCTCGAAACTTCATTCCTAGTTCAAATCCATTTGTTCCAGGTAATCCTGGATAGTTATCCACCTCATAGGTCAACAAAACTTGTCCACCACTCATAGTCTCCTTCTCAATTACCAATGTCTCCAATCGTGCTCGTTGTGCATAAATCGCCGCTGATAACCCCGCTGGTCCAGACCCTATAATAATCACATCATACGTAGTATTCATTTTTCCCCTCCATCTTTCATATATCTGTAAATATTTTTATTTTGTCAAACTTTTTAATTTATTTCATTAAAATTGTACAACTTTCAAACTTAACAGTCAATTATATTCTAAAAATTTAGGGTTATATTTAATTTTTCCACCTTTTAAGAAGCTCCTTACACCTCTCTAATCCATGGACAATGAAATAATTCCGTCCAATTGACCAAATTTAATCTTTGTAGATTTTTCTGGGTTTGTAATAATCTCAAAGGACTTTCCAACTTGCTTCTTGTAACCAATTGCAATTTCATTGTGCTCACGCAGAATATCTGTAATTGTATAAAAATCTACTTCTGTATCTAATTTCACATAATAGGAAGCATCTCGAATATAAATCTCAGATCCTTCCGCTCTCAATAATTCTTGGAACACATCTGACAAGGATCGATTCTCTGCAATCTGCGTCAACATAAGGTTGATAATATTGGAACCAACAACTAAGTCATTTGCCTCTGCAACTCTAGCCAATCTTTGATTTGCAACATCCTTCATCTCACTAGTAATACTAAATGTCCAACCATTAATTTTTGCAATATCTCTCAAATGAATCAATCGCAACAATGTCATCGCATCTGAAGTCTCGCTATCACAATCATCACTGAGTAGCAATACATGGTTCATATTTTCATGTGTCAATCGCTCTATATTCTCTCTGTCATTCACATCACATGCCTCACAGGTCAGAACAACATTCTGTAGTTTATCCGTTAATACCGTGATGCTTTCAGGAATGGACTCATTGGCAACCACCACTCTAGAGCCGCTGCTCATAAATTCATCCACCTCTAGAATAATCTGCTCAACTTTACTGTTTGCTCCTATGATTAACAAATCCAAGGCTGCTTCCTTAAGTGTACCATCCACCTTCACCCCTGATAGGATTGGAACTTGTCGCTTCGTCACCTTCGCCATTCCATCATCTTCCACTAACAGTAAAAGTTCATCCATCTCCTCTAGGACAACATCCTTTTCTGGATTCAAATAAACCTGTCCCGCTCGCTTATACCCAAAAACTACCGCCTTGTCAAAATAATTCAAAACATCTCCAAACACTTCACCCTTAAGCTCTGGAAACTTTTCAAAATACAGCTCATCTCCAGCATAATCAAATAATTCAATCAAAACATCTGAGAGTCCAGGATATCTACATGTCTGTGCAATAATCCTTGATATGGCATCCTGTACCAACACAATCTCAGCATTTCCCTCGGAGATAATCTGTGCCGCATGGAAATTCGACTCATCGTATATCGTAGCAACAATATGTGGTTTATTCCCTGTTCCCTTTTGTCGATTCAAATAATTGTTAATTGCCAGAATCGATTTGATCGTAATCAAGTCCCGATCTTCATTAATAATGATACAGCGTGCATGTTCAATGGAACACTTGGCAAGCATGAAGAAATCCGTGATACTTCCCTTTCTTGTGATGATTCTGGTTGTCTTCAAATCTGGAATCATCTCAGAGATTGCCGTGTCTATCATTTCTTTATCATCATCCGCTAGAATCACAATACAACCGTCTTTGTGATTTTCATTTGCCTCAATGGTTTCCGAAATCAAGGAATAGATATTGTTGTTAAATCCCAGAATCACTGTGTGATTCTCTTCGATGACTCTTGCTGTTCCCTTTTTCAAATCGTATAATTTTTCTTCAAACCCTGTAGTTATAATACCGATCAAGATACTAGTTACAAACAATCCGCATAAGGTAACGAGAGACATAATAATCAGAAAGCCAATGTTATCCGTATCGGCTCCTGTAATGGTTCCCGCATCAATCACATGCATAACACTCGCCCATACATTGCCCCCAACTGTCGAGCCGTCTGCATTGACAAATACGAGTATAATTCCCGCAACCACCACAACTAGCGCTGTTGCCAAAAACAGCATTCCGACTAAGGTAATCGCACCCTTTGCCATCAAGTTATCAAATCTGTAATTCAGTTTTTCCTTAAACTTTACCTTCTCCATCTCTCATTCCCCTTCCTTTATGTTTCTGGAATCATTTTCTTCGTCATTTTATTGATATACCAGTAATAATATGGCACCAATGGAATCAATGCCGATAACCATGCAATTGGATCTGTTAAGCTAATTGCAATGAATTGCAATGATTCAAATAGAAATACAATGGTCAATCCACGTGCAATCAACTCCGCAATCCCCCCGAGAAGTGGCACCAATCCATTTCCTAATCCCTGGAGTGCATTTCGATACACAAAGATCAATCCTAATGGGATATAGAACCATAGGCATATGTGGAATAGTTGTCGTGATATCTCGACCAATTGTCCGTTGGTGTCCTCTGCAAACAACACAATCAGATGTGGACAGATAAAATATGCTACTGCCATTGCTATCACACAATACCCCGTTACAATCTTCAACGCCGCAGACACCCCGTGTTTTACTCGCTCGAACTTCATAGCTCCAAAGTTCTGTCCCACAAAACTTGCAAGCGCCGCTCCAACCGCAATCGGAAACTGAATCAAAATCCCTTGAATCTTCATGGATCCAGAGAATGCAGCTATATGCAAGGATCCCAGCAAGTTGAGTGACCCTTGAACGATCATGGTACCAATGGCTGTGATCGAAAATTGTAATGCCATGGGAATTCCAATTCCCAATAATTGTATCATGGTAGCGAGTCTAAATTGTCCTTCTTCTTTCGAGAAACGGATCTCTGGATATTTTCTCAAAACGTAAATCAAACACAACACACCTGAAATCACTTGAGACAAGACTGTTGCATAACCTGCTCCTGCAACACCAAATGGCAATACCGCCACAAAAAGTATGTCCAATCCAATATTGATCACCGACGAAAACGCAAGAAAATAAAGTGGTGTCTTGCTATCTCCCATCGCTCTGGCGATGGATGCCAACATATTATATAGGAAACTTGCTATCAAACCCGCATAAATAACTGTAATATATGATTTTGTATCATAATAAATCTCTTCTGGTGTATTCATAAGCTGCAGGATGGTATCATTTGCCAATAACAAGCCCACAGTCATCACGATCACAAACCCAATACAGATATATGTAGAGATGGCTACATAATGTCTTAGCCTTCTATCGTCTTTGGCTCCATATGCTTGAGATATCAGAACCCCAAACCCGTTGGTAAGACCTACTACCCAACCGATGACCAAAAATATAATCGACCCTGTCATACCAACAGAAGCCAACGCGTCTACTCCCAAGAATTGTCCTACAATGATTATATCTACCACATTATATAGATTCTGAAATAGATTCCCTGCTAATATCGGCAACATAAAAAGCAATATCTTCTTTAATGGACTTCCCTGTGTTAAATCATTCATATGTATCCCTTCTTTCCGTAATTGGAATATATCATTTCGTACTTGTTCAAGGTATTATATAACATCTGTATCCCACTTACAAGAAATAAATTTGCATTTTATGTAATTTTTTTATGAGATTTTTATTGACTTTTGATTCTATTTGTAGTAATATTATTTTTGCTGTTAAGGCAATGTGGGTGTAGCTCAGCTGGATAGAGCGTTTGGCTACGGACCAAAAGGTCGGGAGTTCGAATCTTCTCACCCACGTAGAAAAAAGGATGCGAGTTTCGCATCCTTTTTTCTTATCTGGTATCATCCATTCAAAGTCTGGGGAAAATTCCACTTCATTCATCTTCCCCCGTCCCCAATAGCATGCACTCCACATAGAGTTCTTGAAAACGTAAGTTCATAGCCAAATCCACTTCTTCTGCCGCTTCTACTATCTTTTCTAACGTTTTATCCCCATTTTCATCTAACAAATATTTTATCGCTCCACCTAGTGAAGTATTTCCAACTGCTTTTATCTTCTCTAGACTCTCTTCCGCAAACATCCCCAAGGCGACAGCCTTTTCCCGATTAATCTTATAACCGAATCCACCTGCCAGATATATTGTTTCCACCTCAGCATAAGATATACCTGCCGTTTCAATTAAGGTTTCTACTCCTGCACGAATCGCCGCCTTGGCGAGCTGTATTTCACGAATGCCTTTCTGCGTAAGGACAATCATTTCTCCACTCGCTGCCTTCGCTAGTGGATATCCTGCCTCAAAATATTCATCATCCAACAAACCTGTTTCATCCACAAGTTCTTCCCTTAAAAGTTCAGCAACGATTTCTAATACTCCTGTGCCGCAGATTCCCTCTGCCTCTCCGCCTCCAATAATCTCGAGTCTAGCTTCTCCCTCTTCTATGGTCACCCCGCTGATTGCACCTTGTACCCCTGCCATCCCCCATGTAATATTGCCACCTTCAAAAGCCGGTCCCATGGCGGTGGATGTAACAAAAGCCTTTTCAGAGTTTCCAAGCACCATTTCTCCGTTTGTTCCCAAGTCTACCAATAAAGAATATGCTCTTCCCTTCATCATCTCACAATCATAGATCCCCGAAACAATATCGGCACCCACATAGGTCGATATTCCTGGCAAGATAGTGACTTTTGCCCTCCAATCCGCTTCCCCTTGAAACACTTCTTGAAATTCTAGTGTCATTTGACGAATGTCAATTGGTGTGAATGGTGCAACGCCCAGTGTGTCGCAAGAAAAGCCCAATAACAAGTGTAGCATTGTCGTATTGCCTGCGATTACAACGGATTCGATATCCTGATATGGCATACCAGCACGTTCCACACTACCTTCTAATTTCCCTTGCACAAGGCTCTTCATCCCCTGTAGCAAATCTTCACAGATTCGTGTTCTCAGCACTTCGCCTTTTCCGTCGTTTGATGCTTGGATACGACTGATGACATCCCCGCCATATGCCCGTTGTCGATTCACGGTGGTATATGTGTCAACGATTCCTCCTGATTTCAGATCGACCAAAGCCATCGCAATCGTCGTTGTTCCTAAATCAATAGCAATTCCATATTCACTAGAGTTCTTCTCAGCTTGTGCAGTCTGTTCTCCCAAAAGTACACCGACCACTTCCATTTCACTCTCATGATGGTTCTGCAGTAAATGCACGTCGCAGTCTTTTGTAACCCTTCGCTTACATGCCAATGACACCTGGGTTTCCTCGTCTACCCTCACCTGACATTTCCCACAGTTTCCACTCCCTCCACAAGGTGCTGGAATATAGATTCCTCCACGAACGAGTGATTCTAATATGGTTTCACCCTCCGCATTTGTCACCGTTCCTAGCAAGTCACCAGCCTTGCTGTAGATATGCAGTTCCACATCATAGACTTTTCGAAGCTTGCACGCTGTGTTGGGACAAGATCTACAGTTGTGCTCCAATTTAAATGTTTCTACATCTTCACAGAGGCGTAGCAGCTGGCAGGTAGACTTCACCGGCTCTAACATATAGCCCACTGTAATATCCATGTCGAGATATTCTGCCGCCCTACATTTTGCAAATGCAATCTGCTGAAACTCCATGGGAATATCCACAGGTGCCTCCAAGCGACGGTCAATCCCCATGCCAATTTCCAAACAGAGAGATTTTATGTATGTGCGAAATTCTTTTTCCATAGAAAAAAGGCATGTGTCCGCAAGGGCATCCGCTAACATTCCTTTGAGGTAGTCTCCCTCATCAAAATATCTGCGACTAAACTCGCTGGCCTCTCTTCCTATCGTAAGAATGGCATAGAGCACCTTATCATCCGAAGATAAGATGCCGTCTACCATCACTGTTTCTTCTATATTAGAGAGAGCCACGATTGCCTCTGCTTTCACAAGCCCAAGTATCACTGGTTCTAGTTCCATTAATTCTTCTAACGTATCTTCGTAAACAGGACTCTCTGGATAGCAATCAATCAAATCCATTACTTGCTTTCGATCTATCTCAATGTGAAACCCATCAAATACCCTAATCTCGCCCTGTTTCATAAATCCACCCCTAGTTTTCTATCCTTCCAATCACCATTTTCGTCTAGTTTATCCTAGAACTGCTGCCCTTGCGACCTCTCCACAAGTCGCTGCATCTGGTGTGTAATAATTCGCTCCAATTTGATCCGCGAAGTTTTGATTCACAGGCGCACCACCAATCATAACGATATACTTATCTCTGATTCCTTTTTCTTGCAAATCATCGATTACTGTTTTCATAAATGGCATGGTGGTTGTCAATAAGGCTGACATACAGATTACATCTGCATCTGCCTCTTCTGCCGCAGTTATAAACTTCTCTGAATCCACGTCAACACCTACATCGATGACTTCGAATCCAGCACCCTTCAACATGATAGCCACTAGGTTTTTACCGATGTCATGCAAGTCCCCTTTTACCGTTCCAATTACAACCTTTCCAACTGGCTCATTTCCAACCTCTACTAATTTCGGCTCTAAAATACTTAACCCGGCATTCATTGCACGTGCCGCAACCAACACCTCTGGTACAAACACTTCATTATTTTTGAACTTTTCTCCGATAATCATCATCCCGCTTAACAAACCATCATCTAGGATTTCTTTTGGTGAGATCCCCTCTTCCAACGCTTGCTGTACGAGTAATTTCACATTTTTTGCACGTCCCTTTTGTAGTAATTCCGACATTTCATTAATAATTGACATAAATTTCTCCTTTACTCTTCGATCACATATATTTTTATTAATTATATCATTTTTCAATATTGAAATTATAAATTATTTTGGATTTTTAGTAGTTTTTCTAGAATTTTTGTGTTATAAATAAACTAAACATTCTGCAAAACTAAGTACGGATAACAATAGAAGGGAAGATGCATATGGAGCCATATATTTACACGATAATCGAGGAAGAAAAGTTAAGAGAGATGCTGGTAGCCTTCCAAGTCTGCACCAACCTCCCTGTTCAAATCATCGACGAAAAGGGAAACACACTTCTCTCCCATGGACAATCCGTAGAATTCTGCAAAGAATTTCGCAAGCATCTTCCACCTTCTGAATCTTGTAAGATTATCCACGACAAGGCCAGCCGCCATGCCATGGCTCTAGGAGAGACTTATATCTTCTCCTGCCATGCCAATTTAAACCATATTGTATTTCCACTGATTAATAAAAATGCACTATTTGGCTCTGTCTTAGTCGGCCCATTTCTGATGGATGAACCAGATTCTCTACTGATCTTGGATATCGCGAATCATTATTCCATTCCAACATCCTCCTTATTGGAATTGTACGATACATCCAATCAATTGACCGTAGTCCCACCAAGTACGGTGACTCAAATCAGTCGATTGCTTTACTACTTATTATCGAACCTAGTGCATGATAGCCGCGACCAATTCGTCGCCAACCAACATAAGCTTCTACAGCAATCCAAGATCAACGAGTCCATTCAGATGTATAAAACAAGCGGTCAGATAGACCCTATATTCTATCCATTTGAAAAGGAACGGGAACTAATCGCAAAAGTAAAATCAGGAGATGCCAAGGAGGCAAAAGGAATCCTCAACGATCTCTTGGGCTATGTTCTATTCTCCGAAGGCAGTAGCTTAGATACTGTGAAGACCCGCTCCATCGAACTTTCCTCGCTATTATCTAGAGCATCCATCGAAGGTGGTGCGCCGACCGATAAGATTTTGATCTTGAATAATGATTTCTTAAAATCCATGATGAGTATCACTACATTAGATGATCTCTGCATAAAACTACAAGAATGTGTAGAAACCTTCACCGAGAGCATGTTTGTACACACCCACTCCTCAAACAATGATGTCATTCAAAAAGCGGCGCAATATATTGCCAAGAATTTTTCCTCTCCTCTTACGTTGGAAGAGGTTGCAAACTACGTACACTTGAATCCATCGTATTTTTCCACCATATTCAAACAAGCAACCGATTCTTCCTTCAAAGAACACCTTACCATGGTGCGCATCGAAGAGAGCAAACGATTGCTTGCGAATACAGATTATGCAATTATCGACATTGCTACTGCTACTGGTTTTGAGGATCAGAGTTATTTCTCTAAAGTCTTCAAGAAATATACTGGTCTCACCCCGAAACAATACCGATAATCTCTTTTCTATCCGTGATTATTTCTTTTTACTTACTGCCGCTTGGAAACAGGCGGTTAGTTCTGCTGTGTCTGGTAGAATACTACTATACTTCACTTCTCCATCCACACAGATGGTTGGCACTTGTGTCGCACCTAATTTCATCATACACACAACACCCTCTTTTTCTTTGATCTTGTGCTCGATAATGATTACATCATCTTTCACCGGTTCTGCAGCCACGCGAACTGCTTCCATATTGTATTGGCAAGCCGCACAAGACTCCGAATCCAAGGTAATACAATCGATGATAACCTTATCCGAATCCGCATAGTTTGGCAACTCATACTCCACACCTTCCATTACATCCCCACCTTCGAAGATGTCCTTGATATCTCCATGCACCGTTTTCGTTACTGCAAGCACATTATCCACTGGTGTTGCATATGGCATATCACAGCCTGGCGCAAGGATAAATCCCTTGTGTCCCCCGATTTGCATACAAGCCTGTGCATCTTGCATATTGTCATATGGTGTTCCAAATAACATGGTCAATGTCAACTTAATATTTCCACCTACTGACACATTGTATTTCTTCGCTGTATCTACAACATATTGCAGGTCACAGTTCTCATCCACAGATAGATTATCACAGTTCGTCTGGCACATTCCTTCAATATTTCTCGTAGCATCACCGCAAACAAAGAGCGATCCTAACTTCCCTCTCGAGTGAATATAGTCGAACACTTCCTTGCAATAAGGCGCCACGAAATCCTCGAAATTGCTTGGAGAAATCTGAGAGGTCATCGGGTCAACCAATGCCACGATATCAACCCCAGCGTCGATGTACATCTTCGCTGTTTGGATGGCAACCTTTTGACAAAACTCCATCACTTCTTCCACATCCTCTGGCTCATCAATCATATCATAGAAAATGTCCGTTCCTTTTAGATGTAGTGCCAAGGTAAACGGCCCTGTAATCAGCCCATACACCGCCATCTTATCCCCCAACTCTTCTACAATTCTTCTCGTTGCAGAAAGCGCGATTGGAAAACGTCCGTCCTCCTCTGTTGGGATCTTCAAGTCTTCTAACTTGGCTCCATCTTCTAGCACATGTGTAGAAACCGCAGGTGGATTCTCCTTTGCATACGTAAGGCCACAACCCATCGCTTCTGCCTCTAATTGTAAATCGAACATAGTAGGTAGTCCATCTGGCTTGTAGAGTTCAAATGATTTCTTCACACCTTCTACAATCAGGTCTTCACTCTTAAAATAACTTTCGCAATCTACTCCTAACAAACTAGCTGCATGGCATCCTACAAATGGAACCCATGGAATTCTATCTACATCCTTGCACTGCATTGCATCTAATACTAATTGTTTCCTATTCATCACTTCTCCTCCGATTATTCATATATAGTCAGCGGCTGCTGGAAGTATTTTCCCCAGATTTCAACCAACCATTCCCTGTATTCCTTCTCGTCCTTGCCAATTGTCACAAATTTTGTCTTCGTCAACTTCTGCTTCTTCAGTAGCTCTGCTGCCTTCATTTCGATATGTGATTCCACCACATCCACCTTCTTCCAGCCCTCTGCGGTAAGCACGAATCCTTTCGCCCTGTACAAACGTCCACAGATTTCTTTCAGGAAATCCTGAAAAACCTCAGTTTCCACCACTTCATCGCACTCCAAGGAATAAGACACAAATTTGTTATAGCACTTATTTGTTGTCTCACCATCATATCCATTATCTAGCAACTCCTGCTCTAACACTTCAAATGGCACCTTCGCATACATCGTCTCATAGACCTTAGCATCTGGATTCAACTCCAACACTTTCTGCCTACAACTAGCTACCATCTCTTGATTTACCATATCTACCTTGTTCAATACGAAGAAGTTACTACTGAGTACTTGATTCTTGATCGATGGTAACACTTCCACATGATTCAAAAATGTCATGGAATCCAAGACACAGATTGCTCCCTTGTATTCATAGCTTCGTCCACCCACTTCTACCCCTTGTTTCAGGAGCTTATGAATATTAGACGGATCCGCCATCCCTGAATTCTCTATGATCAGCACATCAATGTCACTGGTTGAAAAGGCTCTCAGCACAGAGATAAAATCCCCCTGCTTACAATAGCAGTAAATAGAACCATTGGTAATCTCCGTCATCTGGATTCCATTTTGCTCTACCAACATTCCATCGATGCTGACAGTCCCCAGTTCATTGACCAAAATCCCTAGCTTCTTATCCGAAAATTTTTCCAAAAACTCAGTCATAAAAGTAGTTTTTCCCGATCCAAGAAACCCAGAAATCACATATATTTCAATTTCATTTCTCATAGAGTCACCGATTATTTCTGAAAGAAATATTTGTCTTGATTCTGGAACACCTCTACCATTGCAAGAATATTCTCTGCTGGAACATCGAATGCAAGCGCATGTGTTGGCGCAATGATATATCCACCGTCTTTTCCTATCTGCTCATACATCTTCACTGCTTCTTTTTTCACCTCTTCTGGTGTCACAAACGGTAGGCATTGTTGGGTTGAAATTCCACCCCAGAAACTAAGTCTGTCTCCATATTTTTCTTTCATTTCTTTTACATCATATACTTCTGGTTGGAATGTTTGGTAAACATCTAGTCCTATTTCAATTAAGTCTTCCATTAATTCAGAACAATCTCCACACGAATGCTGCATTACATAAAGCCCTTTTTCCTTTACCTTCGCATATAGACGTGCCATCTGCGGCTTAATGTAGTGTCTCCAATGCTCAAGTCCCATGATCAAGCCCTTTTGTTGTCCCCAGTCATCTCCAAAATAAATTCCATCAAAATCATACTCCAATGCAATATCTAGCAAGTGACAGTAGTAATCCCCAATCTTCTCGAAGAACTCCTCCGTCTCCTCTGGACAGATAATCATGTCACATAGAATATTCTCCATCCCACACATCGCCCAAGCTCTCTCGAACATCAAGAATCCAAATCCATACATAATGAATCTATCATCCTTCACTTTATCCTTGGTAAGTTCTTCACATTCCTTACGAAGTCTCGCCTCATCTGGAATTGGGAACTCGTAATCCGAATCCTCTAAGTCTTCAATCAAATCTTCCTCTGGTAATCCGATATCTTTATCCGCACCATTTCGATTCCATACAACACCAAATTCATCTCTATAATATCCTGGCTTATCCTCCAACTCTGTCGGCCATCCCCAGTATTGCTTATAATGTAAATATTCCCCCAACTTATACTCAATGTCAGGATCCCCTGTGTGTGCAATCAGGTTCTCTAACGCCTGTTCTGTAAAGTCCATATGATATGGCACTGGATTTGTTTCCTTGTGGTTCAATGCTTGAATTACAATCTCTCTTCTTGTCATGCTTGTTTCTCCTTTTCTACACTTACGTCTTATAACCATTTGACCTTGGTATTATCATAGCCTTTTGCATCGAATGTGTTTTGTATTTTTTTTATGTTAATTTGTAAAATCATTGGGTAAGAAAAAAGAAGCTGAAAATAAATTTTCAACTTCTTTTAAATACTATATGCTCTTATTTTGTAAATTCGATATTTCCTTCTGCATCTTCAAGAATCAATTTATCTCCATCAAGTTTAAATTGATCTTCATCTGCTGTTCCTTTTGCGATATATAGGTAATCACCTTCGATAACCCACTCACCTTCTAGAACATCTGTAGCATACATTTCGATTAACATATCTACTGATTGAGTCACATACTCATCTACTGACATTCCGATTGCTTCCTCCACACTTGCAGCTGCTTCCTCTTCTGTCATACCAGCTGACTCAATGATTGCTTGCAATTGTGCATCGATGTTATCTGATACAAAAGTTTTCAATGACTCTACGGTTTCGTCTGTTACAGCCGTTGAACGTGTAAACGCTCCACCTTCTTTGATATCTAAACCAAGATCAAATTCCAGTGTAATCTCTCCCATGTCAGGTACTTCTTGTGTCATCTCCAAAGAACCCTTCCACTCACCTAAATACTTTGCTTCGTCGCTTCCGCAACCCACTAGCATTGAAGCCGATAACGCTACAACTGCTAACATTGATAAAATCTTTTTCATTTTCTTCTCTCCATCTATTCTCTCTTTGTTTTGTATGCAAATCGCATACCTTAGCCACTATACATGTAACTTAAGAGAATGTCAAGAGATATTCTGTATGTTTCAATCTTCGCACATTCCTATATCTATCCCTCTTCGATATGTTTTGCACAGAAGTTACTCACCTGGGGTGTGCTCCGAATAATCCGATAATATCACGCTCAACAAGAATAACCCTATTCGAACAATTAAAGGTTTTCTCTTACCTGTTTTATTTTTCGGCTTAATGCGACTATTTCTATTTGCCATTCTCCACCTCCATAGCAGTTAGCTTCGATTTCAACTAAATTTTGACATGCTCAAGGACTGAAAAATATTTGGAACATTGTTCTTTCATCCAAACTCATGTATTGATATGCCCAATATTCTCAGGAAGATAAGCTTCCTCTGGATTATTCGGGTTGTATATTACCCTTACTGCTCTCCCCACTGATGTATCTCCAAGCCTAGGACTTTTCCTCTGACCAATCGGTAGAAATCCTAGTTTAATTATTTCACTTTTTAATTTTACGCTTTCTTGTATATGATAGCACTTTTCTTCCACTACATATTCAACAGTAATAACTGTAGGGAAATCTTGCCCTTTTAGTTTCACATTATTAATTATTCCATCTGTTGTTTCCGTACATCTACTCTTTCTTACCATTGTAATCCCCCACTCGTCATTATCCCTATATTATATAGAATATTCCATCCAACAAAGCATATGTTCCCGCATTTGGAAGTAGTACAAATGCAATGCATAATAATAGTATTACTATGCAGCCTATCAAATCAAATCTTTTTATCATCTTATATATATTCCTCTCATTAGGGACGGGGGTTTTCTTCAAAAACCCCCGTCCCTAATTCACCGCTTTAAACTTCTAAAGTAACTCCTCTATTTTTCAAAAATTCTTTTCCATCTCCATATTTCTCATATACATAATCGATGTCTTTATCCCCTCTACCAGAAAGGTTCACCAATATGGTTCCTGTTCTATGTGTCTTTGCGTATTTGATTGCATGCGCTACAGCATGTGAGCTTTCAATTGCTGGAATGATTCCCTCTAGCCTTGAGAGTAAGAAGAATGCTTCAATTGCTTCATCGTCATCTATATAATCGTATTTCACTCTACCGCAATCATGTAGATATGCATGCTCTGGCCCTACCGATGGGTAATCTAATCCACTTGCAACTGAATATACTGGGTCTGGCTCGCCTTCTTTTTCGTTTTGTAGAAGCAAACTCTCGAAACCATGTAGAACCCCCTTCTTCCCATATGTGATAGAAGCTGCATGTTCCCCTAGTCCATGCCCTTTTCCTAATGGTTCTACTCCATAGATGTCCACAGGCTCTTTTAAGAATGCAGAAAACATTCCCATAGCATTCGACCCACCACCTACGCACGCCGATACTGCGTCTGGTAAAAATCCAGTCATGTCTTTGAATTGATCGAGTGCTTCGAATCCAATGACTGCTTGGAAGTCTCTAACCATCATTGGAAATGGATGCGGTCCAACCACGGATCCAATACAATAGATTGCATCTTCGTATTCATTTAGGTATGCTTCAAAGGCTGCATCCACTGCTTCTTTCAGCGTCTTTAGTCCATGACTTACTGGAACAACTCTAGCTCCAAGCATCTTCATACGAACTACGTTTGGATGTTGTTTTGCAATGTCAACCTCTCCCATGTAGATATCACATTCCATTCCAAAATACGCAGCAGCAGTTGCTAGTGCAACTCCGTGTTGCCCTGCGCCTGTCTCAGCAATAATTTTTTTCTTGCCCATGAATTTTGCTAGAAGCCCCTCGCCCATACAGTGGTTAATCTTGTGTGCGCCTGTATGATTCAAGTCTTCTCTTTTTAGATAGATTTGGCACCCACCTGCATATTTCGATAATGACTTGCAGTGATATACCGGTGTTGGTCTTCCTTGAAATTCGCGTCTGATTCTTCTCAATTCATTGATAAAATCCGAACTGTTACATATGTCATGATAAGCTGCCGTGATATCTTCGAATGCGGGAATGAGTTGTGGTGGCAAGAATGCCCCTCCATATTCGCCAAATCTTCCGTCTGCTGTTGGAAATGTCTTTAAATACTTCTCAAAATCTCTATAATTCTTCTCCATCTTCTTTCCTCCTCGAATTTTTCACTTCATTTTTTGCGTATAACTTTTTGATTTTAATAACCTAACTCAAATTATACAATGTGAGGAGGGCTTACGCAAGCGAATTCCTAGCAACTACTCAACTGTAATTTTTCCACTTACGCTTACCATGTTAAGGTCTGAATCACTTGATTCATATCGATATCCTTTGTTCTCTCCAAAGAACTTGACTTCTCCGAAACTATTTGCCGATATTTCGGTCACATTTGTTCTGACAACGATATCTCCTGAAACCGTTTGAATGTCACCTTTTACATTGTCTGAAACCACCTCGCACCGACCTGAAACTGTGGAGATATCTATGTTCTCGAATATTCCACTCACTTCAACATCTTTACTTGTGCTTTTTGCGAATAATTGAGGAATCACTGAATCTTCAACCATAACATTTCCTGAAGTTGTAATGAAACTTGCATTTGAAATTCCCTCTATGTCTGTATACACATTTCCAGCAACTGTCTTTATATCCACATCATCAAATTCCACATCCTGTGGAACTGTTATTTTAATATAGAAGTTACCATAGACAACATCAAACTCATAATTATATCCTGTATCAAATATCAATGTGTCATCTCTCACTTCTAAAACATCGATATGTTCTCTATCGTGTAATTTGTACTCGATCGAGTATTCGTTCCCTACAACAACCTCCACATCTGGTGATAGTGCATCAATATCTATGGATGTGAACGGTTCTAATTCCTCCACATTTCCCGAATATGATTCACGATGCTCTTCCCCGGTACACCCTGTAACCAGCCCTAGTGCTACTACAACTACTCCTGTAAAAACCATTGATTTTCTCATGCTAAATTTCTTCATTTTATCTTCTCCTTTTTGTTAGATCTCTTTGTTTTCTATAACATTATTATATCTAACACAGCAAAAAATCCCTTTAGCATTCCCGCAAGGAAGCCAAAAGGATTTCGAAAGATTTTCGAAAGAAGTCATTCTTTTCTTGGTATTTTGATTTGTGCTGTAAAAATATGATCTTCAAACAAAAGATAGAGTGAACTATCAAAGGTCTTCAAAAGCTCTACCACAATAGATAATCCAAGCCCAGATGATGAATCCTTTCTATTTTCTTCAACCTTATACAATCGATTGGTCAGCAGACCGATTTTATCCGTCAAATCATCATTCGTTTCATTTTGAATTTCAATATAAGTGAATCTATCATCACTATAATTTTTAATACAAATGTCTGTATCTTTGTTTTTATACTTTTGAGCATTATCTAATAAATTCGAGATAACACGCTGAAAATGATTTAGGTCTACTAATATCATCACATTTTTTGATTGTATATCAACACTAATTTCTTCTTCATACAATTCCACTATTTGCAAGAGAAGCCTACTCATACTATATTCCTCTATTTGTAGCTTCAGATCATTACTTATCAGCTTACTGTATAAAAACAAATCCTCAATCAGCTTTTGAAGTCTTAAACTATTCTTCTTTGCAGTGCTCGCATAATTGTTAATCGTGCTATCTTTTTCCGTGCTTGCCAGGATTAGCTCTAGATATCCACTTATGGATGTCAGTGGCGTTCTTACATCATGAGATAAATTAGTGATTAGCATTCTCTTACTAATTTCCTCCTTGTGTTCATTTTGACTCTTTATATAAATAGTTTCTCCCATATTATTGATATTTTTCGCAAGACTTAAAATTTCTTTTTCCCCAACAATCTCTATTTTATGCTGTAGATCATCATTGGCAATGATATTGATTCCACGCTCAATCACCTTAATTTTCGAAATGAGTTTTGCCATTTCTCTTAAGATTAGAATCAAAAATAATATAACTGAAAGTGTTATAGAACCTATAAAATATGCCATATAACGTGTTCGTACTACATTCGAAATAATCAAAACAGAACCACTTACATCAAAGAACTCGATATCGTATATGAAATAGGTATCATTTATAATATTTAATTGGTTACTTGAATAGTCTTTCGTAGAGTGTAAAAAATGTAAAGTATATCCTGAATTACTCCATAATTCGGAAACCTCCTCTGCTTCATCGAAAGTAAAAAAGTTTTCGGTAATCCTCAACTGAATTTCTTCTACAAGTTTGTCTGTTTCTTGCTTTTGCTCCTGTGTATTCACTCCCAAAACATTTAAGAGAATAAAATCGGCACTAAATGCCAAGATCGCAAAAAACAGAATACTCAGAAACAAAGATAAGAATACTCGAAATGGAAGTACAAAATATAGCGAACGCTCCCTAGTCCACACGATATCCGACCCCCCATACTGTTTTGATATATTTTGGTTCTTTTATATTGTCCCCAATCTTTTTACGTAGATTTCTGACATGTACAGAAACTGTACTTTCTGCGTTTAATATACTGTCATCATTCCAGATATTATTGTAAATCTGTTCCAATGTGAATACTCGCCCACGATTTTTTAGAAACATTTCTAAAATAGAAAACTCCGTCTTCGTGAGCCTTACCACTTCACTATCCTTAACAACAGTTCGCGCAATAAAGTTAATCGTAAGATCGAAAAAGGTGATTTCATCCTCAGATTTCGGAATGTCTACTACATTATAGGAACGGTACCTCCTAATGTTAGCTTTCACTCTAGATATTAAATCAACGAGATTAAATGGTTTGACAATATAATCATCTGCCCCAGAAGAAAACCCTATCATTTTATCTGCATCCTCTACTTTTGAAGTTAAAAATAAAATAGGCATCTTGTATTTTTCACGTATTTTTATGCAAGCATCGACTCCATTCATACGTGGCATCATGCTATCTAAAATCACAAGGTCAACATCATCACCTATTTTCTCTATTGCATCGATTCCATCTTCTGCTTCTATCACCTCATAATTTTCACCTTTCAGATACAGGCTAACTAGATTTCTAATATCAACGTCATCATCTACTACTAATATCTTCATCAAATTCACCACCCATCTACCATCTCATTATAGGTCAAATTCCATTTGTCTTTTTTGTGTATAAAATCCTTCCCTCTCATAAAACTTAATTGCACTTTCATTAAATTCCCAAACATTTAATTCTAGAGAATGTGCTGAAATTTCCCTTGCATAACCTTTTAGAAATTCCAGCAATTTCCCACCGATGTTTTGACCTCGTAGTTCCTCACTGACACAGAGGTCATCTATGAATAGTATCTTCCTATCTTGGAATATCTCCGAGTTTTCTCTTATTATTACCTTGCAAAACACATAAGCCAATACTGTTTCTTGATCCTCTGCCAAAACTACAAAAAGTGGATTGTTTTCATCATGCAAAACAGCTTGAATTTCATCACTGCTATATTTTATAATATTCGCACGAAAAACATCATCTCTTCCACTGTGATGTATCATGCCAATATCCTTAAGTAAGTCTATAATCTGTGGTATATAACTTTCCTTCGCTCTCGTTATATTCATTCTACTCCTCCTCTGCAAGCAGATCTCTGTCTCTAATTCCTGCAAGATTTCTTAAAACATCTATATCTTCATATAAACAAGAATCACGCATGATTATCCTCCATAGGAAAACCGTACATCATAAGGGTTTCGTTAAATATAGACAAAAATGTTTTGTTTCCAACTCTAGCATACGTTTTTCTATCTGTTGTAACTCATCCTTGTATCTCTTGTATAACAAGAGTTTCTCTTCCATACCTCGAAGGTCTTTGGATTTTATATATTCATATGGTATTGAAACTGCCATACAACAACCCTCCTTATCTTATATAGACTATACCACAAAATAACCTCGTTTATAATATTTTGTTTAAAATTGTAGGTTAATAGTTGCATTTCAGTCCCACGCTAATCACTCCGCTGATTAGTGATGGGCTAGTACGTGAACCAAATTGGTCAATTTCTTTCCATATACATATTTGCCGTTATCGGCAAGATATCTCTGATCTTATCAATTATTTGCATTTTTATTTTGCCGATAATGTGGTATACTCTATCCAATAGGAAAGTCTGATAAACAAAATTTTATATAATGAATTAGGGAAAAGGAAGGTTATTGCCATGAAGTTTTTATCTGTTGCAACTACTGCAGAAAAATGGAATATATCAGCGCGCAGCGTAAGAAATTATTGTAAAGAAGGCCGAATCCCTGGCGCATTTTTAACTGGAAAAACTTGGAATATTCCAGAAACTGCTCAAAAGCCAGATAGAAAAACTCGAATTCCCAACCACCTGAACTTGTATCAAGTGAAATCAAATCACTTCTTAGCTCATACAATTGCAAGAACCATAAGACCTTCGAAGATTTGATAGACTTCCATTATCGTTTTGAAAAAATCCATCCATTTCAAGATGGAAACGGACGTGTGGGTAGGCTCATTCTTTTGAAAGAATGTTTAAAACATAATATTGTACCTTTTATCATTGATGAGCAGCTAAAACTATTCTATTATAGAGGGCTCAAGAAATGGAAAAACGAAAGAGGATTTCTTCTTGATACCTGCCTCACGGCACAAGACAAGTTTAAACAATATTTGGATTACTTTAAGATTGGCTATTAGCCAACTCAACGATTGATCTTCGTGCAGATACGAATCGCTAGAAGCTTTTGAGCCGAAAGTTCACAACTAACTTGTGCATCCAACTTCTCACACAGAGTTTTTACAATGTAGAGCCCTAGCCCCGTGTTTTTCTTTGTCCGCGAAGAATCTGCTGTGTAAAATCGATCAAAGAGATGAGTCGTATCTTCATTTCTCAAGTTACTCGCTTGATTGCTAATCGTTATGATGCAATTTTCATTCTCCTCAATGAGTGAGATATCTATAGAACCTTTGTTGTATTTAATTGCATTAGAGATAATATTTTGGAGAATACGTTCATATGCACCTATATTCCCGATAACGTAGACCGCCTTATCGGGAATATTTATTTGTGGTGTTATGTCGTTTTGTTCAAATAGAGAAAAATTACCCATTAACACATTCGTCAATACAGCAACCATGTCTATTTTATCAAGCTCCATTGTATAATCGTTATCTTCTATGATTGAAAGCTCGTAGAATTCATTTACTAAAGTATTCAGATTCTTTGCTCTTCCCTCTATAATCTCTAAGTATTCTCCCGTTTTTAGCTCATCTGTTTTCATCATAGTTATGTATCCCATAATAGAAGTGAGCGGCGTACGTAAATCATGTGATAGATTCGCAATAGACTGCTTCAATTGTTCCTCGTGGTTTCTTGTTGCAATCTGCTGCTCTTGCTGCTTCATCAGGTTTCGATTGATTGCTACACACATGCTTTGTATATTTTTATACGCAATTGTAGTGGTCAGTTTTTTCTGCGTTTTATTGGAAGTCAGCTCACTCAACTGCTTCGTAATATTTTTCACTTCTGCATTGATTAAAATCAGTTTAATGATTAGTACTACAATGACGACTCCTAATATAATATACCACATATTGCGTCTCCCTTAGATTATTTTAACTCTGCTTTTTGTAATGCAATGTATGAAAATCCCCCAGCAAGTATAAAGGTTACGATACTAACACCGATTACCTTAATAATATCTCCGCTTGTTTCGATACTTCCTATATTATTTGCATAATATAGTGGTGTAAACTCCATAATCTTTTGCCAGGTCTCCCCTAGAGGCATTACAGCGATAATTCCATAGATTAATAGCGTACCTATGCAAATCCCCATAGTTACTCCCATATTTTTCAACAGGTAAGCTACGAAAATACACATACAGGTAATGGATAGATTCACAATAAGATACAATATGAAATCTATTATCATTTCTCTGAAAATCTCTGCAGTAAATTCAACACCAAACCCATTGATAACTGTTATAAGTACTGTCATCACGACTGGAGTAATGATTAAAATAAGAACTGTACCAAGCATTACCGCTACAATTTTCCCAATAAGCATTGACATACGTGATTTCCCTGATGAAACTGCTAACCCTAATGTACGGTTTGCAAACTCTCCACAAACGAATAGTCCAATAAATGTAGCAATGAATACAATATTACTCTGTAACTGTATCAAGGCGGTCTTGAATACATCGTATCCGCTTATTGTTACGTTAGAGACTGAAATTATAACACCCTCTGGCAAATCACTAGGAATCATATCTGCCGTTACTAATATTAAAACTGCAAGCATAGCATATGTTGCTACATTGACCAGCAAAATAATTCTAAATCCTTTTAGCTTCCCTAATTTATAAAGCTCTGCACGAATTGAGTTAAGCATGTTTATCTCCTCCTATCAGTCCCATGTAATAGCTCTCCAAATCATCTCCTTTTGTTGATATTTCGCTAACAGACACACCTCCTAGAGCAAGCTCGCGTGCCACCTTAGCTGTATCATCCAGGAACTCATATAGTTTGATGGTATCATTGGATGTAACACTAAATTCTGTAGTATTGAGTTTTGTTTCCAGTATAGAAACCGCTTTTGCTGCATTGTCAACCTGTAGGTATATATGTTTTTTACATTTTTTATCTAGTTCTGCTAGGCTGATTTGCTCAACAATCTTGCCCTTACTTATAAACCCATAGCAAGTTGCTAGTTGATACAGTTCTCCTAGAATATGGCTTGAAATCAATATCGTAATATTCTGTTCTTTATTCAATTTTTTCAGAAGTTCTCGAAGTTCAACAATGCTTGTAGGATCAAGTCCGTTTATAGGCTCATCCAAAACCAAGAATTCTGGTTCACCTAAGAGTGCG